>NZ_FPAZ01000010.1:0-33318 GCF_900116435.1 Pseudoalteromonas lipolytica | reverse complement strand
ATTGGCGGAGTGGACGGGACTCGAACCCGCGACCCCCGGCGTGACAGGCCGGTATTCTAACCAACTGAACTACCACTCCACAATTTCGTTGCTGACTGAGTCTCCCCTGACAGCGGCGTGAATAATACGAATCACCCTCTGGTTCGTCAAGGGCTTTTTTGTATTTTTACAGGTTTTTTAGTCATCTGACATCGAAAGGTTTAAAATTTCACCTGATTTGTCATTTTTTGAACCATTTTTGCCAACTTCATTTTCATTCGTTGCTTGCTCAACATTTTCAGATGAGCTTTTTTTCTTTAAAAACGGTAACGATAATTTGAATTTAAGTGGTTTCTTTTGCACAAAAATACGAATGGCTAACCACCCTAATAGAAGAACGATTAAATTTCCAACAACAATAAGTGTCACCATTAGCACAGTGGATGCTTTTTTTTCTTCTTCTAGGATTCTTTGCTGCTCAGCTTGCGCTGCTAAATCGACTTCTGGACGAACAATTTCAGGTACAATCTCAATGGGTCGTTCAATTTCAAATTTATACGTCGGCAGCGTCGCCATAAATTCACGGTCATTTATATTGCTACCAAACACCGATAGCTCGACACTGTATCGACCCCAATCATAATTTTTGATTGCTAATTCTCTGGTTTGAGATTTATCAGCATCAATTGAAAACATTTGCTCTTCATTATTGGGGTAATAGATTTTACCTTGAATAAGCACTGTTTCTGGTTTGACGATTTCAGGGTTTAAAGTAATCGTTAAGGTATGCTCATCGGTATCTTGCTTTGCTAATGCCATGTCATAGCTAAAAGGAGGCTCATGAACAACAATCGGCTTTTGTACTACAGTGCGTTTTAATATAGGTGTTTCTATATATAACTCTGGTTGCCACTCCCCTGCTGGGAAGACTAATTTAAACTCCCCGGTAAACACACCATCAAGGGGGCGCTCATCAAATCCACGACCATCATCTTTAAAATCGGTAACACTTTGTGTGCCCGCTCCAAAATTAGCGAAGTCACTGTTATTGGTACTTACAAAATCAACATGTAGACTTATGACATCTCGAAATTGCCCCACCTCAATTGGCTTACCATCATTGAGTACTCGGCCTGTTAATTTAATGGTTTCGCCACGAAACAACATGGGAGGGAGAGGGTCTACACGTAATTCAATTTCGCCTAATACCATTACTCGACTGTCTGGCAAAATACTGCCAACGACTTGCCAAGGGCCAGGCATCGGGTCTGTGATGGTGATCAAATCGTAGCTTAGTTCATCATGCCAGTCTAAATTGGCGTTCTTCACCGAGTCAGTCGCGTAGTACTTGCTGCCATCTGGGCGTACAAGCACCACGGCGGGTGCACCGCGTTTACGGAAAAATAATAACGTAATTTTATCAACTTTGTGATCAATGCGAAAACGGTTATCTAGTAGAGGAATTTCATTTTGAATCCCGTCACGCTGTAACGGGGTTATTTTATCTTGCTCAGTGGCAAGTCCCATCAAGGGCAATACACACACTAATCCTGCTAGAAGCTGTTTTCTCATTTTATTACCTTATTCTGCACGCCATAAGCATTGACCGCCTTTTGCGACCAAGTCTAAACGCTCTTCATGAGCGGCATGCTCTTGCTCTGTGGCCTTTAATACAACCAGTGGCGCTCTATCAGCGCTCACGCGTCGAATACCACCCATTTGTTGCTCTGAACCTTCATCTTTATTCTGATTTAAATTTAGCTTAACTTGCCCACCTGTCATGGCGAGGTAAACGTCGGCTAAAATCTCGGAATCCAGTAATGCGCCGTGTAAGGTTCGCTTTGAGTTATCAATATCATAACGACGACATAACGCATCAAGGTTATTCTTTTGACCAGGATGCAAATCACGCGCCATCTTCAAGGTATCAAGAACTTGACAGACATCTTCAGTATTCGGATAGCCCTGATTCAACAGCGCAAACTCATTATCCATATGGCCGATATCGAACGCCGCGTTGTGGATGACAAGTTCTGCGCCTTTTATGTACTCAAGAAATTCATGCGCTATTTGGTGATACAACGGTTTATCACGTAAAAACTCATTAGTAATACCGTGAACATCGATGGCTTCTTCTTCAATGTCACGCTGTGGATTAATATACACGTGAAAATTGTTGCCAGTAAGGCGGCGATTTACAAGCTCTACACACCCGATTTCAATAATCCGATGGCCTTGCTTTGGGTCAATACCCGTGGTTTCTGTATCTAAAACTATTTGTCTATGTGCCATATCGTCTTAAGCCTGACTCTGGTATCTTTCTATAATCACTTTATTGTACATAATATCAAGGTAAAACAGTGCAAAAAACCGTAGAGATTTACACCGATGGGTCATGTTTAGGTAATCCGGGGCCAGGAGGTTATGGCGCAGTGATGCGGTATAACGGTCATGAGAAGCAATTAAGCCAAGGATATACCCTTACTACAAATAATCGGATGGAAATGCTCGCAGCCATTGTTGCACTCGAAACATTAACCCGCCCCTGCCATATTATCCTTACTACCGACAGCCAATATGTCAAACAAGGTATTGAGTCATGGGTTGAAAACTGGAAAAAACGAGGCTGGAAAACCGCAGCCAAAAAACCCGTCAAAAATGTCGACTTGTGGAAACGCCTTGATGCAGCTTGCCAACGACACACCATTGAGTGGCGCTGGGTAAAAGGTCACAGCGGGAATAAATACAATGAACTCGTTGATGACCTTGCCCGTGAAGCAGCAGGTGGCGATGCCCTACTTGAAGACACCGGTTACGACGAAGCAAGTTAAAAATTAACGCAGAGCATTTAAAGTTTTTGTTATATGTTATAAGATTTAGCTATAACAATAATTAAGGACTCATTATGGCTCTGCGCATTCACTCTTTTTTTCATCAACAAAGCGCAACTTTGTGCTATCTAGTATGGTGTGAACACAGCAAACACTGCCTACTTATTGATGCACCAGCTGATTTTGATATGCCAAGTGGAGAATTAAGTTTTAGCACTGCCAATGAAATTATCGCCTACATAAAGCAGCATAAGCTCTCATTACAGTGGTTGCTCGAAACACATGCTCATGCAGATCACATTACCGCATCAAGCTATATTAAACAGCAACTGCAACACGCTCACCCATGTAAACTGGGCACCGGTGAAGGCATTGTTCACGTACAAGCACATTTCAGTAAGCTTTATAATATTGATATGCCATGTAATGGCGAACCCTTTGAGCAACTATTCGCTGATAAAGCACAGTTTCAGTTAGGGGAATTTACAGTCGATGTTATTGCCACCCCCGGCCACACCCCTGATAGCGTGTGTTATCACATAAATGGCAATGTATTTGTTGGCGACACTTTCTTTATGCCAGACAGCGGCACAGCACGTTGTGATTTCCCAGGCGGCAGTGCGGCTGAGTTATATGATTCTTTACAACGTATTTTATCACTGCCGGATGATACCGTGCTTTGGATGTGTCACGACTATCAACCCGACGGCCGAGCACTCGCGTATAAAACAACGGTTAAAGAACAGCGAGAGCAAAACGAGCATTTAAAAGGTGATAAACAGAGTTTTATTGCAATACGTGAAAGCCGAGATGCAACGTTAGCAGTGCCAAAATTGTTGCATCCGTCGATTCAATTAAATATTCGCGCTGGCCAGTACCCGCTTAAAAGCGATGACAAACAGCACTATTTAGCTATCCCGCTCACAGTGCTGCTTTGATGTTTGGCGAAGACCTGCGCCTTTTACAGGTGAAAATTGAGGTCTTGCGTGCCATTTAGGTTTAATTGGCGTCAGTGGTGCTACTCGCTTGCGTGCCACGAGTAAATAGACACTGCCCATGGGCTTTAAGTAATGTTTACCGAAGCGACGCCATGCCGCAAATCGCGATAATCGATTACCTCGTGCAAGCGACGAATGGATAAATCGCTCATCAGAAATAATTTCGAACCCTAATAAATTCAGCCAGTCTTTCACGCGTGAAGGGGTAAAAAAGCGCCCCGTCCAAGGCAGCTTTTGACGGCTAAACGGCAACAATTGAGCCAGGCCACATAAACTAAATGGATTAAAACCACTTATTACAATGTATCCACCTGGGATCAGCGTACGGTGTGCTTCTCGCAATATATGATGCGGGTCAGAATGGTACTCTAAGCAATGAGATAAAATACACGCATCGACACTGTGCTCATAAAAAGGCAGTTCATCAACATCGGCAATAACACCGGTAAATAAGCCCGGCTCAGCAACACAAACCTGATGCTTAATGGGGCTCTCACTCGTAGCAAGCTCGCCACTTAAATTACCTAATTTAAGCATGTGGTAACCAAACATGCGTGGCAACCAAGGTGTTAACTTTCTTTCAATTTCAGCACGCAAATAGTCCCCATGAGGGAACTGCTGCCACGAGTACGGCTTAGGACCTTCTTGAAAACTAAGGGCTGGTTTCATTTTCTGAGCTCGTTATACTGTATCTTAACTGTCACTTTATAGAGCAATTAAACATGGTGCAAGTTAAAGCAATTAAAGCCTTTTCTGATAATTATATCTGGTGCATTGTAAATAATGACCAACAAAGCGCTTGGGTCGTTGATCCAGGCCAAGCAGACCCTGTCAATCGGTATCTTGATGAGCATAACCTCACCTTGGCAGGTATCTTAATTACACACCACCATTATGATCACACTGATGGTGTTGAGCCATTGCTCAAAACCAACCGTGACATTCCCGTTTACGGGCCAAGACACAGTCCGTTTAAAGGGATTAATCATCCGCTTTCAGAAGCAGACAAAGTCACGGTTTATGATCGCACATTTACAGTGCTTGCTACACCTGGCCACACTTTGGATCACATTTGTTATGTTAATGATGAATTGAGCTTTACGGGCGATACACTCTTTAGTGCTGGTTGTGGCCGCTTATTTGAAGGCAGTGCAGAACAAATGTGGCATTCGTTATGTAAACTTAAATCGCTGCCTAATGACTGTAAAATCTACTGTACCCACGAATATACGCAAGCCAACTTAGCGTTTGCTAAGGCGGTTGAGCCAACAAATGAAGCATTATTGACGTACAGTGATAAAATAGACGCATTAAGAGCGAATGATGACATCAGTCTGCCCACCACCATCGCCACTGAAAAACAGCTAAATCCATTTTTACGCAGTCATTTGCCCCACATAACTGACCAGTTACCCGACACGCTAAAAGTTAATTTTAACTTAAATGAACCTTGGCAACGTTTTGCTAGTCTCAGGGCGTGGAAAGATAATTTTTAAAACGTGTATTATCTTGGTTACAATTTTGTATTTTTAGATCAGTACGTTGTAAAAATAAGCTGACATAAATTGGTCATAAAGTGGCAATATGTTCTCTGAGCAGGTAATATTCGCCGAGTTTTTTTACCTGATGTATGGGTATGTATGTATAAGTCTCCTTTAGTTTTAACGCTTGCGCTGGTTTTGAGTGGCTGTCAATTAACAGCAACTGACACTGCTGGGTCAGATAATGACAACCGTGTTGAGCAACAGCTTGCAGGTGCAAGCCCCAGTGACATCAATGATGCATTGATGCTCAACGCACAGTATCAGCAATTAGCTGATACTGATGAGCCCCCCCCAGTATTTGATGATGTATGGGAGCGTATTCGCTACCAGCTGTCTATTGATGTACCGCAAAATCGCCCTGTTGTCGCCGAGCGTAACTACTATGCACGCCATCAAGCATACCTAGATCGTATCGCCAAACGTGCCGAGCCTTATCTTTACTTTATTGTTGAAGAAGTCGAAAAACGTGAAATGCCTATCGAAATTGCACTGCTGCCAATTGTTGAGAGTGCATTTGATCCCTTTGGTTATTCACATCGCAGTGCATCAGGCATATGGCAATTTATGCCACAAACAGGCGAGCGTTTCGATTTAAAACAAAACTGGTGGTATGACGGTCGTCGCGACATCGTGCAATCAACGCGGGCTGCTTTAGATTACTTATCCTATTTGCACAAGACCTTAGAAGGTGACTGGTTAAATGCAATTGCAGCCTATAATTCAGGTGAAGGTCGTTTACTAAGAGCGATTAAAAAGAACCGTAAGAAACATTTACCGACCGATTTCTGGTCGTTAGATTTGCCCAAAGAAACCACCTCTTACGTACCAAAGCTGCTCGCACTTTCTGATCTTGTTAAACGTAGCGATGAATTTGGTATTAAGTGGCAACCGATTATTAATGCACAAGTTATCGATGTCGTTAACGTAGGAAGTCAAATTGATTTAGCCCTCGCTGCAGATATGGCAGGTATTAGCTTAACGGAGTTATACCGTTTGAACCCCGGTTTTAACCGCTGGGCAACCGATCCGAATGGGCCGCATTTCTTATTATTACCATCAGATAAAATAGACACCTTCTCTGAGAAATTGGCAAAAACAGAGCAAAAAGATCGTTTACGCTGGCAACAGTATGTTGTGGCGCGCGGCGATAGCTTATCGGTTATTGCGAAAAAGTTTTCAACCAGTGCGGGAGCAATTAAAACACTCAATAAATTGTCATCAAACACAATACGTGTTGGGCAACAATTATTAGTGCCTTTAAGTGATGGCGAAATTAACGGCCAACACCTGCCAGACTCTGTTCGCATGGCTGCGAATAAAGCAACGCGAAAAAAACTGAGCCATAAAGTAGCCACTGGTGACACGTTATGGGACATAAGCCGCGAATACGATGTCACAATTGCTGAACTTGCTAAGTGGAATAATCTTAAGAAAAATGCAGTGTTACGTGTTGGTCAAACACTAACGGTGTATAAAGATGAAAAAACACAGCTTGCAGCGACTAAAACGACCGAGCGCACCATTACCTATAAAGTTCGCCGTGGCGATTCATTAGCACGTATCGCTGCTAAGTTTAATGTCTCTGTGGATGATATTATAAAGTGGAACTCGTTGGCTGGGCAAAAATACATTCAACCAGGCCAAAGGTTAAAATTAAGGGTCGATGTTCGCAGCGCCTAAGTTTAAACTTACTGCCAATAAAAAAGAGCGCCTAAGGGCGCTCTTTGCATCTCACATTTAGTATTTGTGTTTTAAGGCCCACAAATGCAGTAATTCATTAGCAATCGTGGCCGCCGCAATGGCTGTAAGCTCACTTTGATCATACGAGGGTGAAACCTCAACCACGTCCATACCCACCATATTAATGCCTTTAAGCGCTCTTAATATTTTTAACACTTTATCACTGGTTAAACCGCCACATACTGGTGTACCAGTCCCCGGTGCAAATGCGGGGTCAAGGCAATCAATATCAAAAGTCAGGTAAACAGGTAAGTCCCCTACTCGCGCTTTAATTTGCTCTGCAATCACATCTGCCGACAGGTCATTTGCTGCCATAGCATCAATGACCGCAAATTCATGTTTGCTCTGATCAAAATCAGTGCGAATACCAATTTGAATGCTGTGGTCAACGTCAATCAGCCCTTCCATCGGCGCATGATAAAACATAGTACCGTGGTCATAGCGTGAACCATTACTGTAAGTGTCTGTGTGCGCATCAAAATGCACCAAAGCCATTTTACCATGCTGTTTGGCATGTGCGCGCAGCAATGGCAACGTCACAAAATGGTCGCCACCTAAACCTAGTAACGTTTTACCTTGACGTAAAATTTGCTCAGCCGCTAATTCAAGCTGCGCAGTGAAATACTCAGGGTCGCCTACGGGGTAGGTAAAATCCCCTGCATCCGCTAACTTTAAGCGCTCAAACAATGGGAATGTCCAAGGGTATTTGGTTTCTTCCCATGCAAGGTGTACAGAGGCGCGGCGTATAGCGTCTGGACCTAGTCGTGCACCTGGACGCCCCGATGTTGCTAAGTCAAAAGGTAAACCTAATACCACGACATCCGCATCAATTGCAGTGATGTTTTGCACCATTGGCTGGCGTAAAAACGTCATGCCGTTTGAATATAACGAATGATCTGTATGGTCAAACAATGTCGACATTGCTTATAACTCTTCTAAATAAGTGTAACCGTTTAAGCCAGCTTGCAGCTCGTCTAACACGCTTTGCTGTTCAGTTTCTGGCAGTTTTGTAGCCACCAGCTGAGCATAAGACTGCTGGAAGCTCTCTACATCTAAATGCACATAACGCATCATGTCAGCCACCGAATCACCTTCGTTAATTTCAGTGATCTCTGCCTGACCTTGCTCATCCATTTTCACAATTGCGCTGTGTGTGTCACCAAATAAATTGTGCATATCGCCTAAAATTTCTTGATAAGCACCCACTAAGAAAAAGCCCATTAAATATGGTTTTTCTTCGCTATATGCAGGCACAGGTAGCGTACTTTCAATGCCTTGGCCATCCACATAGTGCTCCATGGCACCATCTGAATCGCACGTAATATCAAGTAGTACAGCACGTTTTTGTGGTGCTTCTGTTAAACCACTCAATGGCAAAACAGGGAACACTTGGTCAATACCCCATGCATCAGGTAGAGATTGAAACAATGAAAAGTTCACAAAAAACTTGTCTGCTAAACGCGCGTTCAATTCATCGATAATTGGACGATGAAAGCGGTTTTTATTATCCATGTGTTTGTTAAGTTCATAACAGACACGAAGGTTAACTTGTTCCGCCCATGCACGCTCTGTTAAATCAAGTAAACCCAGTGCAAACTGATTATGCGCTTCGGCTAAATCACTTTGACTATCATGGTAGATTTCAATCAACGCACGGTCGTCGTTATCACCACTTAGCTGTTGCCACGATGTCCACATATTGTTTAATAAAAGAGGTGCATCGGCCGCAGGCGCAAGAATATCTTCAGGCTCGTAGCTTTCAGTACCAATCACATTCGAAATCAATACCGCATGATGCGCAGTCAGCGCACGGCCAGATTCAGAAATAATACGCGGCATTGGTTGCTCATACTGCTTACAGGTATCACCAATGGTGTAAACAATGTTATTCGCATATTCGCTAAGACTGTAGTTCATCGAGTTATGTGATTGACTGCGTGTGCCATCGTAATCAACTGCTAAGCCACCACCCACATCTAAGCACTCTATTTGCGCACCTAACTTGCGCAACTCACAGTAAAAGCGTGCCGCTTCGCTCACGCCTAAACGTACGTCACGAATATTGGCCATTTGCGACCCTAAGTGAAAATGCACAAGCTGAATTAAATCTAATTGTTCAGACGCTTTTAAGCGATTTACCACGCTCAGTACTTGCGATGCCGATAAACCAAACTTTGATTTTTCGCCGCCACTCGCTTGCCACTTGCCTTTACCTTGTGACGCTAAACGAACACGAATACCAATACGAGGCTTCACGTTTAGCTCTTTTGCTTGGCTGAGCACCATGTCTAATTCAGATAGCTTTTCCAGTACGATGTAAACCTTATGACCCAGCTTTTCGCCGATAAGTGCCAGACGAATATACTCTTGATCTTTGTAGCCATTACATACAATCACTGCACTGGTTTTTTCTGCCATCGCTAAAACAGTCAGTAGTTCGGGTTTACTGCCCGCTTCTAAACCTAATTGCTTTTTCTCAACATCGGCTTGGCTTGCCACAATTTCCTCAACCACTTCGCGTTGTTGATTCACTTTAATTGGGTAAACAAGCAGGTAATCTCTCGGATAACCATAGTTTTCAATCGCCGTATTGAATGCCTGACACAGGCTGTGTACACGGTGATGTAAAATTTGAGGAAAACGCACAAGCGCCGGCAAACTTAAACCTTTGTCTTGTAGTTGCTGTGCTATATCGATAAGTGCAATGGTTTGCTCTGGGGCATGGGCCTTTGGCGCAACATACACATCACCTTGATCATTTATACCAAAGAATCCTTGGCTCCAATGACGAACATTGTAGCTCGTGCGAGCTTGTTCTAGTGATGTTGTCTCTTTCATCTATCTTTCTCTTTTATTTAATGGTGCCAAAATCGGCAAGGGTATTGCCGCGCATTAAAAGAAAAATAGTGACTTAAGTCCAACAAGTATTTTTACTCGTAACGAGTGATTTTTGATGTGAGAAACTGATTAAGTTGTAGATTACATTGGCTGAAGAATCAGCGTATTTAATAACGTGTTTAGTACGTGGCGTTCTCAGTGCTTAACGTGAATAATTTCGTCAGCCTTTGCAGAGGAAGACCCTAACTGTCGCCACGCTTCATATTGCTCACCATTACGCCACGTGATACCGATATACTCTTGCCAATGTTCAAAGTCTTTACTTCTGTATTTTTCAACCCCACATCCTCCGGCACCAAAGGCAACACGACAGAGTTTAACAATCAGGTAGGTGCCATCAAACTCTAACTGGCGCGGGTTTTCAGTTGAACTGGAGCAAGTACTCAAAAAGCGAGGCGGTATTTTCAATATAATTCGCGAGGTAATTTCACCCTTGTCATTAAAAACACCGGTTACCGAATGGCATGAATTGAAATAAAAGGTATTACTGCCAACAACAAGGTCAGAAGGGCTATGTTTATTACGTTGCTCGGGGGATACACGCACCGTGTCTGACTGTTTATTATCGCCACATGCACTGAGTACAATAAGCGACAAAAAGCCAAACAGACGCGCACATAATTTAACTATAACAATAACCCCATAAATAATGTAATTAGGTTAACTCGTTATTGATTAAGCCCTAATTCCATAAATAAACTTTGTGGGTTTTCAGTGTAATTACCAAACGGCCCACAACGATGAAACCCCAAGTTCTCATACAAACTAATTGATTCTGTTTGCTTAGGGCCTGTTTCCAAGCGAATAAGGGGAATTTGTTGCTCTCCCGCATGATGCAGTAAAATTTGCATAATACGACGTGATAACCCTTTACCTCGATAGCTTGGTTTTACATACAAACGGCGAATTTCGCCATAAGGCGGATTCCCTTCTTGCATCACAATAGCACCGCAGGCAACAATACCATCCTCGTTTTTTAAGCCAATTGCATACACGTTAGGTTCTGCTAATTCTTCGACGCTTAATGATTGTGCGGTTGCAACTGGATATAAAGAGTTTATAAGTCGGTCTATATCAGAAAACACGTGTACTACTTCAGGATCATGTGGATTTAAATCGACTAACTGCATAAAACTCCCATCTTGAATATGTCATTTTTGTTAATTATGTTAACAATAATATCGGATCATCGTCTGATCCTCTAGTGCTGTTTTCATTATTCGTTCTTATCGGTACGTATGACTACCATACTACCGCGTAGTTCCTTGCTATGTAACTGAAAAAACACTTTGTTACGGAAAAAGGCTGTTCAAATACAGTGAAAATCATATACTGCAAACACGAAGTAATAATGAGAGGTTATCGCGTGCAGTTTACTCAAGGTATGGAATACTTCTTTTCTGGCTTTAAATTAATTAGCCAAAAAGGGTTAAAACGTTTTGTACTTATTCCTTTATTAATCAACATCGTACTTTTTGGCAGCTCACTGTTCTTTTTATACGGCTGGCTTACCGATGGCTTTGCCTATTTAAACTCGCTGTTACCAGAGTGGCTTAGCTGGCTTGAATGGTTAATGTGGCCTATTGCCGTATTAGTGATTTTATTTAGCTACAGTATGTTGTTCACCGTCATCACCAATTTTATTGCCGCCCCCTTTAATGGCTTGCTGAGTGAAAAAGTCGAGCTATTTTTGACGGGTCAAAAAGTCAATGATGATGGGCTACTTGATACCATGAAAGATGTGCCACGCATGCTTGGGCGTGAATGGACAAAACTCTGCTATTACTTACCAAGAGCAATTGGCTTTTTTATCTTGCTATGGATTCTACCTGTTATTGGTCAGCTCTTATGGGTGTTGTTTACGTGTTGGATGTATGCCGTTCAATATGAGGATTACGCATTTGACAATCACAAAGTCAGCTTTAATGATATGAAAGATGATTTAAAAGAAAAACAAACTCTCTCTTATGGTTTTGGCCTTGCCGTTATGGTGCTTACAGCAATCCCCTTTGTTAATTTAATTGTGATGCCTGTTGCAGTCTGCGGAGGCACTCGTTTATGGGTTGATAATTACCGCAGTAAATACCGCCGTTAAATCTTAAAAGCCATTAAGCCAATAGTGACACTATTGGCTTTTTAGTACCGTGTAATCGAGTTTCACCGGTAAAGGGTCTGAAAGACCTAAATCAGAACGCGGTTCTTCAAATTTACTAATAACCGCATCATACGTATTTTCGCCGATATTGACTGTGAACGGTTGTGCAAGCTTGGTGATTATTTTAAGTTCAGCGTGCTTGTTTTCTAATTCTAACAAACCATCTTCCCGCGTTTTAACAAGTAAAAAATGCGCGCCATTTTCAAAGACAATACGAGCTTGATGAGATTGTCGGTGCTCTGCACGCCACTGCCCTTGCTGAAAAACAGTAATAACATCACTGACACCATCGGGCTCCAACAGACGCTCTTTTTTAAACTCACATTGTTCACACCCTTTTATTGATTCTGCTTGCCAATTAATCGGGTAACCATCAAAGCTAAGTCTTGATGACATTTGCCATGCAGAATCTGCAGCAGGCTTGCAGCCACAGAGCGCAAGCATCACACTTATATACACGAAGGACTTCATGGGTTTTCACCTTGTGATGTTCTTACTGCTTTGATCTCTTCTAATAAATAACGTGGAGGAGCTTGCTCTTCAATGATGTGTTGAACAGGCACTTGAGACACATCTGATTGATCATTTTGAACAGTATTAATTCCTAAACGGTTACCCGAGAAAAAGGTATAAAAGCGCAGCTCAATAAGGCTCCACTCATCAACATCACTCAACGTTGCAATGTTACTATCACCATTGGTGTCTTGGCTTAAGGTTTCAGTAACATCTAAATTACAGTTATAGTCTATCGCAGTGGAACCTGGGTAGCCCAAGCCATTTGCTTCATTAATATTTGCTTCGTCGAGTGCATTTCCCAAACCATGAGAAAACGACATCACAAAGTTATCGGGCGACCCTTGTGGGCCATTGATAAGGTCGGCTGTTTGCACACCACAATTTGGGTTGTTTCTATAACGACTTGAATAATAACGGTCACCTTCATTATTTCCTATTGTCGCTAAACCGCGTAATTGATAAAGATAATTCATAATACTTAGATGGTTCGGCTTATAGTTCACGGCATTATTACCGCCATGGTCAAGCCCTAAATTATGACCCAGTTCATGCATGATTGTCGCAGCCTGGTAGTTATAGGCTAAATTGGTTGAGATTTGATTGTCCAACGACAAGCCCCAGTTACCAAGGCTTATCATTAAATCGTTACCGTTAATTTCGGCAACGCCAGATGACCCTGCACTGCCATCGACATTGCGGCTATTCGCCATTAACATGTAATGAAAAATCGGTTTACGGCGCATATCGAAATTAGCCATTTTATAATGAAATAAACTCTCAACGCCTTGGTTAAAGCTATACGGTGTATATTGCCTAAAGATAACACGGTCACCGCCACCTAAATCATGATCAGCAGGTGATACCCCCTCAGCTTGGTGAAACAAATCACCCACATCAAAATGCACCACGATGTTTTCTGCAGCGAATGACGATGCCACTTTTTCAAGCGCCGTCCTGTGAGGTGTAATGCCTGCATCACTGCTGTCCATGTAATCTACTTCAATAAAGATATCTTTTTGATTTGCTCTGGCTCCCCAGTCATAAAGTGGTAATCCAGCAAATGTTGAGCCTGGTTGCTCTGAGCAATCAGGAATACCGTCTTCGTCTTCATCTAACGAGCACGTGATATCATTGACCCCTCCAGGAGTGGTAAAGGTGCTGTATGTCCAGTCGGTGGCACTATTCGTATCTGTGCTGCTCTGGTCACGCTTGATACTTGCGCCCGTAAAGTTCAAGATTGTGGGTGCCGCTCCCGTTTGCCATTGACCCACCGATGTCGGTTCCGTTGTATCATTTCCAAAGCGAACAAAGTCAATAGTTTGAGCTTGATCGCTCGTCAGTAATTCAATAAACCCATTCAAAAACCAATAAGGGCGAACAGTGGAACCAATGTCTCCAATAAAGGCAATGTATTTATTCTGATCAGCAGCATCATAAAATAATGAATCCCCAAAGCGACTGTGAATAATCACATACTCACCGGCAGCAAGAATTTGATTAGGTAGAGTAAAAATCGTAGAAGCCGCAACGCTATTATCCGCGCTATCACGACTCTTAACCCTGACACTGTAATCAACCAAATTCACATCACTGTTAGTGCCATTGTAAAGTTCAAACCATGGGGTGTCGTTCGTAAATCGAATCGCCACCACCTCGGTGATTTTTAAATCTTCGCTGCCCGTCGTAAATGTTGTAATAATCTGCGCAGACACGGGCGTATCGGCAAAATTAACTAAGTCACTGGTCAGCCTTAATTGATATTGTGTTGACTCACTTAAAGCAGCCGTAAATTCAGCACCGTTAAAGTATTCACTGGTATTCGCTTCTGGGCCTGATAAGACCAGTGAGCTAAGCGCTAAACAACTGTTAAAGTTATCTGCTGATAATTGCACTGAGCCAGTACACCCCCCTTCATTTTCATTAAACGATAAGCTTGTGGTCTTCATCACGTCAGATAACGAAAATGAGATACGCGCGTTTGCACTCACTGCCTGACTGTTATCCTGTGGGCTCACATTCACGACAGTGGCTGCTGTTGTGTCTGTGATTGTAACGCTGACTGTCGCCTCGTTACTGTCAACACCATCTGATACGGTCACTTTGAAGGGGGCTTGAGCAATACTATTTTCTGCTGGCTGATATTGGTAATTAAAACGTGTCGCATTGAGCGTAGTGATGGTTGCTCCCCCAATGTCACTGGCAAAAGTAACCGATAACTCATCATCGTCAGCGTCACTTACGTTAACCGTGAAATCCCTCGGTTGATTAAACTCCGTAGTAAAGGCAATAGCGTCAATAGTGGGCGCTTTGTTGACATGTACAATCGTAAACGTCAGCGTTAACGATGATATCGCCCCCATGTCATCGGTTGCCGTGACTAACAATACGATCTCACTATTTACAGACACTTCGGGGGCTGTAAAACTAATTGCTTGGCCATTTTGAACAAAGTTTAGTGTGGGTCCACTTTGTTGCTGCCACGCAATTTCACTGACTGTGCCATCAGTGTCGGTCACAATCACACTGATTGACGCCTCAGTGAGCTCAGTAATATTGGCAATAGGATCAGCCGTAATCACAGGGGCTACATTTACAAAATTTTCAATCACGACATCATATTCGGCCAAGCGTGTAGCCCCGTCGTTATCTGTAACAATGACTTGAAAACGCACACCGCTATCTGCATCGACTTCAGGGGCTGTAAACATCAATTCGCTCCCACTGGCAGTAAATGAAGTTGTAGGGCCTGATACTTGACTCCAACTGTAATTTGTAATGCTGCCATCGCTATCAACGGCAACCGCACTTAATGTGCCCTCCACCCCTTCTCGGATTGTTTGCTGCCCAGAAATTGATACTGTAGGAGCAATATTGGCACTGACCACAACACTAAAATCTGTGCTTGTTTGCTCACCAAAGTTATCTGTCACGCGCACAGTAAATGCCAACTCTGTATTACTGCTCACTGAAGGGGTCGTAAAACTGATTTCACTACTGCCATTACTAAATGCCACACTTGGCCCAGCTGTTTGACTCCAGTTATAACTCAGGACTTCACCGTCAACATCGGTGGCATTTGCACTGAGTGTTATTATATTGCTAGAGGGGGAGGTTTGTGGGCCCTGTACAACGATACTCGGTGCTTGGTTAACATTAACAATGGTCGCTGTATACGAGGCACTGGCTGTCGCACCTTGATTATCAGTCACGGTGACTGAAAAACTGATGGGGGTATTTTCGTTTACGGCGGGAATAGCAACAGTGAGTTGCTCATTACTGCTGGTTATACTGACTGTAGGGCCGCTTGTTTGCTGCCATGTAAAGCGGCTAATAGTGCCATCTGAATCACTTGCTGATGCCGCAACCGTCAGTGTAGAAAGTTCATTGACTTCGCTGTTGCCCGAAACCGTGACTTGTGGCGCTTGGTTGCTGGCAGATGCAGGCTCATCGCTGCCGCCTCCGCCCCCACACGCGGTTAATAAAATAGGGAATAAAATACACAACCAAACCGTTACTATTCTATTCCCCATTTTGCTATCCTCTATTTAACTGTATAGGCTTTGCGGCACCTTTGTGACATTTAAATGAACCGTAACCTCTTCACGGTCATGGTATAAATGTTTTGCCTGAAGCTCATAACTAACGCCGTATTTTTCAAGCTCTTCCTTAATCATCTTTAAACATTCATAAACACTGTCGAAGCGTTTTTTCATTGGCAGTTTAAGATTAAAAATAAGCTCTTTTGCGTACGCATTCACGGCCCAATCAATCATAAGATTAGTAACTTTTGCTGGCTTTTCCACCATATCACATACTAACCAATGAATATTTCGCTTTTCAGGACGGTATTTAAAGCCATCAACACGGAAATGTTTTACTTGTCCAGTTTCCATTAAATCATCGTTCATTGGGCCGTTATCTATGGCACTAACAAACATACCACGACGAACCAATTGGTATGTCCAACCACCCGGACACGCCCCTAAATCAACGCCTCGCATTCCTGGCTGCAAACGGTCTTCGGCTTCATGAGGCGGAATAAACACATTAAACGCTTCATCAAGTTTAAGAGTTGAACGGCTTGGTGCGTCATTTGGCATACGCAGGCGTGGAATACCCATAAAAAATGGCGAGTTATTAAAAGTATACGAATACCCTACATACGCAGTGTCATTACTTAAAAAGAGTACATGCAGCACAGGCTTTTTATCAGCAAGTTCACGCGTAACCGTCGCGCGTTTTTCGAGGGCTTTTTTTAGCGGTGTCGAAATCTTTTTACAAAATTTAGACAACTCTTTACCTTCATTGGTATCTGGGGTTTCAACTCGTAGGTCACCACAGGATGGAAAATCAACGGTTGCATTCACAATCGCACTGACCCTGTCTTCAAGCGGCATATTATCGACTAAAGTACCGGTAAACCATTGGCGGGCAAAGACCATGTTTTTGAAATCTATTTTTTTTATGATTTCATCGCCATGGCTCGGATCAAAACATTCATAGACGACAATTCCAGTGTTCGGCTTCGTTTTTACATAGCCCGCAAACCCTTGTTCCGCAGCCTGAAAAGTGATTTCAGCGGCAGCGTCGCTTTCAAACCCACTGCGACAATAAATAACAACACTCGACATAGATAACCCTTAAAATTTATACCGTGCGGCTTGAACTAATAAAATAGTCCAACCAATAATAAAGCACACACCGCCTAGGGGTGTGATTGGACCAAGCCATTTCGCACCTGTTAATGCGAGTAAATATAGGCTGCCACTAAATAACAAAATACCGGCGATAAAAAAGCCACCAGCCCAACTTAAGTTCATTCCCCACTTAATTAAAATCGCGATGGCGATTAAGCCCAAGCCGTGCACCATTTGATATTCTGCAGCTGTTTTAAAAATACCTAATGCATAGTCCGATACGCGGCTTTTTAAACCATGCGCAGCAAACGCGCCTAGCACAACCGACAGCATGCAAAACAGACTCCCCGCGATTAAATAAAGTTTGATCATTGTGAATCTCCATCAATCAACTTAAGTATAAATTGGGCCGCAAGGTTCGCAGCGTGTTGTAAGTTATCGTCTTCAGTTAAACCACTTTTCTTACGCGGTTTTAATGAATGATCACCGTCTTTTAGCCAGCTAATTTCTGGCGGATTATTCATTTCAAGCTCGGCTAATTCTTGCTGATTACCAAAAGTATCGCGTTCACCTTGAAGTACTAAAAAGGGGCATGGCATATCGATGAAGTGATCGATACGAAGCTTATCGGGTTTTCCGGGAGGGTGAAACGGGTAGCCAAACGCAACAACACCAGCAACCTCTACAGCGTCCTCTTGTGTGCAAAGCATAGAAGCCATTCTACCGCCCATCGACTTTCCGCCAATAAATACAGGTAAATCTGGCTGACGATGCGCTAACACTTCAGCAAAATAAGCCAGCAGTTTAGGGGCACGATCTGGGGGCCTGCGTTTATTAGTCTGTTTTGCGATTTGCATATACTGAAAGTCAAATAACGCCACATCAATCTGATGCTGGCTAATTAACGTTGCCATATTTTGCATGAACGCTGAGTCACTTCCCGCCCCTGCGCCATGAGCAAATATAAACTGTGCACGGGCATCACCCGTTGCACTTTTAAACCACTGTAACATGTTAATACTCTTGTTCTTGTTCAACTAAGCTCAGCATCCAGTCTTTGAAAGAAACTATTTTCCCCAGTTCTGTTTGCGATTCGCGTATCACTAAATAATAGGCATTTTTACTTTCTAATGAGTGATTAAACGGTATCACTAAGCGCCCGGCATCAATATCGGGTTTTGCTAAGACACTATTCCCAATTGCCACGCCTTGACCATGCACTGCCGCTTGGAGCACCATTGATGAGTGACTAAAAATAGGACCTTGGTTTACTTGGACATTACGCACTCCGGCTGTTTTCATCCACGTTTTCCAATTTTTACGCGTTGTGTCATGCAACAGAGTATGGTTAGCCAAATCACTCGGCTGATTTAAAGGCTTAGGCCCTGTTAGCAGCATGGGACTGCATAACGGCACAAGGTATTCTGTGTGTAACTTGTAAGTTTGTACGCCACTCCAATGACCACGACCATAGTAAATGGCAATGTCTACATCATCAGACAATGAATTTTCGTCTTGATCTTGTGCTTTTATTCGCACATCGATTTCAGGGTGTAACTCATTAAATAAACTAAGCCTTGGCACCAACCATTGAATAGCAAAACTGGGCGTTAAACTAACCGTTAAAGACCCTTTTGCCCCGCGTGCTAATAACTTTTCAGTGGCATCAATCAGCTGAGTAAATATCTCTTTAATATCGAGAAAGTACCCTTGCCCTTCTTCCGTTAATAATAGCGAACGATTTTTACGAAGAAATAATTTAAGGCCTAAATGCTCTTCCAGCGTTTTAATTTGGTGGCTGACCGCGGCTTGTGTCACATACAGCTCTTCAGCTGCTTTGGTAAAACTCAAGTGACGCGCTGCAGCTTCGAACGCTTTTAGTGCATTTAAGGGAGGGACACGACGAGACATAAACACCAAGCTTAGAATTAGTTTTTCTTATGCGTCGATTATAGCGATACAAATAAAAAAAGGCGACCTTGGTCGCCTTTTTCGTCATTAAATACTCATTAATACTGAGTATTCTATAAATCGCTTGCGCTGGTGTCTAACGGTGCAAAGCTTTTAATTAAATCATCAACCGCTTTCATTTGTGTTAAATACCCTTCAAGCTTACTTAGTGCAAGGGCGCAAGGGCCATCACATTTTGCTTCGTTAGGGTTAGGATGCGCCTCAATAAACAGACCCGCAATACCTAATGCCATACCACTGCGAGCAAGCTCTGCCGCTTGCGCACGACGACCATCAGCCGAATCAGCACGGCCACCCGGGCGTTGTAACGCATGCGTTGCATCAAAAATAACCGGAGCCATTGGCTTCATGTCATCCATACCGAGCATATCAACAACAAGGTTATTGTAACCAAAACTTGTACCACGCTCACACAGCGCCACATTATTGTTGCCTGCTTCATTAAATTTCTTAATGATATGACGCATTTCGTGCGGTGCTAAAAACTGTGGTTTTTTCACGTTAATAATTGCGCCTGTTTTCGCCATCGCGACAACTAAATCAGTTTGGCGTGCTAAGAAAGCAGGTAATTGAATAACATCAACTACCTCTGCCACTGGCGCAGCTTGGTGTGGCTCATGCACGTCGGTGATGAGTGGCACGTTAAACGTTGTTTTAATTTCTTCGAAGATTCTTAACCCTTCTTCCATCCCCGGGCCACGATAAGAGTTAATTGATGAGCGATTTGCTTTATCAAATGACGCTTTAAAAACATATGGGATATTTAGCTTCGAGGTTACTTCGACGTAGTGCTCAGCAATGCGCATTGCTAGGTCGCGAGACTCAAGCACGTTCATACCACCAAACAACACAAAGGGTTTGTCGTTCGCTAATTCAATCTCGTTGATTTTAATTAACTGGTTGTTCATTTTTTATTCCTTAAGGTGCAACAGCTTGCAGCATTAATCCACAAATATATGCCATATAGGTTCCGACACCATAGCCCAAAACTGCCAGTAAAACACCAACAGGGGCAAGTGATGGATGAAACGCTGAGGCAACTACGGGCGCTGATGCTGCCCCGCCTACATTCGCTTGAGACCCAACGGCCATATAAAATAAAGGCGCTTTAATTAATTTCGCTACAATCAGCATTAAGCTTGCGTGTGTCAACATCCAGATCACACCCAAAACAAAGTACATTGGCGAATCAAAAATAGCCGTAATATTCATGTGAAGACCAATTGATGCCACCAAAATATATAAGAAGCTTGAAGCCACTTTTGATGCACCAAATGCTTCGATATGACGTACTTTAGTAAACGATAAACTAATCCCGATTGTCGTCGAAATTACAATTAGCCAAAAGAACTTACTGTTTAAGCTATATTCTTGTGCCCATGGGAAGTTAGCGCCAAAATACGGCCCTAAAAAGTCCGCACAAAAATGCGCCAAGCCCGTTATACCAAAGGCAATCGCAATAATGGTCATGTAATCATTGAGTGTGGGCATACGTGCATGTTCAGCATGATAGGCTTCAACACGCTCTTTAAGCTCTTCAATTGCACGGGTGTCTGCCCCGGTTTTGGCATCAATGGCTTTGTGATTAGCAGCCATCAGTAACAGTACAGCCATCCATAAGTTAGCCACAATGACATCAACCGTTACCATTGCCGAGAAAATATCCCCACCAACTTCAAACATTTCTTTCATTGAGGCCTGATTAGCGCCCCCGCCTATCCAGCTACCTGCGATAGTTGTCATGCCGCGCCAAACCGCATCGGGGCCATGACCACCAACGGCTTCAGGGTAGACCGCGCTCATCACTAAAATCGCTAACGGACCCCCAATCACAATCCCCATGGTACCGGTTAAGAACATGATTAACGCTTTCGGACCAAGGTTTAAAATGGCTTTTAAATCAATGCTGATGGTTAACAGAATTAAACAAGCCGGTAATAAGTAGCGAGATGCTACAAAATAAACATTCGACGAGTGACCATCAACAATCCCAAAAGTATTTAATAACGAGGGTAAAAAGTAGCACAGCAGGAGTGCGGGTACATATTTATAAAATTTTCGGCATGCCGCATTATTACTGTGTGAGGTTTTAAAGATAAACCCCAAAATAACGGCAAGCAAACCAAGTACGACTGCGTCATTGGTAATAAGCGCACTGTGGGCGTCAGTCATAAATGTTCCTTTAATTTAGTGGTGTGTATTATTGTTATCTTCGATTTCAGCAATTTGATGCTGAATAATCTCTATGGCCGGATCATCTGGGCATTCATTAATAAAATACTGCAAATCGTCACGGGCCATTTTAGGGCAATCTAATTGATTAAGCAGGTACCCTCGGTCACGGCGTTCATAGGGGTCATCACCGAGTAGTTCCATTAACATGTCAACGCAATGAAGGGCATGACCAAACTTGCTCTCGCTGATAAACGACCACTTTTGCTGTGCTAAATACAGCTTATAAAGCTCTTCTTCAAAAATTAGCTCAAGTGGTTCTTGTTCATCACCATTCTCTTCACAGGCATTTTCGGGGGTAATATACCAACTTTGCTGGCCCGTACTTGGCTCAATTAAATAGCCCTCTTCTTCGCTTATTGCGACATGAATATGAACTTCACCTTGACTTAAAGTCACTGTGGCATCAAATTCAGCGTGCTGTAATAAGTGACAAAGTAATATCGCCAGTGTGGTTTGTGTACCACTACGCATCGTAATGGTGTAGCTAAAGCTGTTTAACGTGTACTCAGGCACTTTTAGGCTTGAGGCACTGAACAACCATTGCTGATAAAAGGTATCAAGAAGTTTATCTAGACGCTCGTGTGGCTCTTTAAATTCAGTACAAAGTGCTGATACGGTATCTTCAAACTCATTTAATGTGTCATAACAAGCAGTTAAATCTACCTGTGTGTCCCACGTTAATTCAGCATCGATACAACGATAAAGCACGTTTGAAGAAAATGCGTCAAAGGCCTCATCTTGATAGGATTCATTGTGATCTTCAAACCAAGGGGTGGTCATTTATACTGCAACATCTCTTTCGAAAACGAGAGGCTAGTTTACCTACTTTTAGCGTCAGTTGCCAATCTTGAAAAGAGAAAGTGAACAGCGGTATAACGGTTAACAGTCGATATACCGCGTTTCAATGTTTACAGGATAAAAGCGTTCTTTGCAGAGGCGAGATAACCAATCGCAAGTAAAATGAAGGTTGTCACAACAAGTAAAATGACACGTGCCGATTGTGAGCTTTGTCTGGCTGCAACAATTCCTAAAGCGATATAGGCAATCACTAAAATAATTTTTTCAAGCAACCACGACTGCTCTAGCGGGTTAAACCCAGCCATTACAATCAATGCAACAGCAGAAACCAACAACAACGTGTCGATACTATGACTGCCAATAAAAACGATTTTATTCTTTGCTAATGTGGCTGTTTTTAATCGCGAAAAAGAGCGAACGTAAAATAAAATGATACTCAACACAGCGAGTAACATGTGAGTGTGTTTAACTGCTAAATAATCCATATGCCTCAATTCTAATTGTCATTAATCTGGGTAACGTACAAGTACGTCTTCTATTTCTTTAATGCGTTGATTAAACACATCTATTAACGTTGGATCAAACTGTTTTCCTTGCTGAGCGTTTATCTCTTTTACAACATCTTCAAGAGACCAAGGCTCTTTGTAACAACGCTTGTGTCGTAGTGCATCAAACACGTCGGCCAGTGCAACAATGCGCCCAGCTATCGGAATATCGTCCCCTTTTAAGCCTGCAGGATAACCTGTGCCATCCCAACGTTCATGGTGAGATAACGCAATAACAGCTCCTGTGTTAACAATATCACGTGACGAGTCTTTTAATATTCGGTGCCCCTTTTCTGCATGCTGTTTCATGATTGCCCACTCTTCATCGCTGAGTGGCCCTGGTTTATTGAGAATAGCGTCGGGTATCCCAACCTTTCCAACATCATGAAGAGGAGCTGCATGTCGAATTAATTCAGCTTCGCGCTTCGGTAATCCATAGCCCACAGCCAATTCGTAGCAAATGTGCGACACACGTTTTACATGGTTTCCTGTTTCGGTAGAGCGTTGTTCAAGCGCTTCACTTAATCTAAACACCAGTTCTTGTTGAGTTGCTTCTATTTCAGCCTGAAGCTGAACGTTTTCATAAGCAAGTTGCACGTTTTGTGAAAATATCTCGATGAGGTGGCGCTGTGTATCGGATAAGTGCTTTGGAATACCCGAAATAAACAGCATAGAATTATGATTGTATTCACTGCTGCAATACGCAAATAAGTAGTTTTCACGGTAAACGATGGTTTTTTCTCTTAGCGCTTCCTGACAAGCTTGTAGCTGCTCTTCATTGAGCACCTCTTCAATCGCTTTACCTTCGCTGCGTTCAAACTCACCTTTGCCTGAGAATACAACGAGCTTTTTCTGGTTATCGAGCGGGTTACTTGCCACCAGACTCGTAGCATACACGGCTTGCTCTACTGTACCGAGCAATGAGGTGAGTTGTTGCATCACCCCTTCAATAAAGTGCTCTAATGAATGAGTAGAAAAAATATCACGCGATGCTTTTATAATTTTTTCAAGGCCTTGGCGTGATTGCTCTATAGATAAGATATCGCGATACGAACGCAAACTCGACATCACCACTGTAAAGAGCTTTTGTGCTGTCAGCTCTGTCTTAGATTTGTAATCGTTAATATCATAATTAACGATTACTTGTCTTTCCGGTGCCTGACCGGGTTGGCCTGTACGAAGAATAATACGAATATGATTGTTCTTTGCAGTTTCACGAATATATTTTGCAACCCGCAGGCCAGCGTCATCGGTTTCCATTACTACATCGAGTAATACGATGGCTGCATCTGGGTGCTGCTCTATTAATTGCTTTGCCTCTTCACCTGAGTAAGCACTAATAAATTCAAGACGTTTGTCTTGGAATTCAAAGTCACTGAGCGCAAGCTTTGTTACGGCATGTACTTCTGGTTCGTCATCAACGACGATGACTTTCCAACTACCCTGAACCACTTCTGATACATCATCAAGTGCTTCATCCGAAAACAAAAAATCATCCATTGTTTGGGACCCTCAAAGGCTATATGCGCACAGTGTTCTGTTATTTTATTTAGGCCATTGTGCTAACGTTACACGGTCATTACCGCCAAGATCTTTAACTGTAAGTATATGGCTATACGACATTTGTGCAAAAAATTCTTGAACTTTAACACTTTGTTGGTAGCCATGTTCAATTAAAAGATAGCCATTTGTTGCTAAATAGTCACGTGCCATTGTAATTATTTGCTTAATATCAGCCATGCCATCATCATCAGCCACCAAGGCTGACAAGGGCTCAAAACGCACGTCACCTTGGCTCAAATGTTCATCATCGTATTCAATGTACGGTGGGTTACTAACAATCAGATCAAACTTTTTATGGTTTACAGCGCTAAACCAATTACTTAAAGCAAAAGTGGCGTTGTTAATATTAAGTCGTTGTTGATTCTCGTTAGCAAGCGCAACGGCTTCGGGTACTCTATCAACCCCTAATACTTGCCAATTGGGCATTTCACTGGCCAGTGCAAGCGCAATTGCCCCCGTCCCGGTTCCTAAATCGAGCACGTTTGCAGCATGGGGTAATTCAAGCCCCAGTGCATACTCAACCAGCGTTTCCGTATCAGGACGAGGTATCAAAGTGGTGGCATTCACCTTTAGTGGCAAACTCCAGAATTCTCTAATGCCGGTGATATGCGCGACAGGTTCACCTTGCAAGCGACGCTGGCATGCACGATTAAACTCAGCTTCTTGCTGTTCCGTTAGGTGTTTTTCAGGCCAACTAAATAAGTAACTACGGGGTTTATCGAGAATAGAAAGTAGCAGGACTTGCGCGTCTAGTTTCGCGCTGTCGCTGCTAGGCGTTAATAACGCCGTCGCAGCAATCAGTGCTTGTTCTATGCTTTGTGGCACGATTATTCATCGCCCATCGCAGCAAGTAAATCAGCTTGGTGTTCTTGCATTAGGGGCTCGATAACACAGCCTAAATCACCTGCAACAACTTCATTTAAACGATACAGTGTTAAATTAATACGGTGATCAGTAATACGACCTTGCGGGTAATTATAAGTACGAATACGCTCTGAACGGTCACCACTGCCCACTAAATTACGACGCTCTGATGCTTCAGCCGCTTGGCGTTTTTCATCTTCAGCTTGTTGTAAACGTGCACCAAGTACCGACATCGCTTTCGCACGGTTTTTATGTTGTGAACGCTCATCCTGACATTCAACGACCACACCCGTTGGAAGGTGGGTAATACGAATTGCTGAGTCAGTTTTATTTACGTGCTGACCACCGGCACCCGACGCACGGAATGTATCGACTTTAATATCTGCAGGGTTAATTTCGATAGCCTCTGCCTCAGGCACTTCTGCCATAACCGCAACGGTACACGCCGAGGTATGAACACGGCCTTGCGACTCAGTTTCTGGTACACGTTGAACACGGTGCGCCCCTGATTCAAACTTAAGCTGGCCGTACACGCC
This sequence comes from Pseudoalteromonas lipolytica, assembly GCF_900116435.1. Lineage (GTDB taxonomy): Bacteria > Pseudomonadota > Gammaproteobacteria > Enterobacterales > Alteromonadaceae > Pseudoalteromonas > Pseudoalteromonas lipolytica. The sequence goes on along the minus strand of NZ_FPAZ01000010.1, from coordinate 7,508 downwards.
TTCACCCGAAATATGTGCGATAACTTCTTTATAGCCACCGTGCTCACCTTCGTTGGTGCTCACTATTTCGACTTTCCACTTTTTCGTTTCTGCGTAGCGGCTGTACATGCGGAATAAATCGCCCGCAAAAATAGCGGCTTCATCGCCCCCCGTGCCTGCGCGCACTTCTAAAAAGACGTTGTTATTGTCTTTCGGATCTTTTGGTAGCATTAAGATCTGAATTTCATCTTCTAATGCAATAATTTGTGCTTTTGCTTCTTTATATTCTTCTTGCGCCATTTCGCGCATCTCAGGATCAGAGTCTTTTAGCATTTCTTCTGCTGCAGCGACATCATCTTGTGCTTGCTGGTACGCTAAAAACGCTTTAACAATTTCTTCTAATTCTGAATATTCTTTAGATAAGGCACGAAAGCGATTTTGATCGCTGATCACAGAGGGGTCGCTTAGCAGCGCTTGCACTTCCTCATAACGCTCGACTAAGGTTTCTAACTTTCTATAAACAGACTCTTTCATTTAACGGCTATTCCTGATCAATACCTAACATTTTCTTTAATTGACTTAACTCAGCGGCTTCACCATTTTTAGCCGCATCTTGAATAGCACGGGTAGGTGCGTGCATCAAGCGGTTGGTCAGTTTGTTTGCCAACTCGAGTATCACTTTTTCTGCGTCTTTGCCTGCTTGCAGCTGGCCAAGTGCTTTTTCGACAAGTTCTGATTTAATATCTTGTACATCATTTCGATACAAACGAATAATATCGACCGAATCGAGAGAGCGCAGCCACATGACAAATTCATTGGTGCGCGCATCAATAATTATTTGCGCTTGCTGCGCCGCTTGTTCGCGCGCGGCGATATTCTCGCTCACTATCGCTTGTAAGTCATCTACTGAATACAAATAGGCCGCATCTAATTCGCCTACTTGGCTCTCAATATCCCGAGGGACAGCAATATCAATAAACAGCATGGGCTTGTGACGACGTTTTTTTAAAGCCTGCTCAACCACCCCTTTACCAATAATTGGCAAAGTACTCGCGGTAGAACTAATAACAATATCGGCATCGTGGAGACGCTCAGGTAGTTGCGCCAAAGCGATAACATCAGCGTCAACTTCGACAGCTAAACTTTTTGCACGCTCGATGGTGCGGTTTGCCACCGTGATTTTTTGCGGATCATTTTGGTATAAATGTTTAGCCACCAGTTCAATGGTCTCGCCTGCCCCAATCAGCAATACATTGGTTTTATCTAACTTACCATAAATATGCTTGGCTAAATTAACAGCAGCATAAGCCACGGATACTGCACTGGCACCAATGTCTGTCTCTGTGCGAACTTGTTTTGCTACCGAGAACGTTTTTTGAAACAAGCGGTCAAATGTCACACCAATGGCATCATGCGTTTTTGCATTATGGTAGGCTTGCTTTATTTGCCCCAAAATTTGTGGCTCACCCAATACCAAGGAATCAAGGCCGCACGACACACGCATTAAATGATTAATAGCCTGCTCGCCCTCATGATAATAGGTGTTACTGCTCAGTTCTTGTTCATCCAAACCATGGAAACTGGCTAACCAGTGCAACAGTGTTTGGGAATTACGCTCAGCAAGGCTACAATAGATTTCGGTTCGGTTGCAGGTCGAAACAATAACCGCTTCATTAAAATGCGCATGGCCACTTAATTGTTGTAACGCCTCAGACATTTGCTCAGGCGAAAACGCGACTTTTTCGCGTAATTCTACGGATGCGGTTTTGTGATTTATACCAAGTGCTACGATGGTCATATGTACCAAATATTGCTAAGCCCAGCTGTAAAGGCGTTAATTTTACCAAAAATCAGCGGAATATGGAAAGTAAGGAACGACATTTGATTAAACAATATTTGATTTTATTCATGTTTTTTTTATTTATCAGTGGTTGCGCCCAAAAAACATCAACGATTGACTACGTTTACCCTGATTGGAAAACCCGCCTTGATCACCATGCCAAGTGGCAAGTACAAGGAAAAATTGCCTTTATTAGTTCAGAGCAACGGCAATCAGCTAACGTCAATTGGCAACACGACGAGTTACACAGCGACATGATCTTAACCAGTTTTATCGGTACCCGTATTTTGTCGCTAAAGCAAAATGCATATGGCGCTGAAATTGAATACGACGGTGATGTTTACACAGACCGCGATGCCTCATTATTACTTTACCGGCTGACAGGTTTCACTATTCCGCTCAATAACGCGGCGACATGGCTCAAAGGGACCGCTGACAACGAACACACCCAATTTGACGAACTCAATCGCTTAACAAGTCTAATATGGCACGCTGAAAACGGCCAGCAATGGCAAATCACCTATTCTCATTATATAAAACAAGATGGCTATTGGCTTCCAACAAAGCTGAGCCTTAAAAACCCGCAAATTCGTATTAAAATTCAACTTAATGATTGGCAGTTTAATTAATCATGACAGAAACTTCGCACGCTCCACTCACCTTAATAGCACCCGCAAAACTAAATCTGTTTTTACATATTAATGGTCGTCGTGAGGATGGCTATCACGAACTCGAAACCCTGTTCACGTTTTTAAATTTTGGTGACGACTTAACATTTTCACTCACCGATGACCGTAAAATTACCGTCACGGGTGACACACAAGGCATTCCTACTCACGACAACCTCATATATAAAGCCGCATTTTTATTGCAACAACATTGTCAGTGCCAGCAAGGTGTAAACATTCATTTAGTTAAACGCTTGCCTATGGGCGGCGGTGTTGGTGGTGGCTCATCAGATGCGGCAACCACCTTACTGGCACTCAATAGATTATGGAACTGTAATCTGTCATTGGCTGAATTAGCACAGCTAGGAGTCACGCTTGGCGCTGATGTGCCCGTATTTATTAATGGTCATACCGCAATTGCGCATGGCATTGGCGAGCAATTACATAATGTTGAATTAACCCCAGGTTGGTTCTGTGTTGTGCATCCTGGCGAGCATGTGAGTACGGCAGAAATCTTTACTCACCCTGATTTAAAACGCGACACAGCCAAGCTAAAAGCTGATTGGCAAACAGAAAATTTACGCAATGATTGCGAGCCTTTGGTCAAAAAGCTCTGCCCCGAGGTTGAAAAAGCCCTCCAGTGGTTGCTAAAATACGCTCCGTCAAAGATGACTGGCACGGGCGCTTGCTGCTTTGCTGAGTTTTCAACTCAGGCCGAGGCAGAACAAGTTTTAGCTCAGTTGCCAGAAAAGTGGACAGGTTTTGTAGCAACTAGTGCTACACTTTCTCCTGCTCATACAGCATTAAATGCTCACTTTGAAATGAAGTAACGTACAAGTAAATGTAAAAGTTAACCTGCTTTGGTGCCTACCAAAGCCTGTTAGTCCCAAAATTCAGTGCCTGAGGAACCCTACCGTGCCTGACATGAAGCTCTTCGCTGGTAACGCAACACCTGAGCTAGCTCAAAAAGTTGCAAAACGTTTGTATATTGAATTAGGCGATGCTGTTGTTGGCCGTTTTAGTGACGGTGAGATCAGTGTTCAAATTAATGAAAATGTTCGTGGCTCTGACGTTTTCATCGTTCAATCAACCTGTAACCCTACTAACGATAACCTAATGGAACTTATCGTTATGGTTGATGCCCTACGTCGTGCGTCTGCTGGACGTATTACTGCAGTAATCCCATACTTTGGTTACTCACGTCAAGATCGTCGCGTACGTTCTGCTCGTGTACCAATCACAGCTAAAGTCGTTGCAGATTTCCTATCAAGTGTAGGTGTTGACCGTGTTCTTACGGTTGATTTACACGCTGAACAAATTCAAGGTTTCTTCGATGTGCCGGTTGATAATGTATTCGGTAGCCCAGTGCTATTAGAAGACATGAAAGAACGCGACTTCGATGACGTTGTTGTTGTTTCACCCGATATCGGTGGTGTTGTTCGTGCTCGCGCAATCGCGAAGCTATTAAACGATACAGACCTTGCTATCATCGACAAGCGTCGTCCACAAGCTAACGTTTCACAAGTAATGCACATTATTGGTGACGTTGAAGGTCGCGACTGTATCATCGTAGATGACATGATCGACACAGGCGGGACACTGTGTAAAGCGGCAGCTGCACTTAAAGAACATGGTGCTAAGCGTGTATTTGCATACGCAACTCACCCTGTACTTTCTGGCAACGCAGCTGAAAACATCCGTGAATCGGTCATCGACGAAGTGATTGTTACTGACTCAATTCCACTGTCTGATGAGCTTAAAGCACTGGATAAAATCAAAGTGCTTACGCTTGCAGATATGCTTGCTGAAACAATTCGTCGTATCAGCAACGAAGAATCTATCTCAGCGATGTTTGAACACTAATAAACACGCAGTGATAGCCAAAAAGCACCGTCTAGGTGCTTTTTTTGTGGTCGTTATTTATTTTCCCTCAAAGTGGTGGTATGATAGCGCGCCTTTTGGCTGGGGACCTTGGTCGCAAAGGCCCTAAGACTTTTAATTTTTGGAGACATTATGTCAACTTATACATACAATGCAGAATTACGTACAGAAACAGGTACTGGTGCGAGCCGCCGCCTACGCCGTGAAGATAAAGTTCCTGCAATCCTTTACGGTGCTGACAAAGAAGCTGCATCAATCGTTCTTGCACACAAAGATATGATCAAAGCGCAAGAAGACGAAGGTTTCTACACGCACATCCTTACTTTAAACATTGGCGGTGAGTCAGTTGAAGCTATCCTTAAAGATATTCAACGTCACCCGTTCAAGCCTAAGATCACTCACTTAGACTTCCAACGTGTAGATGCTTCTCACAAACTTCACACTAAAGTGCCAGTACACTTCATCGGTGAAGAGAAAGTAACTAAAGCAGGTAACACTGTTGTTCACCAATTAACTGAAATCGAAATCACGTGTCTTCCTAAGTCACTTCCTGAGTTCGTTGAAGTTAACGTTGCTGATTTAGTTGCAGGTGATTCAATCCACCTTTCAGACCTTAAACTACCTGCAGGTGTTTCATCTGTTGAGCTAGCTAAAGGTGCAGACCACGATCAGTCAATTGTTACTGTAAAAGCTAACAAAGCTGCTCCTGCTGAAGAAGCTTCAGAAGACGCTGCAGAATAATTTTTAAGGTGTACACACCTTGAATTCTATTCAAATGCTTGTGGGCCTGGCTAATCCAGGCCCCGAATACGCAAATACACGCCATAATGCAGGTGCTTGGTTCATTGAAGAACTCGCAGCACGCTATAACTGCACACTCAAACACGATCCTAAATATCACGGCCTCACTGGCAAAGTGATCATTCAAGGCCAAGAATTTAAATTACTGATCCCAACTACTTACATGAATTTAAGTGGTAAGGCGGTGAGTAGTCTCGCTAATTTCTTTAAAATCCCTGTTGAGAACATTCTCGTAGCGCACGACGAAATGGATCTTGATCCCGGCATTGCTAAACTAAAAAAAGGTGGCGGCCACGGTGGTCACAATGGTTTAAAAGATATTATTGCGAAAATGGCAAACCAAAAAGATTTCATGCGCCTTCGTATCGGTATTGGTCATCCGGGTCACCGAGAAATGGTGACAGGCTGGGTACTTGGTAAAGCCGCTAAAGAAGATCAAGAAAAAATGGATGCCGCTATTGATGAGGCAGTTCGTTGTATGGAAATTCTTGCAAAAGATGGTGTGTTAAAAGCACAAAACAGACTACATTCATTTAAACCTTAATCCGTTTTAATGAAATTACACAAGGTATCTTACTATGGGTTTTAAATGTGGCATCGTTGGCTTGCCAAACGTTGGTAAATCAACATTATTTAATGCACTAACTAAAGCGGGAATTGAAGCCGCTAACTTCCCTTTCTGTACCATCGAGCCGAACACAGGTGTGGTACCGGTGCCTGATGCACGCTTAAATGCATTAGCCGAAATCGTAAATCCGCAACGCATTTTACCAACAACGATGGAATTCGTTGATATTGCAGGCCTTGTAAAAGGCGCTTCAAAAGGTGAAGGTTTAGGTAACCAGTTCCTTGCGAATATTCGTGAAACTGATGCAATCGGTCATGTAGTGCGCTGTTTTGAAGACGAAAACATCGTTCACGTTGCCGGCACTATCGACCCTGCTGACGATATTGATGTCATTAACACCGAATTAGTACTGGCTGATATGGACAGCGCTGATAAAGCAAGTTTCCGTAATGCGAAAAAAGCCAAAGGTGGCGATAAAGATGCAAAAGAACAAAACGCAGTTCTAGAAAAAGTAAAAGCACACCTTGATGAAGGTTTAACGTTACGTTCTTTAGAACTAACAAAAGAAGAAAAAGCAGCTATTAAGCCTTTAAACTTCTTAACAATTAAACCAACAATGTACATCGCAAACGTGGCAGAAGATGGTTTTGAAAATAATCCATACCTCGACAAAGTGCGTGAAATCGCAGCTGCAGAAGATGCGGTTGTTATTCCTGTCTGTGCGGCTATCGAATCAGAGCTATCTGAGCTTGAAGAAGAAGACAAGCTTGAGTTTATGGCTGACTTAGGTCTTGAAGAGCCGGGCCTTAACTTAGTGATCCGTGGCGGGTACGAATTACTTAAATTACAAACCTACTTCACAGCAGGCGTAAAAGAAGTACGTGCATGGACAATTCCTGTCGGCGCAACAGCACCACAAGCGGCAGGTAAAATTCATACTGATTTCGAACGTGGCTTTATCCGTGCACAAACTATCGCTTTTGATGATTATATTGAGTTCAAAGGTGAAAGCGGCGCGAAAGAAGCAGGTAAAATGCGTCAAGAAGGTAAAGAGTACATCGTGAAAGACGGTGATGTTATGAACTTCTTATTTAACGTATAAGTTGTGTAGCACACTCTATATAAAAGGCTCGTTATCACGAGCCTTTTTTGTTTTCTGAATTGACACCACGACGCGCAGGCTATTTTTAGCGCTGTAAACAGAGCTATTTTATCTATTTGCTCTGTGTATAGTATTCTACTCCTATCACTGTAAATACGTTTATGTGTTATAAAAACTCTCAACAAAATAGTTTTTAAATTTACACACTTAATTTTTGTATAAAAATCAAACAGATTAAAAGTGGGCTTTTATTAGCAACAATACGTAATATACTTTTAGTGGTGTCTTTGTCTGTCAAAAAAACAGCAATTTAAATAAAATTTAGCCGCTTAGCTTAATTTTAATGCAAACAAACCCTGTTAAGCGTTTTTTTGCAAAAAAGGTGTTGACGGATTTAGGTCATATCAGCATAATACGCCCCGCACTCAGCGATGAAGTGCTAACAAAAAAGATGGCTAAGTAGCTCAGTTGGTTAGAGCACATCACTCATAATGATGGGGTCACAGGTTCAAATCCCGTCTTAGCCACCATTCTTTTTGTTGCTCAATGAAGAGTTAAAAATAACTACCAGTGTTTTTTAAACACAAAATGCGGGAGTGGCGGAATTGGTAGACGCGCTGGATTTAGGTTCCAGTAACTTCGGTTGTGAGAGTTCAAGTCTCTCCTTCC
>NZ_FPAZ01000011.1 GCF_900116435.1 Pseudoalteromonas lipolytica | reverse complement strand
GTACGCCAAGAGTTATGGGGATTACTACTCGCTTACAACTTAATACGCATAATCATGCTTGATGCAACTAAAGAAGAAGATATCTTGCCTACTCAATTAAGCTTTAGCCAATCTATGCGGCAGGTAATCGCTTTCTTCATGTTTACGCCAATACATAGTGCAAGTAAGTTACCTGTTCATTATGATGAGTTACTGACAACACTTAGGTTGTTTATCTTACCCGATAGGCTACCAGACAGGCATTATCCAAGGGTGATAAGAAGGAAACCAAATAAGTATCCTTACAAAAGAAAATGCCAGTCAGCTCTTAACTGACTGGCATTAAGCTTAAGCTGGCTTTTCTATCGTATTAAGATTTATTTGTGTGATACATCAATCAGTTCAACAGTCCCGTCTTCGCGTACTTCAGCAATTTGACCTCGCGGTTCATCCATAAAGAACAAAGTAACAAAGCCAATCATTGCCGTACCGGCGATAACATAAAAGAAAGTTGCATAATCAACGAACGATAACACCGTTAAAAATGTAACTGCCCCAACGTTACCATATGCCCCTGTCATCCCTGCAATTTGCCCTGTTAAGCGACGTTTAATTAATGGCACGACCGCAAACACAGCACCTTCTCCTGATTGAACAAAGAAAGAGCACGCCATGGCTGTTGCAACTGCTAACCATAATGGCCACTGCGAATTAACCATGCCCATTAACAGATAACCTGCGGCTAAACCGGCGGTTAAAATAAGTAACGTTGTACGGCGACCAAACTTATCTGAAATAAACCCACCTGCTGGGCGTGACATTAAGTTCATAAATGCATACGCACCGGCCACCATCCCTGCCATAACAGGGTCGAGCGAGAAGGTCTCAGCAAAAAATAGCGGCAGCATTGACACCACAGCAAGCTCAGAACCAAAATTTGTAAAATACAAAATATCCAGCACAGCTACTTGCTTAAAACTATAGCGATGTAACTCAGGTACTTCTTGCTCAAATACCGTTTTATTTACGTTCCACACTTTTTTAACTTCAAACAAGTACAGCAGCACTAACCCACCATAAATAAGGTGTACGACATTTGCTTCAATCATCCCAACACCATTGGGTGAGAGTTTCCAAGCCAGTAATGCCATTGCTGCATACATAGGGATTTTCATGATTAGGAGTAAGAAAAAATCGCCTTTAGAAGTGACTTCCATCGCCCCTAAATTTTTAGGACGAAAGTACGTCGAGCCTTTAGGTGTATTGGTTACATTAAAATAATAAATAAAACCATACACAAAGCTCATTACACCCGTAATACCAATTGCATAACGCCAACCATCATCGCCGCCAAAAATTAATGCCAGCGTAGGCAGTGAAAAAGCCGCAGCAGCGGAACCAAAGTTACCCCAGCCACCATACACACCTTCTGCGGTGCCTAGCTCGTGATGAGGGAACCATTCAGACACCATGCGGATACCAATAACAAAGCCTGCGCCGATAAACCCAAGTAAAAAACGAGCAATGGCAGCTTGCAAAAAGCTATCAGCAAAAGCAAACATTAAACAAGGTACTGCGCTGACAATCAGCAAACATGAATAGACTAACCTTGGCCCGTATTTATCGGTTAGCATGCCAATAATCACGCGGGCAGGAATGGTCAAAGCCACGTTCAAGATCAGTAGTGTTTTTACTTGCTCTGTACTTAATCCCAAGGTGGTTTTTACAGCCTGTAGTAACGGTGCAAAATTAAACCACACAAAAAATGTGATAAAGAATGCAAGCCAACTAAGATGTAAGATTTTCATTTTTCCTTGAAAGGAAAAAAGGTTAAATTTTTCACTCGCCATTGTCGTCTCCAAACGGTTTTATTAATTTGATTCTGAGCCGACTTACTAAAAAAGAATTGATGTAAATCAAGGAATAAAGGTAACCGCCGTGCAGTCAAAAACACCTCTACCCCCTATGAATAGGCGCACTGTAAAGCAATGCCTTTATTAACTGCGCTTACTACCTACTAAGGTGTATTAACACTCCCTATCACTCTATGAGGGAGATAAAAGGAGATATTGGAGGAATAACAATGAGGTTTTGGGATATCACACAGAAAAAAGCCTCCGAAGAGGCTCATAATTGCAGGGAACTGAAACTAATCTAGCGGCTAAAAAGCATGCTAAGCGGTTAAAACTTATGAGTGAGCATCAACCATACCTTATCGGTATCCGTGGCATAATCATCAGCGTTGTACATGGCATATTTAAACAGCACATTACAGTTACTTGAAAGTGCATATGCAGCCGTTAAATCAAGCTCTTGGCCATAATCGATGCTGTGTGCATCACTATCAAAAAAGTGATAAGTCGCGCTCAGCTTTATATCTGCCAACTGCCCATTAACGCCAAAGTATAAATCAGCAAGCCCATTACCTGGGGTCGCTAAAAACTTATCTGCAAAACCTTGGAACTTGTGCCCTGTTGCCAGTGGTGTACTAAAACCTATGTTGTTATCTGAGCCTAACAGCTCATAGCCAACTTTCCAGCCAAGCTTACTCACTTTGCCCTTTAGCTCCGCTAATATATAGTCAGCATCAAACGAATTGGGGTTATCGGCATAATCTTGTTGAGTTGCATAACTGAGCGTATAACTCAATGAATCGGATAATTGGCCTGTTGCGCGTACACCCATTGTTTGTGTTGAGCTGGCTAAAGCAGCATCAAAGTCATAGAGATAGGCAAACACACTGACATTAAATTGCTTATTAACTTGGTATGCAGCATTGGCAAAGTGTAATTTACCGTGCAAATCGCTTTTATTGCTGTCTTCACCAAAAATACGATTCACATTAAACACATAGCTGTAGTCGAACTTTAATGACTCTGTTGGTTTATAAACGACTCTGTAACCATCAAAAGTTTGTTCATTCTGGCGCCATGCGACACCCCCTACAAATCGTTGGTCATCAAGGTTGATACGTTGTCTACCCGCAACAACGTGCAACTCTTTATTTTTGAATTGCAAGCTTGCTTGATTAACCTCAGTACCTTTAGGGTCAGCAACAACGGGGTGATCCGTATGACCATTAACCGTACTGTTATAATTGTCATTACCAATCTCGGTAACATTATCAAACTCGAGAAGTGCTGAAACGCCTTTGAGTGTCGCCGTTGTATAATTAATACGCGTGAGTAATGTTGATGCATGTGCTTGTTCAGCGATCCCCGATTGATCGACATTTTCATATCGATAACGCAACATGCCATGCACTTCACCATTCGCCAACATGTTATGAATGCCATTATCTTCAGTTGCACTCACTTGCGTACTCAAAGCAAATGTAACTAACGCTGTTAGAACTGAGAGCTGTGTTTTCATATCACTACCTTGCTATGTTTTTAAGTTATGCACAGATTACGGCTATGCATAACTATGAAAATTGATTTAAATCAATTTTTTCATAGCGTTACCTAATATGACTCACTGCACCTCCAAAGAGGTATAACAACACTGCCCTATTTAATGTAGGCTTATAGACGCGTTCTAAAGAAGGAAAATTGCATGTTATTAGAGAGTGCCAACACCCTGCGTTATTGCCGTCATATTCTGCTTCCTCAGGTTCAAGAAGAAGGGCAAGAAGCCATTATGGCAAGCCACGTACTCGTTGTCGGAGCTGGAGGACTGGGTAGTGCAGTACTCCCTTACCTTGTTGCGGCAGGTGTCGGAAAAATTACTTTATTTGATCATGACACAGTGGATATAACTAACCTGCAACGACAAATATTACACACCGAAAACAGTGTGGGTCAGTTAAAAGTTGAATCAGCTAAACAGCAATTAACAGCACTCAATAGCCAAGTAGAGATGACAACCTATGCTTCTGAGTTTACGACACACCATGAGCCAGAGTTAATCAGCGCTGATGTTGTCGTTGACTGCAGTGATAATCTCGCAACACGCTTACTGCTTAATCGCCTGTGTTGGACACATAAAACGCCCCTAATTTCAGGTTCTGCAATTCGTATGGAAGGGCAACTCATTCACTTTCCAATGCGTGACGGCGATCCCTGTTATGCCTGCGTTGCTCGGCTATTTAAAGAACCCTCATTAAGCTGTATGGAAGCTGGGGTCCTTGCCCCAGTAGTTGGCACTTTAGGTTCATTGCAAGCCACAGAGGCGCTTAAAAGCCTGCTATCTATGCCCCCTAAAACAGTGTCAATGCTGTTATATGATGCAGAGCACCTGACATTTAAAGAGTTTATTATTCCAAAACAACCCCACTGCGAGGTGTGTGCAGAGCGTTAAAGTTACATTGCTAACCTTAACGCTCTGCACACGGAAACATCGCGATCACTTTGCTTCCTGCGGCTTCCTTTTGATTCACTCTATGTTGCTTTGGTAGGACAGACGCGAGTTGATACTGCACCGTTTTTGTCACTTGCAAACAGGCCGCTAGCGAAGGTTTGCCCACGCCATTGTTTATTTTCTGAAGCTGCTTGGTCATATCAAAATGATAAAATGTATTAATAGATAACTTTTCGAGGCTTAACTTCGCACAGTTAAGCCCACAGCCATCAAAAACAATAATCGCAGGAGAAGATGCTAACTTTTGCCAATGCATAGCAGAACCTGCTGTTAATGCCGCAATGGAGACTTTTTCAACTTTCCCCTGCATAATTAAACTTTGTGATAAGTCTTCAGCCAGCTCTGCACCATAACTACAGCCAGAGCACGTTAACAATATTGGTAAAGATTGCTCCTTCATGCTTTCCACTCTTTTTACTGATACGTAAATATCAGCTTAGTAAGCGTACAAAAATTCAGCTTGATCTACATCAAGAGGAATGAAGTCCACACTAATTCAAAAGAGGTAGCTACTTTACCTAAACAACCATATTGACGTATAGAAACGTTAGCCTGCGCGGCCATCTGCTCTTGGTTGTGTTAACACCGGAAAATACACTAAGCAAAATAAACCATAAGCCATACACCATGTAATCACAGATAAAGAAATAAAATACAGGCTCAATTGTGAATTTATCAACACACCAAATACGCGTAATAAGGCCGCTATTAATACCGCACCAAATGCAAAAATAATGGCGTGCTTAACCACTAATTTTCTTCCAGTGTGGCCTAAGCTAACACGCGCCATCATGCTTAAAATCATATTGCCCATAGCCCCCACAGTCAGTGCATGGAAAGCGGTCGAAATTGACAATAAATCAGTGAAATAAGACATCCCCATTAATATAATTCCCACAGGAATAAACCAATAAGCCAAATGCAAACTCCACAGCAGTGGAACCGCTAAGGTTTTAAAGAACGGCCATCGCGCCGCACGAAGACAATGAAATACAGCACATATAATTAGCATGCCGCCAATGAGCTCATTGCTCAGGTAATAAACTGCACCAGTAAAAAACAACACAAAAATAAACCAGGTACTGCCAAGCGCTGCAATCTCTAACCAAGGTTTACCGTCGACCTTCTTTGTCGCAGTTGCATTTGCAGTGAAAAAGGGAATTACACGCCCGCCTAATACACTCATTAATAACGTAATTAGCCAAATAGCAGACATATAACCATGCTGATACAACTCAGGCATCCCCAGTGTCACGCCTAAGTGCATTAATAAATTGGCAGCACTGAGTAATAAAATAATCGGCACAAAAAAGAGGTTTCGCATTTGCCCTTTGACAATGATTGGTTTTGCTAACCAATAACCCGCTAAGGGCAAAAACACCATATCAATACCAAATACTAACCAGTGCGGCAAAGCGGGCACCACCATGGCAACTCGCGCGATTAACCATGCAAGAGTTAACAGCAGCAGCTTTCGACCATGAATAGAGCGTAAACCTGTCCAGTTTTGTACCGCGGTTAATAAAAAGCCGATAACAATAGCGCACACAAAACCAAACAGCATTTCATGGCTATGCCAAAACAAAGCCCCTCCATAAGGAGAAAAAGACCAGTGACCATTGAGTACTAATCCCCACACAACCAAAGCAATACAGCTAAATAGGCCCCCACACAAAAACAGCGGACGAAATGCGAGCTGAAATAAGGCAACGTCACTTTTGGTTTGTTGTTCATCGGATATTTGCATCATAAACTATCATCTTCTAAAAAATTATAACTCGCAGCTTCATTCAATCTTCGTTGATAGCGCTCAGCACGCACCGCGAAATACATCAGCATCATACAGACAGCTAACACAGCGTAAAGCAACATAAATGAGGCACTGTAAAAGCCAAATAAATCAACCACCGCACCAAACATTATCGGCAATGTGAATCCTCCCAAGGCCCCAATGGCAGCAATAAAACCGCCTACCTTGCCCATTTCTAACGGGTAGTTTTCATGGATAACTTTAAACACACTGGCACGCCCAAAACCTTGCGCTAAGCCAATCACAAATAATAAGCCGGTAAACACCCACACATTCACCGACACAGATAAATTCACATCTTGCTTAATACCATGAATGGTCATTGTTGTGGGCGGGTAGCTTAAGAAAAACAAACACACTAAACACACCCAAAATACGCTCCAGTTAACACTACGACCGCCATACTTATCGGCAAACCACCCACCAAGAGCCCGTATCACCGACGACGTTGCAACAAAAAACAATGTAAAGGCCATCGCTTGTTTAATTGATAATTGGTAGGCCTGCATATAGTAATATGGCAGCCAAAGCAGTAAGGCCAAAAAAGAACCAAACACAAAATAATAATAGAGCCCTAATCGCCAAACTTGCGTATTTTTCAGTAACAGTGTCCAGGTTTGCGGTTTACTATTAATAACATGAGCGTTATCTGGCTGGCTGGGGGCAAACACACCATACAGCACCGCAACAAATAACAAACCAAACGCATACACAGGCCCAACCCACTGCCAACCATAGCGCTCCATTAACCAAGGCGCTAACACGAGTGTAATAGCGGCACCGGCATTACCCACGCCAAAAATCCCCATCGCGGTTCCTTGTTGACTGCGTTGATAAAAATCACACACATAACGGATACCGAGGGTAAATGAGCTACCACTGAGACCAATCCATAAACCGAGAAAAAGTAGTTGAGAATAGCTTGTCGTTATATACAAGCATGCAAGGGCGGGCACACACACTAACATTTGCACAACAAAGAGCACTTTTGCCGAATAGCGGTCAGCCAATTCGCCAGCGGGGATCCGAGACAATGCACCTGTGAACATCGGGGCTGCAAGTAAGCCACCTAACTCAGTGACCGTTAATTGCCATTGCGATGATAAAGGCAATACTATCGCCGCATACAATGTCCATACGGAAAAGTTAGCCGCAAAAGCTAAGGTAGCAAATAATAACGCACGTTTAGCGCGAGACTCTGACATGCGATGCTCCAATTAAAAACGGTCGATGAACACGTCATCTATAAATCATTAACCCATTCTACCTAAAGCACGCGCTTTTTATGAGGCTCTACCCACAATGCCACAACTTAAAAATATCAACAGACAAAAACGACGAATAAAATAAAAAGCACATAAAAATCAAAACATTAAAAACAACAACAATTACCCCAAAAGAGGTAGTTAAGCTTATTTGATAATAAACAGACCCGAAAAACTGACCGTTTATTGATCTGTACAGGTTGAATACTCCCCCCGTTTTCTTGCACTATTTTGATATTATTTCAAAGCTAACTACACATTATGCAAAGCACTCAGGTTGATGCAGGATTTCATACCTCACGCGGAATAAAAGAAATCAACGAAGATTGCGCAGGTCTTTTTATTCCAAAAGATGAGTACCTCAGCAATATTAAAGGTGCCGCATTTTGTGTTGCCGACGGTGTCAGCTCAGCAGAAGCAGGTAAAGAAGCGAGCGAAACAGCCGTTGAACGCTTTCTTAGTGAATACTTTAAAACCCCCGATACATGGTCTGTTAGTCGCAGTGGCGAACAAGTATTATCGGCAATCAATTTACGTCTTTTTCGCAAAAGCCATGCATTTTCACAAGAAAATAAAGGCTACTTATCAACCTTAAGCTGCCTGATTTTAAAAGGAAATCATGGTCATATTTTTCATGTGGGTGATAGTCGAATTTATCGCTTTAGAAATGGAAACTTAAAGCAACTCACAGCCGATCACACCACCAATTTAGGGCAAGGAAAATCGTTTTTATCGCGTGCCATTGGCATGGATAACAACTTACACATTGATTACAGCAGCAATGAATTACAACAAGGTGACATTTACTTATTAAGCTCTGACGGGGTGCATGATTTTCTCCCGACCGATATCTTAATAGATAACTTATTGAGTTATCAGCCAGCCTCTAAAATAGCAGAGCAACTGTGTATAGAAGCCAAAAAGCATGGCAGTGATGACAACATCAGTTGTGTCGTTTTAAAAATAAAAGAACTGGCATATCAAAATGAAGCTGAATATAGCGCTGAGCTCACAAAATTGCCTTTTCCACCGCCGCTTAAAGCAGGTATGAAATTAGATGGTTATCTTGTCATTGAAGAGCTGTTTGCCTCATCACGTAGTCAACTTTATTTAGTGGAAGATGAGCTTACAAAAAAGCGTTACGCAATGAAAACGCCTTCAGCCAACTTTGACGACGACACACATTACATCGACCGCTTTATTAAAGAGCAATGGATTGGCAGCCGAATTGACTCCCCTTATGTGGTAAAAATTTATCAACATTCACGGCCAAGAAGTGCCCTGTATTATTTAATGGAATGGCTCGATGGCACCAGCCTCGACAACTGGTTAGCAGAGCATCAACCTCTAAAACCTAAACGAGCAATCGCCATCGTTAAACACATTGCAGCGGCCTTAAATGCTTTTCATAGTAATGATGCGATTCACCAAGATCTCAAACCCGGCAATGTGATGGTATTAGAAAATGATGAAATCAAACTGGTTGATTTTGGCTCCGTGTTTGTTGCTGGAGTTGCGGAGCTTTATCAGCCAATAGAACATCAAGGGGCACTTGGCACGGCCAGCTATTCAGACCCTAATTATTTGCTGGGCAAAAATGCTGCCGTGCAAGGTGATGTGTATAGCCTCGCGACTATTTGCTATGAATTATTTACTCACCACTTACCCTATGGCGAAAAAGTTGAGCAATGCACAAGCATGGCAGACTACGACAAACTACGTTATCACAGTGCCATTAAACATAACCCCGTTATTCCAATTTGGTTTGATAAAGCACTGCAAAAAGGGGTTAGTTTTGATTTAACAGAGCGCTATCAAACCGTGGATGCACTCATGCATGACTTAACCGTCCCTAATCCTGAATTTTTAAAACCGGATCCTGAACCGAAGGAAGCCAGCAGTTTATTATTTTGGAAAATGGTAAGTGGTTTTTGGTTTATCACACTGGCTCTCATATTGTATTTATTTAGCCAGCACTAAGACTGGCAATGCATACCCGCAATGTGATGCCAAAAGCCATTAATATGTTCATCCGGTCGCTTTGCGTCGGTGCCCAAAGCAAACGACTCAATCCATTGTAAGTCGTCCATATCGTGCATACTTAGCCGCGCGATATCCGCACTGCTATTAAGTGCATGGCGGTCTTCACACAAGTTATACACTTGCCCAGACATTGTTTGAATGCCATTTAAGGTAAACACCTTTTTACCGTCTTGGCTGTGGGTCATTAATCCCGAAGGGTGCTTTTGACAAATGAGCTCACATTGATCTTTAGCTAAGTCATAATGGCGAGCCGTGAAGCATCGCGCACTGTAAGCCAAAGGCAACAAGCCATAACTAAACACTTCAAATTGCATCGGTAAATCTGTCAAACCCGCGTATTCGTGTTTTAAAGCCACCAGCCAATCTCTCGACAATTCAACAGGCATAACCCAGCGCACAGCTCCCATTTGAGCAAACTTTGCTAGCGTATAACCGTTATAAACATTAATTGCGGGGCCAATCACAAATGGTAATCCCAAGCTATGTAATTGCTGCACGGCGGCAAGATCATTCGCCTCTATTAAATACGCGCTTTGACGACACACACGTTTTAACTCTTGAAGTTGAGCCCCCGACTCCAACAAGGCTAAGCTAGACAGCACCACTTCTTTTCCTGCTTGCTCTAGCATTTTAGCCCACTCAAGGTAATCATTTAGGCGACTTAAACGTCGCTTTCCACAGACGGTTTCGCCTAAATAAACAATATCGGCTGTCGACTGCGCTACCCGCTCATAAAATTGTTCGAGCAACTCCTTTTGCCACAAAAACAACATGGGCCCTACCGCAACTTTTAACTGTGTCATTGTTACTCCTATTTCCACTTGCGATGATACGCACCTAAGGTGGTTTGCTGCCCCTCAGATAAACTGTCCAGCGTCGTTTGCCAATGCGTTTCAACACTGAAGTCAGTCACATTTTGCTTTGCATGGTCAATAGCCTGTCGCCAAACGCGTGTAACTTGCTCAACATAGGCAGGGCTGCGCTGTCGGCCTTCAATTTTAACGGCCGCAATATTCATGGCTAATAACTCAGGTAACAAAGAAAGCGTATTTAAGCTCGTTGGCTCTTCTAAGGCATGGTAGGTTTCGTTATTAACAACAAAACGCCCTTTACATAACGTTGGATAACCGGCTTGCTCATCGTCAGTGAACTGATCAATCAATACATCATTCAAGCGTGATTGCATTCGAGCGCCCTGTTGTTGCCAACGAACAAACTTGGCCGGTGAACAGGCACCTGTTGTATTAGGTGATTCGCCTGTTAAATATGAAGATAAATAACAACGCCCTTCGGCCATAATACATAAACTACCAAAGGCAAAAAGCTCAAGTTCGATGTCGGTGGTGGTTGCCAATTGCCTGACCTGTTGCAAACTTAATACCCTAGGCAATACCACTCGCTTCACACCAAACTGCTTATAAAAATCAATTGCGAGTGCATTTGTCACCGATGCCTGCACACTGACATGCATTTCTTGGTGCGGATAATTATTCGCAATAAAATCAAGCGCAGCAATATCAGCAACAATCAGGGCATCTACCCCCACCGCAATCGCTTCATCAATGGCATGCTTCCATCTTGTAAAATGATTGGGGTGAGCAAAGGTGTTAATAGCAACATGCAATTTTCTTTTATGCTGCTGACAATAGTCTGCCGCTTCAACGAGTTGCCGCTCATTCAAGTTAAGGCCCGCAAAGTGACGCGCATTGGTATCATTGTTTAAGCCAACGTAAACCGCATCAGCGCCTTGCGCAATTGCCCTTTTTAACGAGGGTAAGTTTCCTGCTGGGCAAAGTAACTCCATACCCACTCCTGATTATTTAAACTAAGCAATAAATTATCAATAATGGTAAGCCAGCAAACCTAATAAGGTAATCTACTAATATGATTAGTCTCACTGATATTATGAAGCATAAAACTCCGCCATTTTTTACCCCGAAATGGCTAACTGCTATTACTCATCTCACGCCAACCGCAGGCATAAGTTGGCTGATAGAACAGCGAATAAACCTCATTTTTAAAACACAGATCAACGACGGTGAGCTCAACTTTTTAATTGATAAACAGTTATGCATTGACGTCGATAACCTGCCACTCAGCTTGCTTATTTCGCTCAATGCGACCTCTAAACGGTTAACTATTTTCTCTATAAAACCGTGGTTACTCCCTAAAGAACACCTCAAATACGACGGAAAGTTAACGGGGAGTAGTGATACATTTTTAAGTTTGATGAGTGGAAAATACGACCCTGATACACTTTTTTTCTCACGTAAATTAGCAATCCAAGGCGACACAGAACTGTGCCTAACTGTTAAAAACTGGCTCGATACGCAAGACCCACAAGTAAGCTTGCCAGACTGGTTATTTAATCAGTTAACAGAGTACGTAGAGTCATTACAATAAAAAGAAGGCAGCGAGTAGCTGCCTTCTTTTTACATTTAGGAGAGTTGTGCACAGAGCACACTAACGGCCATTAATCAGTTTAATATCGACCACTTACTTTGTGCCATTATTGCCGTGCAATTTTTTATACTGACTTAACTACCGACCATTTCTACAAGGTTATCTTCTCTGTCGAGGACAACATACAACGCCGTGTTTTTACCACTTTGTACGTCTTTAATCATCGCCTTCATGCTACTTTCAATCAGGCTGACCTCTGTATTAGCACCAATACTGGTGACAAATAATAAATCCCATGCTTGGTTTATGTTATCTGCTTCGTGACAAAGCGCCGTATAGTCAGTTAACTCACTGGGCAGTTTATCAACACACATAACAGGCTCAATCACCCCTTTATTGACATCGTTAACTGAACTTTCAACATTTGCTTTTGTAAATAACAACAGTAGCTTAACGGGTTCAGCTTGATGGCGAGCCATGGATAATAATTCTTGAAACTTACTCATATTCTTTTCCTGCAACAATAGAAAAAGAGCCAAAAACCGAAGTTGATGGCTCTGGACAAGTGGAGATCGTTATGGATTATAAAATTCGCCGTCTTTTCTTAAGTAGAACCACCAATTAATAATCAAACATAGCGCATAAAATACCGCGAAACCAATCAGTGCTACCTCAGGTGTTGTCGCTTTAATTTGCTGACCAAATACCATTGGAATATAAAATGCACCGTATGCAGCCACTGCCGAAGTCCAACCTAATACAGGGCCTGCTTGTTCTTTAGGAAACACCATCGCAATCGTTCTAAAGGTTGAGCCATTACCAATCCCTGTTGCTCCAAATAGCACTAAGAATAAGATGAAAAATGGCATAAAGAACTCTTCAGGTGTAGGCGACTGATAAGCCTCTTTCATGTAATAGGCCGCACCTAATGACGAGGTAATCATTACCACAGAACACACTTGTGTTACTAACGCACCACCCCATTTATCAGCAATCCACCCACCTAGTGGACGAATTAATGCCCCAATAAATGGTGCCATCCACGCATACATGAGCGCACTTGGGCCATTTGGGTTTAAGGTACTATGGGTCATCACACCATCAACCATAATGTGTTGAAAACCAAAAATAACTTTGATTGCTAACGGAAATGCTGCCGCAAAACCAATAAATGAACCAAACGTCATGGTGTAAATCGTGCTCATTACCCAGGTATGTTTATTATTAAAGATTTGATATTGCTTAGTGAGGCTTTTACCAATCGCCCCCGGTATCATCTTCAGTAAAAATACGGTAATAGCAACAACCAGCACCAGTACCAACTCTTTCGGTACCCCAAAGCCAGAACCATTTGCTGATTCAGGAAGCATCAGCCACAGACCAGCCGCCGCAGTGGCAAGACCAATCGTTAGCATCACAGAAATCATTGCAAATGCACTCAGAGGGCTGCCTAAGTTTGGTGACACTTCTGGCGTGCGAATGTTATTCATACCAAACCATGTTGCAAAGAACAGCGGTATTAAGAACAGTAGCCATAAAAAACCACCGTTTTGCAGCCAAGTTTCAGAACCGGCTGGAATTTTACCAATCAAACTTCCCGACGTGCTCACCAACGTAATTGGATCGCCGCCCAATGCACCAAACACCCCATATGTCATAAACAATGGAATCAAAATCTGCATCGTTGTCACACCAAAGTTACCTAACCCTGCATTGAGACCCAGCGCTAAACCTTGTTGTTTTTTTGGAAAGAAAAAGCTGATATTTGACATTGAAGAAGCAAAGTTACCCCCACCAATACCCGACAACAAAGCAAGTAACTGATATTGCCACAATGGTGTCGTTGGGTCTTGTAATGCCAAGCCGGTAAATAGAGCCGGAATTATGAGTAGCGATGTAGTGAAGAACAGCGTGTTTCTGCCACCACAAAAGCGAATGAAGAAACTACTGGGAATACGTAATGTAGCACCAGAAAGTCCAGCTATCGCCGTCAGCGTAAATAGCTCATCTGCGCTAAAACTAAACCCTGCATTCATCATCTGAACTGTCAAGATTCCCCAGTAAAGCCAAACAGCGAAGCCACAAAGTAAACTTGGGATCGAAATCCATAAATTCCTTTGCGCAATTTTTTTACCTTGGGAATTCCAGAAAGCTTCATTTTCCGGTTCCCACTTGTCTAGTTCAGCCATATGCTGCTCCATTTCGTTCTAATTGAACTTACTATGCGCACATAAAATCAACTCAACAATTCACATTGATGGGTAAGCCACACACAGCATAAACAGCAAACAACTACCACTTAGTGGGTATATTTAAGTGTAAGTAATTGTTTATCATTAAGTAATATAAGAAAGCTTAAGGTTATTAGGAGTAATAGGGAGGCTTTTTGGTGAATACTTTATTGATCCACGTTAAGATATTTTTAAACCGCCAGTCTTTCAGGCTAAAGCCAACAAAGAGTTAAAGTATGAATGCACTAACCAGCTCAATTTTATTAGTTGATGACCACCCATTGCTACGCAAAGGCCTACAACAGTTAATCGATTTAGAAGACGAACTCGTCGTCATCGGTGAGGCAGCAACAGGCAAAGAAGGGCTACAGTTAGCTATAGAGCATGATCCCGATCTCATTATTCTTGACCTTAATATGCAAGGAATGGATGGCTTAGAAACCCTTAAAGCCATGCGTGCCAGTGATGTTACATCGCGTATTATTATGCTAACGGTTTCTGATAACGATGAAGACGTGCTCACTGCAATCAGCTATGGCGCAGATGGTTACTTACTAAAAGACATGGATCCTGAAGAAATTCTCGAAAAAATAAAACAAGCGGCACTGGGTAAAATGGTGCTGAGTGAAAAGCTCACAGGGGTACTCGCCCAAGCTATCCGCAAACCTGATGTATCGCAAAAAGCGAACATCCTCAATTCACTCACTAGCCGTGAATTTGAAATCCTCAAGTTAATTGCGAAAGGGTTATCAAACAAGTTAATCGCACGAGAATTAGATATTTCTGATGGCACCGTTAAAGTGCACGTAAAACACCTGCTGAAAAAGCTAAACCTGCGCTCACGTGTTGAAGCTGCCGTGTGGATAATCAATCAGCAAAAAGGGGCTTAATAATGAATCAATTTTCGAGTGAGCAGCCCCTGCTCTCTTTTCAACACGCTAGCGAAGCACTTTTATCAGACACGCCGTTATTAGTTAAAACAGAGACACTGCCTTTATCGGCTGCTCATCGTCGTATTCTTGCTGCACCGATTATCGCCGACATTAATGTGCCTAACGCAGATAACTCAGGAATGGATGGTTTTGCATTTCGTTTTAGTGACTTAAATGAACACACACATTTAAATATTATTGGCACTGCTTATGCCGGGCATCCATTCAACGGCGAATGGCAATCAGGTTGCTGCATACGCATCATGACAGGCGCACATATTCCGGCTGGTTTTGATACGGTGATAATGCAAGAACATGTCACGGTATCCACTGAACAAAAAATCACTTTAAACACTAAGCCTTGCTTTGCACAAAATGTACGTAAACAAGGTGAAGATATCAGTATTGGCAGCCAATTATTTGCATCAGGGCAACGTTTAACAGCCACAGATATCGGTATGCTTGCCTCGCTTGGTATTGCCTCTGTTAGCGTTTATAAGCCACTTAAAGTGGGGGTTATTTCTACGGGCGATGAACTTTTTGAACCCGGCACGCCACTTTCACAAGGTGGAATTTACGATACTAACCGTTACACGATTCAGGCTATTTTAACTAATTTAGGCTTTGCGGTGCAGGATTTTGGCATCATTGCTGACGACCCTGACGCGCTAAGGTTGGCTTTTGAAGAAGCACTTTCAAATACCGATGTCATTATTACCTCGGGTGGTGTGTCGGTTGGTGATGCTGATCACACAAAAACAGTGCTCACAGAGCTTGGCCAAATGCAGTTTTGGAAAGTAGCAATAAAGCCAGGTAAACCATTCGCATACGGTCATTTTCAGCATTTAACACAAGACGGCCACAACAAGCGATTTATGGGATTACCGGGCAACCCGGTTTCAAGTGTTGTGACATTGCATCAACTCGCGATACCTGCGCTTCGTAAAATGGCTGGTGAAACAGTGCGTACACAGCCTCCCCTTAAGTTACCTTTAGCGTGTGATATTAGTAAAAAACAAGGTCGCGCTGAATTTATTCGTGCATCATTAGTTGTCGATAACACAGGAACCTATGTTGAGCCTTTAAAAGGACAAGGTTCTGGCATGCTCAGTACTTTTGCAAAAAGCCAAGGTTATTTATTGCTTGATGCTGAAAAAACTCAGTGGCAAAGTGGCGACTTAGTGCCCTTTATTCCTTTTGATTGTGCATTAAATTAGAAGCAAAGCAGTCAAATGCAAACACGTAAACCTGACCGCGTCACCGCCATGCAGCAATTAATCGAGCAGGTAAAAGTAGAGCTTCCCTTATACGAACCTGATACCTTTTTTTGTGGCACCGATAACTCGTGTATCGGCTGCCCTAAGAAGCTAATGGAGTTGGTTGATACCGAACTATGCTACTGGGAACACCAGCTGCAAATAGGCACAATCCCTAATTTTGACGATATTTCTCGATTCGCGAAGCTCTGCAAAAATGTAAAACGCGGTTTAGTAAGAAATAACTTAGTCGATAGTTAACCGTGTAATGCGTCCGCTTTACCTATTAAATACCACGTTTCATCTAGTTTAGGCTGTAGTTGATTAAATGATAAGCGCGTGATCCACACATGCAATGATGCGGGTTTATGCACACCGTCTTGTTCGCTGTTAGCGAGCCTTACTTTCACCAACATACCTTGCTCTTTTCCCATATTAACGGGGTAAAACGCCGTGATCCGCACTTTTAATTGGTTCACAAAACTACTCTCTGGTAGTGCTATTTTTGATAAACCCAGACGATTTGCTTTCAGTATTAATGGCTGCAAACGCCCTATTTGATGCTCTGAATTATACGCAGCAAAGCAGCGCTGCCCGCCAACGTGATACTCCGTTAAGCCCAGCGCAGGAAAGTGAGCATGAACCTGTCCGTAAAACATAGAGGTAAATTGACTTCCCTGTATGTTCTCACTCGATTGGCTCTCTAGTAACTGCTGCTGATAACGCTCAACACCTTCATCCACAGGGAACATTTGCCACTGTGTACTATTGTTTATCGTATGCTGCAATAAGCAGCTATCAGCTAAAGCTAATACATCATCCAGTTGGTGGCATGCTAACAAAGCAGCACCTTGCACTTTACAAAGGTAGTCTTTTATAACCCCTATACAGGCTTGCTTATTAAGTTGATCGAGACCGGTAAGCACTTCATCTAATAATAATAAAGGCGCTCCTTTTATCATCGCAAGCAAAAGCGCAACGCGCTGGCGCTGTCCACCACTTAATTGGTGAGCCCGATACACTAGTTTGTCGGTCAGCCCTAAGGGGTCTATTGCCCAACTTATATCAAATGGCTGCGCTTGTTGCTTAGCAACCAACTTTAATAAAGCGGCAATGCTTAGGTGGTCAAATAACAAAGGAGACTGTGTTACGTAAGCGATGCGGCGCTTATGTGCTGGCATACCTAACTGCTGCTGCCCTGTTACTTTTAACCCGCCAGAAGCAGGAGCAACACCCGCAATTGCATTAAACAAACTGCTTTTACCTGTACCACTTGGGGCTAATAACACCGTTATTTGCAAGGTCTTAAGCTGACAATCAAGTTGCTGAGTAACAGGCTCTGAACAATTAAGTTCAATATGCGCAACCACAGGCTTAGACGTACACTGTGGGTCTGAAATACCCATGCTGCTGTCGCTATTTAATGCCATCATCTGTTTAAACCTATTCAAAGCAAGCTGGTTGGTGTACTTACACGCTGCGTTTGTCTTTGCCACCATTGACATGCAAACACAACGGCAAATGAGAACACGAGCATCAGCCCTGCAAGCATATTTGCAGCCTGAAGATTAAAACTCTCAACATGATCAAATAACGCCAGTGACACAACTTGAGTTTCTCCTGGAATATTACCGCCAATCATTAAAATAACACCAAACTCCCCCACCGTATGGGCAAAGCTTAAAGTCGCAGCGGTATAAATAGCCGGTTTAATCATGGGGAGTACTAACCATAAAAACTGCTTCCATGGCTTAAAGCCCAATAAGGCAGCACTGCTGTATAAGTTATCTGGCAATTGTTCAAATGCACTTTGTAAGGGCCGAAAAGTAAAAGGTAAGCTGTAGATCATCGACGCCACTAAAATCCCCGAAAAGCTAAAGACTAACTGTATACCCAAGGTATTTTGCAGCCATAAACCGATACCTTGTTGCGGCGAAAATAACACTAAAAAGTAATACCCTAATACCGTAGGAGGCAAAACTAAAGGCAAGGTAATTAAGGTTTCGAGGAAGGGTTTTATGGCCCGTTTACTTCGCGCAAGCCAATATGCGCAGGGAATCGTTATTACTAACAACGCCAGCGTACTTAACGCAGCAAGTTTTAACGTAATAAAGATGGCTTGCAAGTCTCCCTCGCTCATAGTATTACCTATAGCCCATTGATTTTATTAACTGTTGTGCTTGTTCAGTTTGAACAAAATGATAAAACTGACGCGCAAACACTGAGTCTTTTACTAATAAAACATGCTGCTCAATTGGCTGATACCACTCACTGGGAATGGCGATAGCCGTGCCATTATGTGGTTGTTGCAGTAGGCTTTTTGCAATTAAGCCTAACTCTGCATTTTGGCTTTCAACATATTGAAAAGCATGCAAAATAGATCCCCCCGTTACTGTTTTTTTCGGCTTGGTTTGTAAATGAGCCAATACCTCAACCGCAGCCTGTCCATAAGGTGCATAACGTGGATTCGCAATAGCTAAAGTGATGTGGGGCAAACGTGTCATAACGCCTTCCAAACTGTCATAGCCCTCAGACGAATAAAACACCAATTCGCCAAGCGCATACACTGTGCTTTCAATGCCAAAACCATCGGTTTTTAGTTGTGTAGGTAATATTGCATCGGCTGAAAAAAATACGTCATAAGGGGCTCCATAACGAAGCTGTGTTGCGAGTGTGCCTGATGAGCCAGTCACCACTTTAACCTGTATATCGGTTTTAATCTGTGCTTTGAATACTGGCAGCAACTGATCCATTACAGCGACAAAGTTAGCCGAGCAAGCAATCGTTAGCGAAGAAGATGTGTCTTCATCATTAGCGCTTGCAGGCAATACACAGCAAAATAAAACCAGCACAGTCGCTATCGTGTATGTGGTTAGTTTATTTGTTAGCCACTGCATTGTTTCAACCCTACAGCCACTGGGCAGCCGCTATTTGATCTTTATGATTGGCACTCACCCAACGAGTCTGCTCCCCTTCAACGTGCTCTTTTTTCCAAAATGGCGCACGCGCTTTAAGTAAATCAATTAAATACTGTGCTGCTTCAAATGCGGCTTCGCGGTGGACACTCGACACTGCCACCAGCACAATTTGATCTGTTAAGCTTAATTTACCAACGCGGTGAATTAAGGTTACCTTTTCCAAAGGCCATAATGACAACGCTTGCTGCTCTAACTGGGTAAGGTATTTCTCTGTCATCGCCGGATAATGCTCTAGATATAAGCTATCGACTTGATGGCCTTGATTAATGTCGCGAACACGGCCTACAAACATAACCACGGCGCCCGACACCGAGTCGTCAGCTAACATGGATTGATACTCTTCGTTCATATCGAAATCATGTTCTTGTACACGGATCATCACTAACCTCCAGTGACAGGTGGAAACATAGCAACCTCATCGCCAGTGCCGACCGCAGCATTATCATCAACCAAAATTTGGTTTACGGCCACTAACACATCTTTATCGAGTAACCAGGTGTGCCAACGCTCATCTCGTTCAGCCAATGTTTGGCGTAACTGCCTAACCGACATACCTTGTGCATCTAGTTGCACCGAGTCACAGCCTAAACGTTCACGTAACTGTGCAAAAAAAAGTACCTTATTCATTCATACTCCCCTTAATTAGCCAATATAGGTGCCGCGTCTGCCACCACTTTTATAGGTAACTCGCATGTTCTGTACTGTCATACCTTGGTCAACCGCTTTACACATATCGATAATAGTGAGTGCTGCAATCGATACCGCAGCTAACGCTTCCATTTCAACCCCGGTTTGCCCAACTAACTTGCAATAACTGTGAATATCAACCGCACTGCCTTGGTTGTTAATAGAAAACTCAACCGCCACCTTACTTAACGCCAACGGATGGCAAAGGGGGATCAAATCAGCTGTTTTTTTTGCTGCTTGAATTCCTGCAATACGTGCGACAGCTAATACATCGCCTTTGTCTAACTGATTTTGCTCAATAAGAGCGAGCGTTTCTGGCTGCATCACGACCGTTGCGCATGCACGCGCTTCTCGCACTGTTGCTGATTTATCTGCAACATCAACCATGCTTGCTTGACCACTTTTATCTATGTGGGTTAACTGCATTAATTCATCTCCCGAGAGTGGCATTGTTCAACACGATGTGATTTAAGCTCTGCTACAAAATTACATGGCCCACACCGCGAATCGAGTTGCTGACATAAAATCTCATCCCAGGCGGTAGCACACGCATTTGGGCTACCCGGCATAGCAACAACAAGGGTTCTATTCGAAAGCCCTGCTAAAGCTCTGGATTGCAGTGATGAGGTGCCAATTTGCGAACAAGACAAATGCCTGAATAACTCACCAAAACCGCTCACAGACACATCAAATAACACATCGATTGCCGAAGGCGTAATATCATCTGGTGTCAGTCCAGTGCCACCAGAAATCAGTACCACGTCAATATCGTCACTGGCTATCCATGTAGCGACTTCCGCGCGTACTTTATAAATATTGGCTTTATGTAATTGTCGATTAAGCACATGATGCCCACTGTCTATGACTTTTTGCTGCAACAAATCACCCGCAGTGTCTTGCTCAGGGCCTCGACTATTACTCACTGTTAAAATCGCTATGTTTAATGGTACAAAGCGGTTGCTTTTTACTCGCGCCATGCGTAATCCTTTTGATCAACCAAACAACGAGCCTGTGCCCATTGTTGTGGTGTATTAACGTTATATAGTTCACGACCCTCGCCATTTGACTCAAACAATTCAATGACGGCCGCTCCAAGCTCTTCAAGTAAACCACTGACAGAGCGCTGCCCATGCTCTAAACGTTGCTGGGCAATTAAACTCGCGCGTTCAAGCCGATTGAGGTAACAAGGCAATACACTGTGTGCAAAGTAACAGGCACAATCTCGTCTGCGCCCTTGGTTGATAAGGGTGCGTAAACTTGTTTTAGATAGCAGCGGCATATCAATAGGAATAACAAGCGCATCATCATACTCAGCGTGATTCAAACAGGCATGAATACCTGCAACAGGTCCTTGCTGTACAAATTTATCAACGATAAAACCGCTGCTATTTCGACTCACAATGACCTCATCGCAGCCCGCGTCTTTAAGGCAAGCAATCGCGCGTGTTAATTGCGTTTGACCATTAATTTCAAGTAAAGCCTTATCTTGCCCCATGCGGCGAGAAAGCCCTCCAGCCAGAACAATACCCACTAACATACTAACCCCCTAACATAGCCAGTTGTTTGGTCAGCCCTGTTCGTCCCATTTGTAATTGATGGCCTTGCCATTTATGTTGAACACTGCTTAAAAGGTGAGTAGCTAAGCCTCTAACATCTTGATTATCTAACCATGGCGTTAAGTCATCATTTGCTTCACCAAATAAACACAAATGCAATTTGCCTTCAGCAGAGACGCGTAAGCGGTTGCAGCTTGCACAAAATGCCTTACTGTAAGGCATGATCAAGCCAATTTGACCCGCATAGTGAGGGTGAAAAAATTCTTCGGCTGGGCCCGCATCCACCGCTTTGGGGGCTGCTCGCCAACCCGACTGTAAAAGCTGCTGTTTAAGTTGCTGACCTTGTACATGTTGGGCATTGAAATAAGCCCGGTTATCACCGGTTTGCATCAGTTCAATGAAACGAAATGTGACAGGCTTATCTTTAATATAATCAAGAAATTGCTGTAATTGGTTGGCATTGTATTGCTTGAGTAAGACCGCGTTTAATTTAACTTTTTTAACACCCAGCTCTAAGGCTTTATCAACACAGCTAAGCACTTCATGTAATGAGTCACTGCCGGTGATTTGCGAAAATGTATAAGGATTCAAGCTATCGGCGCTCAGGTTTAGGTTTGTTAAACCACTGGCCACTAAACGAGGGAGTTTTTCAAGTAAGCGATAGCCATTGGTTGTCATTGCAACGGTATCAATACCTTGGGTTTCACTGCATGCTGCGACGATATCGGCAAGATCTTTGCGCAAAGTAGGTTCGCCGCCAGTTAAGCGTATTTTTTTAGTACCCGCCATCGCAAAGGCGTTTACCAAGGTGCTAATTTTATCAACACTGAGGGTTTTCGGACGAGCATCACACACGTAGCCATCCGGTAAGCAGTAATTACATTTAAAATTACAGACTTCCGTTACTGACAAGCGTAAGTAATTATATTTTCTATCAAAATTATCTTGCAACATCACAGCCTTTCCAAGTCGGGAGGCAAACAAATTTCTTTATTTACCCGGTGGTCACCCACGGTACATTAACCATGCTAAAAACTAGTTTAGGTCGATGTACTTCAGCATCTTGGATACAGCTTAGAGAGTTTGCATTTGCATCACCATACAAAAGAATGGGCAGACAAACTACCCACAAATAAGTAATTTACAGCAACAAGCCCATTATCAATCATGCGCTTATACATTATAAAATCTTTAAATCACTGATACAGATCTTTACCGCCGACAGGCAAAAACGTCAGTTTTACTTGTGTCCCCTGCTCTTCTCGAGGTAATACCACTAACTCACCATTAAGGTGTTTGGCTCGCTCTTGCATAATAGCCATGCCGTAATGGTTTAATTTCTCCGCATTGTGGCTAATCCCTACACCATCATCACTAATAGCAAGCTCTAATTGACCATCATCAAGTTGCTTTAAGGTGATCCACGCATTGTTCGCCTGTGAATGGTGCACGGTGTTTTGGCTTGCCTCTCGTGCAATTTGTAAGATATGAATTTCTTCCATTGGTGATAAAGGCACTTGCTTAACGGCAAACTCTAAATGAAACGAAATGCTGCTTTGCGAGGCTAACTGATCAATGGTTTTATTCAGCGATGCCTCTAACCCCTCTTCCACCATTTTTAAACGAAAAGTGGTTAATAGTTCACGTAATTGCCGATATGCAGAATCTAACCCCATTTTAAGTTCATCAATAATCGGCTGCTGCATATCATATTGCTGCTTATTCTGCGTTTTCGACAAGCGCGTCACTTGAATCTTCAAATACGATAATGCTTGTGCTAAAGAGTCATGTAACTCACGCGCAATCACCGTACGCTCATGGAGTAACGCGATACGACGGTCTTGATTATGCTGCTCGTCAAGGTTAAGCGACAAGGCAACCTGGTCGGTCACCGACTGAACAAGCTGTAACTGCCAAGAATCTTCGGCAAAGCATTTGCCTCCACGCACAACAATCACACCGTAATGGTTATCCCCATACACTAATGGAAAGCGTGTTACGGTGCTGTCATCAATTGATACAAATGCAGCGCTCCCAATACAGTTATCACAACTTTGAGCGCGGCATGCTCCCTTGTCATCGTGTGTTGGTTTTATTTGTACATACGGCTGGTCGCCACCCGATGTCATTAAGCATAACTCAATGTCATTAACGCCAATGAGTTGCGACAACTCATCAAACGTTTGCTGTAAGTCATGCTTTTTTTCTCTAGTTTCCAGTAGCAAACGGGCTGTTTTAAACAAAAACGCAAGGGTCTGATTATTTAACTCAAGCTTTTCAGTTTGCTGCTTTACGCGTAATTCAAGTTGGCCATACATTGATGCTATCGCCTCGCAGGTATGGTTCAAGGTGGCTCCCATTAACGCCAGTTCGTCATCGCCCTGTAAATCAACATGATGCGTAAAATTTCCTTTCCCGATAGCGTAGGCAGCGTGAGTCAGTTCAGCCAAAGGCTTTTCAACCCTTAAACTGATTAAATGCAAGGTAAACATGCCCACCAATAAGGTAATAAACAACGCGCCAACTTGAATAGTGCGCAGTAATCTAATTTTGCTTTCAGCATCTATTTGCACCGCATAAACAAATGCATCAGCATTTTGAGCGAGTGTTTTTACGTAGAGATTAAATTGAGCCTTATCTTCTATCGGTAGGTTAAGCAGTGCGGGCTTTAAGAATGATTGCCAATGAACAATGGTTTGCTGCCACAACACATTTAACTGTTCATCATTTTGTAGCTTCTGAAAAATGGGGTTTCTTAGTTTTTCTTCAAATATTGCAATGCGTTTATCTATTTCCTGTTTGTTTCCTTCAAGGCCGTACATTCCCAGCTGATACGACTCCATTCTTAGCGAGCCACTCAAATTAATTGCGCGAGCATCTAAGTCGGCTAATTCTGTGATCCAATACGATGCAAACAAGGTCGTAATGGCCAGACTAATAATCCCGACCAATGACCCTTTGATATA
Source organism: Pseudoalteromonas lipolytica (assembly GCF_900116435.1). Classification (GTDB taxonomy): domain Bacteria; phylum Pseudomonadota; class Gammaproteobacteria; order Enterobacterales; family Alteromonadaceae; genus Pseudoalteromonas; species Pseudoalteromonas lipolytica. The sequence goes on along the minus strand of NZ_FPAZ01000011.1, from coordinate 145,179 downwards.
CACCATGACCGAGCCATTAAATCGATTTTTTAGTTCATTTAACCGAATACCCACAATAATTACCCACCTTTTCTATGTTACGAAACCATAACGCTTGTATGTTATCAACACCAGTATTTTCACCCTAACAGCCCCACATTTACACTACCTCTTTGTAGGTATTCTCATAATATTCATGGCCTTACCCCCCATTGAGATATTGATCCTCATCAAGTTACTGTAGCGGTGAAACACTATATTTGATTTGCAATGTAGCTTTCTGCCGCTTCAAGGTGCCTAGTGATTGAGCGCTAAAGTTGAGCAGGATAGGAGAATAAGTAAATGAGCCATTTGTTGAATAAAATGCGCTTTTTCAAGACTAACAAGCAAAGCTTTGCGGGTAGTCACGGTGTAACAACTGATGAAAATCGCGATTGGGAAGACGGCTATCGTCGTCGCTGGCAGCATGACAAAATTGTACGCTCTACACATGGTGTAAACTGTACAGGTTCATGCAGTTGGAAAATTTATGTAAAAGATGGGCTAGTTACCTGGGAAACTCAGCAAACAGACTACCCTCGTACACGTCCTGACTTACCAAATCATGAACCTCGTGGTTGTCCTCGTGGAGCAAGCTACTCGTGGTATATTTACAGTGCCAACCGCTTAAAATACCCTAAAGTTCGTCAAGCATTATTAAAACTGTGGCGCGAAGCTAAGCAAGTACATAGTGATCCAGTTAAAGCATGGGAATCGATTGTTACTGACCCTGCTAAAACGAAAAGCTACAAATCAAAACGTGGTTTAGGTGGCTTGATCCGTGCTAAATGGGATGAAGTGAACGAGATCATCGCGGCTTCTAATGTTTACACCGCAAAAACGTACGGCCCCGACCGTATCATGGGATTCTCACCTATTCCTGCAATGAGCATGGTTAGCTACGCGGCTGGTTCGCGTTATTTATCACTGATTGGTGGTAACTGCTTAAGCTTCTATGACTGGTATTGTGATTTACCACCTGCATCGCCACAAATTTGGGGTGAACAAACAGACGTTCCAGAATCAGCTGATTGGTATAACTCAAATTATATCATTGCTTGGGGCTCAAATGTTCCACAAACACGTACTCCTGATGCTCACTTCTTCACTGAAGTACGCTACAAAGGCACCAAAACGGTTGTTATTACTTCTGACTACTCTGAGTGCTCTAAATTATCAGATATTTGGTTGTCGCCAAAACAAGGTACCGATGCCGCTCTGGCAATGGCCTTTGGACATGTAATTCTAAAAGAATTCCACATTGAAAAACCAAGTAGTTATTTTACCGACTACGTTCGCCGCTACACCGATATGCCTATGCTTGTCGTGTTGGATAAAACCGACCAAGGCTACACACAAGGTGCCTTCTTACGTGCAGCAGACTTGGCTGATAACTTAGGCCAAGACAACAACCCGAAATGGAAAACCATTGGTCTTGATGAAACAAGCAATGAACTTGTCTCACCAACGGGGGCTATTGGCTATCGTTGGGGTGAAAAAGGCAAGTGGAATATTGAGCAACGTGAAGGAAAAAACGGCAGCGATATCAAGTTAGCGCTCAGCTTAAAAGATCACTCAGATAAAGTTGAATCAGTATTATTCCCTTACTTTGGTGGCCAAGCACATGAACTTGGTTACTTCCAACATACTGAACATGACGATATTCAAGTTCGTAAAGTCCCTGTTAAAACAATTACCCTCAAAGATGGTAGCGAAGCACTCGTTGCCACCGTATTTGACTTAATGATTGCGCATTACGGCGTTGACAACGGCTTGGGCGACCCTGCGGTTGCAAAATCATATGAAGACAATGTGCCGTATACACCGGCATGGCAAGAAAAAATCACCGGTGTTAACGCAGCTCACGTAATCCAAGTAGCGCGTGAGTTTGCCGATAACGCAGACAAAACTCGTGGCCGCAGCATGGTCATCGTGGGTGCTGGACTTAACCACTGGTACAACATGGATATGAACTACCGTGGCTTAATCAACATGCTGATGATGTGTGGCTGTGTGGGTCAATCTGGTGGTGGCTGGGCTCACTATGTAGGCCAAGAAAAGTTACGTCCACAATGTGGCTGGTTACCGCTTGCGTTTGGTTTGGATTGGCAACGTCCGCCGCGTCAAATGAACGGGACGTCTTTCTTCTATAACCATTCTGATCAATGGCGTTATGAAAAACTTGAAATGACCGAAGTGCTGTCTCCTTTAGCAAATAAAGAAAACTGGACTGGCTCAATCATTGACTACAATACACGTGCAGAACGCATGGGCTGGTTACCTTCTGCCCCTCAACTAGGCATGAACCCACTGCAACTGTGTAAAGATGCAGAAAAAGCAGGATTATCAGCTAAAGATTATGCAGTGCAGCAACTTAAATCAGGTGATTTAGACTTTGCATGTGAAGACCCTGATAACCCTAAAAACTTCCCGCGTAACATGTTTATTTGGCGCTCTAACTTACTGGGTTCATCGGGTAAAGGTCACGAATACATGCTGCGTCATTTCCTCGGTACTAAGCATGGCTTGCAAGGTAAAGATCTTGGCGAAAGCGGAGATAAAAAACCTGAAGACGTTGTCTGGCATGATGATGCACCAGAGGGCAAAGTTGATTTATGGGTCACACTTGATTTCCGTATGTCAACGACCTGTTTGTATTCCGATATCGTGTTACCAACCGCAACTTGGTACGAAAAAGATGATATGAATACATCCGACATGCACCCATTCATTCACCCACTTTCAAAAGCGGTTGATCCAGTGTGGGAATCACGTTCGGATTGGGATATTTTCAAAGGCATTGCGAAAAAATTCTCTGATTTATGTGAAGGTCACTTAGGCGTTGAGAAAGACTTAGTAACATCGCCACTCATGCACGACACGCCAAGCGAGTTAGCCCAGCCAGACGGCATTAGTATGTGGTGGAAAGGCGAATGCGATCTGATCCCTGGTGTCACAGCACCCAATATGATCGAAGTTGAGCGTGACTACCCTAATACCTACAACCGCTTTACCTCTCTTGGGCCACTGCTCGAGAAACTCGGTAATGGGGGTAAAGGTATTAATTGGAATACAGACCAAGAAGTGAAGTTTTTAGGTGAGTTGAATTACACGCACACCAGCGAAGGCCCACAAAAAGGTCGTCCAAAAATAGACACCGCTATTGATGCAGCTGAAGTCATTTTAAGTCTTGCTCCTGAAACCAATGGTCATGTTGCTGTTAAAGCGTGGCAAGCATTGGGTGAGTTCACGGGTCGCGACCATACACACTTAGCAACCCCTAAAGAAGATGAAAAAATTCGCTTCAGAGATATTCAAGCACAACCACGTAAAATCATCAGCTCACCAACATGGTCAGGGCTTGAAGATGAGCATGTGTCTTACAACGCAGGCTATACCAATGTGCATGAACTGATCCCTTGGCGTACCGTTACCGGCCGTCAACAATTTTACCAAGATCACCAATGGATGCGTGATTTCGGTGAAACTATGGTGTCGTACAAACCACCTGTAAACTTAAAAACAACTCAACCATTATTAGATAAAAAACCTAATGGTAATAAAGAGTTAGTTTTAAACTGGATTACGCCACACCAAAAATGGGGTATTCACTCAACCTACTCAGACAACCTACTTATGCTGACATTAAGCCGTGGTGGTCCGATTGTTTGGATCAGTGAAACGGATGCCACAGAAGGGGGTATTAAAGATAACGATTGGATCGAAATCTTCAATGTTAATGGTGCCATTGCAGCACGTGCCGTCGTATCACAGCGTGTACCACAAGGTATGAGCATGATGTACCACGCACAAGAGCGCATTGTAAACACACCAGGCTCTGAGATATCAGGAACTCGAGGCGGTATTCATAACTCAGTTACCCGCGCCATCATGAAACCAACCCATATGATTGGGGGTTATGCACAGCAATCATACGGCTTTAACTACTACGGTACTGTGGGCTGTAATCGTGATGAGTTTGTAATTGTCCGTAAGATGGACAAGGTTGATTGGCTAGATAACGAGTAACCGAGGATAAAATTATGAAAGTACGTGCACAAATTGGCATGGTCCTAAATTTAGATAAATGCATCGGTTGCCATACCTGTTCAATCACTTGTAAGAATGTATGGACTAGCCGAGAAGGTGTTGAATACGCTTGGTTTAACAACGTAGAGACCAAACCGGGTATTGGTTATCCGAAAGAATGGGAAAACCAGAGCAAATGGAATGGTGGCTGGAAACGCAACAGTAAAGGCGTATTAGAGCCCAAACAAGGTAATAAGCGCCGTTTACTAGCTAATATTTTTGCTAATCCAGATTTGCCCGAAATTGATGATTACTACGAGCCGTTTGATTTTGATTATCAACATCTGCATAACGCACCTGATAGCAAGCACCAACCGGTTGCTCGCCCTCGTTCGTTAATTACGGGTCAGCGTATGGAGAAAATCAACTGGGGACCTAACTGGGAAGAGATTCTCGGGACTGAATTCTCAGAGCGTAAAAAAGATAAAAACTTTGACGACGTAGTACAAAAAGACATTTACGGGCAATTTGAAAAAACCTTCATGATGTATTTGCCACGCCTGTGTGAGCACTGCATCAACCCAGCCTGTGTTGCTAGCTGCCCTTCTGGTGCGATTTATAAACGTGAAGAAGATGGCATTGTCTTAATTGACCAAGACAAATGCCGTGGCTGGCGGATGTGTGTATCAGGTTGTCCGTATAAGAAAATTTACTACAACTGGAAATCGGGTAAATCAGAGAAATGTATTTTCTGTTTCCCTCGAATCGAAGCAGGTCAACCCACCGTGTGTGCTGAAACCTGTGTAGGTCGAATTCGTTACTTAGGCGTCTTACTTTATGATGCAGACCGCATAGAAGAAGTTGCAAGTGTACCGAATGAGCAAGACTTATACCCTGCACAGCTTAGTATGTTCTTAGATCCGAACGATCCTGAGGTCATTGAAGCAGCACGCAAAGAAGGGATCCCTGAAAATTGGTTAGAGTCAGCACGCCAATCTCCTGTCTATAAAATGGCAATGGACTGGAAAGTAGCACTGCCTCTGCACCCTGAATACAGAACCTTGCCAATGGTTTGGTATATTCCACCCTTGTCGCCGATTCAATCAGCGACAGAGGCTGGTCATGTTGGCATGAATGGCGTTATTCCTGACTTGAAGTCATTACGTATCCCCATGCGCTACCTTGCTAACTTACTTACCGCAGGTGATGAGAAGCCCGTTGTACGAGCACTTGAACGCATGATTGCTATGCGCGCTTTCAAACGTTCGCAACAAGTCGATGGCGTTGAAGATCTCGAAGTACTTCAGCAAGTTGGACTAAGCGCTGACCAAGTTGAGCAAATGTATCGTTATATGGCGATTGCCAATTACGAAGACCGCTTTGTGATACCCACCAGTCATAAATCGTATGCTGAAGATGCCTACGATATGAAAAATGGCTGTGGTTTCAGCTTTGGTAATGGCTGTAGTGATGGTAACAACGGCGTAAATTTATTTGGTGCCAAAAAAGCCACCGTGAAACAAATTATCCCCGTTGAGATCAAGGAGTAAGTTATGCAAGTTTTAAGTGTATTTTCTCATTTACTTGATTACCCGACTGCTGAGCTTGTAGAAGCGAAAGATGAGCTAATTAGCACACTTAAGCAAAGTTCACTAACAGAGCAAAATCAACGTGCTGTCTGTGATTTTATCACCACACAATGCGAAAAAGACATACTCGACTGGCAAGCCGAGTATGACGGATTGTTTGAACGTGGACGCGCGCTTGGTCTGTGGCTTTTTGAACATGTTCACGGCGAAAGCCGTGACCGTGGTCAAGCTATGGTCGACTTAGTAGAGCAATATAAACAGGCAGGTTTAGAGTTAAGTCAAAATGAACTACCTGACTACATTCCCCTGTTTTTAGAGTTCTTAGCAACCCAAGGTGAGGAGAATGCTCAGTCTTGGTTAGTTGAAGTTGATCATATTTTTGGTCTGCTATTGTGCCGACTCGAAAAACGAGAGAGTAACTACTCATTACTGTTTTTAAGCTTGCTAGAGCTTGCACAGAGTGACCTAGACCTCGAGGTATTACGCAAGCAAATCAACGGTGAAAAGCGCGACGATACGAAACAAGCAATTGACAAAGAATGGGAAGAAGAAGCCATTACTTTTGGTGCACAAGATGCAACTAACTGCCCAAGTTCAGTCAATCGCCCTGACGAAACTCAGCGCAAAGATCAATATGTTCCAGTTAGCTGGACTGACTTTAATCAAGAAGCCAGTTAAGGAGTTCATCATGAGTTATTTAAACACCTTTTTCTTTGGGATTTACCCCTATATCGCCTTAGCCGTGTTTGTTATTGGCTCGGTAATACGTTACGACCGAGAGCAGTACACATGGAAAACAGGCTCAAGCCAACTACTTGAAAGCAAAAAACTCAAGCAAGGCAGCCGCGCATTTCATATTGGTATCATTATGGTATTGCTCGGCCACTTTGTAGGCTTACTCACACCAGCAGAAGTATGGCATGTGTTTGGTATTGAAGCGGGTCACAAGCAACTGATTGCCATGACGTTAGGCGGTGTATTTGGTTTGATTTGTTTTTACGGTCTAACAATTTTAATCAAACGCCGCTTATATGAACCGCGCATTAGAGCCACCAGCAGTAATATGGATATTGCAATTTTACTGCTGTTATACGTGCAGTTGATTTTAGGTTTATTGTCAATTTTTGTCTCAGCAGGTCATTTAGATGGTGCAGAAATGCTACTCCTAATGAGCTGGGCACAAAACATTGTGACCTTTGATTTAACCGAAGCAACCGCAGCAATTGCACAAGTACATTGGATTTATAAGCTACATGTTGCACTAGGTATGACGTTATTTGTGGTATTCCCATTTAGTCGCTTAGTTCATATTGCCAGCGTACCGGTACAATATTTAGGCCGAAACTACCAAGTGGTTCGTAGCAAATCTTAACCTATCATGCCCTGTTTCGACAGGGCATTCCCCCTCGAGGTCGATATGATTAACGTTAATCAACACACTATTAGCGAAACACAAATTCTTAATGAAATGCAGTATCACCCAGCCGACGATCATCGCGCTGCGATGGTAGAGGCGGCACAGAGTTTGATCATTGGCGAATTGTTACAACAACGCGCACAAGCGCTAAATATCAATCTAGATACGCACGCTTCAGACACCGACGAGCAACGCCAAAATAAATTGCTCGAAAAACTTATCGCTGCAGAAGTGCAACTGCCCCGTGCCAGCGCGACTGAGTGCGAACATTATTATCAACAAAACAAACCCAAGTTCACCACACCTCCGCTTATTGCAGCAAAACATATTTTACTTGCAGCACCGAGTAGTGATGAAAAAGCGCGTAGTCATGCGCTGAACCAAGCCGAAAACCTGCTTAACGCACTCTCGCAAGGCGCTTCTTTTAGTGAGCTTGCACAGCAATATTCAAAATGTGATTCGGCTCAGTTAGGAGGCCAACTTGGTCAAATAACAAAAGGGCAAACTGTCAGCGAGTTTGAACGTCAAGTATTCAGTGCTGATGTTGGCTTAATTGCTCACCCTATTGAAACCCGTTTTGGTTATCACCTTGTTTATGTTGATCATAAAGAGCCTGGGCTGCAACTGCCTTTTGAAGCCGTGGAGTCACGTATTGAGGACTACCTGAATAAAAAAGTAGAGCGCAAAGCCATCGCGCAATATATCCAACTATTAATTGCTGACGCCGATATTGAAGGCTTCGACTTTAATGTCAGCAGCAGTCCGCTTGTACAATAAAATAAAGGAAAACACATGAGTTGTTGTGGAGCCTGTGGTGGGCAAGAGAATACAAAACCAACCGATCAAGACAATACGCCGAGTGAGCAAGCTTTGGCGGATACCGCAAAGCACAAAGATGAGGGGCAAGCAGTCCCCGACAATGAAGACGAGTAATCTCACTGAAACTTGAGCACAACGCGTCAAATAAAGTACACTGTAGAATACAGTAAAGGCTTGTTGGAGTATTCGCTCCTACAAGCCTATTTATTTTCAATAGAGACAGATCATGGCGCAAACTCGCGGAAATTTATTTATCTTATCGGCCCCTTCAGGCGCAGGTAAATCAAGCTTAATTAGTGCATTACTAAACAAACACAGCGATATGAAAGTATCGGTTTCACACACAACTCGTTCACCTCGCCCAGGCGAAGAAAACGGTGTGCATTATCATTTTGTGTCGGTTGAGGAATTTAAAGCACTGATTGAAAAGAATGATTTCTTTGAATGGGCGCAAGTGTTCGATAATTACTACGGCACTTCAAAGCAAGCAATTGAGACTCAGCTTGCAGCAGGCATTGATGTATTTTTAGATATTGACTGGCAAGGTGCACAGCAAATTCGCAAATTAGTCGAAGATGTTGAAACCATTTTTATTTTGCCCCCCTCAAAAGAAGAGCTTGAGTCACGCTTAACGAACCGCGGCCAAGATTCGAGTGAGGTTATTGCAGGAAGAATGGCCAAAGCCCAGTCTGAAACCTCTCATTACAATGAATATGATTACGTTGTAGTAAATGACGACTTCGACACAGCCCTTGCTGAAATCGAAACAATTGTTATGGCAAAACGTTTATCACTCAAGAGCCAAGCACAGCGCCATCAAACGCTTTTAGATAATTTATTAAAGTAAGACACGCGTTAATTAACGAATAGAGATAAAAATTAACCACTAGCTATTGGCGAATCTGACTTGGTGCAGTAAACTACGCCTTTGCTTAAGAATTTATTTGGAGTGCTAAGATGGCTCGCGTAACTGTTGAAGATGCAGTAGATGCAATTGGTAATCGTTTTGACTTAATTTTAGTTGCGGCTCGTCGTGCCCGCCAAATCGCGGTAGGTGGAAAAGATCCACTTGTTGACGCAGAAAATGACAAGCCGACAGTCATTGCTTTACGTGAAATTGAGAAAGGGTTAGTAAATAGCTCATCAATGGACTTAATTGATCGTGAAGAACAACAACACCAAGAAGCAGCAGAAATGGCTGCAGTGGCTGCTATCGTAGGTGGCAACCAATAATCAAGCTCCCCGCTTTGATTTCGCTAAACGGCTAGTATTTCAGCACTAGCCGTTGGCAAGCCCTTCTTTTCATCGTATATTCTATTCATACCGTTACCGATTTACTTCATTTGCGCATTGGAGTGTGACTTTGTATCTTTTTGAAGGTCTAAAAAAGAAAATATCCGAATATTTGTCTCCCGCCGATATCGAGCTGGTGCAAAAAGCTTACGTGGTTGCTCGTGAAGCCCACGAGGGTCAAACACGTTCAAGTGGCGAGCCCTACATTACTCACCCTGTCGAAGTGACACAAATTCTTGCTGGCATGCATCTCGATCACGAAACTTTAATGGCAGCATTAATGCATGACGTGATTGAAGACACCGACTTTAGCCAACAAGATTTAGCTGAGATTTTTGGCGATACGGTTGCCGAATTAGTTGAAGGCGTTAGTAAACTCGATAAGCTGAGCTTTAAAGACAAAAAAGAATTCCAAGCGGAAAACTACCGTAAAATGATCATGGCAATGACACAAGACATTCGCGTGATCTTAATTAAGCTGGCAGACAGAACGCACAATATGCGCACACTCGGCGCACTTCGTCCCGACAAGCGTCGTCGTATTGCCCGCGAAACACTCGAAATTTATGCGCCAATTGCAAATCGTTTAGGTATTCACGACATTAAAAATGAGCTGGAAGATTTAGGCTTTCAGGCACTCTATCCTATGCGTCATCGCGCTTTGAAATCTGAAGTGATCAAAGCCCGCGGTAATCGAAAAGAAGTCATCAGTAACATTAAAAGTGAAATCGAAGCACGCCTTGAAGAGGCTGGTATCGACGCCACGATTTCTGGGCGTGAGAAACACCTCTACAGCATCTATAAAAAAATGCTGAACAAAGAGCTCTCTTTTAACGAAGTCATGGATATTTACGCGTTTCGTATCAATGTAGATAACATGGATACCTGTTATCGCGTTTTAGGTGTTGCGCACAACTTGTATAAGCCAATTGAAACGCGCTTTAAAGATTACATTGCGGTGCCAAAAACCAATGGTTATCAATCATTGCATACATCATTAGTGGGCCCACATGGCATTCCGGTCGAAATTCAAATTCGTACCCACGATATGGATCATATGGCCGACAAAGGGGTTGCCGCTCATTGGATGTATAAAAAAGCCGGTGATAGCGCAGGTCACACCGCACAACAGCGTGCACGCCAATGGATGCAAAGCTTACTTGAGCTACAACAAAGTGCTGGGTCATCGTTTGAGTTCGTAGAAAACGTTAAAACCGAGCTATTCCCTGAAGAGATTTATGTTTTCACGCCAGATGGCCGTATTGTTGAACTGCCCATGGGGGCAACCGCCGTTGACTTTGCCTATGCAGTGCATACCGATGTAGGTAATACCTGCGTGGGGGCACGTGTAAACCGCAAACCGCATCCACTGAGTAAAGCGCTTGATACGGGTCAAACCGTCGAAGTTATTACCAGTTCTGGCGCACACCCTAACGCCACGTGGCTCAACTTTGTGGTAACAGGTAAAGCCCGCTTAGGGATTCGTAACTACCTTAAAAGCCAACAGCACGAAGAAGCCTTGTTACTAGGGCGTCGCTTACTCGACTCAGCCCTTGGTGAGCAAAAACTGGATGACATTCCAGATGAAAATATTCGCCGCGTGCTTCAAGAACATGAACTGAATACCGTATTAGAGCTGTTGGTCGAAATAGGCTCTGGTAACTTAATGAGCGTCTTAATTGCCAAGCGCCTAATGCAAGTTGAGGCCGACGACCTTAATGCGCTTGCCAGAAAAGCCAAAGCGACCATTATCGGCACCGAAGGTATGCTCGTTAATTACTCTAAGTGCTGCCGTCCCGTTCCTGGAGATGCCATCACCGCTCATATCAGCCAAGGTAAAGGCTTAACGGTTCACCGCCAAGAATGTAAGAATATTCGCGGCTGGGAGAATGAACGTTCGAAATACTTGGTTGTAAAATGGGACGATAATCCCGAGAAAGAATACATTGCCGCCCTTCGTATTGAAATTATCAATCATCAAGGGGCACTCGCTAAGCTCACCAATGTCATCGCCTCAACCCAAGCAAACATTGTCGAGATAGCCACCGACGAAAAAGAAAGTAATCTATACATGATAGACTTAGGCATTACCGTGAAGAACCGTGTTCACGTTGCCAATATTATGCGTCGCATTCGTGTGATGCCAGATGTACAAAAAGTCTACCGTAAAAAGTAACAAGGATAATCATGAACAAATCTTTTATTTCTACTGACAATGCACCCGCAGCAATCGGCACTTACAGCCAGGCTGTTAAAGTAGGTACCGCTGTTTACTTATCAGGTCAAATTCCTCTTGTACCAGAAACAATGGACGTTATTTCTGAAGACTTTACAGAGCAAACACATCAAGTATTTAAAAACCTAACGGCTGTTTGCCAAGCCGCGGGTGGTCAAATTCAAGACATGGTTAAAGTCAATATTTTCCTGACTGACCTATCAAACTTTGCAATTGTTAATGAAGTGATGAGCCAGTACTTTAAACAACCTTATCCAGCTCGCGCTGCAATTGGCGTGCGTGCACTACCTAAAGGCGTGCAAGTTGAAATTGACGGTATTATGGAATTACCTTCAACGAACTAATACACACAGTGCCAGCAACCCCCTTGCTGGCACTTTTTTAGACAAAGTTACTATTTTCCTCAGCCGAAGTTCTTGACTCACAAACCATTCTCTAGCAATCTGTGTAGTAATAATAATTAGAAACCTTTAACTATTGTAGTACAAAAGGATCCCCCACGTGTTTAAGCTGGCTCACAATGGAAACGTCTTATTAGATGTTCACGAACACTCACCACCCAGTGCTGCGTTTATTATCGAAGCATTAGAAAAGTCATCCTTCTGCGAATGCAGAGTAGATCATGATGCGATCAATAACTTTTTTAAAAATAAATCTACTGAACGTATGCTCGTTGTAGCTTCAAAGCATGATGCAAGCCTTGAGGTATCGTTAAGTGATGACAAAATGCTGGCCACTGGTGAGTTGACTATCGCTGAAGGCGGCAAAGCCCTAACCCTTGAAAACGCGAAAAAAGAACTCATTAAAGCCGGCGTAGCACGGGGTTATAAACAAGCATTTTTAGAACAGTTATTGCAAAAACAGTTTGAGCTACCCGCAGGCACTAAAACCAAAGGCGTATTAGCAAAAGGCCGCTTGCCCATTGATGGCCAGCCCTCAAAACTAGTGCCGCAAGTAGAAACGTTAAAAGACCGTTTAAAACAGCCCAAACTACGCGAAGATGGCACCGCCGACATGCGAGACTTTGGTAAGTTAGCCAGCGTAGAGCCGGGTGTACTGCTTATAAAACAAGTTCCTGCCACTCCCGGTAAAGAAGGGTTTACCGTCACCGGTGATGTGCTGCCAGCTAAAGCTGGTGAGAGCCATGCCTTAGTTGCAGGTGAAGGCACAGAGATTTCAAAAAACAATCCGCTGGAGCTGATTTCAGTGATCGCAGGGGTGCCTGTTGATATTGCCAATGGTATGCGTGTAGATGACATTTTTACGATTGCTGATGTTAACGTTAAAAGTGGCCATGTTGATTTTGAAGGCAGTGTCATCGTAACCCATAACGTTGAACCCGGCATGCGCATAAATGCGAAAGGCGACATTACCGTCATGGGAACCGTTGAGTCAGGTCACTTAACTGCGGCAGGCGATATCACCATAAAACAAGGTGTAATAGGCCACCAGCTCGATGATAAAAGCTTATCTTGTCATATTGTTTGCCAAGGCGACATTCATCTATCTCATGGTCAATACAGCTACCTTGAAGGCAATAACATTATCATTGACCGCCAATCAAGCCATTGTGTGATGAAAGCCGCTAAGTTGCTGCAGTTAGGCAAAGAAGACAACCCTCAAGGTAAGTTATTTGGGGGCACTATTTTAGATGCACAAATGGTGATAGCAGGTGAAATTGGCAATGAATCAGGTGCCAAAATGGTTATTAACCTCGCGGCCTCTGGCGCCCAAGTCACCGCACAAACCGATCAGTGTTTAAAAGACCTAGCACAAACCGACTCACAGCTAGATAACTTGCAAAAAGCCATTGAAAAAGCCGACCAAGTCAAAGACGCTGAAAAGAAAAAGCTGTTATTGGCTAAGATAGGCGCTACACAAATGCATTACTGTGAACAAGCAGAGCAACTCGAGAAAAAGCTCTCAAACTTAGAGCTTCATTTACATGAACTGCTTGAAGGCGCACAACTCGTCGTTAATAAAACATTGCACTCGGGAGTTGAGATCCATATTTTCGATAAAGTGTTACTCACTAACCGCCAATACCCACCTTGTAAAGTCAAACTCGAAGAAAGCAAAATTGAAGTAGAGTTTAAAACAAGTTAAAAAAAAGAGGCTTAAAGCCTCTTTTTACTAGGGTCATTAATCTTTAAACTAAAGAATTCCTTCAACTTGCTGCTTTAACTGCTCAGGCCACACGCCGACCTGCACTTGCCCGATATGGTGCTTTTGTAATAGCAGCATCGCTAAACGAGACTGACCAATACCACCACCAATCGTTTGCGGGAACTTTTTCGCTAATAACGCTTTATGCCAATCAAATTCAAGACGCACTTGGTCGCCCGTAATCGCCAGTTGTGTAGCCAATGCATCAGGACTTACACGAATTCCCATCGACGAAATTTCAAACGCATCTTCAAGTACTGGGTTCCACACTAGAATATCGCCATTTAAACCAGCAAACTTGCTGCAGGTTTGCGTCGACCAATCGTCGTAATCTGGCGCACGCACATCATGAATTTTACCATCTGCAAGCGCTCCCCCAATACCAATTAAAAATACCGCGCCGTATTCCTGCGCAATCGCTTTTTCACGCTGTTTCGCAGTGAAATCAGGGTACATTTGGCGTAATTGTTCACTGTGAACAAAGGTAATTTTTTCAGGTAAAAATGGGGGGATATCAAACTCACTGGCAACATAACGTTCAGTCGCTTTTATCGCTTGATAAAGTAACGTCACTGTTTCTTTAAGTTTATCTAAGGTACGTTCAGTGCTTTCGCAAATCACTTTTTCCCAGTCCCATTGGTCAACATACACTGAATGAATCGGGCTTAATGACTCTTCGTCTGGGCGTAATGCTTTCATGTGAGTATAAAGCCCTTCACCGACAGAGAAATCATACTCGGCGAGCGTTTTACGCTTCCATTTAGCGAGTGAATGCACCACTTCAAACTGGCTACCAGGAATCGTTTTCACCGCCACCGATACAGCATTTTCAGTTCCACTCAAGTTATCTTGAATGCCATCACCTACTTTTGCCAAGATAGGGGCTTGCACCTCAACTAAGCCAAGTTGTTGCTCTAATTGACTCGAAAAAAACTGTTTTACTTTACTAATTTGCTGCTGTTGCTGCAGGTAGTGTGAACTCATAATAATTGGCCTCATTCCCAGTTATTGTTACTTGCTTATAGAGAACTAAAATCTCTTCGTTAAAACAATCCTCAACCAAATGAAGATTATTTTCAATAACCCGCAACAAAAAGAACTTAACATTGCAATTATCGTAAAAATAATGCTATAAATTTTAGATAATCAATAATTACAACTCGGTTAATTCATGGAAAATTATCAAATCGATAATCTCGATAAAAACATCCTCAACGCATTAATGGAAAATGCACGCACCCCATACGCAGAATTAGCCAAACGCTTTGCCGTCAGTGCCGGCACTATTCATGTTCGCGTCGAAAAAATGAAACAAGCCGGTATTATCACCGGCACCCAAGTGAGAATTAATGCAAAGCAACTCGGTTACGATGTCTGCTGTTTTATTGGTATTAATCTCAATAATGCCCGTGATTACCCAGACACCTTGCTGCACCTAAAAGAGCTAGAAGAAGTGGTTGAGGCCTACTACACCACGGGTAACTACAGTATATTTATCAAAGTAATGGCGCGCTCTATTGACCACTTACAGGATGTGTTGATCAATAAAATTCAAGCCATAGAGGCCATTCAATCAACTGAAACGCTTATTTCGTTACAAAACCCAATAAGTAGAGCGGTAGTGCCCTAGCCTTATACTGGGTATAATCAGCGCCAATTAGAATCCGTCAACGAGCACACAACTATGGATACAACTCGCTTTGAGCGTGTAAAACAGGTGTTAGAACGCCGCCAAACGGACCTAACGGTTTGTTTAGAAGAAGTACACAAGCATCATAATTTATCAGCCATTGCCCGTACTGCTGACGCAACAGGCTGTCATCATGTGCACGCAGTGTGGCCTGACAATCAAAAATGGCTAACCAATAACACCTCTGGTGGCAGCAAAAATTGGTTAGAAACGCACTTGCATCGCACCATAGACGACGCCGTAGCGATGATGCGAGCCCATAATCCAGAAGTGCAAATTTTAGCAACTAACCTCAGTGACGATGCGGTCGACTTTCGCGAAATTGATTACACCAAACCAACGGCTGTGATTGTAGGCCAAGAGCGTGATGGAATTTCGCCTCGCGCACTTGAGCATGCTGATAAACACATCATTATTCCAATGCAAGGGATGGTGCAATCGCTCAATGTATCCGTTGCAGCCGCATTAATTTTGTTTGAAGCACAGCGCCAACGCGAAGAAGCCGGTCTGTATGAACGTAATATGTTAGATGACAGCATAAAACACCGTATTTTATTTGAGGGATGCCACCCTATTATTGCAAAGCAATGCCGCGAAAAAGAACTGCCTTACCCCGCGCTTGATGAAAGTGGAGAAATAGTCGCTGATGATGACTTTTGGCAGATTTTAAAACATACGCAATCGCTTGAAGCCACTAACGACTCACAGTAAACTGAAAAAAGTTTACTAATTAATAATTTGAGTCTCCATTGAGTCATTGTAGCTTAGCGTTATACCCGATAACTGAATTAAAAGGCGTTGGCCCCAAAATGGCCGAGCGCCTTGCTAAGCTTGGGATTCATACAGTGCAAGATATGCTGTTTCATTTACCGCACCGCTATGAAGACCGTACTCGCATTCACCCCATTTGTGAATTACAGCCACACAGCCATGTGAGTGTCGAGGCCACAATTGAAACCAGCCAAATTACATTTGGCAAAAGACGCATGCTAGTTTGCCAAGTTAACGATGGCACAGGTCGTTTAACGCTGCGTTTTTTTAATTTTAGTGCGGCACAAAAAAATGCGCTCAGCGCTGGTAAAATTATTCGCTGTTTTGGTGAAATACGCCGTGGTCGGGTTGGGTTTGAAATGACCCACCCTGAATACAGTTTATCAGACACGCCATCAGAACAACCGACGAACACCACCCTAACACCCGTTTACCCTGTTACTGAAGGCCTTAAGCAGCTATCTATCCGCGCTTTAAGCGACCAAGCCTTAGCTTTACTTGCTAAATATCCCGTTGAAGAATTACTGCCAGAACAATTTCAACCCACTGGCATGCGCTTAAGTGAAGCACTTTTGACCTTGCATCGCCCGCAAAACGATGTCGATTTAACGGCGCTTGAGCAAGGCTTTCACCCTGCTCAGCAACGATTAGTATTTGAAGAGCTGCTCGCACAAAATTTAAGCTTGTTGAAGCTACGCCAAAAAGGCCAAAGTGTAAAAGCTATTGCATTAAAGCCTCATAACCCGCTAGAGACAGAGTTTTTGTCGACACTGGCATTTAGTCCTACCACGGCACAAAGCCGAGTTGTGGCTGAGATCAAGGGCGATCTTCAACACCCTTTCCCAATGATGCGCCTTGTTCAAGGTGATGTAGGCTCAGGAAAAACCCTTGTTGCCGCACTCAGTGCGCTAACAGCAATTAGCGAAGGCTACCAAGTTGCCTTAATGGCTCCGACCGAAATTCTTTCTGAGCAGCATGGTATCAACTTTAGCCAATGGTTTAACAACTTGGGCATTGAAGTCGCATGGCTTGGAGGCAAAAGTAAAGGAAAAGAGCGCACCGCCACACTTGAAAAAATAGCCTCGGGTGAGGCGCAAATGATTGTTGGCACTCATGCGCTGTTCCAAGAGCAGGTCGAATTTAATAACCTTGTCTTAATCATTATTGATGAGCAACATCGCTTTGGTGTGCACCAACGATTATCACTGCGTGAAAAAGGGCGTTTTGGCGACTGTTATCCCCACCAACTGGTTATGACAGCCACACCTATCCCACGCACGTTGGCTATGACCGCGTATGCAGACTTAGAAACCTCTGTAATTGATGAATTACCGCCAGGTCGAACGCCTATCACAACCGTTGCCATTCCAGATACTCGCCGTGAGGAAATCATTCAACGAGTCAGAACAGCCTGCACAGCACAAGGCCGTCAAGTGTATTGGGTTTGTACGCTTATTGACGAGTCTGAGGTATTGCAGTGCCAAGCAGCAGAGGACAGCGCAGCACAATTAAAAGAAGCCCTGCCCGAGCTAAATGTCGGCTTAGTACATGGCCGAATGAAAGCCGCTGAAAAGCAAGCGATTATGAGTGAGTTTAAAGCGGGTAATATTCATGTTTTAGTCGCGACAACGGTGATTGAAGTGGGTGTTGATGTGCCGAATGCCAGCCTGATTATCATTGAAAACCCCGAACGCTTAGGACTTGCGCAATTACATCAATTAAGAGGCCGTGTTGGTCGAGGGGCGATAGCATCGCACTGTGTTCTTCTTTATCACGCGCCTTTATCTGCAACAGCACAAAAACGCTTAGGTGTATTACGCGAAAGTAATGACGGCTTTGTTATTGCCGAAAGAGACCTTGAAATCCGTGGTCCAGGTGAAGTGCTCGGCACCAAGCAAACCGGTTTAGCCGAATTTAAAATCGCCGACCTTAATCGCGACAAACAGACGCTGGCCCATGTCAGACCTATTGCCTTTAAAATGTTAACCGACTACCCAGAGCAATCAAACAAGCTAATTACACGTTGGTTAGCAGGCAAATCAGATTACGCGCTCGCATAAAAAAGCCCCGCATCAATGCAGGGCTTAAAATAAGGGAGTTATCCGTGTGAACGGTTAGAATTTGTATTCAATACCAACGCCTAGGTAATCTTGATCCACTTGGTTGTCCATATCAAATGTTGAGTAGAAACCAAATACTTTGGTGTTTTTGCTAAGCGTGTGATCAACACCAGCAGAGATAGCCGTTTTCTTATCGCCTTCATCAAAATCAATCACTTGGTATTGAACTTTGAACGTGTTGCTATTCATTTTATACGCCGCATTCACCAAGTAACCATCCGCTTCTGCGCTGCCATCCACTTTCTCTTGTGTTTGGTACATAGCACCTAGTTTAAAGTTGCCGACTTTACCTTGTACGGTTGCACGTACAATATCGTAGCCTTTCACTTCACTATCTGCTGCAACAGAGGCATACAGTTTGCTGTCTTTTAATTGAGCGTCACCGTAAGTAACTGCAAGTGAATAACCGTTATCTGCATCAACATCATCTTCTGCAATATAGGTTGCAAGCACTTTAAAGCCACTGAAATCGTTAGATGCGTAAGAAATCGTATTACCTAAACGGTTTTCACCTTTAAATACATTTTTAATATCGCCTTCAAGGTCATTGAATAAATCAATTTTGCCTTGAGATAGCTTCATTGCTGTGTCGTTACGACCAATCACAACCTGACCAAAGCCACCTTTAACACCTACGTATTGGTTACGTGCAGTGATGTTGTCATCATTGTCGCCTTTTGAATCAGCGTCAGATACGTCAACACCAAACTCTAGTTTATAAACAGCTTCTAAGCCTTCAGTTATTTTTTCAGAGCCTTTCAGGCCAAAACGTGAGTTATTGCTTTTGATTTCAGTGAAAGACCCTTCACCATCGTCAGATGATTGAACAGTCACGTTTGCTTTACCATACACATCAACATCCGCTAATGCTGAAAAAGATAAACCACCAAATAAAGCTAAGAATAAGCTAGACTTTGCAAATTTCATGTCGTTTCCTCAATAATCGCAACAAAAACACGTGCTCGTGTTTCAATGCGGGCAGTTTGCCAGCGAAAAATGACAGAAAAATGACAATTGAAATAAAATCGTAAATTTACCTTCATGAAATGTAATTATTTCTGAAATAAAAACGTAACTTACTACTGCAAAATAAAATTTTATTTAAAGCATCGTTTAAAATTTTTTAAGCTTTAATTTTTAATTCAGTCAATAAAGTCACCAATTTCTCTAATAGTGGCGTTTGTTCATTATCTCTGTGGTAGGCAACAAACACATCTCGCGAGGTATGCGCCACATCTTCAACATGATATAGCTCACCCGCTTTAAGCTGCTCCTCGACTAATAACTGAGGAATAAAGGCACTACCGCCACACTTCAAAATTAAGTCTAAGGCAATACGCCCGGTGCTGGTTCTAAAATAAGGAGGAGCGTGACCATTAAACTCACGAGCATGCCATAACGAAAACGAGGTGCCCCAGTCTACATACACATACTGGTTATCAAAAAAGTTCTCACTGTTTGCTGTTTCGTATGCACTCACCGGAATGATCGGCAATTCACAAATACGCTCAACAATTAACTCATCTACTTTAGGGGGATCGAACAGCACGGCTAAATCGAGTGTGCGCTCAAGTAATAAACGCGTGCTCTCTTGCTGCGCCTTCACTTCAGCAACCAATGAAACTCCCGGCATTGCCGAGACAATATTCGTGATCCCAAACTGTAAAAAAGCATCCCAAATATTCGGAGTGCCTGCTAAACTAATTTGCTTATGCATATTATCAGCAAGTGCCACATCGACTTTAGCCCTTTGCATGCCGGTGATAATCATTTGTGCGTGAGGTAAGAGTCGTTCACCCGGCGCTGTTAGCTGTATATTATTACGCTGACGAATAAATAAATTAACGCCTAAACCTTGCTCTAATTGACGGATCCGAAAACTCACAGCAGACTGGGTAATGTACAGGTTTTCAGCTGCCTTACCAAAGTGACGTGTGCGCACCACTTCAACAAAGGTCTTTAATAAATCGATATCCATTTTTTACCCTTACGATAAAAATAACTTGTTTAATAAAATCGACAACTTGATCCATACTCCTGCAAGAAAATAGGGTATGAGGATACAGCCATGAGCAATGACATTTCATCACTTCGTCAGGCATTCGTAAGCCAACGTCAATTTTATGATGATCAAAACTTCCCACGCGGTTTTGGTCGTAGTGGTCACTTCACTTTGCTAGAAGCCGACATTCTCGAACAGCATGGTGTTGTACTAAAGGGTTTATACAACAAAACCCTAGAACCACAAAATGAATTTCAAACTCAATTTGTGCAAGTAGTCACAGGTAACCTAGAAGCAACCAACCCAATTGAGCGCGCTTGGATAAAATACCTAAAACAAACTACCTGCAAAACTAAGTTTCATACTTTGTTCGGTCGTTCTCGTATCGCGAGCCCGACACCACAAAGCGTTGATTATTATTCTGAGTCGGATAGTTTGTAAGCAAGTTGCTTTTTTAACTTTTTAGAGTTACAACATGTAATAACTTACGCTACGCGATAAAGTTATTACAAGGTAAAACGTGACCAGAAAAATATTAATCATTGAAGATGCACCTACTATTGCGCGAGTGCAAAAGCATATCGCGCATAAAGTAGGGTTTGAAGCAGACATCGCAACATCGTTAGCTGAAGCTAAACAACTTATTGCTGAAAATAACTATTTTTGCGCCGTTGTTGATTTTATCCTTCCAGATGCACCCAACGGTGAAGCCATCCCCTGCAGCGTCGATGCCGACATTCCTACCATCGTTATGACCGGCAATTTAGACGAAAAAACCCGAAACACGGTCGAAAAGCATCCTATCATTGATTACATCACCAAAGAAAATAAACAAGCCTATCAATACTTAGAAAAACAACTGACTCGCCTACCGCGTAATGAACAAATATTGGTTTTAGTGGTTGATGACTCCCCCGCAACTCGCCGTCACATTTGTAATCTACTCGCACGACATAAGTACCAAGTTATTGAAGCGGTAGATGGCGTAGATGCACTGCGAGTCTTAGCAGAAAACCCCTCAATCTCTGTGATCATTACTGATAACGAAATGCCTAATATGAATGGCGATCAGCTCTGTGTCGAAATTCGTCGCCTGTATAACAATGACGAAAAAGCCATAATTGGTATTTCAGCACAAGATACCTTGCATTTATCAACGCGTTTTTTAAAGTCTGGCGCTGACGATTATTTAAGTAAGCCCTTTAATAACGAAGAGTTTTATTGTCGCTTAAGCCAAAACGTCGACATGTTAGAAAATATTAAAACGATTCGCTTACAAGCGAATACCGACTACCTAACATCATTGCCTAACCGCCGCTATTTCTTTGGCGAGGCGAGTCAGCATTTAAAAGCGGCACACGCGGCAAAAAAATCGGTCTCACTCGGCATGATTGATATCGATTACTTTAAATCAATTAACGACAAGTACGGTCATGACTCAGGTGATGATGTACTCAAATGCCTGTCACGGTGCCTACTTAAGTACTTTAAAGATAATTTAGTCGGACGCTTAGGCGGAGAAGAGTTTGCTGTCTTTTTTGCTGATAATGATCCGCAACAAGCACAGCAACGATTAGAAAAATTTCGCCATTTCATCGAAAAACACAGCGCGGAATTTAGTCGTGACAACATTACATTTACGCTATCTATCGGATTTCATAATGGGCCTGTTTACAGCATTGATGAACTGATAAAACAGGCCGATTTAAAACTCTATCAAGCCAAAGAGACTGGCCGTAACAAGTTAGTGAGCTGATATTAAATAGGTTTAGTCACTGCTTTTAATGATGCTTTACGCTGCTTACGGCTTTGACGGTACGAATCCCAACTGAACAAAGCCAGCGCGCTCCATATACACGCAAACGTTATCACCCTTTCAGCATCAAATACTTCGCCATAAAATGCCACTGCAAGCACAAACATTAAACTTGGACCAATATACTGAAAAAAGCCCAATGTACTGTACTGCAAACGTTTAGCAGCGCCTGTAAAACACAGCAAAGGCAACGTGGTCACCACACCTGCACTAATAAGTAACAGATTGATATGCCAATCATTGGCAGTAAAATCAGAACTGGCTGTGGGCACCATTAACCACCAGTAAACCAGAGCAACAGGCAGTAAAATTAACGCTTCAAGTAATAACCCTGGCAGCGATTCGATAGGCAGCTTTTTACGCAGTAAGCCATAGATAGCGAACGAGCCTGCCAAAGAAAAAGCCACGATTGGAAAAGAGCCAAAGCTGAGCAATTGTAATAATACACCGCATAATGCAAGGCCAACGGCTACGCCTTGCCATTTACGCAGTCGCTCACCTAAAAACAGCATACCTAACAACACATTTAAAAGTGGGTTTATGTAATAACCCAAACTCGCATCGAGCATGTGGTTATTGTTTACCGCCCAAATAAACAAGCCCCAGTTAAAGCCAAGCAAACTGGCCGTTACCACCAGCATTAGGAGCAACTTAGGCTGACCTAATACAACGCGAATGCGCTGCCATTGATGGCGTGCAGCAATAATGATCAACAAAAATAACACCGACCAAATAACACGGTGCATCAAGATTTCAAAGGCAGATATATTCTGTAAAAGTTTAAAATAAATGGGTGCTAAGCCCCACATAAAAAACGCTAAACATGCGAAAATTACCCCTTTTCGCTGTTCAAGATTGGTAGGCATAAGTCAGGCTTTATAGATTAAAAACACTATTTTACGCCGCCTATTTACTGGCGCAACTAAAACGCGGCAAATAAACCCATGTATACCCAAACCACCTCAAGATGCGAGTTTCAGTTGGAATTAAAAGCGATTTAGGCAAGACATTGATTGCAAGTAATAGTGGTTCTATTGTTAAAATCAATAACGCAGTATAAATCGCTTTTAAACCAACCCTTTGGGCGCTCTACAGGCACTTACTCTCATCGTTGTTACTTCTTAAAAGGGACTGCCATTGTTGCAAAGTAACGCCTTGATATTAAGCACCTGTGAAACGCTGAATTCTGCATATTGAGGTCGTTTAGGTATATTGCTACAGACATCATCCAAAAAAAACACTAAAATGCTCGGCGATGAATACCAATACCGCAATGACTAACACCCCCGTTCGATCACCACAAGCCGTACTCAAACAAGTGTTTGGTTACAAGGATTTTCGTGATGGTCAAGAAGCGATTATAGCCGCAGCGCTTGACGGACAAGACTCGCTCGTCTTGTTACCAACAGGTGGGGGAAAATCACTTTGCTATCAAGTACCCGCCTTGATCCTTGATGGTGTCACTGTCGTCATTTCGCCGCTTATTTCATTAATGCAAGACCAAGTTGCACAACTCAAAGCACTGGGCGTTCAGGCCGCTTATATTAACAACAGTCTGCCATTCGAAGAGCAGCAAGCGGTGTACCAGCAACTGCATTACGGGCAAATAAAACTGTTGTACGTTGCACCTGAAAAAGTCTTACAACACGAATTTTTAGAGCGCCTTAGTCACCTAAAACTCGCTCTGTTTGCTATTGATGAAGCGCACTGTGTCTCGCATTGGGGCCATGATTTTAGGCCTCACTATTGTCGGCTTAATGAGCTAAAACAGCGCTTTATGCATGTTCCGATGATGGCATTAACTGCCACAGCCGATAAAGCGACACGTTACGATATTATTGAGCAGCTACAGCTTAATCAGCCTTACGTACACACAGGCAGCTTTGATAGGCCCAATATTCGTTACACCATCGAAGAAAAATTCAAACCCATGGTGCAGCTGCTGCGTTATTTAAAAGAGCAGCAAAACCAAAGTGGAATAATTTACTGCACCAGCCGTAAACGTGTTGATGATGTTGCCGAAAAACTCGCTGATGCAGGCTTTAATGCCGCGGCTTATCATGCGGGGATGAGTAACGAACAACGACAATTTGTGCAGTCAGGTTTTGCCCGTGACGATATTCAAATTGTAGTAGCAACGGTTGCCTTTGGTATGGGAATTAATAAACCTAATGTACGCTTTGTTGTGCATTACGATATTCCTAAAAGTGTTGAAGCTTACTACCAAGAAACAGGCCGTGCTGGTCGTGATGGCTTAGCCGCTGAAGCGATAATGTATTTTGATCCGGCCGACATAGGACGCGTTCGTCGCTTTTTTGAAGATATCGAAGATGAGCAACGCCGCCGAGTAGAAGAGCAACGCTTTAATGCGATGGCCAGCTTTGCTGAAGCCCAAACATGTCGCAGACAAATCCTGCTCAACTATTTTAGCGAGTACAAACGTGAAACCTGTGGCAACTGCGATATTTGCTTAAATCCACCGACAAGCTTTGACGGCACGTTGGTCGCGCAACAAGCACTCTCGTGCGTATATCGTGCAGAGCAGCGTTTTGGTATTGGTTATATTGTTGAATTGCTGCGCGGGGCAAATACCAGCCGTATCCGCGATAATAATCACCACCAGCTGAGCACTTACGGTATAGGCAAAGATCACAGTGTGGAGTTTTGGCTAAGCATTTTAAGGCAGCTTATTCACCAAGGCTTATTAAGCCAAGATATAACTCAGGGCTCTTCACTGCGCTTAACCGAAGCAGCTCGTGCAGTACTTAAAAGTGAATACGCCCTGCAATTAGCCGAGCCACGCTTACAAGCCAAACACGTTTATCAAGATAAACTCGCGCAATTTAATTACGACAAAAAGCTGTTTGCTAGATTACGAGCTCTGCGTAAGGAGTTGGCTGATGCGGATGACGTTCCTCCGTATGTCGTTTTCAATGATAAAACGTTGGCTGAAATGGCACAGCTCATGCCGACCAATGATAGCGAATTTTTAAAAGTATCAGGCGTGGGGTTTACGAAGCTAAACAAGTACGGTTCTCCTTTTTTAAACACCATTCGCGACTACCTCGCCGCCCACTAGGATTACAATGACTAACCTTATTTATGACGCCGAGTATGAAATAATTGTCATTAACTCACGCGACCTGCCTAACGATGAAGATTTTGAACTGTGGGCTACCCTCTTTTTGCACGCCCCCGCAATTAAAATTGCAGACTTTGATGCCGGTGCCGATCGTCATCAGTTAAGGTTTCACTTTACAGATCATAGTTTTAATCTAAACTTTGAACATTATAGCGAAAGTGTTTGGATAAACGCTGAAGGCGTTGAAGCGGCGAGTGTTTTGCCAAAACTTCATCAGTATTTAGTCATGCAGTTACAATAATAAGCTAGACTTTTTCTCACGCTTAGTATGTAGTAGTTGCATAGCAAATAAACAACTAAGGGTGTAAATGGGATTTAAGCAGTCGCACTTTGTTGCTCAGATTTTACCAATGGTGTTACTTAGCGTAACATCGCATGCCTATGCAGAGCAGGTACTCGCTGACAATAATAACTACTGTCACAACCAACGCACTCTTAAAACGCAAGACAACAACTTACGTCGCCAGCTCGATACTGACAATCCCCTCCCCGAAGCCGCCGATAACCGCAAAATCACTTCCATTAAGCTTGAACAGCTCAATGTCTTCAATACCGCACTTGAAGAAGAAAACAACGCGTTATTTCGCTTTGCGAATCGTGCTCATATGACAACCGAACCCGAAGTGATTCACAGTGTACTGCTGTTTTCAGAGGGGGATATTTATCAACCTCGTAAGTTACTAGAATCAGAACGACTCTTGCGTAAACAAGGTTATTTATACGATGCACGCATTCATGCTGAACTTGATTGCGACGGCAACGTGAATGTTAAAGTCGTTACGCGTGACTTGTGGACTTTGCTGCCCGAAATTAGCTTTAGTCGCAGCGGCGGTGAAAACGAATCAAGTATAGGCTTTCGTGAATCAAACTTTTTAGGCTGGGGTAAACGGGTGTCATTCTCGCGTACGCACGATGCAGACCGCACCGGGTATTTATTTGTATACGATGACCCTAATATCTTTTCGAGTCGCTACCGTGGTCGACTCGAATATTCAGATAACGATGATGGTAAACGCCATTACATCGATGTTAGTTACCCATTCTACTCAATTGATACTCCTTACAGTTACGGTGCAACCAGTTACTCAGACCAGCGCCGTGAGCCACTCTATTATCGCGGCGAAGTTGTCAGTGAGTTCGAGCAAAAAACCACCCTCAATCGCGCTTACTTTGGACATTCAAGTCAACTTGCCCGAAGCTGGACACAACGAATCAGTTTAGGAATAGAAAACCGTGAAGACACCTTTAAAGCCATTGCTGCCACCCAGTTACCTATCGCAGATGATCGCAGCCTAAGTTACCCGTTCATCAGTGCGCAATGGTTCGAAGACCATTATGTAAAAGTAAGAAATTTCGACAGTATTTATCGTACTGAAGACCTAAATCTTGGCTGGAATATTCAAGCATTACTGGGTTATTCAAGTAAAGATTTTAGCGATGACGCCAGCCGGACTATTTATTCTTTGTCTCTGTCAAAAGCCCATTACAGCGGAGATAATCAGCTATGGCGCTTTAAAGCTGATATAGATGGTTATTGGAACGAAGAACAAGACGATGTCGAAAATCTCATAACCAGTAGCCAAGTACAATACTATTTGAATACCAGTTTACAACAAAGCTGGTATGCCAAAGTGCGCCTGCAATATGCCAAAAACCTGACAGCCGATAAACAACTCACCCTTGGCGGCGAAAATGGTTTACGTGGCTACCCGCTTGATTATCAAATTGGCGATCGTAGCTTTTTAGTAAGTCTCGAAAAACGCTATTATTGGGAATATGACTTACTGCAACTATTTAAAGTCGGTGGCGCGGCTTTTTACGACATCGGCCGCGCTTGGTATAACGACAAAGATAACGGCACGAATGGTAATGTACTGCAAAATATCGGTGTTGGCTTACGGTTAGCACCAAGTCGAGCAAATGCCGGAACGGTCATTCACCTTGATATTGCTGCGCCTATCAACAAAAAGGACAGCGACATTGATTCTGTGCAATGGCTTGTCACCGTTAAAAATACTTTCTAAGATAGTGTTATTCGGTTAGTAAAGAGCTAAAATCTCGACGCTTAACATTAATGTAGGATCCCCCTTGGACTTCGAAACACTCTTTAACGAGCAATACCATTTAATCGTGACGATTATCGCGATTTTACTTTACCCATTACTAAGAAAAACCACAAAGAAACTGCTGTTAAAAGCCATCAAAGGTAAAGCAGATCCTCATCGTGTTTATCGTGCAGAACTGCTACTAAACATTATTCTCGCCATTGTAATGCTGTGCCTAGTGTTAGTATTTTGGGGCATTGAGCTGCGCGGTTTATTAGTTTTAGGTTCATCACTATTTGCTATGTTAGGTGTCGCCCTATTCGCAGCATGGTCGTTATTGAGTAATTTAACCGCCTTTTTATTAATGTTCATTCAAAACGACTGTCGTGTGGGCTATTGGATACGTGTCATCGATGGCGCAAACTTTTTAGAGGGACGTATCATTGAAATGGGTTTGATGAACGTGGTGCTTGAGCATGTCGATGGCCACAAGGTTATTTATCCCAATAATATTTTTGTTACTCGCCCAGTAATGGTGCTAAATAAAGCCCCTACTCCGAGTAAAACGCAATCAACAAAGCGTATTCTGGGACCCAAAAAATAAAGCCGCAAATGCGGCTTTTATTTTATGTATTGACGATGTCAGCAACTAATTATTGAGTTCAGCCGTTTTAAGCTCGTCTTCAATATCGCTTATTTCGTCAATAAAGGTTTCTAGCTGTTGCTCTACCAGGCTATTTGCATGCGCAAAGTAAGCAAGATGGAATACCGCATCGCCCTCATTTACAAGCGGCATGGTTTGCTGGCCAATTACAATGCCACTTCGTGGCGCTAATAGCTCAAGCTCAGCATCACCAAGTGGACTGCTGATATAAGCGAGCACTTGCCCTTTCATGACGCGCTCACCAAGGGATACTTGCGCACGGACAATACCATCAACCTCTGCACGCACCCAACTTGTTGAACTTGCAATCACCGGCTCTGGGAGTTTTTTCGCCCGCTTACCGCGCACCATTTTTAAATGACGCATAACATAATCAACGCCTTGCACACCGGCTGCAATCGCAATGGGGTCGAATCGCAGCGCTTCACCCGCTTCGTAGGTTATCACTGGGATACCTAAATTAGCCGCTTCACTGCGTAAAGAGCCATTGCGTAATGAGGCGTCTATCACCGCTGGTGTACCAAATGCTTTTGCCATAGCCGCGGTATCAGGATCACTTAAGTTAGCCCTAATTTGCGGTAAGTTAGTACGATGAATCGCACCAGTATGCAAATCAATAATGTGCGTACAATGCATTGCCACCTGCGAGAAAAAGGCATTCGCCATTCGCCCAGCTAATGACCCCCGTGTTGAACCCGGAAAACTGCGATTCATATCACGACGGTCAGGTAAATAACGCGACTTATGGATAAAGCCAAATACATTCACTATTGGCACCGCTATAATTGTGCCGCGTAATTGTTCAGGCTCAATTTTTGCGAGCAATTGCCTTACAACCTCAACACCATTGAGCTCATCACCATGAATTGCCGCGCATACCATTAACACAGGCCCTTGCTGGACCCCATTAACGACTTCAATTGGAATATTAAGCGGTGAGTGGGTATAAAGCTTTGCTGCTTCAATAGAAAACGTTTTACGTTCACCCACACCAACCGTATCACCTAAAATTGAAAACGGAGTATTTTTCTTAACCTTTGCCACGCACTTTTCCTTTTACTAGAGCGCTTGTAAATCTTAGCCTTTACCACGTGTTGCAGTTCTTTTCGTTGCTGCATTTTTTTCAATAAAATCAACAATCATGCCTGCAATATCTTTACCCGTAGCGACTTCGATACCTTCAAGACCCGGCGATGAGTTAACTTCCATCACTAATGGTCCTCGTGCTGAGCGAAGTAAATCAACGCCCGCTACGTTTAAGCCCATTGCTTTTGCTGCAGCAACGGCTGTTTTTCTTTCTTCAGGGGTAATGCGAACCAATGTCGCACTGCCGCCACGGTGTAAGTTAGAGCGGAACTCACCTTCTTGTGCTTGGCGCTTCATCGCTGCGATTACTTTATCGCCCAAAACGAAACAGCGAATATCTGCACCGCCCGCTTCCTTGATGTACTCTTGCACCATGATGTTCGCTTTTAAGCCCATGAAAGCTTCGATTACACTTTCTGCCGCTTTGCGCGTTTCGGCTAACACAACACCAATGCCTTGTGTACCCTCTAGTAACTTAATAACCACCGGTGTACCACCAACCATGCTTAGTAAGTCTTTAACATCATCAGGCTTGCTTGCAAACCCTGTGACAGGCATACCTACACCTTTACGCGATAATAGCTGTAATGAACGTAATTTATCGCGAGAGCGTGAAATAGCCACTGATTCATTTACAGGGAACACGCCCATCATTTCAAATTGACGTAATACTGCACACCCATAGAAGGTCACTGACGAGCCAATACGCGGAACAATAGCATCAAAATCTTTTAAATTTTCGCCGCGGTAATGAATTTCTGGTTGATCAGAATTAATGTTCATATAACAACGCAATGCATCAATCACTTTTACTTCATGACCACGTTGCTCAGCTGCTTCAATTAAGCGACGTGTTGAATATAAGTTTTGGTTGCGAGATAAAATACCAAGTTTCATAGTTAAAACCTTTACTGACAAACTCACACACTGAGCGTGCTATGAGCGCCTTTTATAATAAATGAGATAAAGCCGGATCGACGACTATGCGATTTTCCATTGCTGTACGCCCTAACAACATTCTAAACTTCATTGTTGAACGGTTACTTAAAGTCACTCTAACGGGCCAGCTTTGGCTTCCTGCGACTAACGTTGTTTCTATAAAGTAACGAAGCTCTCTTTGACCACTTGAACTGGTCACATACTTACGCTCCATCACTTTTGCACGACAGTGGACCACAGTATCCACATCATCCTGCAGAGGCTGGGTTGTGAATTTCACCCAGTTTTCGCCATTTTCTGAAAACTCTTCAATATCAAAAGCATGAATACACGATGTACGCGCCCCCGTGTCCACTTTTGCTTTGATTTTATCAATTCCTAAATCAGGAAGGCTTAGCCATTCGCGCCAGCCAACGATAATTTTTGCACTCATTAATGTGCCCTCTATAAAAAAGTGTCTTATACGCTACAGAGCTAGAAACACCAACAAAATATATTCATCTCATCGATAAATCGATTTCATTAATATAGTCTTGACTATAATAATGTATATACTCAACTATATCGCACTATTTGTAAAATGAGAGTTCAATATGATCAATGGGTTACTTCATGTCTTAATTTTAGACGAGCAAGGCGGTGCACGTGCTATTGACAATAGTACCGAGCTGGAGAATTGGCAACCCGAACATGGAAAACTTTGGGTTCATATGGATTACAGCCAAGCTGACGCTGTAAAGTGGCTTGCTGACAGTAATTTACTGACTGACTATGAATTAGCATCCCTGATTGCGGATGAGACGCGTCCACGCCTAACAAAAGTAACCAACGGTTCGATGCTCTTTTTACGTGGCGTTAATTTAAATCCCGCACAAAGCCCTGAAGACATGGTGTCTTTGCGCTTATTTATAAACGAAAACGTTATTATCACAACCCGCAAACGCCGTTTACTCTCAGTGCAAGATGTTGTTGCAACATTTGATGACAGTAACGGTCCATGTTCAATTTCAGAGCTCGTGTGTCAATTAGCACAAAATCTTACATCGCGTATGCAAGGGGTCATTGATAGCCTTGATGACACGTTGGATATATTTGAAGACGAAATTGATGAGCCAAGCAAAGGTTTTGATAACCAAGCTTTAGCACAAATGCGCCGTCAGACCATCGCCCTAAAACGCTATTTAAGGCCACAAAAAGAGGCCCTTATTACGTTGTTAAACAACAAATACAAGTGGTTAGATGAAGACGACAAAGCCCGTTTAAACGAAACAACCAATATGTTGATTCGCTTTTTAGAAGAGCTAGACAGCTCAATTGAACGTGCACAAATTATTCAACAGACTATTGCTAACCAAGTGTCTGAACAACTTAATCAGCGTATGTATGTGATGTCGGTCGTTGCAGCATTGTTTTTACCATTGGGCTTCTTAACGGGCTTACTTGGTGTCAATGTGGGCGGCATTCCGGGCACGGAAAGTCCGTATGCATTTAGCCTATTTTTAATCTTCTTAGTGGTCCTTACCGTTGGTATTGGTATCTACTTTAAGAATAAAAAGTGGTTATAAGCCTACCTTAGCGTGGCTCAACAGATTTGATTAAATCAAGGCGAACGGCGTGTTCGCCTTTTTTTGTGCTCAAAATTAAGTGTTCACCTTCAGGACTTATAATCTGTAAGTTAATCGCTTTGCCATTTACTTGCTCGCCTGAGTGCAATGTAATCTGTAATTCTGTTGAGTGCATACACCACAATTCGAATTGGTCGTAATCACCACATGCAATGGGTTGATAAGTCATGTTTTAAAATCATGAAAATAAAAAGGATATAAACAGTGTAGAAAATAACAAAAGAAGGAGCAAATGGCGCTCTCGGCAGGGATCGAACCTGCAACTCAGCCTCCGGAGGGCCACGTGATATCCATTTCACCACGAGAGCACATTTGTCGTTGTCAGTACCAACTCGCGATATCAGCATGACAACCCGGCAATGATAATGGCATCTTGCTATAAATGCTAGCATTGAACACTTTACATGCTTATAAATTCAGCAATTTTCATTAAAACACTTCACATTAAGGCAGAACCACGGTATTAACGTATACTTATAAAATTAATAACAAGGTGGGAATTTGATCATGAGTTTAATGTCAACAGAGCAAGTTGCAGAATTTTTAGGTGTAAAAGTAGAACGCGTGAAACGACTTGCTCGCGAACATTTACTGATCTCGAAATCACAAGATGACAAAGGTGAGCCTTTGTTCGAACACGATGATGTAAAAAAATACAAAGAGCTTGCCGAGCGAATTGGTGGCCTTTAGCGTTTTTGCTGTTTAATGAAGTGGTGAAGCTGCACAAGCAGTGGCGCCACTTTATCCATTGCCCCTCGTTGCTCGTACCAACAAATACACAATAATAAAAATAGCCCCTGAAATGCCGCCAGCTTGTTGAGCGAAAGGGTAAATTCGTGGTGGGCTGATATAAGTGTTCGGTATTGTTCAAGCAAAGCTTGCTGTTGTTCAGTATTCAGCTGAAAACTGACCACTAAGGCTGCCAAGTCAAAATAAACATCATTACTTTTGGCATATTCGAAGTCGATTAAAAACATACCGCTATTATTCACAATGATATTTTCTTTAACCAAATCATTATGGCAAAAGCCCATATCTTTTGGTGCATTAGCAATATAAGCGAGTGACTCTTCTATTAATGTAAGATGCTGTTGGTAGCGAGTGGTGTGTTGATAACAATTAATTTCATAAGCGATGTCCATTGGCTCTGTGAGCAAGGGATACAGGTGCAGATTGACTAAATCTGGCAGTAAACTGTCACAAAAGTCGCCGCTGGCAATACGACCTTCAACATAATCGAAAATAGCCGTGTCTGTGGCTTGTTCTAGCCAAAGAGGCGCTGGGCAGCAACTTTGTTTAGCAAAATGTGTTTGAGCAGCCAAGCCTAGTGCAGGCCAATGGTCGCGATAATGTTTTACCAAATAGCTATTGGTCGCTGTTTTTACTAAGTAATTATCGTTACTTAACCCTTCAACCAATGGACTGATTGACGTAATCGTTAACGCGGGATCAAAACGCGAAAATAGCGCGTTTATTTGTTGTTCTGTTTTCATTTAAAGTTGAGCTAATGGCTTAGCTTGATGTTGCTCATACTCTTCATACCAGGTTTTAAACCCCCACGCTGCCATAATGGTATAAAACACAAACAGCACCAAGGTCGGGTAATACCCTTTTTCAAAGTACAAATACATGGA
Source organism: Pseudoalteromonas lipolytica (assembly GCF_900116435.1). Taxonomy (GTDB): domain Bacteria; phylum Pseudomonadota; class Gammaproteobacteria; order Enterobacterales; family Alteromonadaceae; genus Pseudoalteromonas; species Pseudoalteromonas lipolytica. The sequence continues at coordinate 112,078 of NZ_FPAZ01000011.1, read as the reverse complement.
AGCCGCATCTATAACAATCCAGTATAGCCAATTTTCAAGAACTTTTTTGGCGACAAGGTAGGTTGTAACCACAGCAAAACAGGTGGTAAAGCTGTCTAAATATGCAAAATCTGCATGCGTGTAATTGGTCATGATGAAACCAATCACCACCGAGGCTAATGAGGTAGTAAATAAGATCACGACATGCTTTTTTAATGACCACGAAACAATCGGCAACCGGTCTTTATGGTTTAAACCTCGTCGCCAAATTACCCACCCATACACAGCCATGTACATGTAGTATAAGTTAAGCAGCGACTCCATCAATAGTGCGCCATTCCAGTACATTACGGTGTAAATAAAGGTGCTTGCAAACGCGGCAGGCCAACACCATAAGCTCTCTTTAATCGCGAGCAACAAGTACGCCATCGACAACGCCACTGCAATATATTCCCAGTGCGACATTGCCGTAAAGCCAGAGAAAGTTTCGGTTAAAAATTCCATATCACGCCGTCGTTATCGATTACTTAATCATCGCTTGGCGACAAATCACCGTGTAAAAATTTACAAACAAAAATTGCTTTACCAAACTCTTCATAAGAGCGCTTAATTTCAGTGTTAAGTACAGACATGACTAAGTCGTAATCACCAAAAATCTGTGTAGATAGCGTATTAGTAATCACTTTAAGGCCATCATAGCTGTTTACGCGGTCAATAAAGCCTTTAATAAATGGAATGTAATCTTGATGAAGTGGGTATTTACTAATCTCTACAGAAAGTTTCATTTTAAGCTACCGAGTTTTTTAACAGTGTCGCATTGTAACCCGCTTATAGCGACAAGTCATGGCTAAGGCTCGTATTTAGTGTAAAATCAGCCCTATAAATTAAGAGGAGTCATTATGGCACGCCGCATTACATACACATTTAAAAACCAACCTCGCGAAATCAACTTTTCTAAAGACAAGTACCGCGACATGTACCACGCCATTGCGGCAGCTGAGGGAATTGACTTAAGCAATTATTTAAAGATGGAACAACAAATAGAAATGACCTCAAAAGGCTCTGCGGCAGTGCGTAATTTTCGTGATCAAGAGTTTGCAAAAATGGGCTTTAGCGACATCTATTTTATTAAAGAGTAACGTGCTTCGTTACTCTTGATACTCATAGCTGACTCGCGGAGTAATATTACACAGTAGCTCGTAAGGTATGGTACTAGCACACTGCGCTATTTCTTCGACAGGCAGCTCTGGGCCCCACATGATTACTTCGTCACCCACTTGAATATTGTCGCCATTATCGCCAATATCAACTGTTATCATATCCATCGCGACGGTGCCGACAATACCATAGCGTTGTGATTTAATGATCACCGGTGTGCCTTGTCGTGCATGGCGAGGATAGCCATCACCATATCCCATCGCGACAACCGCAAGCTTGGTTGGCTTATCACTGCACCAACGGCCTCCGTAACCAACACACTGATGCGCATCAACATCGCGAATCGCAATGACGCGTGTTGTTAAACGCATCACTGGCGCTAAACCGTGTTCTTTACCCACGCCATTTAGCATCGGCGAGACACCATAAAGCATTAACCCTGGGCGAACCCAATCACCATGCCCATGCGGCCATGCTAAAATACCCGCTGAGTTTGCTAAACAGTGCTGCTGAGCTTTGCCATCCGTTAATGAATCAAATAACGCTATTTGCTGGGTGGTTTTCTCATCGTTTACATCATCAGCACACGAAAAATGCGTCATTAATTTAATATCATCACGTGCATTGTCACTTGCTTTTAAACGATGATAAAACGATTCAAATTGTGATGGTGCAATCCCTAAACGGTGCATCCCTGTATTAATTTTTAACCAACATGCTATCGGTGCATCCAACGTGGCACTTTCAAGTGCAGCCAACTGATTTTCATCATGAATAATGGTCTGAAAGTTATTCGCGAGCAAAATAGGTAAATCGTCTTGATGAAAAAAGCCTTCAAGTAAAACGATTGGTTTTGTTAAACCTCCCGCCCGCAGCGCTAATGCTTCATCAATACGTGCCACTGCAAATGCATCAGCGGCACTTAGGTGCTGGGCAATTTTAACCAAACCGTGGCCATATGCATTGGCCTTTAACACCGCCATCACCTTGCAATTGGGCGCAAAGTGCTTCACTTGCGCTAAGTTATTAGCCAGTGCTTTTAGATTAATTTCGGCGATGGCTAAGCGCATTAATATTCGTCATCCATAGCTGGGCCCGCGTAGTTATCAAAACGTGAGAATTGACCTTGGAACGTAAGACGCACTTTACCGATAGGACCATTACGTTGCTTACCGATTATGATTTCAGCGACCCCTTTCTCGGCACTGTCTTCGTTATACACTTCATCACGATAAATAAACATGATTAAGTCGGCATCCTGCTCGATTGAGCCTGATTCACGTAAGTCAGAGTTGATTGGGCGTTTATCAGCACGTTGCTCTAGCGTACGGTTAAGCTGCGACAGGGCAATTACAGGGCATTGTAGCTCTTTGGCAAGGGCTTTTAATGAACGCGAGATTTCGGCAATCTCTAAGGTACGGTTATCAGATAAGCTCGGAACGCGCATTAGCTGCAAGTAGTCGACCATGATCATACTAATACCGCCATGATCGCGTGCGATACGACGTGCACGCGAACGTACATCGGTCGGTGTAAGGCCCGATGCATCGTCAACATACATCTTCCCTTTTTCCATCAATAAGCCCATGGTTGAAGAGAGGCGAGCCCAATCATCATCATCTAATTGGCCTGTACGTACTTTCGTTTGGTTAATACGACCGAGTGAGGCAAGCATCCTCATCATAATTTGTTCTGACGGCATCTCTAGTGAGTAGATCAGCACGGGTTTGTCTTGCGTCATTGCCGCATGTTCAGCTAAGTTCATCGCAAACGTGGTTTTACCCATTGATGGACGTGCAGCAACAATAATCAGATCTGAAGGCTGCATACCCGCGGTCATTTTATCTAGATCGGCATACCCTGTACTTACACCCGTTACACCATCTTGTGGCGATTGATATAACTCTTCAATCTTATCAACCGTTTTTTCTAGAATGCTGTGTAAGCTTTGTGGACCTTCGGTACTTTTAGTACGTTGCTCGGCAATTTTGAATACTTTACTTTCTGCAAAATCGAGCAAATCATGGCTTGTGCGTCCTTCTGGACTAAAGCCCGCTTCGGCGATTTCGTTTGCAACACCAATCATTTCACGAATAACAGCACGTTCACGAACGATATTTGCGTATGCGTCGATGTTGGCAGCACTGGGAGTATTTTTTGCGATTTCAGCAAGGTAAGCAAAGCCACCCACATTGCTCAGCTGATTATTTTTTTCTAAGCTTTCAGAAATGGTGATCAAATCAATCGGGTCGCCTGCTTCTGCAAGACTCACCATCGCTTCAAAAATCAACTTATGTGTGCGGGTATAAAAATCCTGCGAGACAACCAACTCAGCAACACGGTCAAACGCTTGATTATCAAGCATTAAACCACCTAAAACAGATTGCTCAGCTTCAATTGAATGGGGAGGAACTTTTAACGTATCGACTTGCTTATCTGGTTTAGCCATATCTTCACAAAACTTAAATTGAATGGCTCTATTCTATCGACTTGCAAAGGCTGTGCAAATAGAAAAGCGGGAAATCTTCCCGCTTTATTGTAATTAAGCTAAACCTTGGTAACTAGACATATTACTCAGTGCTTAGATTAATGACGCTCACCTTAGTGATTATTTTTGTTTGCGCAGTTCTATGCGACCACTAATGGTATCCATTTCAATATCAGCGTTCCCGCCATTAACACTAAACTCAAGATCACTCGATGGTCCATACTTCGCTTTTATTGCTTTATCATCACTTAACTCATTAACAATTTTGCCGTTTGTATGTGCTTCTATTTCAAACTGGGCTGATACATCAGCCGGGAAGTAAAACTCCGCATCTCCACTGACAGATTCAAAGCGCACATTTGCACCGGTGAGTAATTTATTAATATGTACTTCGGCTTCGCCGTTTACCGTATTGATACGTAGTTTTTTAATTGCATCAAATGCAAAGTCGATATTACCGTTTACATTTTCAAGACGCACATCTTCGGCTTTGGTTTTTGACTTGATATCGCCATTTACTGCTGTAAAACGCAGCGTACCTTGTGATTTTTTATCATTAATTTCACCATTCACCGTTTCAAAACGAATATCACCGTTTAGGTCAATCGCATTGACATCACCATTTACCGTTTCAAAACTCATGTTACCGCTAATATCCTGCACCGTTATATCACCGTTCACAGTATCAATGTCGGCGCCTGCTGCCAGCTCTTTGGCACTGACGGTCACATTCACCCCAGCAAATTCGAGCTCACTGCTTTTTGGCATATAAATCGTTAAACGTGAACCGTCGCCTTTGTTCCAGCCACTTATGTTACGTGGCATTTTGACAATAAACTCGACGCGGCTTCCTTCCACATCTAAACGATAACCTTCGGCTTTATTATCTAATTCACCTTCGATTTTTAACACCGGTTTATCCCACCCTTCAATACGCACATCACCACGTTGGTTTTCAATAAAAATGCGCTTATTCGCAGGTATATCAACCTGTTCATTGATTGTTTGTCCTGCCATTGCCATCAGTGGCAGTAATCCTAATGTTAATGCGAGTAGTTTCATGGTTATCACTCCTAAATCGTTTGCCACTTAGGTGCATGCACCTTATTAATTAAATCAAGTTGTTGCTGATAAACCTGCGACAGCATTTGTAATAACGCAGGATTTTCAGGTTCATTTTCCAGTGCTTGCTTAATGGCACTCTCTGCTTCTTCTAATTCTTTAAGCTGCTGCTGCCAATTGTCGGTAAGTGCAGGTTGATTCTGATATTGCACCAACAAGCCCTGTTTTTGCTTCGTAAAATAATCACTCATGGCTATCATCGTATTCGGCTCGGTCTGAGCAACAAACAATTGCACGCTAAGCAGTGCCGCAACACAGCATGCAGCAACGGCTGCAAGCTTATTCCACGTAAAACGTGACTGTTCAGCTTGTTGCTCTGTAGGGTGAGCAATTGCACGCTCAATACCCGGCCATAAGTTTTTATCTGGGCCGATATCTTGCTTAGGTTGATTAAGCGAGTCATTTAAAAACTGTTCAAAATCTGGCTTACTCATTTTCATACCACTCTTTTAATAACTGCCTTGCACGGTGAAACTGCGATTTACTTGAACCAACGGCCATATCAAGCATGCTGGCTATTTCTTCATGGCGATAGCCTTCAATTGCATGGAGTACAAACACCATACGCGCTCGTTCGGGCAATCTGAGTACTAATTTATCAAGGCCATTTAAACCCTGACAGTCCGCTGCACTTTGTTCATCCATGCCACTTTGCTCAAAGCTCACGACTTTCTGTAACCAGTTTTTATGTTTACGAATATAGCTAATCGCAATATTACTCGTCACGCTGTGTAACCAGGTCGTAAACTGTGAGCGCCCATCAAAATTGGCGATTTTGTGCCACAACTGTACAAACACTTCTTGTGTTGCATCTTCGGCGTGCTCTTTATCTGCAATAAGTCGTAAACAAAGGCTGTAAACACGTTTCACATGCAACTCATAAAGTGCTGCATAGGCAACTTGATCGCCGCTTTTTACGCGCTCAATCAAGGTGTGCTCACTTTGCTGTGCAAACGCTTGCTCTGCATCTATCAACATCCTGGATGTTGTCCTTTATGATTATTGTTGTGAATTTAGTGTATTAGACGTAAGGAGGGATTCAAAAGGTTTAAATGAAACTAAATATTTTTTTGAGCAAGTATCACCTTGCTCGAATTAGGTCATTATTGTGCGGGGCTCGGTTCACTCTGTGGCGGTGTTTTGTAGCTCCAGCCTAAAAACACAATCCGTGCAGGGGTTGACGGTTTCCCCCCATTTTGTACTTTAAGTAGACCCGCATCATAGTGCGCCCCACTGCCGCCTGTTGAAGTGATCACCGCACCACGAACACTGCCAAATAGCTCGCCACTTCCCGACAATTTTACCGTGGTAAGCGGCGCATAAATTGCGGCATACAAGTTTGCAGCGCCACTAAATTGCACACCATTCACACCGTTAAATGACGAGTAAAACGACAGCGATGGATGCCCACTGGTCGTTAATCCTTCTTGTTCAGTGATCACTTTAGCACCGGCACCAATATTAACTTTTCCCGTTATTAATACGGTAAGACTGCTGTCTTTTTTGATCGTCAGGGTGGTATCACCCCCCATTGAAAAATCACCATCTATCAATAAGATGACATCGCCCCCTGAGACCTCCATTTTGCCATCACTGGTCATTTTCAAACCATCTAAAGCAAATACATACTCTTTAGAATGGCTCCCATGAGATTGATTTTGAATCTTCTTATCAAACAAAAATACATCAGCTAAGGTCGGCACAATAATTTGGCTGCCACCATTGCTGTGAAACCCTTGTTCAGTATTAAACTTAAATAGTTGAGTTGGCCCAACCGAAATAGAATCATACCCAGTGATACCAGCCATTATGTCAGTCATTTTTTCGGGCAAAATTAAAGGGTCACAGTTGGTATCAGGGTTACTCGGATCGTAATCAGGTGCCGTAGGGTCGGCTACAGTGACGGGTTCAACATTCGGGTTTATATTAAATTTACTATTACTGTAATGTACGCCGTCTTGCTGGTTATTGTAGGTGTCTTTAAAGTCACCTGTACCGCCATACATGATATCGAGGGTCTCACCTTGAGTATTATCAATGTAAGTAGACCATTGCATTGTGGCATCACCATTTGCTCTTACTACACCTGAAATGCGGCCTCCTCGGTGTTTATAGTAGCCCCGGGTATACACATTTCCATCGACTCGCAGACCACTACCTGGAGAAATATACACCCCCGTATTAGAGTGAATATTACCTATAATGGGCGATGACCCGTTTAAGTAAATTACACCACTGGCTTTTACATCACCTCTAATTGGCGAGTGTCCTGAAAGCACTACATCAGAGTCACCGGCAATAGTTGATACATCACCGTCGTTCGATTTAGTTTCTTCGTAAGTACCTTGGCTTGAATCATAGCTGTCGATACTTCCACTGCCCGACAAATTAACCCCTTTACAGCCAACCATCGCATTGGTAAATACCGAGCTGCCTTTGGCACCTTGAATGCCAAAGCGTGCGACTAAATTACTCTGTGCATCGCCTTCAAAGCGCTGCCCTAGGCTGGCAATTTCAAGCTCGCCATCAGGGTTTTTAGCAAGGGTTGCACTAAAGGTAGCATCACTCGCAATAATGCCGGTACCAGACGCTAAATTCGTTTTATTAATTAAATCATCAACCGCTAATACGCCTTCACGATTCAGTGTTTGTTGTAATAGTTTAGCTTGCTCAAACACCCCTTTTTCGGCTAGCAAACGGCTGTTTAACTTTTTCTGAAAATTACCGCTCAAACGTTCTTGCACAATATTTTCACGCAGTGAGCTCAGCACCACAAGACTGGCCATGCTCGTTAAAATCAGCACTGTAATTAAGGTAAAACCATGTTGCTTATTAAACACTGCCACCACCATATGCCTTCAGTAAGATTGTGTTTGTGAGCGCAATATCGATATTTATACCATTGCCGAATTGCCCAGGTAATTGCTCTGGTTTCACACTCACCGTCACTAATTCACCCGCGATATCAAACGATAAGCTCTCGACCCCTGTTAACAAACGCTCCGCAGCTGCGCCATTCAGTGAGCACATTAAGTTATTATCGTTTAAGCTATAAACTTCAGTAACTTGCACTGCGGTAACTTGACCATCACAGGCAATGACACCAGCAGGCTGAGTGATGGTTATCATGCTTTTATCAGCACTAATAACCGGGGTTATTTGAGTTTGCTTAATGCTGCGATTAAACACTTTACTCGTGTAACGAAGCACCTCTTGTGCATTTTCGAGCTCTTTGCTCACCTGAATCGTGCCTTTAATCGCCGAGTAAGACAAACTAATCCCAGCAAGTAAAAATGCTCCCGCAGCCAGCGCCACCATTAACTCGACTAAGCTAAACCCTTTTGTATGTTTTATCATTAACACACCGCCGACAAATCAGGGAAACTCGCATTCAAACTGATCTGGTTCTCAGCATTATCAGTCATGCGTTTATCGACCCAACTAACATTAATTTGCATGTCATTATTGTATACAGCAGGCAGAGTTAGTTCGTAGTCACTAACCTGTGGAGAAAGACTCGCTCTAAAGGTCGCATCTTGAAATAAGCCGGGGTTGGTTTTTTGAATATCACAAATATGCGGCCAAAGTCGCTCTATGCTGTTTTGACCTTGAATAAGCGACACCGTGTAATGAAAACTGTTAGTAGCATACTGAAGCGATTTAAGTTGGGCAGCAGCCAACCCTAATAAAGCGATTCCGGCGATTACCACAGATATCATGACTTCTAGTAATGAAAAACCTTGCTGCTTAATCATGCACATCCTCGCTCTGAACTTTCAACTAACCAGTTTTGGCCACTTTTTAGTACACACATTACATAGTCAGTGGTGTTGCTGTGATTGTCTTTAATATCTATTTGCGCTTGCTGGTTAACCTCGCCACTGGCACTCACGGTCAAGGCCGCTAAATCAACCGTTATGCCAGATTTGGTTACACTAAATTCTTTAAGAACCGAAGCCACGCCCGCTTCATTTAGCGTTACCTGCCAGCGGTTGTTATTAACGACTAAGTTAATTTGTCGCTCACGCTTTACTGCTTCACTGCGCGCATATTTATAGACACTATTTAGTTGATTTGCGGTCGTTACAACGCGATCTTGCAAGATTTGCTGGCTAAATGACGGGAAAGCAAGACTAGCCATAATACCAATAATAACCAGTACGACCATTAATTCTATCAGTGTAAATCCGGCCTTTCGTCGCACTTCAACTACTCCCAACAATCATTCTCTGAGGCGGTGTAACTGCCATCATGTTTCACAGTGAGATCACCACAACGATCACTTGCTTGCGCCGAACCAGACTTTGGTGATGCTTTTAAACTATAACCACGGTTTTTAAAGTCACTGATTGCACCGGCGACTTTATCTGTAGGGGTGTAAGTGAAAGTATAAAAATCAGTATTTTGTGCCGTAAATGCGTTAGGGTAACCACCATTTCTTGAATAAATACGCTCAAGACTCGCGCTATATTGCAATAACTCTTGTTGTATGTCGGCACGGCGACTGCGTTGCATTTGTTCGGTATAAACAGGTAACGCTACGCTATATAAAATACCTAAAATAGCGATAACGATCAGTATTTCAACAAGTGTAAAACCACGGTGTTTTCCCGATGATGATGTCTCCTTCAACTTTCATTCCTTACAACTTTTTTATGAAACCACTATAAATGACAGCGCTGTCGCTGTCAATTTAACCAATTCTAACTAACTAGCCTGATTATACTAACTAAAAATAAAAAATTAAGACAAAAGGCTGTTTGTGTTTAAAATAGGTAAACAAAACCCCATTCCATTAAACATTAATGCAAATAGCACAACTATTGACAGGGAAGCAAAGCAAAAAGAGTAGTAAGTAAGTAAGTAAGTAAGTAAGTAAGTAAGTAAGTAAGTAAGTAAGTAAGTAAGTAAGTAAGTAAGTAAGTAAAATTTAGATACAAAAAAGCCGCGCTTAATAAAGCACGGCTTTTTTTCTACTTAATATTGCTATTAAGCTTCAGCGATAACGATTACTTTGATAGTAGCCGTAACGTCTGAGTGTACTGCGATTGCAACGTCAAATTCGCCAGTCTCACGGATAGTACCTAGAGGTAAACGAACTTCTGATTTTGCAACTTCAACGCCAACAGCTGAAATAGCTTCAGCGATGTCGCGAGTACCGATAGAACCGAATAACTTGCCTTCGTCACCAGCTTTAGAAACTAGTGTAACTTCAGCTAATGCTTCTAACTTGTCAGCGCGAGCTTGAGCAGCAGCTAGATCTTCAGCGATCTTAGCTTCTAACTCAGCACGACGTGCTTCGAAAGTTTCGATGTTAGCTTTAGTTGCAGGAACTGCCTTACCTTGTGGGAAAAGGAAGTTACGTGCGAAGCCAGATTTAACTACAACCTGGTCACCTAGGCCACCTAGGTTTGCGATCTTGTCTAGTAGAATAACTTGCATGTCTCTACACCTTTTAAAAACTGTTAATCCGCTGCTTACTTATGTAAGTCAGTGTATGGAAGAAGGGCTAAGTAGCGAGCACGCTTGATAGCAGTTGCTAGCTGACGCTGATATTTAGCGCTAGTACCTGTGATACGGCTAGGTACGATTTTGCCACTTTCTGTAACATAGTTTCTAAGAGTAGCTAGATCTTTATAATCGATTTGTTGTACGCCTTCCGCTTTAAAGCGGCAGAACTTACGACGTCTGAAATAACGTGCCATGAGTTTAATTCCTCAAAAAATTCTTTCTATATGCTGAGCATGCAAGACCAATTGGCTTAAACCATTTCGGCCTTCGTGTCGGTTTAAAAAACCCGTCACTTGCACTTGTTGCCCAACGTGCAATTGTTGAGTCTGTTGTTGCATTGGCGTGCCACTGGCAACAACTTGAAGCCTGACATAACTATTACGGTTAAGGTCTGCTTCAACTTGCATCGATTTGTGTTCAAGAACAAAAATACAATGCGGTATACCAGCAGGGCTTTGACTATATTTTGGGGTTTTACATACAACCCCAGATAACGTCAGCTGATTCATAAAAGGATTAACCGGTTGGCTCATCTTAGTGTCTCAACTGCAAGCGCCATGCTTGGACTCAAAACGATTAAGCAGCTGGTGCTTCTTTCTTCTCTTCTTTCGCAAGAGGAGATGCTTCAGTTACAGCGTCTTTAGTACGCATAACTAAGTTACGAAGCACTGCATCGTTGTAGCGGAAAGTAGTTTCTAGCTCGCTGATTACTTCAGTAGGTGCTTCAACGTTCATAAGAACATAATGAGCTTTGTGAAGCTTGTCGATTGGGTAAGCCAATTGACGACGGCCCCAGTCTTCAAGACGGTGGATAGTACCACCAGCTTCAGTGATAGAACCAGTATAACGTTCGATCATACCAGGTACTTGCTCACTCTGATCAGGGTGAACCATGAATACGATTTCGTAATGACGCATGGATATTCCTTACGGTTAATAGAGCCTTCTACCGTTTCGGCCAGTCGGTTTAAGGCAAGGAATTAAATTTAATAAGCCGAAATGAGCGCGCATTTTACGCTTAGATTGATAATTAAGCAAGATAAAACAGCAAGCCAAGTTGCAATCTTATAAATATTTGCAATAGCTTAATTTTCTAAGGTAGTTAAGCATAAAACAAAAAACCCAGCCGAGGCTGGGTTTTTGAGATTCTGAAAAACTAAAATTACTTGATTTTAGCTTCTTTGAAAATCACGTGTTTACGAGCTTTAGGATCGTATTTTTTGATTTCCATTTTTTCAGGCATGTTACGCTTGTTCTTGTCGGTAGTGTAGAAAAAACCAGTACCAGCAGTTGAAACTAAACGGATCTTATCGCGCATGATTCAGTTCCTTAAACTTTTTCGCCACGAGCACGGATTTCTGTAAGAACCGCGTCGATGCCTTTTTTATCGATAATACGCATACCTTTAGTCGTAGTGCGTAATGTTACAAAACGTTTTTCACTTTCAACCCAAAAACGGTGAGTTTGTAGGTTAGGTAGGAAACGACGTTTAGTCGCGTTTCTCGCGTGTGAACGGTGGTTACCAACCGCTGGACGCTTACCTGTAACTTGACATACTTTAGACATGTCTATATATCTCCAATAACTTCGCTCGAGCTTAATTTTCCCTTAGGCCATGTATTTGTGCCCCGGGATAAATCGAAGGGCGCTCTTTATACAGCTTATACAGGCAAAGATCAAGTAACAGATCTTATCCAATCAGCTCATGTGTAAATTTGATAGCGGCTAATTATAATGATCGAAAGCCCTTAGGGAAAGTAAAAACTGCATTTAAATTAAACTAATTTCTAAAAACAGCCTAAACTGCTCATTTTTAACACACTCTCTCGGGCATACAGCCTTATATAAGCCCTCGCTCAGCAAAAGAAACACAATTTTTACCGCCCACAATGATGTGATCCAGCACATTTATGTCAACCAACGACAGCGCTTGCTGTAATTTTTGCGTTATGAACTTATCGGCTTGACTGGGTTCTGCCACACCACTTGGGTGGTTATGAGCCAAAATAAGTGCCGCTGCATTATTTCTTAATGCGGCTTTAACCACTTCGCGAGGATAAACAGATGCGGCATTAATTGTGCCATAAAATAGCACTTCATCTTTAATCAACTGGTTTTGGCTGTCTAAGTACAGCACCATAAACACTTCTTGCTGTAACCCCCGTAGTTTAATTGTTAGGTAGTCGTACACCGACTGAGGTGAATTAAATACAGCCTCTCTATGACATTGCTCGAGCATGTATCGCCGGCTAAGCTCTAATACGGCTTGTAATTGTACGTACTTTGCAGCACCTAGGCCCCTTTGTGCACAAAACTCATGCTCTGTGGCATTAAACAAGTTGTGCAATGTACTATTTATACGCAATAGATGCTCAGCCAACTCAACCGCGTTCATGCCTGGCACGCCAGTACGTAAAAATATCGCTAATAACTCAGCATCTGAAAGCGCTTTAGCTCCCTGTAAAAGCAGCTTCTCACGTGGTCTCTCTGCCAATGGTAAATCCGTTAATGGCATCATTTGTCCCTAAAAACATTACTTTGGTCATTAAACTGTAATATAAAATCCAGTTTTTTCCTGTCTTTAAAAAAGAAAACTTCATGCAATCGGCAAAGATTTGCTATCGTTAGCCCATATCGACAAAGGTAAAATTTCACGTAATGACAAAATCAGTTAATAAAAAAATCCTGTTAGGTATGAGTGGTGGCATTGCAGCCTATAAATGTGCAGAACTTGTTCGTCGTTTAAAAGACGCGGGCTGCGACGTTAAAGTGGTCATGACCGACTCAGCCAAACATTTTATAACACCACTGACAATGCAAGCTGTGAGTGGAGAAATTGTCTCTGATTCATTACTTGACCCTGCAGCCGAAGCAGCAATGGGACACATTGAATTTGCCAAATGGGCTGACCTGATTTTAGTCGCCCCCGCAACCAGCAATATCTTAGCGAAAATGGCGATGGGCATTGCTGATGATTTACTGACTACGTTATTGTTAGCCACGCCTGCTAAAGTAGCGGTTGCTCCTGCAATGAACCAACAAATGTATGCTCACCCAGCGACCCAAGCAAACCTTAGAACTCTCAAAGATCGCGGCGTCGCAATTTGGGGACCCGGTAAAGGTGAACAAGCCTGTGGTGATGTAGGTGCCGGAAGAATGTTAGAACCTCATGAACTAGTGGCGCTGTGTACGCAACCAGACATTGAGCCATTATTGGCAGGTAAAACAATCACAATTACCGCTGGCCCCACGCGTGAAGCCCTCGACCCTGTGCGTTATATTTCGAATCATAGTTCAGGCAAAATGGGTTATGCCCTTGCAGAAGCAGCGCTTGCTTTAGGTGCTAAGGTCAACCTTATTTCAGGGCCCGTCGCAATTACAGCACCCGCGAATGCAAAGCTCACCAATATTGAAAGCGCTGAGCAACTTTTAACTGCGTCGATGGAACTTGCGGTGCAGTCTGATGCTTTTATTGGGTGTGCTGCTGTCGCCGATTACCGCGCAGCCGCAATTCAAGATCAAAAAATGAAAAAACAAGGTGACGAACTCACGCTCACTTTAGTCAAAAACCCTGATGTGATCGCAAACGTAGCTGGGCTTAGTAAAAACCGCCCTTACACTGTTGGCTTTGCAGCAGAAACGCAAGATGTGGCTAGCTACGCCCAAGGTAAATTAAAAAACAAAAACCTCGACATGATCTGCGCGAATGATGTGTCAAAAGAAGGTCTTGGCTTTAATTCTGATCATAATGCTTTAACACTGTTCTGGCATAATGAGCAGCTAGATTTAGCCATGGGGAGTAAAAAGGATCTCGCGATGAGCGTAATGACTGAGCTTGCCAAGCGTTTGTAAAAATGCTGGAAAGAAGCTGAATAAAACATTAACATAAGCGCCTCATTTGCACAAAAAATGGCTTGTCTGACTCTACTGAGCACAAGTAATAAATTATAAGAAAGGAATGGTCATGCCTGCGACAAAAAGAAGTAATCGCAAAGAGCAGATTCTGCAAGCACTCGCACAAATGTTAGAAACCAGCCCAGGTCAACGTATCACCACCGCAAAATTAGCGGCTGAAGTGGGCGTGTCTGAAGCTGCGTTATATCGTCATTTTCCGAGTAAAGCACGGATGTTTGAAGGCCTAATAGAATTTATTGAAGATACGCTGTTATCACGCATTAACCTCATATTAGAAAATGAGAAAGAAAGCCAAACCCGTGTTTATAATATCTTGCTGTTATTATTAGCCTTTGCTGAGAAAAACCCAGGAATTACTCGCATATTAACCGGCGATGCCCTGCAAGGTGAGCAAGAGCGTTTACGCGAACGAGTGCAAGGCTTATTCGAAAAGCTTGAAACACAATTTAAGCAAGTATTGCGTGAGCGAAAACTACGTGAAGGCAAAGCATTTCAATCAGACGAAACCACGTTAGCCAATTTCTTACTTGCCTATGTCGAAGGTAAGATGAATCAATTCGTCCGTAGCGACTTTAAAGCAAAGCCAAGCTCACAATTTGAAAAGCAATGGCCAGAATTACAAAAAATCTGGTTGTAAAACAAGCTTTATAAGCGCGATGTCATATCGCGCTTAATCCCCCACCTTTTGATTGTCCCCCATAAGCGAGTCCTCGTAGCTTATTTCTCGTAGCGCGTTTCACGTAACTAATAACTTTAACCCACCTTAGGAAACTGGCAACTTATCGTATCTACTCGAATTGTTTATTAAAAACGCTACACTGGGGCATAAACTTAAAAACAATGAGAAAGGTAAATGAAAGCGCAATTATCACTTTTGAGCTTAGCCTTGGTGACTAGCCTAGGCAGCACACAAGTCAGTGCTAAAGAAGCCCTGCAATTTAAAGACGTATTTGATTTTAAATACGCAAAAGGCACACAACTGTCTGAAGATGGCCGTATCTTAACCTTTAGTGCAGACCCTTATCGCGGCAATGCACAAGGCCAAGTATACACGCTCAATAACAATGCCTTACTAAGCACCGTTGAACGCGGTACGCGCCCTACTATTAATAAAGCGGCAAATTGGGTCGCGTTTACACAAGTACCAACCCTACTTGAAAAAGAAACCACCAAGAAAAAAGATGAGCTAAAAAACAACCTAGTTTTAGTAAATACTAAAGACGGTGAACAACAAACGTTTAACGATGTAAAAGATTATGCGTTATCAGATGATGGCGTATGGCTTGCTTACCGTCTTGATCAAAAAGCAGATAAAACTGAGACCAAAGACGACCAAGAAAAAGACGAAAACAGCAGCGAAATCAAGCCAGACAAAAAAGATAAACGCTTTGATTTAGTGCTTGTTAACCTTCAAGACAAAACCACTCACACTATAAATAATGTATTTAGCTATGCGATTAGCAGCACTGGCGAGCAATTATTAGCAAGCCAAAGCTTTAGTGATGGTGCCGACAACCAAATCGTATTAGTCGACTTAACAAATAGTTTTAATACCAGTGTATTAATTGATGAGCCAGGTGTGGTTGCAAACAAAATTGCATGGCAACCTAACAGCAATACCGCAGCGCTTTTAGTGGGTAATTATGTAAACGATGATACAAGACGTCGCGACCACAGCTTACAGCTTTTAGAAAACGGGGCTCTATCAACCATTAACTCTGCAGATAGCAGCTGGACTATCGGTAAAACAGCCTCACTCACATGGTCTGAAGACGGTAAGCGTCTATATTTCGAGAATCACCCAAAACTGGCTGATAAAGTAAAAGCCAAAGAGTATACAGACGAAGCCTCTTTATATGATTTCGATACAATTCGCGACCATAAAGGCTTAAATGTTTGGCACAATAAAGACGTTGAAATTAAACCTCGTGAAGAACAACAGTGGAATGAGGCTAACAAACTTCGTCACTACCAAGCGGTTTACCACGTAAACGGCAAACAGGTTGTACAATTAAGTACACCCAATATGCCCGAGGTATCACTTAACACTAATCGTGACGCGCTTTTAGGCTACTCAGACCTGCCGTATTTAGAGCGTGTTATGTATGGTGGTTTCTTTGCTGATTACTTCAGTGTTGACGTTAAAACAGGTAAACAAACACCTATCGTCAGTGACTATCCCTTTAGACCCAGCCTTGCGCCAAATGGTCAATACGCGGCATTTTTTAAAGACAGCCACGTTCAGCTAAAAGACCTAGGTAACAACAAAGTTTCGACGTTATCTAAGGCAATTAACGCTATTTTTGCCGATGATAAGCATGACTACCCATCACCTCAACCGGGTTATGGTTTTGCAGGCTGGTTAAACGACAGCAGCCAAGTACTGGTTTACAGCAAATTTGATATTTGGGCTTTTGATGTCGCAACACAAAAGGCAACGCGCTTAACACAAGGTAAAGAAACAAATACCCAATATCGTGTTATTAAACTTGATAAAGACCACGTTGGCTTTGCTAAAGACGACACATTATTACTAAGCGCAACTAACTTACAAGATAAGCAAACCGAAATTGCCAAGCTTGACTTAACAAGCAATAAAGTAAGCAAAGTACTGTCGGGTAAAAAGCGCTATGATGTGGTGAAAAAAGCTAAAAATGCCGACAAATACCTCTTTACTGCGCAAACGTACCAACAATTCCCTGATTACTACCAAGCAGATTTTAGCTTCAAAAACCCACAGCGTGTGACGAACCTAAACCCGCAAATTAGCAACTTTGCTTGGGGCGAAAAACCTGAACTTATTAGCTATAAAGGCTTTGATGGTGAAGACTTACAAGGTGTTCTAATCAAGCCGGCAGGCTACAAAAAAGGCGACAAAGTGCCCGTCGTTGTGTACTTCTATCGCTATATGAGCCAGCGCATGTATGACTTCCCGAAAATGGAGTTAAATCATCGCCCTAACTTCCCTATGTTTACCTCGAATGGTTACGCCATTTTCTTACCGGATATCCGCTTTGAAATTGGTCACCCAGGTAAATCATCGACCCAAACCATGATTAACGCGACTCAAAAACTGATTGATTTAGGCATTGCCGATCCTAATAAAATTGGTTTACAAGGTCACTCATGGGCAGGCTACCAAAGCGCCTTTATGATCACCCAAACAGATATGTTTAAGGCGGTTGTATCGGGTGCACCTGTATCTAACATGACCAGTGCTTACAGCGGTATTCGCTTAAAATCAGGTCTTGCGCGTCAGTTCCAATACGAAACGGGGCAAAGCCGCATTGGTAAAACATTATTTGAAGCACCTGAACTTTACATCGAGAACTCACCGGTATTCTTTGCAGATAAAGTAAACACACCTATTTTAATTATGTTTGGTGACAAAGATGACGCCGTGCCCTGGCACGAAGGAGTACAGTACTATTTGGCACTGCGTCGTGCAGGTAAAGATGCTACGTTCTTACAGTATGAAGGCGAGCCACATCACTTGAAGAAATTCCCTAACCAGGTGGATTTTTCAATTCGCATGATGGAGTACTTTGACCATTATCTAAAAGGTAAACCCGCCGCTGAGTGGATCAAAAACGGCGTACCCTTTATTGAAGAATAAACAATAAGCTGAATATCAGCTTATCTGCCCCCCTTCCAGAGCCAGCATTGTTGCTGGCTTTGTTCTATAAAATCAATCATTCCATCTATTTTTTCGATTTTATCAATCGATTTAAACCCCAGTTTGTAAGTGGAAAGTTAACCAGAACAGCTCTATATTTCACGCAACTTCCAACTGGAGACAACACAATGTTAAAAAAATCAACCTCAGCATTTTCAAAAGTCGCTGTTGCTGTTTCATTACTCATCGCAACAAATGTACACGCCACTAACGACATCAAATCAAACCAATTTTGGTGGCCAGAGCAACTCGACTTAAGTCAACTGCGCGCACACGGCGCTGAATCAAACCCAATGGGTCCTTACTTTGACTACAAAAAAGAATTTTTAAAGTTAGACCTTAATGCAGTGAAAGCCGATATTGAAAAAGTGCTGACTGACTCTCAAGACTGGTGGCCTGCCGACTACGGTCACTATGGTCCATTCTTCATTCGTATGGCGTGGCACGCATCAGGTACTTACCGTACATTCGATGGCCGTGGTGGCGCTGGCGGTGGTCAACAACGTTTCGACCCACTAAACAGCTGGCCAGATAACGCCAACTTAGACAAAGCGCGTCGCTTACTTTGGCCTATTAAACAAAAATACGGTCGCAGCATCTCATGGGCAGATTTAATGGCGCTAACAGGTAACGTGGCACTTGAATCAATGGGTTTCAAAACATTCGGCTATGCCGGTGGTCGCGAAGACGATTGGGAGCCAGATTACGTTTACTGGGGCCCTGAAGGCAAAATGTTAACTGACGAGCGCCGCGACAAAAAAGGCAAACTAAAAGGCCCATTAGCAGCGGTTGAAATGGGTTTAATCTATGTGAATCCAGAAGGTCCACATGGCAACCCAGACCCACTTCTTGCGGCTGATGATATTCGCTTATCGTTTGGTCGTATGGCAATGAACGATGAAGAAATCGTTGCACTTATCGCAGGTGGTCACAGTTTTGGTAAAGCACACGGTGCGAAAAAAGCGACTTGTTTAGACAAAGAACCCGCCGCAGCCGCTATCGAAGAGCAAGGTTTAGGTTGGAAAAACAAGTGCGGTAAAGGTCACTCAGAAGATACTGTTACTTCAGGTCTTGAAGGTGCATGGACCGTGACGCCAACGCAATGGTCAATCAACTACTTACAAAACTTATTTGCATTTGAGTGGGTTAAAACAAAAAGCCCAGCAGGCGCAACACAATGGATCCCAGAAAATGGTCAAGCGTCTAACCTAGTGCCAGATGCGCACATTAAAGGTAAGCGTCATGCGCCTATCATGTTCACAACTGATATCGCGTTAAAGGCAGATCCTGCGTTTCGTAAAATTTCAGAGCGTTTCTTAAACGACCCGAAAGAGTTCGAACTAGCGTTTGCTAAAGCATGGTTCAAGCTAAACCACCGTGACATGGGCCCACGCGCTCGTTACTTAGGTGACTTAGTGCCAGAAGAAGTGCTAATTTGGCAAGATTACATTCCTGAAGTTGACCACAAGCTAGTTGATAGCAAAGACATCGCGTCACTTAAAGCAAGCATTTTAGATTCGGGTTTATCTGTATCTGAACTGGTACGTGTGGCGTGGGCATCAGCAGCAAGCTACCGCGATACTGACATGCGCGGTGGTGCAAATGGGGCACGTATTCGTTTTGCTCCACAAAAAGATTGGCCTGTAAATAACCCGAAAGAAGTGGCAAATGTGCTGAGCAAGCTTGAGAAAATCCAAACTAAGTTCAATAAAAATGCAGCAGGTGGAAAAGAAATTTCACTGGCAGATATGATTGTTCTGGGTGGCGCGGCTGCTATCGAAAAAGCAGCAAGTGATGCAGGTTTTTCTATTGCAGTACCATTCAAGCCAGGTCGTATGGACGCATCACTCGAAATGACTGACGTTGAATCGTTTGAAGTACTTGAGCCAACGGCAGACGCGTTCCGTAACTACTACAGCTCAGCATGGAAATCACCTGCTGAAATGTTAGTTGAGCGTGCTGATTTACTAAGCTTATCGGTGCCAGAAATGACAGCACTACTAGGTGGTATGCGTGCCCTTAACGCTAATACTAACCAAACACAACACGGTGTATTCACGAAAAAACCTGGCACATTAAGCAACGATTTCTTCGTTAACCTACTCGATATGTCAACGAAGTGGTCTAAGTCATCTGAAGAAGGTGTTTACGAAGGCCGTGACCGTCAGTCAGGCAAGCTTAAGTGGACAGCAACACCGGTAGACTTAATCTTTGGGTCTAACTCAGAGCTACGCTCTATTGCTGAAGTGTATGCATCTGACGATGCTAAACAAAAGTTTGTTGACGACTTCGTTGCAGCATGGACTAAAGTAATGACGCTAGACAGATTCGACCTACGTTAATACCAATACCAACTCGCTTAATTCAGTATTATTGCGCGTTGGTATTCATTTTTCGCAACCCATTAAGCCGCTTTTACAGCGGCTTTTTTTATTTTGGATAAAATTCGCTCGACAATGCAGCTGATTACGTTAAAAATAACACTTTATTACTAAACAATTTAGCCATAGGCACCAAGGATGATCGCACGTTTATTATTACTATTTTTTATCAGTCACTCCTTCTTTGCCTTTGCACAAAATAGCCCTACCACATCCATTGACTCCGTTATATCGCTCAACAATGAACAAGTTAACTTAACACGTTTCGATATGAGTTATTTTATTGATAAAACAGGAAAAATGACACTATCGCAAATACAAAATCAAACATTCACAGCCAGTGAAAATGAGCTCACTCTGGGCACCAATGCCAAAACAACGTGGTCAAAAATAACCGTTAAAAACAACGACAGCGATACCTTACGTTTATTTATTCACAACCCCGATGCTTACCATCTAGAAGAGGTAGGATTTTACGAAACCCACAATGGGCAACTCATTAATCAATCTGAAATTCAACTAGATACATCGGGTCCAAAAGCCAATATGTTCGGCGGCAGTGCTGTGTTTTCGTTCTATATTGCCCCACAGCAGCAAAAAACCATTTATGTAAAAAGCGTTACTTTTTCGCATCAATGGTTTGCTCTAAATATTTATAATGAAGAGCATTCAAAACGCGCCCTAGTTGGCAACGGCAACTACATTGCATTACTTGTTGGCATGATGCTAGCGCTGATGATCTATAACTTTTTCTTGTACTTATCGGCACGTAAAATAGAAAATATTGTTTACGCCCTGTATTTAATATCGGGCACGGTATGGGTGGCGCTTTCGTATGGCGTAGCTGCTAACTTTTTTGGCATTTTTAGTGCTGAAGTACTGCAACTTAATTCTAGTTTGCTCAGTATGCCCAGCTTTTTAGTAATTTTTGTGATGCTAATTTTCGAAACTAAAAAGCATTACCCAAAAGAGCATATAGCCCTGTCGCTCATTCTCGTATTACTGGTTGGCGACTTTATCTACAGTTTATTCGATGTCGTTGGCGCACTAAAACCAGCCAGCACCCTTGCCGCAATGATGATGACCGTCACCTTTGGTGTCTCTATTTCACTGTGGCGAAAAGGGGATCCACTGGCCAAATATTTTTTACTTGGCCATTCACTGTTCGTTATATTCAATATGCTGGCCGTGCTTTATTACAAAGGTATCACCGACGCGAACGTGATAAACAGTCATGGCGTCGGCATAGGTATTTTACTCGAAGCATTAATGATGGCGTTTATATTGTCTTACCGTATAAAAACGCTCGAAAAAATCAAAGCACAGCAAAAAGAATTAACGCGCCTTGTCGATACCGACCCAATGACAGGCCTGTATAATCGACGCTACTTTGATAGAAAAAGTGAAGAGCTCATTGCTGCAATGGCAAGCAATCATCAAGAGTTAACGCTGATCATCGCCGATCTCGACCATTTTAAAGCCATTAACGACACTTATGGCCATGATATTGGCGATAAAGTCATTATTGAGTTTGCAAACATACTCACTACACAACAACGAAAAGACGATATAGCCTGCCGCTACGGCGGTGAAGAATTTGTACTTTTACTGCATTGCAGCCTACACGACGCCAAAGCCGTGGCCGAGCGCATCCGCGAAAAAGCAGCAAACACCCGCATCAAAAGCAATGATGCTCAAGCCGTAAAGTTTACCGTAAGCCTAGGCGTTCACAGCGTTGCCCATGCCTCAACCACAATAAAAGAAACCCTATCAATTGCCGACAAAGCCCTTTATAAAGCAAAAAACAATGGCCGAAACTGTGTTGAAGTAGCGGTGTAAGCGAGTTCACATAACGGTAATGAACAAGTTATTCACCGTCGGTCATTTTATACAACTGCACGTTTAAAGCACTTCGCACATACTAAGCCCAACTAATAAGCAAAAGCGGAATTGGCGCAAAGCCGAGCGACTAGAGCCTAGTATCTGTGTAGTGACAATAAAGTTTGCCCGCAGGAACATTTTTTACAATAAAGTTTACCCGTAGTAACACACTAACAACTCAGGTCTAGGAATATCCAAAAGTAGAACTAATTATTCCTATTCACTTGCTTCCAAATCAATAAGTCCAATTTGGATTTAAATTCATCCTCATTAGCAAAGGATAGTGTAGGTAATATTGCTTTCAATAAATACAATACATTCTTAGTCCAGAAGTAGTCGTTTACTGACAAAGCCTTATCTATATTTGAAAAATGTAGTGCTAACTTTTCTAGCGACCCCCCACCGACTCTCACAAAAGCTAACCATTTGTTCTTTAGTGATTCAAATGCTAATTTCGATATCAAATCGGATTGTTTCAACTCCATACCTACTTGTACAGATATTAGTGTGCAATAAAAAGTTCCACGGATAAAATCAATAGGTGTTCTTTGATGCTGATACTTAAAAGACATTATCAATTTAGTATTATTTATAAGGGGATCAGTTGCTTCTATATTGCGACCTTTAAGTATGCTTATTAATTCATCTCGAATATACATTACAGACTCCATAGAAAGGTACTTAACAAACCTATCAACTTCATCCCATTTGGTTTGTAATGCACAGCTTGTAACAAATGCAAGTATGTAGTTTTCTATAATACCGCTATGTTTTATGAAGTCATCATTTGTTGCTTCTGGTAACGTTTGATATGTGAAGTTGATGTCTACGGATTTTTCTCTATTTCCTTCATCAATAACAAGACTTAAGTGAGGGACGAAGTGTTTAAGTGCATTTACTAATGATTTTCCGCTAGGCTCTATAATTGACTTATCTAATTTAGAGGAGCTCAAAATCCAATCGCCGTCAACGATTGTTCCATTAGGTAAGTGTTCATCCAGTTTTAAAGATATACCTGCATCTATTAAACAATAATTCTCTATAGAGGCTAACATATACCAAGCTAATTCAATTGGTGCTAACACGTGTTTAGTTATATCTTTGCTAGGATCTGGATTACTAACAATTCCGGGGAATATAACTACATCTCCACCATCATTTAAAAACTGCTTTTGCTCTTTAGCCTCCTGTAGTAGCCATAATAAAATATGTCGAGACACTGCATGACAATGAGCGGCATTTAATGAACTTTTTGGATCAATACTTTCCAGTAATTCAAATAATGCAGCTAGTTTCTGGAGGCTTTCCTTTCGCTTTCCAGCATGCCAAAATACTATCGCAGAATCGGCTTGAAGTCCTATTTTCATAGGTAAGCTTTCTGACTGATTAACTTTATCTAAAAAATCAACTCCCTGCTGAAAGTATTGATAAGCCAAAGTATAATCGCCTTCATACTCTGCACAAATTGCCGCTCTTCTCAAGAAAAAAACCTCATCGCCTTTTTGAAGGTTAGATTGTTTACCATCTAGTAATTTCTTGGAAATTTCCAGACTTACTCCGTAATCCTTTTTATGATAAAGAACTAATGCTTTTGCTCTAAGTAAGCAATTATTTAAACTCCCATATTTCCTGAGGCCAGCTTCAATTAACTCAAGAGCTTTATCATAATTATTGCCTGTTTCATCCCAAATAACAGCTGAGAATTTCACACAAGTAGTAGCTAAATCATCATTTCCCCAGCTATTCGCAAAACACTCAAGTTCAGCAAAAATAGCTGAATGTTTTTCGCAATCGATAGTACAGTTATCATACTCGCTTAACCATGCCCCTCTAACGAGTGCATCAATATCAGAATCGATTTTTGTTATAGTTCTAAATAAATCATCTCTGGTTTCAACGTCACATGAATCAATAAATTTAAATAGTGTGACTAATTCTTCTATTTTTTTTATCTGACTAATCTGATTCATAATAAAAATACTTATCGATGGATTTCCATCTACTTCTATCGGTATTTCTTTATGGGGTATTGAAGAAGGAAGTAAATCAGCTTTATTTTTAAATAGAGAATCTAACTTGGTTACTGTTAATTCCCAGTTTGGTAAGTTTCCAAACTTCGGCCGAGACATTAAGAGTTTTGAATAAATTAATATACGAACCAAAACCGCACTACCAGACTTTTGAACATCAGCCATATCAGCTTCTATTTCAAATCTTTCAAAGGCTTCTAAGTAACTCTCTTTTTTGTCTTCAAGGCATGCTAAAAGTAAAAGTTGAGAGCCTCGTAGCATAATATTTACGTTTAAGTCTTGCTCAAATATCAATTGTTCTGAATTAAAAAAAGTGAACATTATTAAGTGTGGTGCAATAATTTGTAGGTCACTTAGCTCAGATGTAATGATTAAACAGCTCAATAACGTAAGTGCTCTAGCATTTTCACCTGCAAATGCAGCAAAAAAAGCACTATTCATGGTGATAGGGTCTATTACTCTTGCTCGGAGAATTGAGTCTGCTATTTCACATTGAAATTTTTTCTGTTGTTGTTTAGTCAAAGTTGCAGCTGCAAAATTAGACAACAAAGGAGATAAGGAAAAACGGTTCCCCTCATGTTGATCGACCCAAGCACCTATAAGTTGATCAAAAGTAATTCCTGCATCCGTAACTTTAGGAGAGACTAAAGCTAGATCAAGTACCAAATTCCTATCAAACTTTCCTGTAATTAGTGATATTCGCTCGACAAGCCCTCTCGCACTTGGTGAAAGCTCATGAAGTAATCGCTCCCTTGTTTTCTTTTTAACTTTTTCTACAGAATCATTTTTTTGTAGCAAAGAATTTAGGGTCCAAAACTCTTCAATGCTCCAATTACTTGTTTTCATACTGTGGATCATTGCAGTAACTAATTGTGGATGACCTCCACCTGTTGATAAATAAATATATCGAGCCCAGTAATCCTCTGTAACATCCAACGCTAATAAAATTTCTTTAATATCTTCCTCAGAGAAATCATCAACTTTCTGCTCAACTTCATGAAGTAGATTAGCTGAAGAAAGGAAATCTACATCTATTGATTTTGAAGATGTAAAAAGTATAAAAACGTTACTTTTAATGCAAAAACCATGGAGGTTTAACAGCCTCTCATGAATCATAGGCGTATGATCACAATCAAAGTCATCAATAAGGATTCCTGTAATTTCTCGGTGTTGCAGGTCAGCTAAAGAACTTACTAGAATTTGACTAACTTCTTTAGAGTTCAATCCTCTTAGATTAACACTTACCCAACTACCTCCTATTTTTTTTGCAGCCACCTTAGCCGCAACCGTTTTTCCAACGCCAGCTGCTCCAAACAACCAAGCAGTGTTATTGTTTTCAAGCGAATAAACAGTACCATCAATTAGTTTTTGTCTCGTCGCTATTGCTGTAGGAAGTGGAACACTTTCTATTAAGCTTAGAGGTGACATATGTGATAAAGCAATATCTGTATTACCAGATAGAGAAGATGGCATTAATTGAGATTGCAAACTTTGTAAAATCGAGCGAGTTAGTTCTTCTACTTCAACATTTGTTGATGTACATTTTTCTTTAATATGATAATTGGCATTATCTTCAATTGCATATTTCTCATAATCTATCAGCTCAATTTCAGGAATTAAATGCTCCTTGTATAAAGATATACAAGTACAATTAACACCCACAAAATTATCGTCACTAACAGACTTTACTATTGAAGTAAGAAAAGCCTTGTCTGAATTATTATCGTGAATAAATACGCCACTACCAGAAAGTCCTTGCAGCACTTCAGCCCCTGTTTCGCCTTTAAAATCAGTGTAGAATTTTGCTGGTATTTCTAAGTGTATATCAGTACCCCCAGTACTATTCTTGGTACAGGGGCTTATTGAATAAGTTTTTCCACTTTCAGACTTCACCCTACCTTTAAAAATAAACTCCAGCTCAGGCTTATCTGTATCAATAGTAAAAAATATCTCTGGGAAACCTTCGTTATTTAGAGCAACGTCAACCTCAATAGCAATAATGTCATAAGTCTTAAATATTTCGAGATTGCCTAACATTTTAATAAAAGTTAAGTTTTCTATTTTTTCAGATTCTGCTTTATAAGTTAATGTAGAGCAAAGTTCATCATTATATTGCTCACATCCTTCTCCAAAAGTAACGTGGGCAGAACTTAAGACATAAAATGCATTCCTGACCTTTACGAGTACAGCACTTCCCAGATAGATAGGTCCTTTAGAGATTTGAACTGTCGTATAGGGCAGTAATGTTAAGTGATTCATGTCAATGTAATCTCATTTTGTTCTATGTAATTTATTTTATATAAAAGGCGTTCATTTTCACTTAATAATGAACCATTTCTTGTTTCAATAGCTGAAACTGAATGATTAAAATAAAAGTTAATTTCATCATTCTTATTCCTATCGACTAAAATTGCTAGCTTCGCAATTGTCTCAACACTTGGATGTTTGCTCCTAGCCTTCCCACCATTAGTGCTTATAATATAATTATTACAGCTAACCATACTGATTAAACGTTTTGAAATACTCTTTGCGCTGCCATGGTGAGATAACTTAATATAATCAAATACAGCCTTTTTTTCGGAACTAAAGCCTTGCTGCTGAAAATAGTCTGAAATTACTTCTGGGTGTGAATCAGCTAAAAATAGTACTTTTTTATCTTTATAGTTAAGGATGAAAGCAATAGAACTTGTATTAGCAATATCGTCGGACTTTTTCAGAAACGAGTCTGGTAACTCAGCCCATTCTGTAATAGTTTTTGTGGCAACATTCGATGATATATCAGTCTCTTTTTTATCAGATAAATCGCTAGTTATTTCCTCAATAAATTTTTTATGAAAACACTCTAAGTCATCACTAGTTGGAGAAATAATTTCTAATGAGAAGTCATCCGAAATCTCTAATACTTCTCCTTGCGTTAGGCCTTCAAATTGTACTGCCTTTTCATTTAACAATTTAAACAATGAATTGGCCTGTTTTATTGATATACCACCGGCGACTCTAGGTACAGCAATAGATTCAGGTGAGTTAACGTAAACTTTATTTAATGAAAAGTATTCTGGATAATCTTCTAATAATGGGAAAGCCCCATTAATATGATCTTCATCAGAGTGAGTCAAAATAATAAAATCAACTGAATTTGTTTTCTTTTTTATATGTTGTCTATAAGTCAACTTAAAACCACAGTCAACTATGAATTGCTTACCAGAAGAAAGCTCTTTAATTAAAAAAGCATCCCCGTAGTTTGCTTTAAAGATTGTAATAACTAGAGCCAAAATAGTTCTCAGAAAATAATAGGATAAGTTAATACATAACAGTTTGAAATATAATCAATAAAGTTACTAAACAAATTTTTAAAATCCACCCAAAAGTGGCTGCCATTACCAAATTTTTCAATGAATATATAAACAGCAATGAAAGTTACTAGCCAAGCTATAATCCTCGCAGACCATAATCCTAATAATAGGAAACGCGATTGTGATTTAAAAGTAGCCTCAGATCGTGTTAAACATTTTTTCAAATCGTAAGGGTAACTTCCATTTTCAACCTTATAAGTGCTAAAAGTTAAGTTAGCACCAATGTTTATACTCTGTCTCAACAATAGTTGATTTCTAACAAGCCCACTAACGATGAGACTAAATAGCAAATTACCAACTACAAGCACGACATTTTCAGCTATAGAGTCAATCTTAAGCATCGAAATCAGAGCAACTAAGGATATTGGGATACCAAATAGCTTTCCTGTTATATCATTCATTACTTTTGACAATGAACTTGCCAAGTCAATCTCGGCTTTTGCTAATTCCGTTCGAACCTTATTAAAAGAGAAACCACTGATATACATATCAAAACTGGCTTTGTACTCTTTAAGTAATATGCTCCAATGTTTTAATAAATAGCTAAATACATTCTCGTTTGGAGGACATTGCGAAATGATATTCGCAAGTGCAAAACGAAAAATTCCGAGCTTTTCAGATGCATGGGCATGGTTACACTCTTGAGCTTCAATCAACTCATTGAGGGTCGATAAGTCAATTGCATTTAAAGATAGATCTTCTTCGTGAAATAATGTTTTCAATACATATGGTTTATGAGTATCTTTTTCAGTGAGTATAAACACCAATCTAAAGACATCTTCTTTTGTTTTCTCATCATGGTAATGAGCTATTTTTGAAAGTAATGAAATTAAGTTAACAACACTTGTTAAAGTTGCTAGGCGCGAATTTTCACCGTTTTCAGTTGATAAAACGTTGTCCTGCGCTATGTAGAATTGATCTAAGCTTTCTCCTCGGAATACAGATTTATGATTCTCAAGTAGATCAGCATAAGAATTAAAAAATAAAACAGAACCGTTTGTAGCGATTTTCCATTTTAGTTTTATGGTATCTCCTTCTGAAATTTCAGAAGGGGAAGATATATCAACACTATTATTCTTTAATAGTTCGTCGAACTCACCATATGACGTTGATAGTTCCTCGCAATTGTTCATTGCACACTTCAACTCTGAAGTAACTTCTATTTCGGCAGTAAATATTCCATTATCAACTCGCGGACAGCCGATCAAGCGGTACAAAGACACTACTTTCTCTAAAGCAGTAATTTGCGTACTCACAATTAATCTCTTAATCTGTCTGTGATGGTATTTATAGCTTCATTACTTAAACGGTTAAATGTTAGCTTTCGATTTTCCCTATCAAAATGAATTTCTGCGTCACTTGTCACTCCGAGAGCGCTTTTTTCTAATTGGGCTTGCCAGTTATCAGACTTTACCTTAATTCTAGCTTTTTTATTTACAGTAGATTCATGTACTACAAAAGTAGAGGGGACTTGATATTCATCACTATTCAAAAGAGCATTTAATTCATTATCAAGAACTACCTTATCTTCTTCTTCATAGTTCGAGGGATAACACGATCTAACTGAACCAACGACGTCACCGATTGTTGCCTGCCTATTCAGACTGATACATTCTCTAAGGTAAGTAATGACATCTTTTCTTGCTTCAGTTTTACTTTCTCTTAATTCACTTTTAGATTGGAAAAAGCTAGTTATACCGCTAATACAACCGCTTGTAGCCGTAGAAGCCGCTATCCCCTTACTACAACCCAAAGCCTTAATAAAATATCCTGATGCACTTTGGTTGGACTTAGGGCTAACAAAGCTCAAATAGCTCAGCTCTTGCTGCTCTTCTTCTTCAGCATTTTGATATTGAGCATATCTAGAGAAGTTGATCTTTGCAGCTTGGTGTAGTTTATTTAGATCTAGTTCGATGATACCTACAGGGACTAAGTTTTCATCTAACTGTAACCCTTCTTTTTGCTTGATCATCGCAACTATTAAGAACTGCTGCCCTCCGTTTTCATATAACGAAAACAGAAGGTAACCGCCAGAAGCAAAGTTAACATCTCTTGATTTAACTTCAAGGGATCTCATTGCTCGATGTGTCAGAGCCAAAAAGCTTTCAGCTGTACAGTTTTCATTAAGAAAAGTATCGAAATGCCTTGGAAAGGTCCCTACCTCATCTTCACTACCAAAGGTGCCAAATACCGCATTGTTATCTTTAGTACCATAAAGCCTAATTACATCTCTAACTAAAGTATCGACAGTATCTAAAGTGCAATCTAAAACATCATCAACAATAACTGACGGCATTAATCGCTCTCGAGGTTCTTTAACAAGCTGATGAATTACAGCAAAGATAAGGTTCACAGACAAAATTACATCCCTTTAATTTATTTTTACCATTTATTAATAACATTTCTCTTTGAAAAAACACAAGCTAATTATTCTCAAACTAATACATTAGATTAGTGAAACATGTACATGTAGTGATATAAGCCTTTTTTACTATCCCATTATTACCTTGGAAAACCGTACAAGTCATAAATTATGTGCTGCTATTAAACTTCTATTTCATTCGTTAAAGTTATTCGCACAGATCACAAGTACATCACATGGGGTCAGGTCTTGCTTCTTTACCTCTGCCATGGGAACAGTAAAATGATTAAGCTTGGCGCGAATAGTTTTATTTAACTACCTGCCATATGCATGAGTTATAACAATACCATGTTCGAAACCTAATCGTTTTTTAGTGCTGGGTTTACGTATTCAAGTTTGCGGCTTGTTGAGGAGAGAATGACGGGAATAGATATCGAGTTTCTAGTTTAAGTAAAATTATGTAGGTCGTCATTTATGCCGTCATATTGATAACGCGCTAAAGCACGACCTACAAGCAAGTGCCAGTCTAGAGCCTAACTCCTAGAGTCTAGTTCCTGTAAACAAAAACTCTGTACTCCCCCCTAACATCTAACTACTTTCCCCTAAAAACTAGCGATTGTTTATCAACAATACTGCCCTGCTGCAAAGCCACAGCTCCAAGCGTATTGGAAGTTGTAGCCGCCTAACCAGCCTGTCACGTCGGTAACTTCGCCGATAAAGTAAAGGCCGGGTGCTTTTTTGGCTTCGAAGGTTTTTGAGCTTAACTCATCGGTGTCTACACCGCCTAGCGTGACCTCTGCAGTGCGATACCCTTCGGTGCCGTTAGGTTTTATTTGCCAGTTGTGGATGTAGTCGTGCAGCGCATCTATTTGCGTGTGGGTTAGCTGATTAACATTACAATCAGGAATAGCTTTGGTGTCGTGCAGCATCTCTACAAAACGCTTTGGCAATATCGTCGCGAGGGTATTTTTTAGCGACTTTTGGCCTTGGCTTTGACGCCACTCTTCAAGCTGCTGTTTTAAATCGATCGCTGGTAATAAATTAATATACACACTCTGCCCTGCGCGCCAAAATGAGCTAATTTGTAAAATAGCAGGTCCCGACAAACCACGGTGAGTAAAGAGTATGTTTTCTTTAAATTGTGTACCGTCTTCACTTGTTACCACACACGGAATACTGATCCCCGACAGTCCATCAAAACGATCTTTATCGTGCTGGTGCAAAGTGAATGGCACAAGCGCTGCCATTGTGGGTAAAACCGTTAAGCCAAATTGCTCAGCAATTTTGTAGCCAATGGGCGATGCACCCAGTTTTGGCATTGTTAAGCCACCCGATGCAACCACCAGCGATTCACATTGATAAGTATCTTGCTCGGTTATTACCTCGTACCCTGCATCAGTTTTTGTGACGCTAAGCACTTCGTTGCGCAAGGCTATGTTCACGCCCGCCCACTCACATTCAGTCAATAAAATATCAACAATATCTTGAGCGCTGTTGTCACAAAATAATTGACCCAGTGTTTTATGGTGATACGCCAAACCATGGCGGTCTACCAACTCAATAAAGTCGTGTTGGGTATAGCGACTTAAACACGACTTTACGAAATGAGGGTTTGTACATAAGTAATTATCTGGACTGGCATTTTCATTGGTGAAGTTACACCGTCCACCACCGCTGATTAAAATTTTACGGCCCGGCTTTTTACCCATATCAAGCACTGTAACCGCTCGGCCTCGGTAACCTGCTTGTGCTGCACACATTAAACCTGCGGCACCGGCGCCAATCACAATTACATCTACTTGGGTCATTACGCATACTCATTAAAAAATTTAGCTGATTATAACAAGTTATTTTATACGCGGTGTTAACAGAAAGGTGTTTTTACAAAAAAGATAAACCTAAAAAACGAAATAAAGCAAAAACTCTAAATAGAAAAATTAAAACTTTAGAATGAGAAAACCACCTTAAAACCCAGTTAAAAGTCAGATTTAGCCATCTATACACTTGTTTATAACTAAAATAGAGACAAACATAACAAAACGATATTTTAACTTAATTTACATTTATTTTACCTTTGTCCCCCTTCGCGAAAAACATTGCGAAGAAACTTATAACAATCTAGGGATCATTATGACAACTAACAATAACTTAAAAAAGTGCGCAATCGCACTGAGCCTCACTGCGTTGTTTGGGACGACGGCAGCGATGGCAACGCCAAACCAAATGATGTCACCGTCTATGGCGGAAACAGCCGCTAAGCTACAAGGCCAAGACGGTTTTGGTACACAATTCATCATTAAATACAAAAATAACAATGATGAAATGATGACTATGTCGGCTGCAGAACAAACGCCGATGCTAATGAATAAAAAAGCGCAGGGCTTTGTTAAAAACTTCACAAGTAAAAAAGGCCAAGTGAAAGCACAATACGTGCGTGCAATGGCAATGAGCAATCACCACGTTATGCGTGCTGATAAAAAGCTATCAGCTGAAGAAGCTCAAGAGTTTATGCAAGAAATGGTTGCAACGGGTAACGTTGAATACATCGAAATTGACCAAATGTTAAAGCCATTTGCAACGCCTAACGATCCACGTTATTCAGATCAGTGGCATTATTATGAGCAAGCTGGTGGTTTAAACCTGCCTACAGCATGGGATACAGCAACAGGGAGTGGCGTTGTGGTTGCGGTACTTGATACGGGTTACCGCCCACACATTGATTTAAATGCCAACATTTTGCCGGGTTACGACATGATCTCTAACCTATCGGTAGCAAATGACGGTGGCGGTCGCGATAGCGATGCACGTGACCCAGGTGACGCAATTAGTGCTAATGAGTGTGGTTATACACACGGCGCACAAAGCTCAAGCTGGCATGGTACGCACGTTGCGGGTACTGTCGCTGCTGTGACTAACAACGGTGAAGGTGTTGCGGGTGTTGCGTATGACGCCAAAGTTGTGCCTGTACGTGTACTTGGTAAATGTGGTGGTTTAACATCAGACATCGCCGACGGTATCATCTGGGCATCAGGTGGTTCTGTATCTGGCGTTCCTGCGAATGCAAACCCTGCTGATGTTATCAATATGAGTTTAGGTGGCAGCGGTTCATGTAGCTCTACAACACAAAGTGCTATCAACCAAGCTCGTAATAACGGCACTGTGATTGTAATTGCAGCAGGTAACGATAACGACAACTCAGCTAACTATAATCCTGGTAACTGTAATGGCGTAGTAAACGTTGCGTCAGTTGGCCGTAACGGTGGCCGTGCTTATTACTCTAACTACGGTAGTAATATTGATGTTGCTGCACCGGGCGGCGCGCAAAGCTTTGCTAACGATTCAGAAGGTGTGTTATCAACTCACAACTCAGGCTCAACTAGCCCTTCAAGCGACAGCTATCACTATTCACAAGGTACGTCGATGGCTGCCCCACACGTTGCCGGTGTCGCTGCGCTTATTAAGCAAGCGAAACCTTCTGCAACACCTGATGAAATAGAAAGCATTTTAAAATCAACAACTCGTGCTTTCCCAGCAACATGTACTAGCTGTGGTACTGGTATTGTAGATGCGGCAGCAGCGGTTGCTGCGGCGTCGGGTACTACACCTCCACCGCCAACAGGTAACGTGTTAGAAGATGGTCAAGCTCTTACGGGTCTTAGTGGTGCGGCTAGCAGCCAAACTTTCTACACAATGGAAGTTCCAGCAGGTGCTACAAACGTAACATTCACGATGAGTGGTGGTACAGGTGATGCCGACCTTTACGTTCGTGCAGGTAGCGCACCAACAACATCAACATACGATTGTCGCCCATACAAAGGGGGTAATGAAGAAGTATGTTCGATTGATAACCCAACTGCAGGCACTTATCACGTTATGCTTAACGGCTACTCTGCTTATTCAGGTGTGAGCCTAGTGGGCGATTTAACAACATCTGGTGGTACAGGTGCACCTCAAGCAGGTGGCGGCACGGTTACTGATATTTCTGCAAGTGCGGGTCAGTGGAAACACTACACACTAGAAGTACCAGCAGGCATGGCAAGCTTCACTGTCACGACATCTGGTGGCACTGGTGATGCTGACTTGTTTGTTAAATTTGGCAGCCAGCCTACAACATCAAGTTATGACTGTCGCCCGTACAAAAATGGCAATGCTGAAACATGTACATTCAGTAACCCACAAGCAGGTACGTGGCACTTAAGCTTAAATGCGTATCGCACCTTTTCAGGTGTAACACTTGATGCACAATATCAGCCTTAATGGTTGAATACTCCCGTTTCCCCTGGGACTTTTAGCCGGACTCTCGTCCGGCTTTTTGTACTTATAGCTTTTCTAAAATAGCCTCAGCACGACTTACTGCAAACTCTTTATCTTGTTCAACAAATAAGCCTGCTACCGTTTGGTTTTCTACGATCATTGCATAACGCGTCGAACGAATACCACCAAAACTCGCGGTGTCTTTATCTAAACCAAGCGCTTTAGTAAAACTGGCATCACCATCAGCTAACATACGAATGTGTTCAGCGTTGTGCGCCTCACCCCATGCCTTCATTACAAACGCGTCGTTTACCGATACGCAGTAAATAGCATCAACACCTTTCGCCATAATTTTATCGGCAAGTGCCACAAATTCAGGTAAGTGTGCATTTGAGCACGTTGGTGTGAAAGCACCTGGCACTGCAAATAAAACCACTTTTTTGCCTGCAAACAAAGACTCTGTTGAATGCGTTTGCATTCCTTCGCTCGTTAGTTCTGTTAGGCTTGCTGTTGGTAAAGTTTGGCCTTGTTCAATCATCATAATTCCTTGAAATTTTAGTATGAGTTCAGAGTATATACCCAAACGATACATTGCAGCACATGCTTCATTTTACGATACACAAAAGTGCGTGATATCTGCGAAGCCATTTTCGGCTAATTACAATCCTAAGCTACGTTTAATGGTATTCATTTGCTGTTGTAGGCGCTGTTGAATATCGCTCACAAGAACATTTGATTCGCTTACTTGGCCTTTCATGCTGAGCATTGACTGACTAAAGTTTTCGAGCAAAGCATTTTGCTGCTTTGCAAGCTCCATGGCATCAAACGCGACTTTATTGGCGTCTTGTGCATTTTCGGCAACCCCTTCTGAGTTGCGCTTTAACTCTTGGGCATTTTGCGTTTGTAACTCGGCATCACTCGCAAGCGCACTAATTTGTGTTGATACCATGGTTGAGTTTTCACTTAAGCGATTAAGCTGGCTGTTAATATCATCCAGTGAGCCTTGGGTTTGTCTTGCTAATTTACGCACTTCGTCAGCGACAACGGCAAAGCCGCGACCATGCTCTCTTGCCCGCGCCGATTCAATGGCGGCATTAAGTGCCAGTAAGTTAGTTTGTTCGGCAATATTTTTAATGACTTCGATCACGTGGCCAACATCATTTACGCCACTTAATAGTGCTTTTAAACTTGTTAAACCTTGCTCTACACGTTGCTCAGTGTGTGAGCTGGCTATGAGCATGTTGTCAGCAAACCCTAAGCTTTGCTCCATGGCATCAAATGTGTGCTTGGCATTGTCGGCCACTTGGCTATTTATACTGTTAACTTGCTCGCCGATATGCTGAATATCATTGAGTAAAGCTTGATTTTGCTCGACCTGTGTTCGGCTCGCATCAGTTTGCTGACCAATCGTGTGGAGGTGTTCGCTCATTTCTAGCATAAAGTCATTAATGACTTTAAGCATTTGCGCCCGTTCTTCGGCTTCACCGCGTTGACGCTCAATTAGCTGGTTAAAGTAATGTGCTATTTCGCCCACTTCTGTCTTGGGGTTATTACTTTGAATATTTTTTAGTTCGTTGCTTTCAATTAAAAATGCAAACCCATCACGTAATTGACGCAGTGGATTTAGCACTTGATTACGCTGTACAAAGTACACGCCAGCCGCTAACACCACTAACATGCCAATAGCAAAGCAAAACACAATAAAAACCTGTTGCTTAAGTTGCCCTTGTTGCTCTTTTAATTTTTGCTCGGCACCGAGTACCGTACTAGACAGCGCGTTTATTTGCGCACGTAATGCTTGCATGCCTGTTTGGCGTTGCTCTGCTTGCGCGATGGTCGACGCTAAGTCGCGCGGAAAGCGCTTAGGCCAGCTGCTTAGCTCTGCTTTTATGTCGCCTGCTAAGTCTTCAGCCTCTTCGCCAAAAAATAAGGCGTCTTCGTCAACCTCGCTCATGACCCCTAAATTATCAAGTTGCGCTATTTTATTGGCAAGGGTGTTAAGGTTCGCCACACTTTGATTAAGGCTGGTTTTGGTGTCTTGATCAAAACTAACAATGAGTTTGTAAGTATATAAGGCAAGGGTCGTTACTTCGCTGTAGTAATCACTTGCAAGTTGATAATACTCAAGCGCTAATGCAGTTTGTGGCTTGGCTTGTGTTGCATAACCCACTAACGATGATGCCGACCCTGCCATTTGCCTGAGTGAATTATCAAGCAGCGCCATTTCGTTACCTGAAAGTTTCCCCAGTGCTCGGTATTTACCGTTAATGTCTTTATCTAATTCGCTGAGTTGTGCCGTTAGTTGGCTTGCGAGCTCGTTTGGTAAGCTTGCTAAATGCTGTTTTTTAACATCGCTGATCAGGGTAGAGGCTTGATTTAAATGTTGGCTATCACCTTGCTCTAAATAATCATCAAGGTGGCTTTTTAAATCAATAATAATGGTGTTTTTTAGCTTGTTGTAAGCGTTATCTTGTTGCTCTAAGCCGAGTAAGGTTTGGCTTGCCCAAAACAAGGTGGCCGCCAGTAAGATACTGGCAAGAGTGAGTAAAACGGCTAATAACCGAGTAAATGATGACACGCGCATGAACTACATTCCCAAAAGTCGTTACGCGCGTAGAATATTAACCTTTTATGACAATTTGATGTAAACTATCCAAATTAACGTCAAATGTAATCACAAATTAATACTTAATAACTGCACTACACCATGGCAGCTTTTACATACACATCAAAGCGGTTTTTCTTGGTTTTGATTTGCATGCTGGGGGTTTTGTCATTTAAAAAAGGCGCGTAATCAGGTCGCTTAACAACAACCCGCTTAGTAGCTAATGGATACGCAAATTCGAGTAAATCGTCTGCATCGTTGTCCGCACCCACCAGCTCTTGGAATACACGCATTTCTTTTTTAACCAGTGCCGACTTTTCTCGATGTGGAAACATAGGATCTAAATAAACAACATCTGGTACGTTGTTACACTGAGCCAGTAATGTGTGGCTTGAGCCAAACACTAAGCTCATTTTTTCTTTCATCCATGGACCAATATCAGCATCGTTATAGGCTCGCTCTAGGCCATCGTATAATAACGCAGCAACCACAGGATGGCGCTCATGCAAAATTACATGACAACCTAACGACGCAAGCACAAAGCCATCTCGGCCAAGGCCTGCTGTTGCATCAAGCACAACGGGAGTGGCTCCTTTATTTAAGCCCACCGCTTTGGCTATCGCTTGACCTTTACCGCCACCAAACTTGCGACGATGCGCCGCCGCACCACTCACAAAATCAACATGAATAGCGCCCAGCTTCGGCTCATCCTTTTTTTTAAGGCTTAGGCCCTGATCGTCATAGTGCAATGAAAAGCCATCATTATTTTTAGCCCATTCGGCTAAACCGAAACGTTGCTCTATGGCGTCTAAATAAGGACGCATTTCTTTAAAAGGACAATGAATTACCACAATTTACTCCGTGAACCGAATGCAACGCAAGTATATACCCAAACGTATTTAAGATACATGGTTCACAGGTGTGCAAAGTAAAAGTTACGTCACTATTTAAATCGCTAAAATAGCTCGATATCTGTTTGCGAGGTGACATCTTCAGTATGGCGTGGCTCTGCAATTTTTTGCAGGTTTTCTAGTAACTCATTACGCGATTCAATAATGTGTTTAAGCTGATATTTAATAAATGCTAAATCATCATTAAGCGATGCAAATAACAACTGGGTTTGCTGTAACTGCTGAAGGTGAAAGACCACTTCATCACTGCTTGATACGTTACTTTGTTCCACTGACTTAGTTAGCTCAACTAATTGTGCGGCAAACTTTTCGACAGCCCGCTCTCGTGAGTCACTATTTTGATACATCTGTTCCGACAGCTCATTAAAAGCATTACCAATTTGCTGTGCTTGGGCTAACGCGCGCTCGTTCACTTCCATATCTTGTACTTTGGCGTTAGTCACTTCGAGAATATGCGGAAACAAATCTTTGTAACGCCCATAAAGCTGCGCATCGTCTAATGGCATGTTTTTTACTAACATCGATATTTTTGGGTAATTAACAATGGTGCGATGCCCAAAATCAACAAAGCGGTTTGCGTCACGGTGTTTTTCAAGTAGCTCTTGCTCAAGCGGACATACTCCACCTTCTGCACTGCAAAATACGCCGATATCTTGATACCAGAATGCAAGAACCACATCGAGATCCATCGGATTAAAAAACTCAAACATGTGTTCAGACAACGCTTTAATATCATGCGCATGATAACTTTGCCCTACGTAACGCATTATACGCCCCATATCGCCCGAGTCTGTCATGGCTATTTCGGCGGTGATCTGCGCACGTTCAACATCACTTTTTAACTTTTTAGAGTGCTGACGATATTGGTATAACACGCGAATACGCGCCATAAGTTCTTCAGCGTTGAACGGCTTAACAATGTAATCGGCTGCACCGGCATTGTAGCCCTTAACCCGGTCGGGCAATTCGGTTTTACCCGATAAAAACATCACCGGTGTATCTTTCGTTTGTGGGTGTGCTTTAAGTTCAGTGCATACTTCAAAACCCGTTTTGCCGGGCATTTCAATATCCAGCAAAATAATATCTGGATTATATTTAAGTGCCTGTCTTAATCCTTCTTCGCCATTTTTAGCATGGATCAATGTGCAAAAGCCCGAGAGCGACTCTTCGATGACATGATGTACGTATTTATCATCATCAATGGCTAACACCAGTTTTGACATGCTTTATTCCTGTAAATGCTTTTCTAAAAAGCATAGTACGCAAGATTGATTTTGCTAAGATTTATTAATAAAAAAAGCGCCTTACGGCGCTTTCATACAATAATAACTTAGGCTGCAATACCACTGTGTCTGAGGAGTGCATCGACTTGAGGTTCACGACCTCGGAACTTTTTAAATAATTCCATCGGCTCTTCACTGCCCCCTTTTTCTAAAATGTTCTTTAAGAAAGCGTGACCCGTTTCTTTATTAAAAATACCTTCTTCTTCAAATTTAGAGAAAGCATCTGCCGACAAAACTTCAGCCCATTTATATGAGTAATAACCGGCACTGTAACCACCGGCAAAAATATGGCTGAAACCATGCTGAAAACGGTTAAAGGCGGGGGCTTTAACAACCGCAGTTTTACTGCGAACTTCATCAAGCGTGGCTTGAATATTACAAGGTTCACCCGCTTTGTAATCATGGTGAATGGTAAAATCAAACAGCGAAAACTCTAACTGACGTAGCATTTGCATGCCCGATTGAAAGTTCTTCGCGGCCAATAGTTTATCAAGCAGTTCTTTTGGCAGCGGCTCACCCGTTTCATAGTGACCCGAGATAAAGTTAAGGGCCTCTTCTTCATAACACCAGTTTTCTAAGAACTGGCTTGGCAGCTCTACAGCATCCCATGCCACACCATTAATGCCCGCCACTGGCGCAGCATCAACTTGGGTCAACATATGATGAATACCGTGTCCAAACTCATGGAATAAAGTTGTCACTTCGTTATGAGTAAACAGCGCAGGTTTATCACCCACAGCTTTATTAAAGTTACAG
Organism: Pseudoalteromonas lipolytica; assembly: GCF_900116435.1. GTDB lineage: Bacteria > Pseudomonadota > Gammaproteobacteria > Enterobacterales > Alteromonadaceae > Pseudoalteromonas > Pseudoalteromonas lipolytica. The sequence continues at coordinate 72,413 of NZ_FPAZ01000011.1, read as the reverse complement.
ACTAAGTAAGCGACAGGCGTTTGTAATTCGCCATTGGCGCGCACTTTACGCCCCATGCAATCGTCCATCCAAGCGCCACCACGTTTACGGTCACGTGCATATAAATCAAGATAAAAACGGCCGCGTAGCGTGTTACTGCTATCGTAAATCTCGAAGAAGCGCACATCAGGATGATAGCTATCAAACTCATGCACTTCTTTCACGCTAATATCAAACAAGCGGTTTACGGTGGTAAATAACCCGTTTAAGACCTTATCGGCAGGAAAGTATGGACGCAGTACTTCATCAGAAATTGCGTACTTTTCTTGCTTTAATTTTTCTGCGTAATACGCGTAATCCCATGCTGCAAGCTCGCTTACACCATGTTTTTCTTGTGCGTAGGCTGTTAATTCAGCAAGCTCTTGCTCAGCTTGAGGCTTTGACTTAGCCGCTAAATCTTCTAAAAACGAGAACACTTGCGACTCAGATTCGGCCATTTTAGTTGCTAATGACATTTCTGCGTAGCTGCTAAAACCGAGTAACTCGGCCAGTTCATGACGAAGTGCAAGCTCTTCGCTCATGATATCTGAGTTATCAAACTCACCTGCATTAGGGCCTTGGTCAGACGCACGAGTTACAAACGCAGTGTACGTTTCTTCACGTAATTTACGATTATCGGCATAGGTCATAATAGGCAAATAAGAAGGGAAATCTAAGGTGAACACCCAACCATCAAGCTCTTTGCTTTTTGCTGTATCGGCACCGAGTGCCAGTGCTGACTCAGGTAAGCCTGCTAATTCACTTTCATCTGTAATGTGTTTTTGCCAAGCGAGTGTCGCATCCATCACATTATTGCCAAACTTAGAGGCAAGCTCTGATAAGCGCGCACTAATTTCACCGTATCGTTTTTGTTGCTCAGGCTTTAAGGCAATGCCCGATAATTCAAAATCACGCAACGCATTAGTAATGGTTTTTTGCTGTGCAGTGGTGAGTGTTTTAAATTCTTCGCTGCTATGTAAAGCATTATAGGCATCGTATAAACCTTGATGCTGACCAACAAAGGTTGAGTACTCAGATAACAACGGCAAACATTGCTCATAAGCTTCGCGTAGCTCGTCGCTATTTACCACCGAATTCATGTGCGATACTGGCGAAAATAGTCGTGATAACTTGTCATCAGCCTCTTCAAGTGGAAGAACTAGGTCATTCCAAGTGTATGACTTACTTGCCAATACCTCATCAATTTTGGCACGACAGTGTGCAATCGCTTCTTTTAATGCCGGCACAACATGGGCTGGTTTAATCTTAGAAAACGGCGGAAGCCCTTCTAATCCAATAAGTGGGTTATTTTCTGCAATTGTCATTTTCGTTCTCAATTTTTATGCGAATATGGTGTTGAAGTTGGGGCGAATTGATGAAATACAAGGGGCTTAACCTCGGTCTTTATTATGCTATTATCAACTTATTAATAAATCGATTAATTAATAAAAAACTATCTGTTTTTGAGGACAAACTATGGCTCAGCATTTTGATTACATTGCAATTGGTGGTGGCAGTGGCGGTATTGCCTCTGCAAACCGTGCAGCAATGCGTGGCGCAAAAGTCGCACTTATTGAAGCAAAACACATGGGTGGCACCTGTGTGAATGTAGGTTGTGTTCCAAAGAAAGTAATGTGGCATGGCGCACAAATTGCTGAAGCAATTAATGCATACGCACCCGATTACGGCTTTGATGTCGAATTAAAAAGTTTTAGTTGGGCTAAATTAGTAGAAAGCCGCGAAGCTTACATTGGCCGTATCCACCAAGGGTATAACAAATACTTATCAAGCAATGGCGTAACGGTAATCAACGGTTTCGCGACCTTTGTTGATAACAAAACCGTTGAAGTTAACGGTGAGCTATACACCGCTGACCATATTCTGATTGCCGTGGGAGGTCGTCCAACGATTCCTAACATCCCAGGTGCTGAACTAGGTATTGATTCAAATGGCTTTTTTGAGCTAGATGCCCAACCTAAGCGTGTTGCTGTTGTGGGTGCTGGTTACATTGCTGTCGAAATCGCAGGTGTACTTCACAGCCTTGGCACTGAAACGCATTTATTTGTTCGTAAAAATAAACCATTACGTACTTTTGACCCTTACATTGTTGATACGCTTGTCGATATTATGGCGAAAGAAGGCCCGACACTTCACACTGACTGCACACCAAAAGAAGTGATTAAAGAAAGCGATGGCAGTTTAACAATTCACTTTGAAAATGGTCACAGCCAAAATGTCGATGAAGTTATTTGGGCTATTGGTCGTACACCAACAACCGATAAACTGAATATCACAGCAACCGACGTTGAGCTTAACGAAAGTGGCTACGTAAAAGTTGATGAGTATCAAAATACAACCGCTAAAAACATTTATGCCGTTGGCGACATCATCGAACACGGAATAGAGCTCACACCAGTGGCTGTAAAAGCGGGTCGTATTTTATCAGAGCGTTTATTCAATAAAGAATTGCCTGATGATTTAAAAATGGACTACGAGCTAGTACCTACAGTTGTATTCAGTCACCCACCAATCGGCACGATTGGTTTAACGGAGCAAGAAGCAATTTCGCAATATGGTGCTGAAAACGTAAAGGTTTATAAATCAAGCTTTGCAGCTATGTACACAGCAGTTACTCAACACCGCCAAGCATGTAACATGATGCTTGTGTGTGCAGGTGATAACGAAAAAGTTGTTGGCTTACACGGCATTGGCTTTACTGTTGATGAAATGATCCAAGGCTTTGCAGTCGCAATGAAGATGGGCGCAACCAAAGCAGATTTTGATGCCGTAGTGGCGATTCACCCTACCGGCTCAGAAGAGTTCGTGACGATGAGATAAACTCGCGTTGCGAGAAAATATTAAAAACCTTGCGGTGCTGCCGCAAGGTTTTTTTATGCCTTGTAGAAAGTCGGCACAAACCTTGTAGCTACGACGTTATACCAACATTTTGCCATTGTTTACTGTGTTATCGAGTAAAGATTACGCAATAAGCTTGGCATTTTTACAAGGAGGCACTGTGTCTAAGTCTGCAATTTTATATCGCATGGTAACCGATGAGCATATATGCCCATTTGGTTTAAAATCTAAAGATTTGTTAGAGCGCAATGGTTACGAGGTTGATGACCGCCACCTCACTAACCGCGAAGAAACAGATGCATTTAAAGAGCAGCATCAAGTAAAAACCACGCCACAAACCTTTATCGATAATAAGCGTATTGGGGGGTATGATGATTTGCGCGACTTTTTCAATCTGCCCGAAGCGGGTCAACAAGGCACAACTTATACCCCTGTTTTAGCGATTTTTGCGGTTACCCTGCTCTTAAGCTGCGGGTTTAGCTACGCCAGCGGCACAGCTTTACTGTCGATGCAAAACTTAATGCTGTTTGTTGCACTGACAATGGCGGTGCTCGCTATTCAAAAACTACAAGATCTGTACAGCTTTTCAAACTCATTCATTACTTATGATTTACTGGCAATGCGTGTTGTGCCTTATGCCTATGTTTACCCGTTTATTGAAGCCTACGTTGCCATAGGTATGGTGGCTAAGCTGCCAGCTTTAGCTGTCGCGCCATTTTCGTTGTTTATTGGTGGCATAGGTGCGGTATCGGTGTTTAAGGCCGTTTATATCGATAAGCGAGAGCTAAAATGTGCCTGTGTGGGTGGCGACAGCAATGTGCCGCTGGGCTTTATTTCTCTCAGCGAAAACTTATTTATGATAGCGGCAGGTATCTGGATGCTGAGTACACTTTAGCCATTTATGCTAAAGCTTTAGGTGATAATTTTCAGTGGCTTAATAAGACGTTAAGCCACTGTAATGGGCGTGCTACCCGCCATTGCGTAAGTCACGCTCAAACTCAGTTTCTGTTTTAACCGGATGACAAGTCGACGTCACTGAACCTTTGCTGCTGTCATCTTCGTCTGTACTAAAAATGGTATAGCTGTAATCGGTTTCTAGTTCACCGCCTAAACACTCGTGCTCGGCATACACTTCATTTGCAGACCCCTCTCTTACTTCCTGTGATGCACAGCCGGTAAGCATGAGTAGTATTAATAAAATTGGCGTTACTTTCATATTTTCACCTTAAAATTATTATATTTACTGCGAACAGTAACGAATATAGTGGTATTGATGGTACCTATATTGATACATTTTTACTGCAAAGTGAAGTGTTATGAAATGAGGCAGGTTAAAAATTTAACCTGCCTTACTGAAGCGGGAAAAAGAGGGCGACTAAGCCGTACCACCGACCGTTAAGTTGTCAATTTTAAGGCTTGGTTGACCAACCCCTACTGGCACGCTTTGACCGTCTTTACCACATACCCCTACGCCTTTATCAAGCGCAAGGTCGTTACCTACCATCGAAATTTGCTGCATCACTTCTGGGCCGTTACCAATCAGTGTTGCGCCTTTGATAGGCTGAGTAATTTTACCGTTTTCAATTAAATACGCTTCAGAGGCGCTAAATACGAACTTTCCTGAGGTGATATCAACTTGACCACCCCCAAAGTTTGGCGCAAAGATGCCTTTTTTCACAGAGCTAATAATATCAGCTTGGCTGTGCTCGCCCCCCAGCATGTAGGTATTAGTCATACGCGGCATAGGTAAATGAGCATACGACTCACGACGCGCATTACCTGTTGGGTTTACACCCATTAGGCGTGCATTGAGCTTATCTTGCATGTAGCCTTTTAGAATACCGTTTTCAATAAGCACGTTATACGCAGCAGGTGTGCCTTCGTCATCTACATTCAGTGAACCACGACGGTCGGCTATGGTGCCATCATCCACTACAGTACACAGCTCGGAAGCCACCTTTTGACCTACTTTACCGCTAAACGCAGAGGCACCTTTACGGTTAAAGTCACCTTCAAGACCATGACCCACGGCTTCATGCAGTAACACACCCGGCCAACCTGCCCCCAGTACCACTTCCATGCTACCTGCTGGCGCATCAATGGCTTCTAAGTTCACTTTAGCTTGGCGTACAGCTTCTTCTGCGTATTCCATCCAGCGCGGCTTACCATCAACTAACTCTTTAAAGTAGCCGTAATCTAAACGCGCACCGCCGCCTGCACCACCGCGCTCACGGCGACCATTCTTCTCAAGTAATACGGAACAATTTAAACGAATAAGCGGGCGAATATCGGTGGCAAAGGTGCCGTCGCTTGCTGCAATGAGTACCTCTTCGTACACTGCTGACATAGAGCTAATCACTTGCTCTGCGTCGGGGGCTAACTCGCGAATGTAGTTTTCAAGTTCGCGCAATAGGCTCACTTTGTCGTTATCGCTCATACTTTGAATTGGCTGATGCGGTGCATACTGCTGTTTTGCTGCTACATCGCTAAATACTTGAATCGTTTTGCTTTCGCCTGCATTAGCAATGCTTCGTGCTGCTGTTGCGGCTTTATTCAGCGCTTCAAGATTGATTGCATCTGAGTACGAAAACCCTGTCTTTTCACCGCTTACAGCGCGCACACCCACACCACGCTCAACGTTGTATGAGCCTTCTTTTACGAGACCATCTTCTAACACCCATGATTCATGGTGGCTAGATTGAAAATACAGATCGGCATAATCCACTTGATGCTGATGAATAAAAGCGAGCGTTTTTTCTAATTCTTCTCTATTTAGCTGGCTGTCATGTAATAAATGCTGTTCAACCGTGTTCATAATAAATGCTCTCTAAATCGTTGCTGAGACTGCACAGGCATGTCTTGGCGAATTGTATTCAGTCGGTTTAAATCAAGCTCATGGCTGATAAAACCAGTGCCTGAGGCAAGCTCACTGAGCGTGTTTCCCCATGGCGAAATAATAATGCTGTGGCCATATGTTTGTCGGCCATTTTCGTGCTCACCCCACTGTGCAGCGGCTACCACATAACATTGCGTTTCAATCGCTCTGGCAGCCAACAAGGTATGCCAATGAGCGGCTCCTGTTACAGTGGTAAAGGCACTGGGTACTAAGATGAGCTCAGCCCCTTGGCGCTGCATCGCAGTGAATAAACCACTAAAGCGTAGATCATAACATACTGCTAAGCCGATTTTACCAAAGGGTGAATCAACCACTACAATATCTTTGCCCGCTTCGGTGGCATCAGACTCCCGATAATTACGCGTGCCATCGGCAACATCGACATCAAATAAGTGGATCTTATTGTACTGCGCTACCACCTCACCTTGGTTATTAAATAAAAACGAGGCGGCTAAATATTTACCGTTAGGTTGTGATACCGGCACTGTCCCAGCAGCCAACCAAATATTATGTTGTTTACATAGCGCAGCCAGTGCGGCTGTGTACTGTTCAATGTGTAATCCGAGCTGATAACTTGCTTGAGTGTGCTTGCTAAAAATTAAAAAGCTCTCGGGTAAGCATACAAGCAGCGGACGTGTCGTGGGCAATTGTGCAAGCGTGTCTGCTAAAAAAGCCATATTTTGCTCCGCATTCATTCCCGAGCACATTTGCACTGCTACAACCTGCGGCTGAGTATTAACTGTCATTGTTGTCGAAGCTCGCTGAGGTGGCTGCATCTTTTAATTTAAGCCTTGTTGATGACTGCGGCTGGCTTTGTGCCGCTTGCGGTAAGGTTACTTCACGGCTCTTACGATCAACTTCTTCAACAACCGGATCATTCATACTGCCTGTCACCTTAAAGTTGATTTCTGAGATCACTCTCGCAGAGTGAATTACTTTATCGATTGCAAGCGCCGCAAGGCCACTTACCGGGTTGACCATCCATGCCACGATCACTGGGATACTTGAGGTAACCTGCGGAGCAACAGCTAGATCGTAGTCTATTTCAAAGGTATTTAAGTTAGTGTGGCCTTTAATCGTTAAGTCGGCAGGCACACCATCAAGCTTGGTATCTTGAGTGTAAGCAATCCCTTTCTCTAACTGCATCGTGCCTTGCATCTTGTTATAAAAGAAGCCTTTTGAAAATACATCTCTAAAATCAAGTTTGAGCTTACGTACCAGTGAGTCGAGACTAAGCAATGAAAACACCCTAGCACCACCGTCACTCACTTCCGCTAAATGCCCTTCACCTAAACGCCAATCTAACTCGCCTGCTAGCGTGGGCACATCAAAATTATACGGCGCACCTTGCCAAGCGAGGGCAAATTTTATGTCGGCATCGGAGTCTTTTACTGTAGTAGTAATATCAAACTCATCAAATAAGTCGCCAATATCATCACTTTGTAGGTGACCGTTAAAACGCGTTGAGCCATCAGCAAATTGCCCTTTTGCTCTCAGTATATGGTCGCCTTTATCTATCACGAGCTCAGTAAATATCAAGCTATTATTATCACCACCAAACGTGGCTTTTACTTTATCAAGTTGGTACTCGGCTAGTTTGCAATCTTCACAGTTAAATTCGATGGCTGGAATACGTGTTAACCAGCTTAAGTCTTCAGGTTGTTCAACTTCGTGTGCAGGCTCCGTCGCGGTGTTATTAAAGTTAACCCGTAAATAATCAGTAAATATTTGAATAGGCCTACGTGTATCGCCTGTCGGAATGAGTGCATCAGCTCTGAGCTCTTTGGCATTTAGTTTAAGCTCTAAATCGGCTTGCTTTGGTGCTAGCCTAAACTCAACATCATTAAAATCGATATTTTGAACCGCTAACTTATTAAATTGACCCGTTACATTGTTAAATGCAGGCATTACGCCAGGACCGTCTGATTTAGCCTTGGTCAAATCGATAATTTGCTCAATCAACCCAAACCATGGCACAAGCTTAGTTTCTGGTAGGTCAATCGATACCGCAAAACCATCTCGGTTAAGGCCTAAATCTTTTGAACCTAAAATAAGGTGTGCGTTATTAAACTGCTTTTTGCCATTATCTAAAATAGCATTGAAAAATAGCTGTTCATTGATATTTGCAGTGATCAAATTAGAAATATGATCGCCCTGCACTACCGCTTTGATAGGCCAAGCATTGTCTGCACTTTTTGTGTAAGGTGCGGGTAATTGACTGGTTATACCCACTAAGTTACCGCTGATATCAGCGCGATAGTTGAAGTCGTTGGGTAAAAAGTTAAGGGAGACATTAATAGCAACGTCACTTTGCCCCGTTAAATAACCTTCGAGCAGACCCTGCCCTTGCTCAATTAATGGTTCTGCATCTAAGGCCAATTTAATCGCGATTTCTGCGCGGTAGTTATCAGCCACATTTTCGCTATTAAAGCTGGCTGTTAACGGCATACCTAACCAATCAGCTTTGGCATTTTTTAAATCAATTTTGTCGTTATTAAATTTAACAATGCCCGTCATATGATTAAGTGTGATGCCAGGCTGAGCAAGATAAACAGGTAAATTAGCAAGCTCAACTTCGCCGAGGGTATCAACATGGCCTGAATGTAAATCGACAAGCAAATTAATATTTGCTGTGGCTTCACCTTGCGCTTGTACTACTTCAAAAACACTTGCTAACGGTTTAGCGAGCGGTGTGGCTGCAAAAAATGACTGTAATTTATTGCCGTGGGCACGTTTATTTATCGCTACATTTAGTGTATCGGCATGCATTAAATCAGCAATACTTACATGTACACTGTCGCCAAGTGATAAGTTAACAAGTGTGCCTGACTTGCTGTAAATATCCATGCGTTCATTTTCAAAATGCAAAATCACATTGGCATTTTCAACGCTGGGCCAACTGGGTGTGAACTGGTATTTGGCATTGTTCACATTTGCCAATACTTCGAACTGCCCTTGTTGCTCTTTAAACGGAAAACCGCTAAACGGCCCCGAAAACAACACCTGTGCTTTATTAACTTCGCCGCCTTTAATGGCGCCGTTTAGGTAGTTAACTAAGTTTTCGCTCATTACCGGTAATGGAAAATAATGCCCCGCCACGTTGGCATCAGGTGCGTACGCTTCGGCATATAAATCAAGGCGCGGCTCTGCAGTTAGGCTAAGCATCATTTCTGCTGCAACGGTTACTTCGTCATTATCAAGCCAAATGTTGTCACTGCTAATACGCCACCCATCGTCGTAATGACGTAAATCAAGTTCAACATTTAACTGATTATAAGGAATGTCTTGGCTAAAACTGCCATTGGTTAACAAACGGTTATTTTCGCCAAATAACGTTATACGCCCCGCAGCTTGGTTAATATTTCCCTCAACCCGAATGGCTTGCCCACCAGGGATCCCTTGTAAGGATAACCAGTTGAGCTGTTCACCCTTAAACCACAACTGCCAGTTATCTTGCGCACCAAATTCAACATACGCTTCGCTTAATTGGCCATTAGGCTGTCGTTCTAAAAATGGCGCTAATACTTCAAAGTTACTCAATTGAGATAATTTTGATAACAATGCAAAGTCAAACTGCTTGAGCCAAATCTTATTTGTATCTCCAAGCTGGGCTTCAAACTGCAATGTTGGCCATTGTTTTAAATCACTTTCAAAAGCAAGTCCGGTACTTTTTAAACGCCAACCATTCTGCCAAGGGAATAAGTGAAAGCCCCCTTCATTTAAACTAATTTGATGCGCTTCTTGGTTTTGTTGCCAATTTATGTAGCTGGGTAACCATTGCACTTTTACGTCACTGATCAGTCCTTTTTCAAGGCTAAACCAGGTTTGCAAGTTCATATCGGAGTGCAATTGTTGTTTGTCTGTATTGATGTATTGTGCCAGCCATTTTGAGACATCGACATTCGCAGCTTGCACATAAATATCGCCAGCCATGGTCTCAAGCGTTGAACCATTAAGTGCCATGCGGGCATCAAAGTTGCCGACAGAAATCCCCGGTAAGGCTAGGCTTCCTGAACCTTGATGCTGTTCTGGGGTATTTTGCCACACAATGTTTTCAAGAATTAACGTACGCTCTTTGCCATCATTAAGCATAAAATTAATGCTACTGTCTTGAATCGCAAAGTGGCCCGTTTCACCCAAAAACAAGCTTTCTATTAACTCTTTTTGCTCAAAACTGTCTGTTTGCTTGTTGTTGCCAAACTTAAGCATGGTTGGCAAATCAACATCGGCATGAAAACCATTGATCACAAAGTAACTTGATTTAAGTTGACGAGTTTTAATCGACTCCCACAGATTTACCTCTAGGCTGGCTTTATCTATGGTGAGTGCAATCGGTGAAGTCTGATTGTCCTCAAAGGAAATATCTTCAAGGACTAATGAAGGGCCTTTACCTTGCCAACTGGCTGAGATAGCACCTATTGAAAGATTTACATCGAACTGTTCATACAAAAACGCTTCAATGTCGCCTTTATAGTCATTGGCATATGGCAGGGTATACTTTAAAACAGAGACAATAACGGCCAGCAGTACGATAGTAATAGCAAAAACTTGCCATAACTTACGTAAACAAAAAAAGCAGACCGTTTTTGCCTTCATTACATCATTACCACATCAAACTGTTCTTGATTGTATAAACTCTCTGTTTGAATACTGACCTGTTTACCTATAAATAGTTCAAGCTCGGCGAGGTTATGATACTCATCGTTGATCAACGCTTCGCTTACCGAAGGCGCTGCATACACCATAAACTTATCGGCTGCGTAGGCACGGTTAACCCTGACAATTTCACGCAGAATTTCGTAGCATACCGTTTCAACGGTTTTTTGCGACCCTCGGCCTGAACACGCGGGGCACACGTCACATAAAATATGTTCTAAACTTTCGCGGGTACGCTTACGAGTCATCTCGACTAAACCCAGAGCAGATAAGCCATTGATGTTGGCTTTTGCGCGGTCTTTTGCCAGTGCCGACTCAAGTGAGTGTAAAACGCGACGTTTATGCTCGTCACTTACCATATCGATAAAGTCGATAATGATAATGCCACCTAAATTACGTAATCGCAGTTGTCGTGCGATTGCCGATGTTGCCTCGATGTTGGTGTTAAAAATGGTTTCTTCTAAATTACGATGCCCAACAAATGCACCGGTATTTACATCAACGGTAGTCATTGCTTCGGTTTGGTCAATAATTAAATAACCACCTGATTTAAGTTCAACTTTACGGTGAAGGGCTTTTTGAATTTCGGTTTCGACATCAAACAAATCGAAAATAGGTCGCTCACCTGGGTAGTATTCAAGCGCCCCAGATAAGATGGGCACAAACTCTTCAGTAAATTCTTTTAACTCTTGGTATGTCAGCTTTGAGTCAACACGAATGCGCTCCATGTCTTCGCCAACATAATCACGCAGGGTACGAAACGCCAGCGTTAAGTCTTCGTGTAAGATGCTCTCTTTACTGATTTTTTTGCGTTTATTGACAATTTTTTGCCACAGTTTTTTCAAAAACTCTGCATCGTGACGCAGCTCAGCTTCTGAAGCGCCTTCGGCAGCAGTACGCACAATAAAGCTGCCATCTTCATCGCCATATTCAGCGACTATTTTTTTCAGTCTGGTACGTTCTTCTTCGGTTTCAATACGCTGACTTACGCCAACATGGGTCGCGTCAGGCATGAACACTAAATAGCGTGATGGAATTGTGATATCAGTCGTTAAGCGCGCCCCTTTGGTGCCCAAAGGATCTTTCACTACTTGCACCATGATGTATTGACCTTGGCGCACTAGTTCACGGATATCTTGCACCTTTTTAATGGGCTGCTCATCGACCCCTTCAACAATTGAAGCACTATTTACAATGTCAGATGCGTGCAAGAACGCTGCTTTCTCTAAGCCTATATCAACAAATGCGGCTTGCATTCCCGGTAATACTCGGCTGATTTTGCCTAAGTAAATATTGCCAACAATGCCTAGGTTGCCAATTCTTTCTAGCTGGATTTCTTGTAGTACGCCGTTTTCAATAAGCGCAACACGACTTTCACTCGGTGTAACGTTGATCAGTAATTCAGTGCTCATGTTACCCTCTTAAAAATTCATTTAATAACTGCTCAGTCTCATATAAAGGTAAGCCTACTACTGCAAAATAGCTACCAGAAATATGACTTACAAACCGTCCACCTTGGCCTTGAATGCCATAACCACCCGCTTTATCGTGCGGTTCACCAGAGTGCCAATAAGCGTCGATTTCATCATCGCTAAGCTGTTTAAAAGTGACATCGGTAATAACAAGGCAGCTTTTTACGTGCTGTGTATCAGCAATTGCAACGGCGGTCATAACTTGGTGAGTTCGGCCCGACAAACGTTGCATCGTTGCAACAAAGTCGGCTTTATCAAGCGGTTTGCCAAGGGCTGTGTCATCAATAACCACAACCGTATCACTGCCTAACACGGGCCTGTCGGTATAGCCCATTGCAACGCCTGATTGTGCTTTGAGCTTGGCTAAACGTTCAACGTAATGACGTGGCGATTCGTTCGGGAATTGGCTTTCATCTGCATCAACGCTAAATTGAGAAAACTCAACGCCGAGTTGGCTGAGCAACTCTTTTCGGCGCGGTGATGCAGACGCCAAATAAATTGCGGTTTGCATTATCTAATCCTGAAATGACGGCGGTATTTACGCAAAATTAAGAAAATCCACCACCAACACAGCATGCCAGTCAGCACGGGCCACATATAATGAGGGCTGAAATAAACTCCCATCAAAAAGTGATTAAGCCAAAATTGCATTAGGTGGTAAAGCGTTAAAAACAAAGCAATTAATATACTTTGCTGCCATAAAGAAAAGTTTCTAATTTTTTGAAAGTTACTGGCGGTAATAAAAATACACACCGAATAGGTCAGCGAGTTCACGCCCAGTGGTGAGCCCGATGCTAAGTCCATTAATAAACCCACAACCCACGCTGTGCCAATGTTTAAACGGTGCGGCACCGCTAACGACCAGTACATAAGCACCAGTAACACCCAGTCTGGGCGGTATGGCTCAAATGAGATAGGTAACGGCATTAATGCCATGACCAGTGCAAAAAAGATACTAATTGCAATCAGCAAAGAGTGACGGCTATTCATTGCTTATGCTCTCCTGCTGATTACGCCACAGCACAACCAATAAACGAATTCGGTCAAGTTGGGCAATTGGCTCAGCATACACTTGTGCGAATGGGTGCCCTTCATCACGATTAATTTCGGTTACCACGGCCACAGGATACCCCTCAGGGAAAGTCCCCCCTAGACCTGAAGTCACTAAAATATCACCAATACGTACATCTAGACTATGCGGCACATGCGACAGCTTCACTACATTTATTTTGCCAATCCCTTCAACCACAGTGCGAACATCATTGCGTAAAATACGTACCGGTGTTGCATGGGTTGTGTCGGTCATAAGCAAAACGCGAGAAGTGGTTGAACCCACTTGTGTAATTTGCCCGACAACCCCCATTTCATCAATCACAGCTTGGCCTTCGCTTAAGCCATCTGTAGTGCCACGATTGATCACAACCTGATGGCTGTATGGATTTGAATGAACAGAGAGCACTTGGGCAATTATTTTACGATTTGATTGCTTTGCAGACGAGCCGAGTAACGCACGCAACTTGTCGTTTTCACGCGATAAAAATTGCAGCTGTTGTAGTTGTTCGCTTTGTAAAAGCTGTTTTTTCTTCAGTGCTTCGTTTTCAGTAAGAAGCTGATCGCGAGTATGAAGATTCTTCGCACCAATACTAAATAGCTCATACGGCAAATTGGCAAGATAGATGAGTGGGCTAACCAGTGTATTTAAACTGGTGCGGATTGTTGTACCACCTTGTGTATATCGATCGCCCACAATCAATACGACACTCAAAAGCACTGCGACAAAGAGTCGCAGTTGCAAAGAGATGGTACGACCAAACATTAACTTCATTAGTCGTAACTAAATACGTCACCACCGTGCATATCAATCATTTCTAATGCTTTACCGCCACCACGAGCAACACAAGTAAGTGGGTCGTCAGCAACAACAACAGGAATACCTGTTTCTTCCATTAATAAACGATCTAAATCTTTTAACAGTGCACCACCGCCTGTTAATACCATGCCGTGTGCAGAGATATCAGAGGCAAGCTCAGGAGGTGATTGCTCAAGTGCAACCATAACCGCACTTACAATCCCCATTAGAGGCTCTTGTAATGCTTCTAGGATTTCATGAGAGTTAAGTGTAAATGAGCGCGGCACGCCTTCAGCGAGGTTACGACCACGTACTTCAATCTCAACAGGCTCATCGGTTTTGAATGCCGAACCGATCTGATGCTTGATATTTTCAGCGGTTGCTTCACCAATTAGGCTACCAAAGTTACGACGGACGTAGTTGATAATAGCTTCATCAAATTTATCACCACCAATACGCACAGATGATGAGTAAACCACGCCATTAAGCGAGATAATGGCCACTTCTGTCGTACCACCACCGATATCTACAACCATTGAACCGGTTGCTTCTGATACTGGTAAGCCTGCACCGATTGCCGCAGCCATTGGCTCTTCAATCAAATACACTTCACGTGCACCTGCACCCATTGCTGATTCGCGAATAGCGCGTTTTTCAACTTGTGTTGCCCCACACGGCACACAAATTAAGACACGTGGGCTAGGACGCATAAAATTGTTGTTATGTACTTGCTTGATAAAGTGCTGGAGCATTTTTTCGGTGACATAAAAGTCGGCAATAACACCGTCTTTCATTGGACGAATCGCTTTAATGTTACCCGGTGTACGGCCTAACATTTGTTTTGCTTCCGTACCTACAGACGCAACACTTTTAGGACCACCAGCTCGCTCTTGACGAATAGCAACTACTGAAGGTTCATTTAATACGATACCTTCTTCTTTTACATAAATAAGGGTATTGGCTGTACCCAAGTCGATCGATAGATCGTTTGAAAAAATACCACGAAGTTTTTTAAACATGAGGCTGGATGACCTTTGATAATACGTTCTTATACTAGCTGCTCTCACTCTACCATGCTAAGCACAATAAAGCGCAACTGCCTTTATTAAATTGCTAAAAAAGGAAGCCTGCTTTGCTTCCTTTAAAAATTTTTATCGCTCGCGTACTAAACGAAACCCGATATAGTTTGCACGAAAATCTGGCGCTAAAATTAAGCGTGTTGATACACGTGCTAGGCTCGGAGCGAAATTCCATGCCCCACCACGAACAGTCACATCAGACTGCCCCGGTTTTTTGTTTGTCCATTCCCATACATTACCTACTGTGTCATACAGACCAAATGCATTAGGAGAAAACGACCCGGTTGGTGCAGCGCTTTTGTTTGACCATTCACTACCACACCAGCCACAGTTCGCTAAATTTTTACCTATCTCGTTACCCCAAGGGTATTCAGTTTCTTTACCTGCGCGTGCAGCGTACTCCCACTCAACCTCATTCGGTAAACGAAACAACTGCCCTGTTTGCCCTGATAACCAATCTGCATATGCTTTGGCATCATTATACGTTAAGCAAACAGCCGGAAAATCACTGTCTTGCTCAAAACCTGGGTTGCGCCAGTTTAAGGTCGCTTCCCATACTGGCTCACCATTTAAGTAATAAGCACAGCCACGATTCTTTTCGGCTTCTGTTTTATAACCTGTATTAGCAACGAATTGCTCATATTCACCCACACTGACTTCTTTGCTTTGCATGGCAAATGAGTTAGCAATGGTTTTTTCAACAACAGGGCGCTCATTAGCTAAGCCATTACCGTTAATGTCACCCATCTTAAATGTACCCGCTGGGATAACCACAATACTCGCTGTATTGGTTTTATTAACAATACTTGCCACTGGCGCTGCTGTAGGTTGCTCTGTTGCGACAACGGCAGCGACAATTGGTTCAGGCTCTTTCACTAATTTTGCATTAATAGTTTGAGCTTTACGCAAGTCTAAACGCGCTTTATAGCTTTTATAACCACGCTTGCGTATTTCAATATCATGAAAACCTCTTGGTAATGATGTCGTTAGCTTGGTTGACCCAAAGCTCACACCATCAATAAACACTTCATCATCATAAACATTTGAACGAAGCGTTAATTCAACCATTTTAGATTTTTTTAGATCAGGTAATGGTTCAACCCTTACTGGCTTTTTTACTGAGTAATCACTTACAGGTTGTTCGCTCATACGCGAAACCGATACCACCTGATTATTATCCTGAGAGTCACTGAATGTTAACTGACTATCAGAGTAAGTGGTGGTGTAATTGGGTTGATAGTTTCCAGCAAGCGGTGAACCATAATCTGCGCAAAAACGGTTGTCTAAGTTAAGCAGACTACATAAACGGCTGCTATTCACATCACCGCGCATCGTTACGCTTAAGTTCACGTTATAGTTACCTTGTCCGCTAAAGGCACTATTTACAACATGACTACTTAAAATTTTAACTTGTGCACCCGCTAAATTGCGTTTCGGCTCAACTAAACGTTCTTCTGTTAAGTTAGCAAAAATTTGATCTACAAAGCGCTTGGTGGCTTTTTGTAATCCCATTTGCTGACCACGTTGCTCACACGCTGCTAATGTTTCAGTGCGCTTACAATTAATCGTATGATTAACTTCAAGTGTGCCTTCACGCGTAAACTCATTGCGCAAACGTTCAACACGAGCTGTTGCGAGTTGCTCTTTTAAGCTCTCTAAGGTGTTTAGTTGGGTATGCTTAGCAACACGAATTTGCTCAATATCTTTTCTATGCGATGCAATTGCCGCCAATTGCATCGAAATGTCATCTTTGTTCTGTTTGTGATCCACCACTGCTTTTTGATAGCGCGTTTGTGCATTGCTAATATCTAAAGTGGGGTCATCAATTAATCGACGATACATCTCGTTCATTGCATCAAGCGCTTGGTTTTTTTCTTTGTCTAGCTCAGCTGAGCGGGCGCGCAATAATTCGAGTTGTTTTTGTAACTGACTTTCTTCTTTTAGGTGTTTTTCGAGTATTAAGGTCGAGTTATCGTATTCGGCTTGTTTTTTACTGATCTCTGATTCAATGCCAGTTACCGTAGCAGTATCTTGTGCAAATGCACTCGATGCTAGCAAACTAACTGAAATTAACAGAGATAAAGGAGCAATTCGCATATATTCCATTCCCAAAAAGCGGCAATTATTTGGTCATTATTATTTTTTATAATTAAACTCTTATGCTATGTACTTGCAAGGCAAAACACAAGCTTTGTTCAATTATTATCTGAGTTTACAACTATTACCTTAGTTGATGCCAGTAAATAACAAAATCATTTTAGTTTAATTGACTAATTTCTATCTCTATGACGACTTTGCTACAATTAAGCGTCTTTTTTAGCGTAAATTAAACCGTGACTATTATTTCTGAATCGCCTGTTCAAACCATCAACCACGAACTGTTATCAGCACAAAAGCTGACATTACAGATTAAACGTGATGATCTTATTCACCCACAAATTAGTGGTAACAAATGGCGTAAATTAAAATTTAATTTACAGGCTATGCAACAACAGGGAAAAACTGAGCTACTCACTTTTGGCGGCGCATTTTCAAACCATATTCATGCCAC
Source organism: Pseudoalteromonas lipolytica (assembly GCF_900116435.1). Taxonomy (GTDB): domain Bacteria; phylum Pseudomonadota; class Gammaproteobacteria; order Enterobacterales; family Alteromonadaceae; genus Pseudoalteromonas; species Pseudoalteromonas lipolytica. Next base: position 55,036 of record NZ_FPAZ01000011.1, on the reverse strand, counting down.
AGCAGCTGCGGGTCAGTTATTTGGGTTTAAAACGCACGGTATTATTCGCGGACCTGAGCTTGATGAACACAACCCCACATTGCAGAACGCCAAACGCTGTGGGATGACATTGCACCCCGTTAACCGTATTACTTACCGTTTAAGAGGCGAAAGCCGCTATTTGGCAGAATTACAAAAGCAGTTCCCGCATGCTTATATTCTACCAGAGGGAGGCACTAACCCTGCGGCGCTGCTGGGGTGCCAAGAATTAGCGCAAAGCTTACCGACGAGCGATGTCATTATGTGCCCAACAGGCAGTGGTGGCACGCTGGCAGGCTTAATTGAAGGCAGCCCACACTCCACAACCGTGCTCGGTATTGCAGTATTAAAACAGGCCGAATATTTAATTGATGACATTAAGCAACTGAGCCGTAAAGCAAGACAACAACAAAATTGGCAGCTATTACTTGAACATCATGATGGCGGTTATGGCAAATTCAGTCATGAACTGTGGGAGTTTTGTCAGACATTTACGCAACAACACGCCATCCCACTTGAGCCTATTTATAGCGGTAAAATGATGTATGCGCTGTGGCAATTGATAGAACAAGGTTTCTTCGCAGAAGGCACGCGGATCATGGCTATCCATACTGGTGGCTTGCAAGGGTTAGACGGCTTAAAGTACCGTCGTTTAATCTAACTAAAAGGCGTAATATCGGCAAGCTTTTGTAGGGGTTCAGCAAAGTAAAAACCTTGCGCTGCGATGACGCCTAAGTTTTTTAATGTTGCAAGCTCGTTGCGTGTTTCAACGCCTACAGCATAAACAGGAAAATTAAGCTCATTGCCTTTCGCTATAATCTGTCTAACCACTTTTTGTTGCTGCGTATTAGTATCAATATTATGAATAAGCTCGTATGCCAATTTAATACTACACACATTATTAAGTTGCTTGTATTCAACAAGGTTTTCGGCACTGCGAACATTGTCAATCACAATACCTGCGGATAATTTTTCTAAACAAGCAAACTGCGAGCTCAATTGTTTATGCTGTTTTAAATAATCGTCTTCACTGAGCTCAAATTGTAATTTATTAGCTGCATCAAAGCCTTGCATTTGCGCTTTAAACCAATGCCAAAACTCATCATTAAACCAGTTCATCGCATGTAAGTTTATACTTACCATCATCGCACCTGATTCGTTATCAAGCATTTTTTGTACTTGTGTCACTACGGTTTGATCTAACAATAAAACATCTTTCTTGCTGGTCATCTGTGGAATGAAATGACGAGCAGCAAGTAATCCTAAGCTTTTATGACGAATTCTAATAAGCGCTTCATGCTGTAAAATTTCCCCTGTTTCTAAGTCAAACAACGGTTGAAAGAACAGCATAAAATGCTTTTTCTTAATGTACTCAAACAGGTGCTCATTACTATCACTGAGCATGCTAGATTGCGTATGCCCAAACGGTAAGCGGTGAATGTGTTGCCATGCACTTTGCTTAGCTAAAGTTAGTGCCGATTTAGTAAGCTGATACACCACAGCCTGATCAGCACCAGTACGGTAATTACATACACCTATTTTTATATCACCACGCGATAAATCGCTGCGATAATTAAGGCACGCTTGATATACAACGTGATGCAAACGCTTGGTGTACTTATCAACTTCGGTGGCAGGCACACTGTTTAGTGTTACAGCTATACCGCCCGAGGGAAGTAGTTTTACCGAGCGATTAACAAGTTCCCCAAACCCTTTGGCAATCACTACTTTAAAGTAATTATCGACATCAAGATTCGCCGGAAACGGGGTTTTCCAAAAAAACAGAGCAAATAAATGATTGTAGTTTGTTGGTACCCCATACAAAATATTTAAATCTTGATGAGGCAGTGGCTTTGGCAGCTCTCCTTTTTTAAGTACCGGCTTGACCTGTTTTTCAATAGGCTTCACTGGCGGTGCTGCGGCTACCAATACTTTTTTAGACAGTACTCGCCACCAGCGGAATCCCCAATACACAGCCCCAATTAGAATTAAGTTCAAAAAGATAAATAAATGACTTTCAACGACCCATGAAGGCCAGTGAAAAAGGCGCAAACTCACAGTGTGATAACTAAATACCTCCTGCTCTAAATCAATAAAGTTGGCAAAATTATGTGGCACATCTGTCACGTTCATAGCAAAACCTTTACTTTCAACTAAGGTTGCAATGATATCTTTTGACGCAATGGGGTCTAAGTTTAAGTCGTATACTTGCCTTGCAAGCTCAGTACCTGTGCGATGCACTTTCTCGTGTAATACGTCACTTAAAAAAATATTAAAAACAACTAATAACAAAAAAGCGGCCGTCACATAAATGACTTCCGGTTGCTTTATTTGTGATGTTAGGTCTTTTTTCATTTCACAAGTTAGTTGCCCAAATATACACAAAGTGTTGTTCAAGAACCCTATAAATACAAGGCTGCAGCGCGATTTAAAGAAATTTCTGATTCATCCCCTGACCAACGCTGTCAAAAGTTACGTAAATTTAAACACCTAGCAAAATGCCTTAATGAGAATTATTTTGTAACCGAAACATATTCGAAGCCATCCCTATTCGTTTATACCATTGTGCTTAATTAAGTGGTCTATTTTGAGCAATAAAAAACCCAGCACCAAGGCTGGGTTCTTAATACAATCTTTATATAAAGTATCTTGCTTAATACTTTAACTTTTCCCCGGTCCTCAGAACGGGATATCGTCGTCAAAATCGATTGGTGGTTCCATTGGGTTTGATGCGCCACCTTGTGGTGCATTTTGTGGCTTAGGAGCAAAACCACCTTGCTGTGGTGCGCTGCTTTGCTGTTGGCCATAACCACCGTATTGGTTGTTATTTTGCTGCGGTGCAGGTGCAGGCTGTTGTTGTGGGCGCTGTTGTTGTGCTGGCGCCGGTGCTGACTGCTGCTGAGGTGCATAGCTGTTGCTTTGCGCTTGCTGCGAACCGCCACCATAGCCGCCACCTTGTTGTTGACCACCTTGGTAACCGCCTTGTGATTGGCCACCTTGATAACCACCACCCTGTTGGTCGCCACCACGGCCACCTAACATTTGCATTTGACCGCCCATGTCTACCACGATTTCAGTGGTAAATTTTTCTTGGCCAGATTGATCAGTCCACTTACGTGTTTGTAAACGACCCTCAATATAAACTTGTGAACCTTTACGAAGGTACTCACCCGCTACTTCAGCTAGCTTGCCAAATAAAACAACACGGTGCCATTCTGTACGCTCTTGCATTTGCCCTGTGTTTTTATCTTTCCAGCTGTCAGTCGTAGCAATGCTGATATTCGCTACACCATTGCCATTAGGCATATAACGTACTTCTGGATCTTGGCCTAAATTACCAACCAAAATGACTTTGTTCACACCGCGTGCCATGGAACTTCTCCTTTAAACGTTAGATTAAACCAGCCGCTTTTCGTGCTTGGTCTAGGTCAAATTCTTTATCATTAATCTTTAAATAGCTGCGATTTTCATCGCAAACAACCGTTGCTTCTATTACGCCCGGTAAAGCAACTAGACGAGAAGCAAGCGCTTGTGCCTGCTGCTCGGAACTTAATTCTGTCATTAAGCTAATAATTTTACTTCTTGGTGGGACTTGCATATTCCAAGCAAGGATAAGCCATATTACCCCAACAAGTGCCGCCGCCGCAAACACTGCTTGCGCACTTAGCGCTTGTGCAACATAGCCCCCCAATAAACCACCTAAAAAGGCACCAAAAAACTGCGTAGACGAAAACACGCCCATGGCAGAGCCCTTCTGGTTTGCAGGGGCAATACGAGACACTAATGCAGGCATAGTGGCTTCTAAAAAATTAAATGCGACAAAGTAAACTAACATACACACACCGATGCCAATCACAGAATCAACCCAGAATGACATCGCCAGCATGCTCAATACTAATAAAGCGATTGAACCAATAAACGCCTGTTTTTCTTTTTCTTTGCGGATAGCCACTATCATCATTGGCGCCATTAAGAAAAACGCTAAAAATAAGACTGGAATATATAAATACCAATGATGATCAGCAATTAATCCATCTTTAATTAATTGCCCCGGTAAGGCTACAAACACCGTGGTTAACGTAAGATGAAGTAACATAACCCCAAAATCTAAACGCGCTAATTGCGGGTGTTTAATTAATTGTTTTATGTCATCTAAGGTGGCAAGCGTGTCGCCTTTGGGTGCCTTGTTTACAGCATTCGGAACCAAAAACAAGACAATAAAAATACCTAAAATGGCCAACCCAGCTGTTAGCCAAAAAACGCCAGCAACACCCCAAGATGCCGCAACTATTGGCCCTAGTAGCATCGCAACAGCAAAGCTCATACCAATACACATACCAATAACAGCCATCACCTTTGGACGCTGCTCATCTCGGCTTAAATCTGAAGCCAAAGCAAGTAACGCACTGGCAATCGCGCCCATACCTTGTAATGCACGGCCAAACGTCACCATTTGTACCGACTCGGCGGTGGCAGCAATAACGGAACCAAGCGCAAACACGCACAGGCCTCCAATAATCACTTTTTTACGGCCTATTTTATCCGACAACCACCCCATTGGAATTTGTAACACGGCTTGCGTTAAACCATACGCACCGATTGCAAAACCAATCCATAGCGGCGAAAAACCTTCCAATTGCTGACCATAAATAGCCAGAACTGGCATCAACATAAATAGGCCAAGCATACGGAACGCAAACACGCTCGCTAACGAAACGGCAGCGCGTTTTTCTCGGGAGTTGAGTGAAGATGCTGTCATGAATTACTGAATCTTGCTGTCTATTAAAATGTAAGCGTGGATTCTACCACAAGCGAAAAATAAATAATCACCTGTAAGTGAGGATTTTTTCTTTGATCAAGGATTAATCTTGTCGCGTATTGTGAGATACTGAAATAATCACTTGGTAATAAAACGAGATAGCATGGAAAACATTGAAGTCCGAGGCGCCCGTACGCACAATTTAAAAGACATCAGCCTAACCATTCCCCGTGATAAGCTGATAGTTATCACTGGCCTATCTGGTTCAGGGAAATCGTCTTTAGCGTTTGATACATTGTATGCAGAAGGGCAACGTCGTTATGTAGAATCACTCTCAGCCTATGCAAGACAATTTTTATCGTTAATGGAAAAGCCTGATGTTGATCATATCGAAGGTCTTTCACCGGCTATCTCTATTGAACAAAAATCAACCTCGCACAATCCACGTTCGACGGTTGGCACAATCACCGAGATATACGATTACCTGCGTTTACTCTTTGCCCGTGTTGGTGAACCTCGCTGCCCTACCCACGACCTACCACTGGCAGCACAAACAATTAGCCAAATGGTCGACACGGTTTTAGCTCTGCCAGAGGGCAGCAAACTTATGCTACTCGCCCCCGTGGTTAAAGACCGTAAAGGTGAGCATGTAAAGCTACTTGAGCAACTAGCAAGTCAAGGTTTTATTCGTGCCCGTATAGATGGTGAGGTATGTGACTTATCAGATCCTCCCACGCTAGAGCTGCATAAAAAGCACACGATAGAAGTGGTTGTCGATCGTTTTAAAGTGAAAGATGGTCAGCAGCAGCGCTTAGCCGAGTCATTCGAAACAGCCCTTGATCTTTCAAGTGGTGTTGCGCACGTCGCTGCAATGGATGACTCACTTAGCGAAGACATGCTTTTTTCAGCAAACTTTGCCTGTCCAACATGTGGCTACGCTATGAGCGAGCTTGAGCCTCGCCTTTTCTCGTTTAATAATCCTGCTGGTGCATGTCAAAGCTGTGATGGTTTAGGGGTTCGCCAGTACTTTGATCCCAATCGTGTGGTGCAAAACCCAGAGCTAAGTTTATCGGGCGGTGCGATTAAGGGCTGGGACAAACGCAGCTTTTATTATTTTCAGATGCTGCAAGCAGTGGCTGAACACTATGGCTTTGACCTAGAAGCCCCGTTTCAAGAATTAAGTAAAGATGCCCAAAAAGTCATTCTTGAAGGATCGGGTAAAACCAAAATCGCCTTTAATTATCGAAATGACCGCGGCGACCTTATTACTCGTAATCACGAGTTTGAAGGTGTATTAAATAATATGAACCGCCGCTACCGCGAAACCGAGTCAAACTCAGTTCGCGAAGAGCTGGCAAAATATCAAACCAGCCAAGCATGTCCAAGCTGTCATGGTTCTCGTTTACGCCAAGAGGCTCGTCACGTATTCATAGGTCAAACTAATTTGCCAGCTATCACCACCATGAGTATTGGTGAAAGTATGGCATTTTTTGAAGGCCTAGCGCTTACAGGTCAGCGTGCTCAGATTGCCGATAAAATCTTAAAAGAGATCCGTGATCGCTTATCGTTTTTAATAAATGTTGGCTTAAACTACTTATCACTTGAGCGCAGTGCAGACACACTATCGGGTGGTGAAGCGCAGCGTATTCGCTTGGCAAGCCAAATTGGTGCTGGGCTTGTTGGTGTTATGTATGTACTGGATGAACCGTCAATTGGTTTACACCAACGCGACAACGACCGCTTGCTAAAAACCCTTATTCACCTTCGCGATTTAGGGAATACCGTGATAGTGGTTGAACACGATGAAGATGCAATTCGCGCTGCAGATCACATTATCGATATTGGTCCAGGTGCCGGTGTTCATGGTGGTCATGTTATCGCACAAGGTACGCATGACGATATTTTAGCGAGCAAAGACTCTATCACCGGGCAATACTTATCGGGTGTGAAAAAAATTGAAGTACCAACCACTCGTCATCCAACGAACGACAAATGGCTTGAGCTATTCGGCGCAACGGGTAATAACCTAAAGAATGTTGATTTAAAAATTCCATTCGGTTTGATGACCTGTATCACTGGTGTTTCAGGCTCTGGTAAGTCAACGCTTATCAACGACACCTTATTTAAACTCGCTCACACTGAACTTAATGGTGCAACGACCGCAGAGGCCGCACCGTATAAATCGATTAGTGGTCTTGAACACTTTGATAAAGTAATTGATATTGACCAAAGCCCGATTGGCCGTACGCCACGTTCAAACCCTGCCACATACACCGGTATTTTTACTGGTATTCGTGAACTGTTTGCTGGCACCCAAGAAGCCCGCTCACGAGGTTATAAAGTCGGTCGCTTTAGCTTTAACGTGAAAGGCGGTCGTTGTGAAGCGTGTCAAGGTGATGGCGTAATCAAAGTAGAAATGCACTTTTTACCAGACGTGTATGTGCCGTGTGATGTATGTAAAGGTCAGCGCTACAACCGTGAAACACTTGAAGTACAGTACAAAGGTAAAAATATTCACCAAGTATTAGAAATGACCGTGGAAGACGCGCGCGAGTATTTTGATAAAATTCCCGCGATTGCCCGCAAGCTACAAACCCTAATGGATGTTGGCTTGTCTTATATCCGTTTAGGGCAAGCAGCAACAACCTTATCAGGTGGTGAAGCGCAGCGTGTAAAACTGGCACGTGAGCTATCAAAACGCGACACGGGTAAAACACTCTATATACTTGATGAACCTACAACAGGTTTACACTTTGCTGATATTCAGCAATTATTAGTGGTGCTTCACCGTTTACGCGACCATGGCAATACCATTGTAGTGATTGAACACAATCTTGATGTGATCAAAACTGCTGACTGGATTGTCGATTTAGGCCCTGAAGGGGGCTCTGGCGGCGGTGAAATTTTAATTTCGGGTACCCCTGAAGAAGTGGCCGATTGCGAACGTTCACACACAGGCAGATACTTAAAACCACTACTATAAAAAAGGACGTTGGGTGCGTAGGTATTTAAAAATAGCGAAGTGGCGCGCTAATAAACAGTTTCAACAACAGCAGCGTAGCTGGCAACCTCATAAAACAAGGTTGGTTGAACGTATACAAGCCATTTGGTTTAACTTAAGTACCGCACAAAAGCTCTACCTTTTAGCATTAAGCAGCCTGATTGTTCTGCAATCAGGCTGGCTAAGTGCCACCATCACTATCATTGCCCTCGTTATTGAATTTTGGCCTAAGTTTAATCAGCTGTGGCACTCTTTAGCGGGCAAAGCACTCATCTTAATTTTCTATGCCAGTATCGCAAACTTTGTATTAGCTGGGGCCAGTGGCATTGTTAATGACGTTACCCATGTGTCGGCCAACCACTTTAACTATACCCATAACTTTGCCACCTTACTGTATTTGCCCCCTTGGGCAATGGGGATCACATTAGGTACCCTGCTGTTGTTTCAACTTTTTTTACCCTTCTATATCTTCATTTTATTATTAATAAAACCGTTTGGCTCAGAGCGAATAAAATTTATTAGTCAAAGTTATTCACCATTATTAACGGCTATAGTGCGCTTTATATTAGCGTCAGTGGTCTTTATTAATCTGACTTCGTTCATTAATGACAAACCACCTGAAGAGGTGCTTGATAATATTCTTACAAGCTTTGTTGATGGCCAAGCGATAGCAAAAGAGTCACCCTCTGAGCAACAAAAAGCCGTTGAAGAAATCAGTGAAAAAATAGAACAACACCTTCCAAAGAGCAGCGCAGAAACGCCCCCATCTAAGCGCAATGTTGAGATAGACAGTGAGGGTGAGAGTGATGGTGAGAGTGAAACCGTTGAAAACTTACGTCAATTTTTAAATACCAAGGGCTACTTTGAGCGCAGCAAACGTCTCATTGCCATGTTTGCTTTTAGCTTTGAGGCTGATAGTTACTCTCGTTGCTTAAAAGATGAGACGAGTAAAGCTGTGGAATTGAATGATTATGAGATTGTTCAAATTACCCCCGATCACAATGCGCCGTATGGCTATCGCTTTTCGGTGATCGCTTGTGATTCGCCTGGCGTTACGCCCGTTAAAAAATAGCGGCTCAAACACGCTACTCACTTAGCTTACTGCGTTTTTTGAAACCAATGGAAGAAAGCGCAGTAAAAGCAAAGCCTACTAAAGCAATAAAAAACACTAAAAAGTACTGATTAAAAGCTTATTTTCTTTCATAAGGTTTAAATATAACTCACTGATAAATAAAAGGTATAAATTAAAAAACCTTATCAAACAAATTGCTCATATCTTGATAAGCGACATCCCCCCTCTAAGGCCGTTATTGTAGCGCTATCAACAGGTCACCAACCTTTATACCTGAAGATATACCCAACCAGCTTTGATGAAAATTGAGTCATATTTTAAATGTGATGAGGAACGTAGAATGGAAAAAACAGATAAATATGCTGTGTCACTCATTTGCCTATTTAGCGTCTTAATGGCATTGAGTTTCTGTTAGACGCTTAGATATAAAAATACCGCTTATAAGCGGTATTTTTATATCTTTAAAAGCCGTTGCTATATGACTACGGGCGAGGAATAAAACCCACCGCGTCGTACACTGCTTTTAATGTTTTTTCAGCACGAATACTCGCTTTCTCAGCGCCAGACTTCATGATGCTATTAAGTAACGCTTGATCATCACGAATTTCATGAAAACGCGCTTGGATAGGCTCAATCATGCTAACCACGGCTGCTGCTGTATCCTTTTTCAGGTGACCATACATTTTATCTTCGTACTCAGGCACTAAGTCTTCGATTGAGCGTTTAGTGGCAACTGATAACAAGGTAAGTAAATTAGATACGCCTGGCTTTTCTTCACGGTCGAAGTAAATACGTGCTTGCTCATCTGAATCAGTAACGGCTTTTTTCAGTTTCTTTTCAATCTTCTTCGGTTCATCTAACAACATGATGTAGCCGTTTGGATTTTCATCTGACTTAGACATTTTCTTTAATGGGTCTTGTAAGCTCATTACACGTGCACCAAATTCAGGAATGTATGGCTCAGGAAGCTTAAATACATCTCCGTACAGGTTATTAAAACGCGTCGCAATATCACGAGTAAGCTCTAAATGCTGCTTTTGGTCTTCGCCTACTGGCACTTGATCAGCTTGATACAACAAAATATCAGCGGCTTGTAATACAGGGTATGAAAATAAGCCCACGTTTACGTTATTAGCATGCTTTGATGACTTGTCTTTAAACTGCGTCATACGGTTAAGCTCACCCATTTGCGCATAACAGTTTAACACCCAACTAAGCTGAGCATGCTCTGGCACTTGAGATTGAACAAATAACGCAGATTTTTCAGGGTCGATACCACACGCCGCATACAATGCAATACCATCTAAAACACGTGAGCGCAGCTGCTCAGGATCTTGACGTACAGTAATGGCATGTAAATCAACCAGCATAAAGAAACTTTCGTGGTCTTCCTGTAGCTTAAGCCACTGGTTAATAGCGCCAACATAGTTGCCTATTGTCATACCACCGGTTGGCTGAATGCCACTTAACACTACTGGTTTACTCATGATGTTCCTTTATTTTACTAAACTAATAAGACTAAATTTAAAATGCACTTACCTTTGCGTAAGAACAGGTATTATATCTAAGAAATTATCACAGAGGTACTCTGGATTGAAATCAGCAAGGTTTTCACCTTGGTTATAACCATAACCGAGCGCGATAACATCAACATTAGCGGCTTTAGCTGCTAATACATCGCTTTTAGAGTCACCGATCATAATGGCTTTTTCTGGGCTTACATTAAGTTGTGTGCAAGCAAATTGTAACGGTTCAGCTGATGGTTTTTTTGTCATATCATCGCCGCAAACAATAAACTGAAAATGATGAGTAAGTGCCAACTTATCAAGTAGTTTTTCAGTAAAGCGGCGTGCTTTGTTGGTTATGATGACTTTGGGTATGCTTGCCAGCGCTGCAAGACCTGTCTCAACGTGCTGATAAAGCGCGCTATAATCACCAACAACCTCATCATAATGCTGATAAAAAAGAGTGATAGCTTGCTGTGCCAACGCATCATCTAAATGCTCGCTTATTTGCATATCACCGCTCAAGCCTCGCTTAACAAGCGTTTCTATGCCATTACCAACCCAACCTTCCACTAATTTTTGTGTGACCACTGGGAACGCTAAATCTGTTAGCGTTAAATTCATGGCAATATACAAATCATAAACACTGTCGACTAATGTGCCGTCGAGGTCAAAAAAGGCAGCATCGTATCTCATGAATTAACGTTTCCTAGCTCTGCACGCATTTTATCGATCACCTCTTTGTAATCAGGTTGGTTGAAAATAGCAGAACCGGCAACAAACATATCGGCTCCTGCCTCAGCGATTTCTGCAATGTTATCCACATTAACACCGCCATCCACTTCAAGGCGAATATTTCGACCTGATTGTTCAATAATTTTACGCGCTTGACGTAACTTGTCTAAGGTATGTGGAATAAAGCTTTGACCGCCAAAACCGGGGTTTACCGACATCAATAAGATCACATCAACTTTGTCGAGTACATGCTCAAGGTAGCTCAGGCTGGTTGCAGGATTAAACACCAATCCCGCTTGGCAACCACAATCTTTAATTAGCTGTAAGGTGCGGTCAATATGTTCACTGGCTTCTGGGTGAAAACTAATAATTGATGCCCCAGCTTCAGCAAAATCAGGAATTAAGCGGTCAACCGGCTTCACCATTAAATGCACATCTATCGGTGCGGTAACACCGTAGTCACGTAATGCTTTGCAAATCATGGGGCCAAAGGTCAGGTTTGGCACATAGTGGTTATCCATTACATCAAAATGTACAACATCAGCACCACTGGTTAAGACGCGATCGACATCTTCGCCTAAACGCGCAAAGTCGGCCGATAAAATAGACGGGGCAATTAAATACTTTTGTAATGTTTCCAGCATGAGAGATCCCTTAAAATTTGCTACAGCAATGAAAGTGCGCTTAATGTAACCCAATCGTTAGCTGATTTAAACACCGGCACGAAAGCGCAGCGCCCGACAAAATAATAGAGTCAGCCTTTTAGACTATTGAATCTAGGTAAAAAGAACGACCCCATTGCGTATAACCTCTTTTTTAATAACAACTAAAAACAAACAAAAATCAAACATTTCATTTACTTCAAGCTGCTAATTTTACTAAAAAATCATCTAATTCAGCATTAATTAAGTTTGTTATTTGAACAACTTTTATGTATGCTTATCTAAATAACACAAACAAAGGTTATTACAATGCGTGCTTTTAAAACTGGGATCTTAATCGCGTCCGCACTTTCAGTTACTGCTTTTGTATCACTTTCTTCAAATGATGAAGATACATTTCTAGCAGCCACATCAGACTGTCAATGCAATACGATTACTGTATCGTCTTCGACTAATCAATGTATTCAAACTAATAAAGAAACGGGTTGGTTTTCGTGGATAACGGGCGATAGCCGTAGTGCTCAATTTCATTACTTAGATTTACTTGAACTGTTAACTAGCAGCGAAGAATCAAATAAAGTTAGCGGTTTAGGCTCGACGTTCTAAATCGCATGAAAAAATTCTTTAGTGCATTACAAAGTGTCGTTGCGGCATTTTTTGGTGTTCAATCAGAAGACAAACGTCAAGCTGATTTCAAAGAGCATTCACTCAGCTCCCTCGCTGTGATTGCCCTCATCTTATTTATTCTTTTCGTCGCTGCTATCTATTTCACCGTGTCTTTGGTGCTAAATACATAGCCATTAACTCATTGACTTTATTGCGTGAACCGCCTTTAGGGCTGATTGTTCGCTTAACTTGAATCTCGTCTAATGATGCTTGGCTGTATATTTTACGCGTCCAGACCGTATCATGATTCGAGATAAGCACTGGGGTATTGTTTTCAAAAGCAGCTTGCTCGGCTAAATTTGCTAGGTTTGCTTGATCATCTAAGTTAAACCCCCCTTTAGCATATGACGTAAAAGACGCGGTTTTACTAAGCGGTACATACGGTGGGTCACAGTACACAACAGCGTTTTCAGGAATAAGCTTAAAGACTTCGTCATAGCCTAGGCAGGTAAACGTAGCTTGCTGTGCTTTCTCAGCAAAAAAGCTCATTTCTTTTTCAGGGAAATAGGGACGTTTATATTTTCCAAAGGGGACGTTAAAAATCCCCTTCAAGTTATAACGGCATAGACCATTATAACCATGACGATTCATGTATAAGAATAAAATAGCACGTTCATACACATCGCTACTTTGATTAAACTGCACACGATATTCATAGTAAGCTTCTGGCTGGTTGTTTAATTCAACAAACAATTTTTTAGCGTCGCTAATAAACTCATCTGGCGAGCGCTTTAACTCTGTGTATAAATTGATGAGATCTGCATTGATATCATTCAAAATATAATGCTTAAAATCAGTATTTAAAAACACTGAACCCGCACCAACAAAAGGCTCAACTAAGGTGTCTGCATTCATACTCGCTTGTTTTAAACGGGCGTGAATGTCCTCAACTAGGCTGTATTTTCCGCCTGCCCATTTAAGGAAGGCCCTGGTCTTTTGCTGCATCTGCTCTTAACTTCAATTCAGTGTTGCGCGATTTTACACTAATCAGTTTTAATTTACTGATCTAGTGAAGCGATTTCTTGTTTAATTTTACTTATTTTTTTATAAAAAGGCTGATTTTTACGCACATTTTCAGAAAGTGATAAGGCTGCTTTCTTAGCATCACTTAAGGTCGAAAAACTGCCATAAGTGACAATCCACCATGGCTTGCCACTGCGCATACTTTTATAAGTATTCACTTGCCCTTGTAAGGTATTTTCAGCGATAAATTTCTCGCTGATCTGTGGGTTCGTGACAGCCAATAGCTGAATAACAAAATTATTGTCTGGCTGTGCTAAATACCAAGCATTACCGCTAAGTAGTGGCGGTTTGTCATTCACAGGCTCTTCTATGAGTGAATCAATGTTATCAGTATTTTTCGCATCAGAGGTCAGCGCAGCGGCAATTTCATCACTGCTTGGCTTTTCTACTGGCTGTGATGGTTGCTCAATCGTTTTATCTGGCGCGAGGCTATCAACAATTGCAGCAACATTATTTTCATGCTTTTCATCGGGTTGCTTAATAATCTCTGCGGTTTCAACTGTTGGCGATGGCAGCTCAGGTGCTCGTTCTGGTTCTAGCTGCTCAACGGCTTTAAGCTCGGTGTCTCTTTGCGAGTTAACAACAGCGTCAGTAGAAAGTGCCGTTTCCACCGGTAAGGCGGTATCTTGTTGATAATGCGCTTTCCACCACTGCGTCATATCAGCTTTGTATAAAAAGCCAATAATCAACAGCATGGTCGTTAACAACAATAAAATGATATACAGCAGCTTATAACTTTTTTCTGGCGCACGAATATCAGCGGTTTGTAGCTCAGGTTGCCATGCAAGTAGCAACGCAGGATTGCCCTGTGCTTCTTGTAAAAAAGTACGAAATACAGGGTCTTCCTCAACAGGTAAGTTATCAAAAAACCAGCGCATTAGCTGCTTACTTTCACTTATGTTCAATGCTTCAAGATGAATTTCAACCGCTTGCGTAAACTGCCCCGATGATTGTGAGGCAAGCAAAATATATAAAGTTGTTGGGCTTTGTTTTGCTAACGTTTCTAACTGTTGGATCATTTCATCTGATAAATGACGGCCGCCATCAATCACCCACAAACAATTACCGCAGGGTTGTTGTTTATAAAGCTGATAAAAGTTTTCAGATAAACTGAGGGTGTGATCAATCAGTGGGTTACGAAAGTTTTGTTCGAGTAGCTCAGTGATGAACTGTTGATCAGTCATCTTGCCAGAAAGTTGTACAAATGCTTTGTTGAACTCAAGATATTTGTCGGTAATAAACGTTTCCAACAAATAACTTTTTCCTAATCCTGATGCGCCTAATAAGCATATTAGGTTCTGCCCATATTCGAATTGGAGGGCAATACGATCAACTAGCGCTGCACGGCTAGGCAATATTTGTGATTGCATTAGCGCGCTATTAAATCACAGACCTGCTGATCGGTTACATCACTGACCAGCGCACATTGACCAAATTGTGTAGGAAGAATAAAGCGAATGGTGCCTTTTTTATTTTTCTTATCTTTGCGCATATGAATCAGAAACTGCTCACTGGTCATCTCGCTTGGAATATCCACAGGTAAATCATACTGTGATATTAACTGTACAATACGCTCAACCTCAGATGCTGATAAGTCGCCTCGCGTGTGTGCCAGTCGGGCTGCAAGCACCATACCTGCCGCCACGGCTTCTCCATGCAACCAATTACCGTAACCCATTTGTGCTTCAATAGCATGACCAAAAGTATGGCCCAGGTTTAGGAGTGCACGTAAACCAGCTTCTTTTTCATCTTCTGCAACAATAAGTGCTTTGATTTCGCAGCAACGATAAATCACATGCTGAAGCGTTTGCTCGTCAAGTGACTTTAACTTTGCGATATTTTGCTCAAGATAAGCAAATAGCTCTGTATCGTAGATTAAGCCGTACTTGATTACTTCTGCCATACCGGCTGCAAACTCGCGCTCTGGCAGAGTATGCAATGATTTGGTATCAATAAACACAGCTTGCGGTTGGTAAAAAGCACCAATCATGTTTTTACCCAGCGGATGGTTAACCGCTGTTTTACCGCCCACAGATGAATCTACTTGCGACAACAATGTCGTCGGTATTTGAATAAACGGCACACCACGCTGATAACACGCAGCTACAAAGCCCGTTAAATCACCTACAACACCCCCGCCTAATGCAATTAAGCAGGTGTCACGACCACAGTTATGCTCAAGTAAAAACGCTGAAATCTTTTCAAACCAATCCAGTGATTTAAATTGCTCACCATCAGGAATAACAAAAGATAACGGATTAAGATCAGCCAACGACGTCATTACATCATCTAAATACAAAGGTGCAATGGTGTCGTTGGTGATAATGATAGGTCGACAATCGCCAATGTGCTCGCGGAGTCGACCTGTCTGTTGAAGTGCAGATTGACCAATATAAATAGGATAACTTCGCTCGTCCAAATTAACAGTTAATTCAAGCATCGCTAATTTCCTTTTTATTATTGGTTTTTAAAAATCTAATTTCTCAATGATTTGATTAGCAACAACTTTAGCGCTTTGCTCATCAGTGCGGACAACAAAATCAGCCACTTCTTTGTATAACGGTTCGCGTTCTTCAGCTAAGCGCTCTAATACATCGCGCGGTGCTTCTTCTGTTTGCAATAATGGGCGACGCTTGTCGCGCTGTGTGCGTGCAACCTGCTTTTCGATCGGTGTCTCTAGGTATACAACAATACCTCGAGCAGAAAGCTTATTACGAACTTCTTTACTGATCACAGAACCACCACCAGTAGCAAGAACAATGCCTTGCATCTCAGTTAAGTCTGAAATAACAGTCTCTTCACGAAGTCGGAAGCCCTCTTCACCCTCAAGATCGAATACCCAAGCAATATCTGCTCCTGTACGACGCTCGATCTCTTGATCTGAATCGAAAAATTCAAGGTGTAATTGGTCAGCAATGTGACGACCAATTGTGCTTTTGCCAGCCCCCATAGGGCCCACTAGAAATATATTACGTTTCTCAGCCATATCTTTTTAGTACAAACGAACTCTAAAATTTGAAATAAAACCCCGCCTAACGACCTGGCCCCAAAATTAAGGAGGGGATTATCTCAGTAATTGATTGGTCATTTCAAGTCAATTAGCGTAAAAAGCCTCATAACGAGCAATTAAACCTGCGAATTGCTCGTTGCTTAAGAAAAAAACACTTAATCTATCTGAATTTTTGGTGTTACGAAGATTAGCAACTCTCTTTTTTCATTAAATTCACTCGTACTTCTAAACAGCACACCTAAATATGGAATGTCACCTAGTAGAGGTACTTTCTTTGTTGAGTTCACAATTTGTTGTTGAAAAATACCACCGAGTACGACGGTTTGGCCATTTTCAACCAACACTTGTGTTTGGATCTGTTGCGTATCAATAGCGACTGCAGGGCCTGTTGGAGTCTGTACCGTATCGCCTCGTGTATCTTGAGTGATAATAAGGTCAAGAATCACCTTGTTGTCTGGCGTGATATGCGGTGTCACTTCAAGGCTTAATACCGCCTTTTTGAAACTCACCGTTGTTGCACCACTTGAAGCAGCCTCTACATAGGGAATTTCAGTACCTTGCTCAATACGGGCTTTTTGCTGGTTTGCTGTGGTAATACGAGGGCTGGCAATGATTTCACCTTTATTTTCTTCTTCAAGCGCAGTCAGCTCGAGATCAATTAAAGTGCCATTGGCAAGTTTCGCAACATGCATACCAATGCTCCCTGCTGGGTTTGAGATTGGTAAGTTAACATTTAGACGATCAGCGACGTTCGGGATCAAACCATTTGAAATCGTTTCAGCGCCTTCAAGTGTTCCCGCTAAGCCATCAGTGCCTTGCTGGTCACTAAAGCCCCAACGCACACCTAAGTCTTCTTGTACGTTATCACGAACCGTCACCATACGAGACTCAATAACAACTTGTCGCACCGCAATATCAAGCGTATCAACCATACGGCGAACACTCTCTATGCTCTTAGCGGTGTCTTTAATTAATAGTGTATTGGTGCGCTTATCAACCGACACGCTGCCACGTGCAGAAATGATGCTGTTAGTGTCGGTTTTTAATAAATCGGCGAACTCTTCCGCTTTCGCGTAGTTAAGACGAATATATTCACTGTATAAAGGCTCTAGGTCTTCAACTTGCTGTTTTGCTTTTAACTCTTTCGCTTCGCGAGCAGCCAATTCTTCAGACGGTGCCACCATTAAAATGGTGCCATCCATGCGTTTGTCTAAGCCTTTCACTTTTAACACCACGTCGAGTGCTTGATCCCATGGCACACCTTCTAGGCGTAATGTGATGTTACCTGACACTGAGTCGCTGGTGACAAGGTTAAACTCGTTATAGCCTGCGATAATTTGCAGCACAGCACGGACCGGAATATCTTGAAAGTTTAAGGTCATTGGGCGACCTTGGTATTCAATACCGCCATCAAGGTATGCGCGTTGTGAGTCATCTTTTTCGACGGTCAAAGTAAAGATATTTTCGATCTGCTGATGCGTAAATTTAAATGCGGCATTAGGTTCAATTACAATGCGCGTCAAATTATCTTCTTTAAACGTTTCTATCGTGCTAACAACAGTGCCAAAATCAAGAACATCTAATTGATATAATAAATCGTCTAAAATGTCTGTATGGTGAAATTCTGCAACAATTTTACCACCGCTTTCATGTACATCGATTGCCGCTTGCGTATCTTGTAAAAACACAAGTAAGCGCGCTTCGCCTTTATCACCGCGACGAAAATCAATTGATTGCACCGTATTAATGTAATTATTTTTTGCTGATAGCGGATCAGCCGACTCATCGGTGGTGATTGGGTTGTCTGATACGTGTAAAGTGACGATGTTATCTTTCGCAGTCGTTTTATAAATTTTTAAACGCTCTAAAGAAACGGTTACTTTCAAGCCTTGTGATGTCATTGTGCTGCTGACATGTTTAATACCCGCCTGATTTATTTCAACATCGCGGACATTGTTATCTACACCGACATCGCTAAATAACATCTCAATGCGTGCAGGCGAATTGTACACTTGCACTTTTGGCTCAAAGGTAAGGGCCTCATCAAACACTAACTGTAATTGCGTTTCGCCTTTCATCAAGGGGTTATAACGCACATCATAGAGAAGAGGAGCAGCAATCGCTGTCTGCGTCATTAAGAGTGCCAATGCCGCCAACATAAATTTGTGCATGTGTACTAACCAAGCCATTCCTTTATGCATCTTATTTTTACCTTTCATACGATTAACTTGCACCATTTGTATCTGCCTCTAACATTTCTAGTTTTGTCAGACGCTCTTTCCAACAACCAGACCCATCAGGAATTAATTCTAATAATTGTATATAATTGTCGTGCACTTCTTTTATTTCACCATGATACAAACCTAGATAATTACCCTCTGTGACACGATATAGCGTGTCGTCAGCGGCTTT
This sequence comes from Pseudoalteromonas lipolytica, assembly GCF_900116435.1. Taxonomy (GTDB): domain Bacteria; phylum Pseudomonadota; class Gammaproteobacteria; order Enterobacterales; family Alteromonadaceae; genus Pseudoalteromonas; species Pseudoalteromonas lipolytica. The sequence continues at coordinate 36,173 of NZ_FPAZ01000011.1, read as the reverse complement.
GATCAATGCCCAGGTTCTCCCTTTACTACCGATAGTGCCTTTCATTGACAAGTTATCGAGCGGGTATTTTTCAAGTGGTTGACGAACACGGTCAGGGTCTGGGTGTAAACAGTTTTTAACTTGAACCAAGTTATTTTGAATTATTTCTGGTTTTGGAGCGACAAACGGACTACGTAACTCACCTGCACTGTATTCAAAATATTCAAACTTTGCCATTTGAGGAATAGGCTCAACCTCAGGGGTCGTGCTCGCTTTTACCTGATCAATAAACTCTTTTTGTTCTGAAGTATCATCATTACAGGCGCTGAGAAGCAAGCTCATAACAATAATTAACGGGAGCTTTCTCATTTCTTAGGCCCCCCTTCATAACGGTAGGTTTTTGCCACAACGCTAAAGGTTAATTCATTCTCGTTAGACGTTTGAATGGTAAAATCATGCAAACTCACAATACGTGGTAACTGTGCCACTTTGCCAACAAAGTCACCAAACTCATGATAGGTTCCTATTACCTCAATTTTAATGGGTAATTCGGTGTAAAACTCTTTTTTAATTTCCGGCAACCAGCCAATCTTCAAAAAGGTTAAGCCGCTCGTTGTCCCCACATACGATAAGTCGTCAAGGAGCCCCGGTGTTTCATTCGACGTTGGTAAGCGTTTTAAAAGCTGTGAAAACTTTTCTTCCATGTCGACCATTTGTTGACGATATAACTCTAATTTACTGGCTAAAGCGTATTTTTGTTTGTACGTATTGCGCAGTTCGGTTTCTTTTGCAACCGCGGCGTGATAGCTGGTTATTTCGTCTGACACTAACAAGCTATAGCTGAAATACAACACGATTGCCGCAACAAACGCACAACACAGTGCTTTTACAGCAATGGGCCAATCGCCCATGTTTTCGAGTTCTATTTCATTCCAATCTATTTCAGTTAACGATTTGATATCAAGGCTCATTAGGTGCTTCTCCTATTTTATCAAACGGTTTAACGTAAAAATCCATATTAAAATCACTCAATAGCCTAGATGTTTGTTCACCTGCAACAATGCCTTGCATTACGGGTCGCTCTAACAAATAAGAGCTTTGCACTTGTCGTAACATCGTCGATAAGCGATTGTTAGATTCACTGCGACCAATCACATGAATACGGTCATTTTGGCGCTCAAGCTTGGTAAGATAGACACCCGCTGGCACTATTTTTGCCACTTCATCCATAATCTGCGTACCAAGGTTACGACTACTTTGTAGCTCTTCAATGAGTCGCATGCGTTGTTGAAGGCTTTCTTTTTTCTTATCAAGATCATTAATCTCGCGGATACGCTGATTAAGCAAGGCAATTTCTGTATTTAAGAAATCATTTTTTATATTTTGCCCTTCGCGTAAACCACTATAAAAAGAGCTTAATATATACATACTTAAGAAACTGATAACCACAACTGCAAAAAGTACTGTCACAAATTTATTCTGTGATTCTTTACGTTGTTGTTCGCGCCAAGGCAGTAGGTTTATATGTGGCATGATGAAAAGCTCCTTAACGCCAACCCAGTAGCTATCGCAAACTGCGTTCGGTGACGCTGCAGCACATTGCGATCAACTCTTGGAGAAACCTCAATGTTTGCGAAAGGATCAGCAACCACAGTATGAATTCCTAATTCTTCAATGAGTAAGCGATCTAACCCTTCAATCATCGCCGTGCCACCGGTTAAAACGATATAGTCAACATGATCTTTGCCACTTGTGGTTAAGAACATTTGCACCGCACGTCTTACTTGCTGTAGCAACGATGTTTGGAAAGGTGCCAATACTTCAAAGGTGTAATTAGGCGGCAAATCACCGGTTGTTTTGCCGATTTCAGCTTCATCAAAACTTTTGTTGTAGTAAGCAACAATGCTATTTGTATATTGATCACCACCGAACACTTGGTCACGGGTATAAATAGTTTCACCCGCTTGTACCACGCTCACTAACATCAGCACGGCACCAATATCAACCACAGCAACACACTTATTGTACGCATCGCTTGGCAACTGCTGGTAGTACACATCCATCGTTCGACTAAGTGCATAACTTTCTACATCGACCACTTTAGCTTTTAAATTAGCCGTTTCTAAAGCACCAACGCGTGCCTCAACACTTTCTGTACGGGCAGCTGAGAGCAATACATTAACCTTGCTCGGATCGGCCTCATTAATGGCGAGTTTTTCAAAGTCTATATTTACTTCATCAAGTGGGTACGGTATGAGGCTATCTGCCTCAATTGCAATTTGCGACTCTAATTCAGCATCAGTTAATGATACATCCATGAAAATCACTTTGGTGATCACGGTTTGACCAGACACGGCTACTGCCGCAGCCTGAACAGATTTAGGTATTTTCCTTTTTAATTTAGCGATAACATTGCCAATCGCTTCAATGTCTTGAATTGTACGCTCAGACATTGCTCCCTTTGGCATTGGCTCTATAGCTAACGCCTCAAGTCGCAAACCTGTGTCTGTCTCCTGCAACAACACTGCTTTAATGCAGTGCGATCCAATGTCGATCCCTACCATCATAGATGAAGGCTTTTTAAATAGCTGACTTAGCATGTTTGCAACTTGGCCTTTGTTTTAATAATAAACAAGTTATAATTTTTATCTGAAAAAATATTATTCATTTTTTAATCAATATATACTAGCAGTCTCCGATTCTAATTGGGAGTCCATTTAGGGAAAATATAAGTGATTTTATTAAAACGAACTTTACAATTTATTATCATCTGCTCATTTTTAGGACTAATCACTTTAGTCGGTCTATACTATTACGTTAAACCTGATATTCCTAGCGTTCAGGTACTGAAAGACGTTCAATTACAGACACCTATGCAAGTATTTTCTAGAGATGGTTTATTGATTAACCAATTCGGTGAAAAACGCCGCATTCCGGTCACAATCGATGAAATTCCCCAGCCTTTAATCGATGCTATTTTAGCAACTGAAGATAATCGATTTTATGAACATATTGGTATCGACCCTATCGGTATCATCCGCTCAGCCATTGTACTCATATCTACAGGAGAAAAGAAACAAGGCGCAAGTACTATAACAATGCAACTTGCCCGTAACTTCTTCTTAACTCGTGAAAAAGCATACATCCGTAAAGTGAAAGAGATCTTCATTGCTTTGCACATAGAAAGCATATTAAGCAAAGATGAAATTCTCGAATTATATTTAAATAAAATTGAATTAGGTAACCGCGCATTCGGTATAGGTGCTGCTGCACAAGTGTATTACGGTAAAGAACTGAATGAGCTTACACTGCCTCAAATGGCAATGATTGCAGGTCTCCCCAAAGCGCCTTCGGCTTTAAACCCCATTCGTAACCCTGCACGCGCAAAAAGTCGACGAAATGTTGTTCTTGGCCGTATGTTAACCGAAAAATATATTACCCAGAGTGAATACGAAGAAGCCATTAACGCACCAATTACCGCTAAATTTCATGGGGCAGAAATTGAAGTCTATGCACCGTATATATCTGAAATGGTGCGTGCAGAAATGGTGGCCCGTTACGGCCACGAACGTGCATACAACACCGGTTTTAAAGTATACACCAGTGTTGAGTCTAATATTCAACAAGCAGCCCAAGATGCGCTCGTCGACAATCTACATGCCTACGATATGCGCCATGGATACCGAGGCGCCACCGCGCAGCTTTGGGATAGCAATACGGATAGTCCGCTTAGCGAAGACGCTATTTTAGATAAACTAAAAGACGTGAAAGAGTTTGGCCCTTTACGTGCGGGCGTAGTCACTAATGTTGCTGAGCAATCTGCGCAGGTATTACTAAAAAATGGCGAGCATATAACCCTTGAGTGGGATGGCCTAAAATGGGCACGTAAATACATTACCCGTTATCGCCAAGGTTTTGCACCGAAAACGGCCACCGAAATTCTCAATGCTGGCGAACAAATTTGGCTACGTAAGAATCCAGATGACAGTTATATTTTAAGCCAAGTACCCGAAGCATCAAGCGCCTTAGTATCACTTGACCCTCAAGATGGTCGCATAAAAGCCATTGTGGGAGGGTATAGTTTTGAGCAAAGCCAATATAATCGTGCAGTACAAGCTAAGCGCCAAGTAGGTTCGAATATTAAACCATTTATTTACTCAGCGGCGTTAGAAAATGGCTATACCTTAGCCTCAATCTTAAATGATGCCCCCATTAACCAATGGGACAAAAGCCAAGGTGTTGCATGGCGTCCTAAAAATAGCCCAGCAGTTTACAATGGCCCTATTCGTATTCGTCGTGCTTTAGCACAATCTAAAAACGTTATTTCAGTTCGGTTATTACGCGGTGTTGGTTTAGAGCGCACAGCAGATCATTTATTAAAGTTTGGCTTTTTGAATAGCGACATTAACCGCAGTGAGTCGCTGGCATTAGGGAGTGCCTCTATTACGCCTCTTGAGCTTGCACGCGGCATGAGTGCCTTTGCAAATGGAGGGCACTTAATTACGCCTTATTACATCTCTGAAATTCAAGATTCTGCTGGAACAACTTTATATAAAGCCACACCAGAGCTTGCCTGTGATACCCCAGAGCAAAAGGTCACGCCCGATTTTGCAACACTTGATGATAGCCAACTGGTGGCCACAGAATTAGAACACAATGCTCAGCCTCGCTGCGCGCCTCGTATCATCTCAAAACAAAATGCTTTCTTAATTTCGCAAGCAATGCACAGCGCAATTTGGGGTGGCGGAAGCTGGGCACATAAAACAGGTTGGAGTGGTACTGGCTGGCGTGCACAAGCGCTTGATCGCCGTGATCTAGCAGGTAAAACCGGAACCACGAATGACTCTGTTGATACATGGTTTAGTGGTTTTAATCGCAATGTACTGACCTCTGTGTGGGTTGGCTTTGATAACCCAGGCAACCCACTGGGTCGTTCAACCTACAACAGTAACCTTGATAAGTCACAAATATCAGGGGCTGAATCAGGCGCAAAAACGGCTCAACCAGCTTGGGTTGATTTTATGCGAGTTGCTTTAGATGGTATGCCTGAGGCACCGATTGAGTTTCCAGAAGGCTTAGTGTCTGTGCGCATTGATTTAGCAACAGGGTTACTGAGCCATAAAAATGATTACACCAGTCGCTTTGAGTACTTTATTAAAGGCACCGCTCCGACGAAGTATGTCCTTGAGCAACCGACTAATGTGTTTGAAGAGTCACTTTCTACAGAGGAAGAGCTGTTCTAAACAGTCTTTAACACCTTTATTAGACTAATAAAAAAGCGCCCATTGGGCGCTTTTTGCTTAGCTATTTAAACTAAGATCAGCAAAATTATTTTAAGTTATTCACTAACCAGTAAAGGTCTGAATGAACTCCCGCAGCAGTCACTTCTTTTCCTGCACCAGGGCCTTGAATGACGAGCGCGTTGTCTGTGTACCACTGCGAATTAATCACAAAAATATTATCACCCGGCTTTAAGCTAGCTAATACATCATCGTGTGCAACATTCACTAAGCCAACGGCTGCTTTCGCTTTACCATCAACGAGCGTAATTGCACCGGTGTAGCGAACAACTTTATTTTCGGCCTGTGCAATGGCAGCCTTTTCTTCGATGAATGCATCAAGCAAATGCCTGTTCGCAAGGAAGTCTTGCCAACTTCCTGTTGCCAGTTCTTCAGGCATCAATGGCGTTAATGCAATGTCATCAAGCTCTAAATCTAACCCTAAATCGCGGGCTAAAATAAGTAACTTGCGCTGCATATCTCGGCCAGATAAATCTTCACGCGGGTCAGGTTCGGTGTAGCCCATTTGCTGCGCTTGTAGCACAAGTTCAGTAAACGGAACGTTACCATCATAGCAACTGCACAACCACGACAGCGTCCCCGAAAAAACCCCTTCTATACGATGAATACTATCACCACTATTTTGTAAGTCTGCCAATGCAAAGTTAATTGGTAAGCCGGCCCCTACACTGGTGTTATAACGCCACAACAAATTACGCTCAGCTAAATTAGAGCGCAATGTTTGATACCAATCATTTGCCGCTGTGCCTGCATATTTATTGGCACTAATTAAATGACAATTAAGCTCAACGAGTGCTGGGTATAATTGGCTAAACGCTTCACTGGCGGTGATATCAATCACCACTTTGTGTTCGTAATCAAGTTCGCTAATACGTGTTAGCAGTGTTTCTTTATCGTAGTGTTGGGCTTCACTTTGCCACTGCGCTTGCCACGTTTCTGTGTTCAAGCCACTGGCACTAAATAGCATTTGCTTTGAGCGTAATAATGCCACGACTTTAATCTGGTAATGAGCTGATAACCTAACAAACTGAGCCTGTAACTGTGATAGAAAGACTTCACCAACATTACCCAGCCCAGCCACGATAATAGCCAGTTCTTGACCCTTGTTGACCAATTTATCATGCAACAGGGTCAGTACATCGCTGTCTATAGCTTGATCGTTTAGTAGCAACACATACTGCTGATCTTGTTGTACAAAGCGTGGATGAATACTTTGCTCTTTAAGGAGCGAAATTGCTTGTTCAGCTAACTGGCTCACATCGCTACTTGGTGCCACAACCGCGCAGCCGCTTAAATTAGATTCAACAATATTAGCCCGCCCAGCAAGGTGACTCACCACTTGATGAGTACTGTGCCCTGGTACCAGCAAATAGGTATCACCTTCTTTCACAAAATGATGCAAACTGTGCTGAATTAGCTGACTCAGCTCCCCCACTTCACCTGTGCTTAGCGTATCAACACGCAGTAAATCGATATTATCTAAGGTCGTAATAAAACGCTTCGCCTTGCTATACCCTTCTTTTACAACCTCAGTTGGGCTGGCATCACAATCAAAGCTACTTCTTACAACAAGTTTAATGTCGCTGTCTTTAAGCGGTGATAAGGTTTTTGCATGTAAAACAGGGTTACCTAAGCGAGCCAATAAATTAGCTTGCTCTCGGCACACTTTTGCGTATTTAACGGCGTTTTTCACCTTACGAGGGTCTGTACTGAATACACCTTGGGTATCAGTCCAAATAGACACTTGCTTGGCAAAGGTATAGCTTGCTAACAAGGTCGCACTGTAGTCACTGCCATTACGACCCAGTGTTACCGTCTTACCCTGACAATCTGCAGCGATAAAGCCTGTCACCACATTGATCTTTACTTTACTGATCGCATCGGTGCATTGCTGTTGATTCTTTTGATGCAATAGTTGGCCATCATTTAATGTAAATAACTGCCGTGCATCCACATCCTGTGCTGCCACACCCAGCTGATTTAGATAGCCCGCTAATAAACGCGCAGACCATACTTCTCCATGTGCTAGCAACACGGCTTCTTGTAGTTGCTGTTTAGCAATAAGTATATTTAATAGCGCCAGCTCATCTTTTAATTGTGCCAATGCCTGCTGCTTGTTTTTTGCTACTAACAGCTGCTCTATTAAGGCGCGCTGATTATTATCAATCAGCAATAAAATATCACTAACCGCTTGGTTATCTTGCTGTTGATAACTTTGCCAAAGTTTTACCAAGGTGTCGGTTGTTTTGCCCGATGCAGACACCACCACACAATCACCTTGCTGCGTATTTGCTAAAACAATATTTGCCACAGCATGATAACGCTCTGCAGAGCTTAAGCTTGAGCCACCAAATTTATGAACAATATTTACCATTTTTCTACCACAATGCCGTATGTGCTGGCGTTAACTTAAAAGTGCTGCTTTGTTGCGTATTGGCTTGCGTGTGCGTTTGCTTCGCGTTGCTCTGAGTGGCTTGCTGCCCCTGACCTGGTTTAACTAAATTGAAAACACGGTCTAAATCGGCAATTAAATCTTTTACATCCTCAATGCCAACAGAGATACGAATTAACGTATCACCCACCCCTGCTTCTAAGCGAGCTTTTGCCTCCATTCCAGCATGAGTCATGGTCGCAGGGTGACAAATTAAACTCTCAACGCCCCCCAATGATTCGGCTAAGCTAAACTCTTTAAGGCCTGTTAGAAAAGCCGCAGCATCATTAATGTCGCCTTTAATATCAAAACTCACCATGCCACCAAAACCGCGTTGCTGTGCTTTAGCGAGCGCATGCTGAGGATGAGAAGCGAGACCGGGATAATATACTTGGCTCACAAACGGTGAATCTTCTAAATATTCTGCAATTGCAAACGCATTCTCTTGGTGCTGTTTTAAACGCACATTTAAAGTGCGTAAACCACGCAGAGTAAGATAACTATCAAACGGTGCACCCGTAATACCAATATTATTTGCCCACCAAGCCAGTTCATCACCCAACTCTTGCGTTGCTGCAATAACAGCACCGCCAACCACATCAGAGTGACCGTTAATGTATTTAGTCGTTGAATGCACGACTATATCAACACCAAACTCAATCGGGTTTTGCAAGGCCGGCGATAAAAACGTGTTATCAGCCGCAACAAGTGCACCGGATTGTTTAGCAATGGCGGTAATCGCTTTAATATCTGTTAGGCGTAAAATGGGGTTACTGGGTGTTTCAATCCAGATCAGTTTAGGTTTTATCGCTAAGATTTCTTGGTGATTTTCAGCTTTTGTTAAATCAAGCACTTTTAGTTTCAGTAAACCGCGCTTCTCTAATGAGGTAAATAAACGATAGCTACCGCCGTAACAGTCATGTGGAATAACCAAGGTATCATCGCTATTCAAAAGCTGTGTCGTTAAGTGAACAGCCGCCATGCCTGTCGCAGTAATAATGCCTTTAGCTCCGCCCTCTAGTTCAGCGAGTGTTTCGGCTAAAATATCACGGTTAGGGTTACCACTGCGGCCATAGTCATATTGGCGCTTAGTATCAAAATCAGCGAACGAATAAGTGGTTGATAAGTAAATTGGTGGAACGACTGCACCGTGGTGTTTATCGGCTTCAATGCCATGACGAACAGCAATCGTCGCTTTATTTTTTTCACTCATTTCATCACCTACTTAGAATTGGATGTTTAGACGTCTAAAAGGTTAGATGATCAAATATGAGAAGTCAAAGCATTTATCGCCATTACATAGAAGTTTATACATTTACACGACTAGATGGCTAAATAACTAGTATTTGACTATCTTTTTTAAAGCGATAGAATTTCCGCATCTTGCGCTGTGGATAAGGCGTAAACAACTGACAACCGAGGCAACGAAACAACTTATGGCTAAATGGAACGGTGAATACATTCACCCATATGCAGAACACGGTAAAAAATCAGAGCAAGTAAAAAAAATTACCGTATCAATTCCGCTGAACGTATTAAAAGTATTAACTGATGAGCGCACGCGTCGTCAGATTAATAATCTTCGTCATGCCACTAACAGTGAGCTACTGTGCGAAGCCTTTTTACACGCTTTTACAGGTCAACCATTACCGAATGATGACGACCTTCGTAAAGATAACCCTGAAAAAGTACCTGAAGAAGTAAAAAGAATTATGCAAGAAATGGGGTTAGATATCCCCGTACTTGATTCAGAGTAAATATTTCGGCCACCGGATCGTAGCCGATTTCTCAGACATAAAAAAACTCAGCCTTGGCTGAGTTTTTTATTTGCAGTTAGTTATACCTACCCGCTTAATCAAACGAATAGGTACCTAATTATTTAACGCATGTAGTTTTCTGGCATGTCAATTTGCGCCACACCAGACTCAACGGCTGCTTCTGCAACAGCACGTGCAATACGTGGTAATAAGCGTGGGTCCATTGGTTTTGGAATAATGTACTCAGCACCAAACTCAAGTGAATCAACACCCGACGCCTTAAGCACTTCGTTAGGCACAGGCTCTTTCGCAATACTACGAATAGCATGCACCGCTGCAATTTTCATTTCATCATTGATTGATGTCGCACGCACATCAAGCGCACCGCGGAAAATGAATGGGAAACACAATACATTATTAACCTGATTAGGGTAATCAGAACGCCCTGTTGCCATAATTAAATCATTACGTGCACCGTGTGCAACAGCTGGCGCGATTTCTGGATCAGGGTTTGAACATGCAAAAACCACCGGCTTATCTGCCATCAGTTTTAAATCTTCAGCGGTTAATAAGTTAGGGCCAGATACACCAACAAATACATCAGCATCGGCTATCACATCTTGCAAAGTGCGCTTATCGGTATTGTTAGCAAATAGCAATTTATACTCGTTTAAGTCATCTCGACGTGTATGGATCACGCCTTTGCGGTCAAGCATATAAATGTGCTCACGCAATGCACCACATTTAATAAGTAGTTCCATACATGCAACCGCTGCTGCACCGGCACCTAAACACACGATAATCGCGTCTTCGATATCTTTACCCTGTACTTCAAGCGCATTTAGCATGCCTGCTGCTGTTACGATTGCAGTACCATGTTGGTCATCGTGGAAAACAGGGATGCTACAACGCTCAATAAGCGCTTTTTCAATTTCGAAACACTCTGGCGCTTTAATATCTTCTAGGTTGATACCACCAAACGTATCGGCAATATTTGCAACAGTATTAATGAAGTCTTCTGTCGTGCGGTGTTTTACTTCGATATCTATCGAGTCTAAACCTGCAAAGCGTTTAAATAAAAGTGCTTTACCTTCCATCACAGGTTTTGATGCAAGCGGACCTAAATTGCCTAAGCCTAAAATTGCGGTACCGTTTGAAATAACCGCAACCATATTACCTTTGCCGGTGTATTTATAGGCATTTGCTGGATCGGCTGCTATCTCACGGACGGGCTCTGCGACACCTGGACTATATGCTAGAGCGAGATCATTAACCGTTTCTGCTGGTTTAGTTAGTTCTACACTAATTTTACCTGGAACGGGGTGAGCGTGGTAATGTAATGCTTGTTCACGAAAATCTGACATAACGCGATAGTATCCTGCAATAAGTTAAAAAGTGAGAGGGCTTGCATCTGTACGATACCTGTAATATATAAAAATTCCAAGTATTATCAGGTCTATCCTGTTATATGCTATATCGCTTAATTTTAAAGGATTTCCCAACAATTTCTGCACATAGTTTTAATTCACAACAGATAAAAATTCATCTATTTGTGGCCATTTAAGCACCTGTTTTTGTATTTTATAGGCACGAACACAGCAAATAACCGAAACTTAGCAAAGTAAGCAACTTTAACGAACTTAACAGCATTTATAGGTGAAGTTCATATAAATTGTTACTTTTTACAACTTTTGGAATCATTTATATCATTCAAAATATAGCGAAGGGATCACTATTTGTCTGCATTATTAGCGATATATTGGGCATAACAAGCAGAAATAGTTATGCACATAAAGCGTGTAGGCATGGGATATAAAAAAGAATGGTTCTGAATTTCAGGCATAAAAAAAGCACCCAAAGGGTGCTTCTTTCAACTAAACAGCAGATATTACTTCTTGCTGCTAAGTGCACCGAAGCGCTTGTTGAAACGATCAACACGGCCGCCAGTGTCTAAAATCTTTTGCTTACCAGTGTAAAACGGGTGACACTCAGAACATACGTCTAAGTGGATGTCTTTACATAAAGTAGAGCTAGTTTCGAATTTGTTACCACATGAACAAGTTGCAGTGATAGCTTCGTACTTAGGGTGAATACCTTCTTTCATAGGAACCTCTAGTTAAGGCCGCATCGCTCTCCAAACCCGAAGTCTGGCACCATACGTCGTTAATACAATTAATAGGTCGCGTATTTTATAGCTCAAGCAGCCTCTCGACAAGCTTTAAATTCATCTTTAGCTAAAAAAATAAACAAGTCATCAAACGTTCAGTATTTGTTGGTAGGTTTTTAGCACTAATTTTAGTACATTAGCAACACACGCTATTTTTTCTATTCTTAATTCAGTTGAGTTGTTATGCACTTTGTAGAAGTTGCCATAAAAGTCCCTTTACAGCGTACCTTCGATTATAAAGTTGAGCAGCTGCTACATAGCCCTGAGCTGCGAGTAGGCATGCGTGTGCGTGTGCCTTTTGGCTCTCAAAAAAAGATAGCAGTCGTACTGGCAATCAAAACCAGTACCTATGTACCCGAAGATAAAATTAAAGCCATTATTGATGTTATAGACGATGCCCCTATTTTATCTGAGCAACACTTAGCACTGCTAAAATTTACTGCTCGCTATTACTGCTACCCACTTGGTGAAACAATTCATACAGCGCTTCCAGCGGCACTACGCCAAGGTGAATGCCCAGACAAAACCAGTATAAATATGGTTGAACTCACCGACAAAGGTGCAAAATTACCTTCACTCAAAGCAAAAACACAACTTAATTTGCTGAAGCAGCTAGCGCAGTCAGGCAAGTCATCTTTAACCGAATTAAAAGCACTCGGCTTTAATAAAAAAACCATTGATAGCTTGCTCGAAAAAGAACTCATTAAACAGTTTATCGAACATGATAACCAATGGCAGCAACGCGCCCCAACAATTGGCAGTAAACCAACCCTAAACAAAGAACAAGCCGTTGCATGCACAACGATTAATCAAGCAAGTGGGTTCACCTGTTTTTTACTTGAAGGCGTTACCGGCAGTGGTAAAACAGAAGTGTATTTACAGTGCCTTGAAGAGGTTCTAAAAAAAGGCCAGCAAGCACTGGTGTTAGTGCCCGAAATTGGGCTAACACCACAAACCGTTAATCGTTTTCGCCGTCGCTTTCCCGATACCCCTATTATGCTTTGGCATTCAGCATTAACCGACAACGAGCGCTTGCAAACATGGCGTTTCTGCGAAAAAGGCAGCTGCGCCATTGTTATCGGCACCCGTTCGAGTATTTTCTTACCTTTTTTATCACTTGGTATGATCATTGTTGATGAAGAGCACGACAGCTCGTTTAAGCAACAAGATACGCTGCGTTATCATGCTCGCGATTTAGCAGCCTACAGAGCTTATCAACAGCAAATACCCTTGATACTAGGTAGCGCAACTCCCGCTCTCGAAACGTTACATAAAGCAATAAATAACAAGTACCAACTATTGAGCTTAACGGAGCGTGCGCAAACCAGCACTGATAACCAATTTCACTTAATGGATATGAAAGGCCAACCCGAACAAGCCGGTATTGCCCATGCAAGTTTGGCCTATATGCGTCAACATCTTGAGCGCGGCAAGCAAGTCATGGTGTTTTTAAATCGACGCGGCTTTTCTCCCACACTCATATGTCATGAGTGTGGCTGGTTAAGTGAGTGCTCACGTTGCAGTACCAGTGCCACATTCCACAAAGCAATTGGACAAATGATCTGCCATCATTGCTCCGAGCAGCATGCAGTGCCCCATCAATGCCCCGATTGTGGCAGCACACAGATTTTTCCTAATGGTAAAGGCACGGAACAAATTGAAGAGTTTTTAGCAGAAACTTTCCCTGATATACCCATTAGCCGCATTGACCGAGATTCAACTCGTCGTAAAGGCAGCTTAGAAAAAGCCCTCGACGACATAAATCAAGGGGGGGCGCGTATTTTGGTGGGCACGCAAATGCTTGCGAAAGGCCATCATTTTGCCGATGTCAGTTTAGTGCTTATTTTAGATGTTGATAGTGGTTTGTACTCGTGTGATTTTCGCGCTACAGAACATTTAGCACAGCTTGTCACTCAGGTTGCAGGCCGTGCAGGACGCAGTGGTGAACCGGGACAAGTACTGTTACAAACTCACTTTCCTGAGCACCCACTATTGCAAGATTTAGTGAATAATGGCTATCAAGATTTTGCGCGCTATGCCCTTGCAGAACGAGAAGATGCTCAGCTCCCCCCCATAACAAACATGGCAATTGTGCGTGCCGAAGGACATAACATAAATCAAGTCATGGATTTTTTAACTGATTTGGTTCCTGTCCAGAACATATCTGGTATACAATTGCTCGGACCGATCCCTGCGCCATTGGAGCGTGTAGCAGGTAAATATCGGTTTCAGTTACATATTCAAGCGCTGGAGCGCTCCCACTTACACCAATATTTAGCGCAAATGGTTGACTATATAAGCACCAGTAAATTAGCGCAAAAGGTGCGTTGGAGCTTAGACGTTGATCCAATAGATATGATTTAAAGGCCAATAAAAAAGTCATGGCACAACACGATTACATAAATAAAAAACCATCAAATCGAAATAATAAAAAACAAGCCCCGGCAAAAAAGCCGTTCCCTATTGTTCTTGTCTTTGTCGCCCTTATTTTGCTGGGTGGGTTTGGGTATGGTTTATGGTATATCAAACATAATGCCGATCCTGAACTTGTTGAGCAGCAAGCTAATCCAACAAAATCAGAAGAAGAAAAGGTTATTCCAAAACCGAAACCACCCGAGTTTATTAAAGAAATAAAAGAACACGAAATTCAGGTTGAAGTAAAAGAGATTGAGCAAAAAGGCCCTTATGTAATGCAATGCGGCTCTTTTAGAACGCTGGAACAAGCTCAAACCTTAAAAGCGAAGATTGCATTTGCAGGCTTAGTGTCTGAAGTTAAACGCGTAGAAGGCAGTAATGGCATTTGGTATAAAGTGCGTTTAGGCCCTTACGAAACCAAACGTCTGGCAGAAAGCGACAAAAACAAACTCAAGCGCATTAAAATAATGGGCTGTGGAATTTGGCTTTGGACTTGATTTTAGCTCATTCACCCATATAAACACCTCATCAATCGCTTTTTACGAGCGGCTTCGCCGCTCGATGATGAGGAATAATCATGACTACTATTGTAAGTGTTCGCCGCGACGACAAGGTCGTTATTGGTGGCGATGGCCAGGTTTCACTTGGTAACACCGTAATGAAGGGCAACGCCCGCAAAGTTCGACGTCTTTATAATGGCAAAGTAATCGCTGGTTTTGCTGGCGGTACTGCTGATGCCTTCACCCTTTTCGAACGCTTTGAAAGCAAACTAGAAATGCACCAAGGTAACCTCACCAAGGCCGCAGTAGAAATGGCCAAAGATTGGCGAAGTGACCGCGCACTCAGAAAGCTTGAAGCGCTACTGGCCGTTGCTGACGAAACCGCCTCGTTGATCATCACCGGTAATGGTGACGTAGTACAACCAGAGAACGACCTTATCGCCATTGGCAGTGGTGGTAACTTCGCACAATCTGCTGCGACAGCCCTGCTTGAAAATACCGACCTAAGTGCCCGTGAAATTGTAGAGAAAAGCCTAACAATTGCAGGCAACATCTGTGTATTCACGAATAATTTCCAAACTATTGAAGAATTGTAATAGGAACTGCCATGTCTGAGATGACTCCAAGAGAAATCGTTCACGAGCTTGATCAACACATTATTGGCCAAGCAAAAGCTAAAAAAGCAGTTTCAATCGCACTGCGTAATCGCTGGCGTCGCATGCAGCTTAGCGACGAATTACGCGCTGAGGTTACGCCAAAAAATATCTTAATGATTGGCCCTACCGGTGTCGGTAAAACCGAAATTGCACGTCGCCTTGCTAAACTAGCTAATGCGCCTTTCATTAAAGTCGAAGCAACAAAATTCACTGAAGTGGGTTATGTTGGTAAAGAAGTTGAGACGATCATTCGTGATCTAGTTGATATCTCAATCAAAATGACCCGTGAACAACAAACCAAAAAATTCAAGCACCGAGCTGAAGAAGCGGCAGAAGAGCGTATTCTCGACGCCCTACTACCACCAGCACGTGATACGTTTGGTGAATCACGTTCTGATGAAAACTCTTCGACACGTCAGTCGTTCCGTAAAAAGTTACGTGAAGGCCAATTAGACGATAAAGAAATCGATATTGATGTTGCACAAGCACAGCCTAACGTTGAGATCATGGCTCCGCCTGGTATGGAAGAAATGACCAACCAGTTACAAAGCATGTTCCAAAACATGGGCGGTGATAAGCGCAGTAAGCGCAAGCTGAAAATCAAAGAAGCTTTCAAGCTATTAGTTGAAGAAGAAGCCGCTAAACTTGTTAACCCTGAAGAGTTAAAAGAGCAAGCTATCTTTGCTGTAGAGCAAAACGGCATCGTATTTATCGACGAAATCGATAAAATCTGTAAGCGTGGCGAAGCGTCAGGCCCAGATGTAAGCCGCGAAGGTGTTCAACGCGATTTACTGCCATTAATCGAAGGCTCAACAGTGAGCACTAAACACGGTATGGTTAAGACTGACCACATGTTATTTATTGCATCTGGTGCATTCCAAATGGCAAAACCGTCAGACATGATCCCAGAGCTACAAGGTCGTTTACCGATTCGCGTAGAGCTAGAAGCGTTAACCGCCGATGACTTTAAACGTATCCTTACAGAGCCACATGCATCGCTTACAGAGCAGCAACGCGAACTGTTGAAAACAGAGCAGGTTAACGTTGATTTCACTGAAGACGCAATTGAGCGTATTGCTAAAGCCGCATGGCAAGTAAACGAAAAAACCGAAAACATCGGTGCACGTCGCTTACACACTGTGATGGAAAAGCTAATGGAAGAAATTTCATTCGATGCTTCTGAAAAAGCGGGTTCAACGCTCACAATTGATGCTAATTACGTCGAGCAGCACCTAGGCGCATTGGTTGAAGACGAAGATTTAAGTCGCTTTATTCTTTAATCACTAAATTATCGTTATAATTAAAAGCCTCCTGTTGGAGGCTTTTTTGTTAGCTTAAAAATCAATGATAGGGTTTACTATGAAAGAAGTGACGAAAGTGCATTATCACAGCGTAAGCAAAGTACTAGACGTTTACTTTGACGATGAGTCGAGTGCTTGCTTTAGTGCAGAGTTCTTACGTGTTCACTCACCCTCAGCCGAAGTACAAGGCCATGGTAATGAGCCCATGAAGCTGGTACTAAATAAGCACCAAGTAAGCATTAGCAAAATTGAGCCAGTTGGTCATTATGCGCTTCGTTTAGTATTTAGCGATAATCACAACAGCGGCTTATACAGCTGGCATTATTTAGCCGATTTACAGGCTAATAAAGACTCACTTTGGCAACAATACCAAACCCGTGTCCATGAGCACGAAGCGAATAAAGACAGCGTACCAATAAAGTTTGTACCTTAGTTTTATTAGCGCCACCTAAAACAAAAAAGCGCGACAAAATTGCGCGCTTTTAAATTTATCTGTTACTGAATCCCTACACTTTAAACTTATCAATTGCTTGGTACAGCACGCGAGCCTGCTCAGAGACTTCCTCGCTGGTTTGTGCATTAGTGACTGCATGTCCAGAGGCTTGTTGAGCAATATCTCGAATACGCACCACGTTTTTGTTAACCTCAGAAGCCACCTGACTTTGCTCGTCAATCGCCGTCGCAATGTGCGTACTCATATCCATAATCGTTTGCACGTCTTCAGTGATAGAGCGTAGTAACTCACCTGCTTTCGTTGCCTGAGCGGCACTTTCGCCACCTTGATTACGGCACTGCTGCATAATACTGACAACTTCTCGGGTACGCCCTTGCAAGGTCGTAATAATGCTTTCAATTTCTTGAGTTGAGTCTTGTGTACGTTGTGCAAGCGAGCGAACTTCGTCAGCAACCACAGCAAAACCGCGTCCCTGTTCACCGGCCCTCGCCGCTTCGATTGCAGCATTCAGTGCGAGTAAATTCGTTTGTTCAGCAATGCCACGGATCACATCAAGCACCGAGCCAATCGTTTCGGCATCTTTTTCTAATTGCGACACAACACTCGAAGCATTTCCAAGCGACTCAGATAAATGATTAATCTGTACGACCGTTGACTCAACTTCTGAGCGACCTTGTTGGGCACTTAAATTGGTTGACTCTGCTTTTTTAGCCGCTGCTTCGGTATTATGCGAAATATCTTGAATGGTTGCCTGCATTTCAGTTGCAGCAGTTGCAACCATATCGGCTTCATGCAGCTGCTCTTGCATACCCGAACTGGTTGCTGATGTGGTTTCTGATAAATGTTCAGTCGCGATATTAAGCGTACTCAGTGCCGTGTTAACTTCGTAAATCAGCTTTTTAAAATCACCAATTAAGCTGTTAAAATCAACCGTCATAATCGTCACTTCGTCTTTGCCCGACTGCTCAATCGAAATACTTAAATCGTTACTACGACGAATCTCATTAATTGTATGGTATACACGCTCAATAGGCTGAATAATTGAACGGCTGGTAAAGTAAACCAAAATCATCACAACAGCACTTGCAATAATAAACACCATTAAAGCAATTAACTGTGCTTGCGATGCGCTTGATTCAACAAATGTTTTTGTCTCATCGGTCAGTTCAGAAACAATGGCATCACTCATCTCAACGCTTTGCTTCATTTTACCCAAGGCACCCGAATCTAAGTCTAGACCGAGTAAGACTTGTGCATCGACGAGTGCTTTAAATTTAGTTTGATAGGTCGACAAAAGAGCCAGTAATTGACTTTCGTAGTTACCATCAAGCTCAGCTACTTTAATGGCGGACTCAAAATCAGCGACTAATTCATCAAACTTGGTCAGATATTTTGTGTCAAATCGCAGCATAAAATCTTTTTCGGCGCGGCGTAACTGCAACATGTAAGTGAGTAAACGGTAATCTTCGCGCTCACTTAATAGTGTTTCGACTTGATGCACAGCGTTACGCAAATCACCATAAAGCGCATCTTTTGGGTGTAAACCTATTTGTTTTTGTAACTCTACAACGCTGTTAAAATCATCGTAGTACACTTTAGCTAGACGTCTAAACTCGCCTAACTTATCTGTGTTCATCGATAAATCGTTTAGCAATTCATCTAATCGCGCCATTTTTGTTTTAAGTTGTGTGTACTCATTTTCAAATAAGCTAAGGCTGTTTACATCTTTGTAAAACAGAAAGTTTTTCTCATGCTTACGCATAGAAAGCTCATGAATATCAAGCTCCTCCGCATTTTGAATTGTCTCATTGAGTTTTAGCATCGTGCGAGACTCAAAGATAATGACACATAGCATCACAATCATTGCAAGACCAACAACTAACGCGTTTAATTGTAAACGACGTTTTATAGTTAAGTTTTGTAATACATTCATTCAGAGCGCCCTATAGATACATGCATATAAGAGTATAGCTAAACTATTTAAAGCAGCTAATAAAAGTAGCTAATGTTGCCGGGCATTGTCGTTGATACGAATGGTTTAAACAATAACTTTTTTTTCAATATCAACCTGTTGCCACAAGTGGTAGTGCAATTTATCTAGTTGTTGCCATTGTCTTTTTTGTAACCAGTCAACCAAAGGAGCCGGATCGCTAGGAAAATTCAGTTTTCTGTTTTGTGCTGATTGCAGCCAGTCATCCATGGCATAGGGATTTAAATAGCTCATGACATGCGCCGCCCCCATTGACAATAAAGTCTGTGCATTTATGCCTTGCTCAAATTGCTTACCAAGCGGCTTTAACAGCAGCTTTTTACCCAATTGCAAGGCCTCACTGGCCAGTTCAAATCCAGCATTTCCTATCACTCCCCCCGCATTGGCAAGATCATTTAAAAAACCGACGCGTGATGGTGATCTTAAGTGAATATTTCCAATTGATGAGTTTTCTGCATCAGGGTGGTAGCAATAGAATTCGCGCTCGGGAAAGTCTTTTAGGTAGTCGACTACACTGTCTAAGTTTTCGAATGGTAAATAAACTAACACCTTATTTTCAACCATGACAGGATTATTATGCTGATGAGCCGCAATAAACGGAGGAATAATATTTTTTGCATAAGGTTGCCAATGCACACCTAAATAAACATTAGCGGGCGCATAATGACGAATTAACGCTCTTCTGAAAAATGAGCGACCAAACATCGGCACTTTATCTGACAAAAATGCCGCCTGATGACTCATACCAATAACCGGCACCCCCTGCTGTTTAGCCGCCCATGCTGTGATCGGCTCAAAATCATTAAACACCAAATCATAGTGACGTAAATCAAGGCTTTTTATATCTTTGATTAACTGCAATGGCCGAGCATTTTTGAGTGTTTTTAAGCTATCAACTTGCCCCGATTTACTGGTAAACGATAAACCACGAAACGCTCGGTAGTTAGCAAATTCATCCATATCGAAGTAATCGTGCTCACGGCGGCCCGAAAACACATAATCAACATCGACACCTAATGCATTGAATGTTGTTGCCATAACCCGAGCTCGTGTTATGTGACCATTCCCTGTACCTTGAATACCGTACAAAATTCTCATATATATTCCACCACCATCACAGCAAGCACAGCGCAACTCGACCCTATCACCGCACCAACAATCACATCGGCTGGATAATGCACGCCCACGACAACCCGTGAAGCCGCAACGCCTGCCGCCCAGATAAACCACACAGCCATAAAAGCAGGGAAGTACATCGTTAAAATAGTCGCAACAACAAACGCACCAGCACTGTGCCCCGAGGGCAAACTAAACTTATCACTGGGCACCAGGTAAGCCCCTTGCACTAAACAATCACAAGGCCTGACTCGAGCAATGCGTTTTTTAGCCAAAAAATAAATGGGTCGCTCTATAGCAAAGCCAACCAACAGGCTCAAGGCAAACTGCTGGAAATGTAATTGTTCGCTGAACCACCAAAACCCCACAAATAACATCAGGTATAGCCCACCATCGCCGGTTTTTGATAGACCGATTGCTGAGCGTCTAAGCCAATTAGGCGATGCATCGTTAAATACGCTTAAAAACAACTGTTCATCCACTTTTGCTAACTTCGTCAGTATGTTATTTGCCATGGCCAAGCTCCTTGTCATACTTTGTGTCTGTTTTTAATACAAACATGACCTCTTTATAAGAGGGCTACTCATCTCAGCTTAGGTGTTAAAAATAACAATTAGGTGACGCTTTTGAGACACTAATGTTGCGGTGAGTTGATTCCTTTGATTTAAAGTAATAAACACGTATTAAGTCGTTGTTATTGAGTTGTATCAGGGTATACTGAGTACTAAACAGACAGTCTCTTTAGAGGATGAAAAAATGGATTACAGCACTTCTGATTTATGCGACCACTTTGCCGATGTGGTTGATGTGCTCGAACCTATGTTTATCAATTTTGGTGGACGCCCAAGTTTCAGTGGTCGAGTTAGAACCGTAAAATGTTTTGAGAACAATGAGCTGATCCGCGAAATATTATCAACAGATGGTACCGACAGTGTACTGTTAATTGATGGTGGTGGTTCAACCCGCCGCGCACTAATTGATATTGAGCTGGCTGAAATCGCATTAGAAAATAACTGGCAAGGTATTATTGTATATGGTGCTATTCGCCATGTTGATGACCTTGAAGAATTAGATTTAGGCATTCAAGCAATTGCGTCTATTCCTGTTGCTGCCGACAGTGAAGGAGCCGGTGAAGACGGCATTGGCGTTAATTTTGCGGGTGTCTCATTCTTTGATGGTGACTTTGTTTACGCTGATAGCACCGGCATTATATTATCTGCTGATGAATTAGAGTTCGACGTAATAGAAGAAGACTAAACTCGGTGACTGACTACCTTAAAATTTATGATGAAGCGGCGGTTAAACATTTATGTGTCCGCCGCGCCAACGAACAGAAAGCGTGGCAAGCCCTCGCCCTCCTCGATACACACACAAACGCACCTCAAGCCCTTATCGATGCAAAACAATTCGGCATTCGCTATGTACTCGTTGGCGTGTGTGAAGATATTGGTCCCCGTGCTAATTTAGGCAATGGCGGTTCGCATCAAGCATGGCAAGCTTTTTTAAAGCGCTTTCTTAATCAAACTCATAATCAATTTCTAAATCATGAACGCGTGTTATTACTCGGCGAAGTGGAACTTGATGATTTAAACCAGCAAGCCGCTCACCTCGATAACAAAAACGACGCTGACTTAGCTCAGCTGCGCCAACTTTGCGCAGATATCGACACCCGCGTTGAGCGCGTACTGGCGATGATCTTTGCTGCAGGTTTAGAACCTATTGTCATTGGTGGGGGCCATAATAACTGCTTAGGAATTTTACGTGCGTTAAGTAAACAGCACGCTAAGCCTGTTAATGCCATTAACTTAGACCCACATGCAGATTTTAGAGAGTGTGAAGGTCGCCACAGTGGTAACGGCTTCAGGTACGCCTATTCCGAAAGTCACCTTGCGCAATATCATGTAATCGGTTTGCACGAGTTTAAAAAT
The DNA here is from genome assembly GCF_900116435.1 of Pseudoalteromonas lipolytica. Classification (GTDB taxonomy): domain Bacteria; phylum Pseudomonadota; class Gammaproteobacteria; order Enterobacterales; family Alteromonadaceae; genus Pseudoalteromonas; species Pseudoalteromonas lipolytica. The sequence goes on along the minus strand of NZ_FPAZ01000011.1, from coordinate 14,179 downwards.
AACCAAGCAATTCTGAATGCTCTCAAAGACGCGAACTTCTTGTTTGATAGCTACCAAGATATTCAAGTGCGTCGCACTATCGACCTTTCAACGGCCTGCAAACAGGCGCTTGCTCGCTTTGACAGCGCCCCCCTTGGCGTGGAAGTAGACCTTGATAGTATTTCACTCATGCCGGTAAGTGCCTACACAAACTGTGGTTTTAGTGTCAGTGATGCTGAGCATTTTGTGCATTTAGCTGCTAGACATGTTCATGCCAGCTATCTGCATTTATGTGAAGGTGCACCATCGCAACACCCCGTAGGGTTAGAGGCAGGAATAAACGATGCTGGGCAAATCATTACCGCATTAGTTAATGCTTATTTGCAAGCAAGAGAAAGCCTGTAATAAAACGCGCCAAGAGCCGGGTGAGTAACCTCGTTTTTAGGCGCCATGCTTGCATGGCGCGTTTGCGCGAAATGAATTTCACGCATACATTAGCTCGCATCTCGCTTTTCGTAACTCGTTGCTTATAACCCTTTCACGGCTAAAGCCCCTCCTACAAGTGATACACACTTCACACGTGGGAGGTGTTTTAACACCGAAAAAGCAAACCTGTTCAGCGGCATTAAACAACCATCTCGATTTAGCTGTACTAGCTCGCATCTCGCTTTTCGTAACTCGTTGCTTGTAACCCTTTCACGCCTACATTAAACCGTAGGCGTTATGCTTGCATGGCGCGTTTGCGCAGCAACATCTTTTATATAATTCGCGGCTACAAGTGATGCACACTTCACACGTAGGAGGCGTTTTAACGCCGAAAAGCAAACCTTTTAACTGGCATTAAACAACCATCTCGATTTAGCTGTACTAGCTCCTATCTCGCCTTTCGTAACTCGTTGCTTATAACCCTTTCGCGCGAAATAAATTTCACGCCTACATTAAACCGTAGGCGTTATGCTTGCATGGCGCGTTTGCGCAGCAACATCTTTTATAAGATTCACGGCTAAAGCCCTTCCTACAAGTGATACACATCACACACGTAGGAGGTGTTTTAACGCCGAAAAAGTAAAGCTATTCAACGACATTAAACAACCTTCACGGTATAGCTCGTATCTCGCTTTTCGTAACTCGTTGCTTATAACACTTTTCGCGCGAAATAAATTTCACGCCTACATTAAACTGTAGACGGCATGTTTACATGGTGCGTTTGCACTATTCACGTTCTAGCCGCCATTGTTTTAGCCAAGACATCATTCCCACACTGCTCAGCGGGTAGCTAAAATAATAACCTTGTGCGGCATATGTATTAAGTGATTTAACAAACTTCAGTTGCTCGAGTGTTTCAACACCTTCACAAATTACTTTAGCATTATTTTGCGTGTGCATATCGACCATACCCGATACTAAGCTGCGCACTTGGGCTTGATGCGCAAAGTCTGCGGTTAATGACGGTGCAACTTTAATGTATTCAACATTAAGGTTAGGTAACTTAGCCAACCAAACGGGGCTGTCTCCCAAGCCATCAACACACACTTTTATACCAATACTATTAAGCCGCGCGACCATGGCTTTACCTTGGTCATCTAACCCCATGAATAAGTCTAACGGACACTCTATAATTAAATCTCCGGGCTCTAAGCGATGCTCAGTTGCGATGCGGTCTACAAACTCTATAAACTCTTCATGAAGCATTTCAGGGCCAAACACATTGATACTCAATGGTAATTGAATGCCTTCCATACGTAAGGCCATTGCAAGCTCTGCGGCACGCTCAATGACAAACGCAGCAACCGGATACCCAAGCCCCGCAACGCGAATATCATCAATAAACTTATTGGCCGCTAATATGCCTTGTTTGGGGTGTTGCCAACGCAGTAAGAGTTCTAAAAACTCAATATGTTCATCACTGTTACGAATCACGGGTTGAAAATACAGTTCAAGCTCACTGGCAAAATCAAGATGAGCAAGTTCACGTAATCGGGCTTGTTGCTCTAACTGTTCGATCATCATTTGTGATTGATACGGCACTATCGCTTTATCTGGGTTTGAATCAAGTGCAAGGTAAGCAAAAGAGATTAAATTATCAAAACTGTGATCAGGGTCGTTACAATTTACATAACTGGCACGCACTTTAACTTCAATGGTGCAATTGGCCACATTGAACGGCTTTAATGTCACTTGCCTTATTTGGCTAATTAATTGTTCATGAAGGTGCTTTTGCTCTTCAACCGCGCAAATAAACGCAAAGTTTAAGCCTCCTAAATGAGCCAGCTTATCGACGCCCCCTGAGCGCCCTTTCATATTCAGAACTGCATCTGAGGTGAGCTGCTGTTTGATACGATTGGCCGATTGAGCCAGTAATAAATCACCAAAGTCACGGCCTATGTGCTGGTTAACGGTTTCGAATCCTTCGAGGCGAATCACAACCAGCACACAGTTTTTTGAATGCGCTTCACTGTATACTGCGAAGCTTTTTTCTAATCCTTTGCGATCGGGAAGCTCTTTTAGCGGGGTTTTATCTAAATCGTCGTGGCGGCTAGGCTCAACGGGAACCTCTTCGTCTTCTGCGGGCTCTTCGTAATTAAAAAAGCCTGACACACTGAGTATAACCACCGACAATACTAACCAATAAAAGGCAATATCAAGTAAAAAATGCGCAGAAAATAACACGGCAAAACAGAGTGCTGCCGACACACTGAGTGTGATTGCTAACCAGTTTGTCGTTCTAAATGCTTGCCACAGATGAAAGCACAGACTTATGGCCAGTAATAAAATAAGCCAAGGTGACCCTACACTCAGGATTGCTAAGCCTAATACGCCATTAACGACTAGGCTTAACCTTAATACGGGATGATGGGTTACACACAAGGCACATATCATTGCCATAAAAACGGCACCAGCTAAAAAAACTGGTACAACATCACTACTTAAATTTACGAGGCTCGCAGTACTGCTCGCTAAACTGGCAATTAATGACATGTAATCCAAAATGCGTAAAAACTCTCTCTAACTTAGTCTACCCAAAATCCACAGATTTAACAGTTTATTTACGCCAAATTGGTAACTTAATTGCGCAGGATGGGATATTTGCCAATGGGCAATATCGGCACGCGCACCGACTTTAAGCACACCACGATCACTGAGACCTAATGCCCCCGCTGCATTACGTGTTACCCCAGCTAATGCTTGCTCTGGTGTCATACGGAAAATAGTACATGCCATATTCATCATTAAGTGCAATGAACACAAAGGTGAAGTACCTGGGTTAAAGTCAGTAGAAATTGCGATAGGCACGTGGTATTGCTGTAGTAATTCAATCGGCGGGTATTTTGTTTCACGTAAAAAGTAAAAGGCACCCGGCAAGAGCACTGCCGTCGTGCCAGCGCTAGCCATTGCTTTAATACCCGCTTCATCAAGGTGTTCAATATGATCAGCGGATAAGCCATTAAACTCGGCGACTAACGCAGCACCATGTTGATTAGATAACTGCTCAGCATGAAGCTTCACTGGCAGGTTATGCTTTTTAGCCGCTTCAAAAACGCGTCGAGTTTGCTCGTTACTGAAACCTACATTTTCACAAAAAGCATCAACGGCGTCAGCAAGGTTTCCTGCAACCACTTGTTCTAACATCTCGCCGCAGACAAGCTCAATGTACTCATCGCTTCGGCCTTTGTATTCTGGCGGTAACGCATGAGCACCTAAGAATGTTGTCTTCACATCGACAGGGTGGTTTTCACCTAATAAGCGAGCAACTTCAAGTAATTTAATTTCGTTTTCACAATCTAAACCATAACCAGACTTAATTTCTACGGTAGTCACCCCTTCGCCATACAACGCATTTAAGCGCTCTTTCGCTGCAACAAATAGTGTTTCATGGTCGGCTTCGCGTGTGGCGCGAACCGTACTGGCAATGCCGCCACCGTTTGCTGCAATTTGCTCATAGCTCACACCTTGCAAACGTTGTTCAAACTCCTCTGCACGGCTACCAGCAAATACAAGGTGAGTGTGACAATCAATTAACCCTGGTGTTAACCATTGCCCTTTTGCAGATACTGTTGGGGTTGCTAACACATCAAATTGTGGCAAGTCAGCCTGTGATCCTAGCCATGCTATTTTGCCGTCTTTTACAGCAATTGCAGCGTGTTCAAGCGCACCATATGGTGCATCAATTGCAGGGTCCATCGTCGCGATATTGGCATCTGTGATCAATAAATCCCAGTGTGCGTGATCATTATTCGTTGTGTGCATTTTTCACCTATACTGATGCGTCGGGTTTGGTCGTTTGAACCCTGTAACTTGAAATTGTTTAAAGTTTAACAACTCACCTTGTATATACAAGAAAATTATGCCACCTTGAAACACACTAAAAAGTTACCAATAACGTTCTCAGCATGAGTGTTCCTAAGTTTGCGCAAATAAAACAATTTATTCTTGAAAATATCCGCGCTGGTCACTGGCAAGAAAATGACCGTGTACCGTCAGAAAATGAGCTCACTAATCAATTTCAAGTGAGTAGAATGACAGCAAGACGCGCTTTATCAGAACTCACCGAAGCCGGTATTTTAACGCGCAATCAAGGGTTAGGCACATTTGTAGCAAGCTTCAAATCGCAATCTTCATTGCTAGAAATAAAAAACATTGCCGACGAGGTAAAAGCACGAAATAGTCACTACAGTTGCACTATTTTGGTTATGGAATCGATACGTGCTATCGCCCCTATTGCCATTGCACTGAGTGTTGAAGTAGACAGCCATGTGTATCGCAGTGTTATTGTGCACAATGAAAACGAGCAACCACTGCAAGTTGAAGAGCGTTTCGTGAACCCTTTACTTGCCAAAGACTACTTACAGCAAGATTTTCACAACCAAACACCGCATGAATATTTATCGCGCGTCGCCCCACTCACCGAGGCACGCCACACGGTTGAAGCCGTTATGCCCAACCCTGAAATGTGTGAATGGCTCAACTTATATAACGAAGAGCCTTGTTTGCAAGTAATCCGCCGAACATGGTCATCACAAGGTATTGTGAGCTTTGCACGTCTTGTTTCACCCGGCAGTAAATACCGATTAGGCGGGCATTTAACCTTTAAAAAATAGCTAAATAGCGTGTTGGTAACTAAAGTTGAGCGCTTTAATGGCTTCACCATTAATAATTCGCTCCCCCACCTCATTGCTGGTAAAAGTAGGCGCTGGATTACCCTTCTCACGGCACTTTTCTCGATAGTAATCAGCTTTAGTTGGGTGATCAGGATTAACGACGTTATAAACACTTTGTGCCACAGGCCAATGCGTAATAACACTAAATATTGCGTTAATTACATCTTGCTGATGAACCATATTAACGATTTGCTCACTTGAGCTAGACAACTCTTTACCTGCCACAAATTGTCCCGGCTCCCGTTGTGGACCAACTAAACCAGCCAAACGTAATACTTTTCCACCTGCTTTTAATACGGCTTGCTCTGCATCGTATAGCTGTTGCTGACGGTCTGTTTGACACTCAATAATACTTGCTTCGTTGTAAAGCCCATTATCATTAGCATAAACCCCTGTTGACGAGCACAAAATAAAGCCTTTGCAATGCAATGAATCGGCAAGAGCCAGTCCTGCATTTAAGGTCTCTAAATAATTACTTTGCTGTTGCCTACTACGTGGAGGAATAGCACATACCCACCATGCATTTTCAAGGCTAACATCATGCTTAACTTTTCCCTGTTCAAGTAAGAATTGTCTATGAAAATCAAATTGATGTTCACTACTTCGATGTGTGCCTTGCACATCCCACTGTAATTTTTTGGCTTCAAAGCAAAGTGCCTGACCAAGCCACCCAGCACCAAGTACAACTATTTTATTATCAAAATTAACCATTTAATAATATCGCCTTATCTATATGTAATATTTTATTAATAAGCTTCACTATGCAATGTAGCGATTTAGGTGCAAATATGATTAGATAACTAACTCTACCCGATAATAAAAACACGTGCACCTATGTTAAATAACCTTTCTTTACGTAAAAAAATATTATTACTCATCGGCGGAACGATAAGTGTATTACTTATCATCGCGTCTAGTTTTTTTGTGAGCCATATTGCTGACCTATCACGTCAGGCTATCCAACGCGAAGCGGATAGCTACTTACAAAGTGAGCGGCTTTCAATGCAAAGTTACTTTGCCAAATACGGTAAAGTAGTTGAAACCTTTGTGACCAACCCGCACTTAGTAAATTGGTTTGATAATTGGAACAAGCGCGATCAAAGCCTTGAGAACCAACCCGGATACGACAGCGTTAACCAAGACTTTGTGCGTATTAGTGGCAACGACGACAATATTTTATCTGCCTTCTTCGCATCGGCGACAACTGGTGAGTACTTTAAAGAAAACGAACGCACCACCCACTACAATGGCCAGCCTTATTACGCTTATAAACGTGGCTGGTGGCAAGATGCCTTAAAGATCAACAAATTGTATGTTGGTCCTATTTCTGTTGATTTAACCACAGGCAACGCCTCAGCTGTAGTACAGCAACCTGTTTATAATAAACAAAACAAACTGGTTGGTTTTGGGGGGGTTGATTTACAACTTAACAATATCAACGACATGGTTGAAGATATTCGCTTTAACGGACAAGGGTTTGGCTTTTTACTTGATGGCAACCAAAAGGTGGTTCACTTATCTAAGCGCACCGGCCATAAACTGTCTGTGACAGACGAAGGTCCAAACGGCAAAGAAGGTCTTGATGCCCTCGAAAAACAATTTAGTGACACATCAGGCTTCAGCGAATTAAACCGCACCATGAAAAGCAACAAAGACGGCAGTGGTTTTGTCACCCTAAAAGGCGAGCAATATTACGTTGTATACAACCGCCTTGAATTAGAAAGCCCATACCTTGATTGGTATGTGGGTATTTTAATACCAACCAGCATGATCGAAGAGCCAGTAGATGATGCAGTCATGACAACAACGACCTCTGTGATCATCATTTTAGCGATTATTATTGCGATGATCTTCTGGGCTACGCAAATGATCACTAAACCACTGACAAAACTTACTTATATCATGCGTGATATTGCTTCAGGTGATGGTGATTTAACCCAAAAAATCGAAATAAAGAGTCAAGATGAAGTTGGTCAGCTCGCTCACCACATGAATACCTTTATCGATAAATTACGCGCCATGATGCTTAATACAGCAGCCCAAGCTGAGCAGTTAAGCCAAGCGGCTTCACAGCTTAAAATCGTCTCCAAAAAAACCAACGACGAAATTCAGCAAGAAAAACAACAAGTTGACAGTGTTAGCGCCGCAGTAACAGAAATGGCCTCTACGGTACTCGAAATTTCGCGAAATGCGCAACACACCAACAATGCAGCCGAAGAAGTGCAAAGCATTACAGCCGATGGCACCAAGCGTTCAACGCAGGCGCAATCGGTGATGACCGCACTTGCCAGCCACATCGGTGAGGCATCTAAAGTTGTTGCTGGGCTTGAGCAAGAAAGCGGCAATATTGGCGCTGTTGTCGATGTAATCAACTCAATTGCAGAACAAACCAATTTACTGGCACTCAATGCAGCCATTGAAGCGGCGCGTGCAGGTGAGCAAGGGCGAGGCTTTGCGGTGGTTGCTGATGAGGTACGCTCACTGGCAAGTCGTACACAAGAGTCGACCGATGATATTCGTAATATGATCACGCGTTTACAGCAAATAGCTCAAAAAGCATCCACCATGATGCAGCAGGGTCAAGAGCGTGCAGAAGGCTCTGTAGAGCAAACTCAAATTGTACTGCAAGCTCTGCAAGATATTGCAGGCTCAGTGACGAATGTACAAGACCAGAGTCATCAAATTGCGACCTCAACTGAGCAACAAACGGTGGTTGCTGAGGACATTAACAATAGCCTCGCGGCAATTAACCATTTAGTTAATAGTACAGCAGATCATGCACATGAGTTAGCAGACGAAGCACGCGATCTCAATGAGCTAGCTATTTCACTTAATAAAACAGTTAATCAATTTAAGTTGTGATTAGTCATTGAATTGTTCTAGGTGTGTGTTCTTGCTACTTATTATAAGTAACAAATCAGGCACCATGCAGTCGTTAATAAGAAATTTTTAACGCTGCAAACGACAGGTCTAAATCATTCACACTGATTTGAATTGGTATTGAGATAGATTGCAGATGTAATTAAAAACCCGATGTCACCTGAAGATGACATCGGGTTTTTATCGTCAGCCTTCCTTGTTACCTGTGGCGTAACCGCTTTAGTAAGTTCCATAAATAGTTGCCACTGTTGCTCATTCCATGTAGCAACTCCCTTGTTGTTCAGTCCGTGTAATAATTGCGCTTGTACTTGTTCCATTTTGTCACCTCCTTACGCTAGCTTCATCCATATTTGGCTCCTAGCCTAAACCAAAATCCTTGGTGTTTATCCTTTCACTTTATCCATAAAGCGTTGCCATTGTGCGGTTGTCCATAACGCCTTGTTACTTCCTTGCTGTCCTTTGTGCTGTGTTACATTTTCCATACTGTAAATCTCCTTGCAGTGTTGTCATCCATTATTACGTGTGCATTTCCTTGCCGTACACTCATTCCTTTGAACCGTGATTATTATCGCTTACCGATAATATACACAGCATGAATCAAACCTGGAATGTACCCTAATAAGGTTAAAATAATATTAATCCAGAATTGTGCCCCTAAACCTACCTGTAAAAATACGCCAAGAGGCGGAATTAAAACCGAGAAAATAATGCGTATTAAATCCATAACTCACTCCTTGAAAAAGATAAGCCCAGCCAAAGCTGGGCTATAGGGCGTGCTATTATTCAGCAACAATCTTAAGTTCATCGATGACTTTACGCACATCTTCAGCATTTTCAGCAATGCTCACTGCTAATTGCTTTTCTGCATCTGACTTAACCGTACCTTTTAATGTAACAACGCCTTTATCTGTATCGACATCAATATCAGTGCCGCCTACTTCAGAGTTAAATAAATAACGTGTGGTGATCACTGTACTGATCTTCGCATCAGTTAAGTCACTTTCTACTGAGTCACCTTTATCTGCACTCGCTGCCTTAGACTTCATGTTTTTCACAACCGTTAATTTGTTATCAACAGCAGTTACACCGTCTAGACTAAGTACAAGCTCTTCGGCTAACTCTTTGTCTAATTCACTATCAACTTTACCGGTTAATACAACTTTGCCGTTTTTTACGTCTGTGTTGATATCAAAATTATTTAGGTTAGTGTTCATAAGAAGCACAGTTTCTGCCTTACCATCAATCCAAGCATCTTTACTTTCATTTTCCCAGTTGCTTGCCTGAGCACTCATACTTGTTGCACCAATTACTAACGCAGCAATCATAGTCTTGTTGAATGTATTCATAATCTTTCTCCTTTTGATTAAAGACGAGATAACTAATGCGACTACGATGCCAACTTTTTATTTTTATATTATTCAATAAGTTAAATCGATATTCAGCCATGATTTATATTCGTTTCGGTAATTATTTACAGACAATTCGGTAAGAAGTTCACTCTGTTATAAAAATGACTAATTAATTGTCAATCTTATTAATCTATGGTTAATTTAACGAATGAAAGCCCACACCAAAAAACATAAACCAATGAATATTAATAAAATAATTTTTGGCCTACACTTTGCTTTGTGATTAACATAACTTTAAAACTCAACAGGGAATTATCATGGCCGTCAAACTCGAAGATCGCCCCATCGAGCAAGTAAGAGAAGAAGTAATCGATCAACTTATCTATAACTACAGTCATGCAGTTATTTCAGCAGAAGCATTTGAACGAAGACTAGACCAAGCAATGGAAGCCACCAGCAATGAAGTGTTAATTGAGCTGGTTTCTGACTTAGAGTTAACAGCAGATATTGACTACAAGTCACATAAACACGCGCAGTTTAAACCTCACTATGCACATGGTAGCGATGCAGAAAGCCTGCAACTACGCAGTATTTTAGGTTCCAACGAGCGCAGCGGCCAATGGCTAGTCCCGAAAGAAATTCACCTAACGAACTGTTTAGGCTCAATTGAATTAGACTTTAGTGAAGCCGTTTTTCAGCACCAGCATGTCACCATCTACGTAAACTGTATTTTAGGCAGCGACGAAATCTACGTGCCAGAACATGTAAATGTAGTGTCAAAGTTGTTTAGTGTGGTAGGTAGCGTTGAAAATAAATCGGTTGCACTCAATAAAGGGCAAGGCCCCACAATTACGATTGAAGGTAATGTTTGGCTAGGCTCAGTAGAGATTAAAGTCAAACGCACCATGAAAGAAAAGTTCATCAGCTTTGCCAACAGCCTAAAAGCCAGCTGGAAAGAAATGAATAGAGTGCAATAACGAAATGCGAGTTGCGAAACCCCTTCGCGCACAATAAATTTCACGCCTACATTAAACCGTAGGCGTTATGTTTACATGGCACGTTTGCACAGCAACGTCTTTTATAAAATTCACGGCTAAAGCCCCTCCTACAAGTGATATACACTACATGTGGGAGGCGTTTTAACTATACAAGCTCGCATCTCGCTTTTCGTAACTCGTTGCCTATAACCTTTCACGGCTAAAGCCTCCTACAAAAGATACACACTACACTCGTGGGAGGCGTTTTAACGCCGAAAAAGCAGACCTGTTCAGCGACATTTAACAACCTTCACGGTTTAGCTCGTATCTCGCCTTTCGTAACTCGTTGCTTACACCCTTTCACGGCTAAAGCCCCTCCTACAAGTGACACACATCACACACGAGGGAGGCGTTTTAATGTCGAAAAAGCAAACCTTTTAAGCGGTATTAACAACCATCTCGATTTAGCTGTACAAGCTCGCATCTCGCTTTTCGTACTTCGTTGCTTACAACCCTTTCACGGCTAAAGCCCCTCCTACAAGTGATACACATTTCACACGTGGGAGGCGTTTTAACGCCGAAAAAGCGAACCTTTTCAGCGACATTAACAACCATCTCGATTTAGCTGTACTAGCTCGCATCTCGCTTTTCGTCACTCGTTGCTTACACCCTTTCACGGCTAAAGCCTCCTACAAAAGATACACACTACACTCGTGGGAGGCGTTTTAACGCCGAAAAAGCAAACCCATTCAGCGATATTAAATAACCAGCTCGGTATAGCTGTACTAGCTCGCATCTCGCTTTTCGTAACTCGTTGCTTATAACCTTTTCACGGCTAAAGCCCCTCCTACAAGTGACACACATCACACACGAGGGAGGTGTTTTAATGCCGAAAAAGCAAACCTTTTCAGCGGTATTAACAACCATCTCGATTTAGCTGTACTAGCTCGCATCTCGCTTTTCGTAACTCGTTGCTTACACCCTTTCACGGCTAAAGCCCCTCCTACAAAAGATACACACTACACTCGTGGGAGGCGTTTTAACGCCGAAAAAGCGAACCTTTTCAGCGACATTAAACACCCTTCACGGTTTAGCTCGCATCTCGTAATTCGTCACTCGCTTCTCGTTACTTATTTCGCTCGTACTTCGCTGCTCGTTTTTTCATCACTAAAGATCATTATTTCTTTCACTTGGGATGTCACTGAAATATTCGACAAACTCGACTTCAAAGCCTGCGGGGTCAATAAAATACACGTTTTTTCGGTAAGGGTTTTCAGGGCCTAATTTATCCACTTCGTAGCCTGCATCTACAAGGCGTTCAATCACGGCATTAATATCGTGTGTCACATAAGCAAAGTGAGCAAGGCCCACTTGATGGCCCGATAAATCGCGATTTTCATCTTCACCATTATCGCTGAATGCAATGTACTGGTAATCATCACCAAAGTGCAGCCATTTACGCGGCTTTCCAGACCAGGTGCTGTCGCCTTGGCTTCTTACTCGCCAATGAGGGAACGCGGCTTTATAAAAATGCAGCATGGTGTCAACATTACTTACGACTAGGTTTATGTGTTCTAAATGCATAGCGAATTTCCTTTTAAATTATGAAACTGCCAGTACGATAAAACCTAAAGTTTAGTTGAGGTAAAGCATTTTTTAATAAAAAAGCCCCACTTTATTAAGTGAGGCTTTATGATGCTTCGTTGCGTGTTAGCTTCCTGCTATCTGCATTTGTTCAATTAGCACTGAGCCCGTTTGAATCCCGCCACGACGCTCAATATCGCCACCCAGCCCGACAACCGCTTTAAACATATCTTTAAGGTTGCCTGCGATTGTTATCTCGCTGACAGGGTATTGAATCTCGCCGTTTTCTACCCAAAAGCCCGCTGCGCCACGCGAGTAATCACCTGTTACCGTGTTGACCCCCTGTCCCATGAGTTCTGTGACTAATAAGCCGGTGCCCATGGTGTTTAACAGCGCTTTTAAATCAGCGTGCGTTTGCTCAACTAACCAGTTGTGGATCCCGCCCGCATGACCGGTTGGTGCCATTGATAATTTACGAGCCGCATAGCTTGCTAATAGGTAAGTTTGCAGCTCACCGCCTTGAATAATTTCACGGTCGACTGTTTTTAAGCCTTCCGCATCAAACGGTGATGAAGCAAGGCCTTTTAATAAATGCGGACGCTCAGAAATATTCACACAATCGCTGAACACTTTGGTGCCTAAACTATCGAGTAAAAAGCTCGATTTACGATAAAGTGCACCACCGCCAATCGCCGACACTAAATGGCCAAATAACGAGTTGGCAATATCTGCTCTAAAAATAACAGGCACTTTCATGGTACCGAGTTTTTGACTATTGAGTTTAGCGAGTGTTTCTGTAGCCGCTTCAAGACCCACTTTTGCAGCATCGTTTAAATCGTCTTTATGGCGAGCAACAGTGTATGCAGAATCACGCTGCATTTGCTCACCTTCTTTGCCAATCACCATGGTGCTTATACTGTGGCGAGTACGCGGGTAACCAGCAATCATGCCATGGCTGTTACCATATACGCGAAGCCCTTGGTGAGACGAAAAGCTCGCACCATCAGAATTTACAATACGCTCATCAGCATTTAATGCGGCCTGCTCTGCTTGATGACACAACTCAATACCTTGCTCTGGGCTGACATCCCACGGGTGATATAAATCTAAATCTTGTGGTGCAAATTCAAGTAGTTCTTTGTCGGCAATACCGTTGAATGGATCGTCAGATGTAAACTTAGCAATATCAATCGCTTTTTCGACCACAGTACGTAACGTTTTTGGGTTTAAGTCGGCGGTTGATGCCGAGCCTTTATTATTACCCACATACACACTGATACCTAAGCCACCATCTTGGTTAAACTCTATTGTTTCAACTTCTCCCATTCGCGTGCTAACAGACAAACCTGACGTGCTCGACATTGCAGCTTCTGCAGCGGTTGCTCCGAGCTTTTTAGCATGCTCAAGAACTTCGCTTACGGCATCTTTCACTTGTGAAATATGTTGATAAATAGGATCTTTCATCTTCGGTGTCCTAGGCTATGATATTTTTTATAGTGTAGCGAATGCTAACACACTGCGAGACGTGCATCAGCTAATATTAATCATTAACTAAATGGCGTATAATAGTGAATAGTTAAGTTTACCGGATGAGCATCCTTATGGCGAAGAAGAAAAAGCCTGCAATTGAAGAAGAAATTATTTACGTATCAAAAAGCGAATTAAAGCGTGAGGCAATGCAATATCACGATCTTGGCGCTGAAATCGCAGGGATGGCTAAAAAGCAACGCGACCGCTTACCATTAAACGACGAGCTTAAAGAAGCCCTCGTCGTTGCAGATAAAGTTAGCGATAAAAGCGATGCTTACCGCCGTAACTTAAACTATATTGCAAAAGTACTACGTACCACTGAAAACGTTGATGAAATTCAAGCCATGATTGACATCATGCTGAACAAGAATAACCAAGCTGACGTATTAATGAATAAAATAGAAAAGCTTCGTGATGACTTGATCAAGCAAGGTGATGACTTAATCAACCCGACTATTGAGCAGTATCCATCGCTTGAGCGTCAAAAAATGCGTCAACTAGTGCGTAATGCAACCAAGGAAGTTAAAGCCGAAAAACCGGCAAAGAGTTACAAAGAGTTATTCCAGTATCTAAAAGATGCGATTATGGTTTAAGTCACTTTTAATATAAAAAGCCGCTTAATGTAAATTATGCGGCTTTTTTTATAGCCATTTCGGCGTTAAAACGCCTCCTACAATTCCTGTAGGAACGGCTTTAGCCGTGAACAAAACACAATAACCAT
>NZ_FPAZ01000050.1 GCF_900116435.1 Pseudoalteromonas lipolytica | reverse complement strand
CAGGGCAAGATCGTACTTTTGTTAAATTACTCTGATATCTGATCGATTTAATTCGTTATATTTATCATCATTAGTGTGATCAAATAGTTTTTTTGATGACACGAGTTAATTATGAGTTTTCTAAGCCATTTTTCAGAAGTTACCGATCCCCGCACGCAAATTAATGTTCAACATGACTTTATTGATGTGATATTTCTGACTGTGAGTGCAGTCCTTTCTGGAGCAGAGGGTTGGAGCGATATAGAAGTGTTTGGTCGAGATAAACTTGATTGGTTGCGCCAATACCGTCCCTTTGAAAACGGCATTCCTGTTGACGATACCATTGCCCGAATTGTCCGAGTAATATGCCCTGAACAATTAAATAAAGCCTTTATGAATTGGGTGAATGAAGTGCGTGTTGAAACGGGTAAGCCTCAAATTGCCATCGACGGTAAGACACTTCGTCATTCCTACGATGGCGATAAGCAAACGGCATTACATAGCATTACCGCCTGGAGCAAAGATGCAGGTTTAGTGCTTGCGCAACTGAAGTCATCGGGCAAGAAAAATGAGAATGCTTCGGTATTGGATCTACTCGACACGCTTAATATTAAAGGCGCTCTTATCAGTGCAGATGCCATGAACTCTCAGAAAAAGATAGTCGAGAAAATCTGCTCGGAGAACGCAGATTATGTGCTCTGCATCAAAAACAACCACAAACAACTACGCGATGAAATTGCCGCCTATTTCCATAAGGTAGAGAGGGATAATCCCGCTTGGATTGCCTGTAATGAACAGACTGATTCTGGCCATGGACGAATTGAAGTACGCCGGTGCCAGCAACTAAGAATCAGTGAGTGGATAAGTGAAGCACAGCACTGGAAAGGTATACGCAGTGTTATCAAAATAGAGCGAGAGCGCCACCTTAAAGACAAAGAGGTGAGCACTGAAACGCAATATTACATCAGTTCACTGGATATTGACCCCGCTGCGGTCAACCAGGCTATCCGAGCACACTGGGAAGTCGAAAATAAAGTCCACTGGGTGTTAGACGTGACGTTTAAAGAAGATGATAGCCGAATACGCAAAGAGGACGGAGCGGAAAATGTCGGAGTGATTAGGCGATTTTGTTTGAATATGGCTCGTTTACACCCCAAGAAAGCCAGCATGAGAAGCAAACTCAAAATGGCTGGCTGGGCCGATGAATTCAGAGCAGAGCTTATTTTTGGGTAAAAGTATGCGGTTGCCCTG
>NZ_FPAZ01000032.1 GCF_900116435.1 Pseudoalteromonas lipolytica | reverse complement strand
GGCCCGAAGGTCCCCCGCTTTGGTCCGAAGACATTATGCGGTATTAGCAGTCGTTTCCAACTGTTGTCCCCCACCATAAGGTACATTCCCAAGCATTACTCACCCGTCCGCCGCTCGTCAGCAGAGTAGCAAGCTACTCTCTGTTACCGCTCGACTTGCATGTGTTAGGCCTGCCGCCAGCGTTCAATCTGAGCCATGATCAAACTCTTCAATTAAAAGTTTTTTCTGTCCTTCCCATGAGGGAGCGGACATGCTCAATGAATTCTGAATTTATTTAACATCTTTCGATGTTGAATTGACTGTGCTGAAATAAGTAAACTTATTTCCGTTGGTCACTCACTTTCCATTAAAGGAAAAAACATTGAGACTCTAAATTTGTTTGTCTTACTACCTAAGTAGCTCGACTGTTAGAACTCAATCTGTACGAGTGCCCACACAGATGATTGCTTTATATTGTTAAAGAACGTTTCGAGTTGCTTTCGCGTCTCAAGGGATGCGTATAATACATCCTTAATTTTTCGAGTCAACACTTAATTTTAAACTTTCTTTCGAAGATTTAAAACCGAAGTTTTACTTAACTCTCAGCCACGTTGTTCAGCGTCTTTCGTTGCTGCCCGCCGTGTCAGTGAGGTCGCATTATAGGGAGATGGATTTTTTACGCAAGCACTTTTCTTACTATTTTTTAATTATTTTTAAATACGTTAGATACCCACTAAGTACCAACATCTTACCCACAAAACCCTGTGGATAACTCTGGTTTTTTAACAGAATTACTAAACTATCCCTCTATGTTGTGGTAAGTTGCGCCGCAGATTTTCCACTCGCTCACAAGGCATGTAAAATGACAGATATTATAAATAGTATAAGTGGCCTACTTTGGGGTCACATTCTGGTTTACCTATTAATAGCTGCGGGGCTATTTTTTACTCTTCGACTCGGTTTCATTCAATTCACCCAATTTCCCCATATGATCAAGGTTATGTTTCATAGCCGCCAAGGTTCAGGAGAAGGCATCTCCTCTTTTCAAGCTTTTTGTACTTCTTTAGCAGCTCGCGTTGGTACAGGTAATATGGCGGGTGTAGCAGTTGCACTTTATTTAGGGGGCGCAGGTGCTATTTTTTGGATGTGGTTGATTGCTTTAATTGGTATGGCAACCAGTTTTGCTGAAAGTACACTTGCGCAAGCTTATAAAACGGTCGATGAAGACGGTAACTTTCGAGGTGGTCCTGCTTATTATATGGAATACGGTTTAGGTAAACGTTGGATGGGCGTGATCTTTTCGCTGTGTTTGATCCTTGCCTTCGGCCTTGTATTTAATGCTGTACAATCTAACTCTATCGCTGCAGCGTTTGATGTCGCGTTTGGTATTCCAAAGTATATTGTCGGTATTACGCTTGTGCTTGGTTCAGGCATTATTATTTTTGGTGGTTTAAAGACAATTTCTCGATTCGCAGAGATGGTTGTTCCCTTTATGGCGCTTGCCTACTTACTCGTTGCACTTTATGTCTGTGCAATCAACTATGAATTATTACCTAATGTGTTTATGCATGTAATTAATAGTGCATTTGGACTTGAACAAGCAGGTGCAGGTGCTATTGGTTATGGCGTGATGCAAGCAATGATCCAAGGTATAAAACGTGGTTTGTTCTCAAATGAAGCAGGTATGGGTAGCGCCGCGAATGCTGCTGCAACAGCAACACCTAATCCGCCACACCCAGCTTCACAAGGTTATGTACAAATGCTTGGCGTCTTTGTTGATACCATTATTATATGTACAGCCACAGCGGCTCTTATTTTATTATCTCAACAATTAATCCCAGAATCAGGGGTTACGGGTATTGCACTGACACAAGCAGCACTTGAGGAGCATGTTGGAAGTTGGGGCGCAACCTTTGTTGCAATTGCGATTTTATTCTTTGCATTCACATCGATAGTTGCCAATTACTCATACGCTGAAACAAATCTATTATTTCTAGAACATAACCACGCTGCAGGTATAGTGATCTTCAGATTATTAGTGCTGGGTATGGTAATGTTTGGCGCACTTGGTGAGTTACCTATTGTCTGGACTCTCGCTGATATATCCATGGGCCTTATGGCTATCGTCAACGTTATTGCGTTATTTATGTTGTCAGGTGTCGTAATTTGGCTTGCTAAAGACTACAACACCCAACGTGAAGCGGGCAAGCTACCCACGTTTGATCCGTCACAAAACGAAAAATTAAATCAAACAATACCAAAAGGTGCTTGGCGTAAGTAAGCTTGATAGGTGTTTGCTTAATTTAGTGTCGTATTTTCAGGGAGCTGTTCAGCTCCCTTTTTTGATTCTGCAAGCTTTTCAAAAACCGTGAGTAAGAATGTAACTTGCTGTTCGGTTAACGTTACTTTTAGCTTTTCTGTTAACTGAGCTTTGACTTTTGTTTTAAGGGCTTGCTTTTGTTCTGCCGAAAATAGCGGCTGAGTTTGTTGTTGGTAAGATTGCACTGCCGTGAGCACTTCCATCACCACTTCATTGTCAAAATCAACAAGTGCTGTTTTCGCTTTTTCGAGAGCTTGTTCTGTTTTATCAAATGCCGTTGAGACTTTTTTGACTAACACACTGACTTCATGAATCTTCAGTACGTCATTGATGTTAGACATGATAATCGCAACCGGAATAAGAACAAGCGCAATGGCGAAACATACACCAAACACTGCGCCTACCCAAAACTGATTTAAACCACGTTTAAATTGTTCCATTATCTGTCCTTGATACTTTATGAATAATACCACTGATAATGTAAGGAAATTTAACGCATACATTAATCAAGTAGCCATAAACAAACTATAAAGCTATTTTGGAAATAACAAAACTAATTAGAGTAAATAAGGAAATAGAAATAAATATGAAATAGAGTAGATATAAACTTTGAAGTATAAATGGTGCCCGGGGCCGGACTTGAACCGGCACGTCCTTACGAACGAGGGATTTTAAATCCCTTGTGTCTACCAATTCCACCACCCGGGCATCGGGTTTGCTATTTAAAGCAAGTGGATAAAGCTAATATGGAGCGGCACACGAGGCTCGAACTCGTGACCTCAACCTTGGCAAGGTTGCGCTCTACCAACTGAGCTAGTGCCGCATCATATTAACTCTAAAGTTAAACTATTTTAAAACTACATTTGGTATTGTAGTTAACCACAAATGGTGCCCGGGGCCGGACTTGAACCGGCACGTCCTTACGAACGAGGGATTTTAAATCCCTTGTGTCTACCAATTCCACCACCCGGGCATCGGGTTTGCTATTTAAAGCAAGTGGATAAAGCTAATATGGAGCGGCACACGAGGCTCGAACTCGTGACCTCAACCTTGGCAAGGTTGCGCTCTACCAACTGAGCTAGTGCCGCATCATATTAACTCTAAAGTTAAACTATTTTAAAACTACATTTGGTATTGTAGTTAACCACAAATGGTGCCCGGGGCCGGACTTGAACCGGCACGTCCTTACGAACGAGGGATTTTAAATCCCTTGTGTCTACCAATTCCACCACCCGGGCATCGGGTTGCTCAAAGAGCGTGTGGAGTGTTGAATGGAGGCGGAACCCGGAGTCGAACCGAGGTGGACGGATTTGCAATCCGCTGCATGGCCACTCTGCCATTCCGCCAAATTAGATAATTGGAGCGGCACACGAGGCTCGAACTCGTGACCTCAACCTTGGCAAGGTTGCGCTCTACCAACTGAGCTAGTGCCGCTTTTCTTTATCTTGTGGGCTATGCCCTCTCAACACGGACGCATTCTACAGAGATTATTAAACGCGTCAATATAAAAAATGCGAGTTTTAAACTGTTTGCTTATTTTTTATCTAAAATGGTGTGTAATTATACGTTTAGGATCAATTTTTGGTCAATTCTGACCAAGCAGCAAACAAATATTGCAGCATCGAACTCAATGTTAAGAACGTGGCAATATATAAAAGTCCATAACTTAAATAAATCATCCAGGTATCAAACTGCCAAATAAGTCCGATTATCGCCAACATTTGTGCAGCTGTTTTGAACTTGCCCATATTAGATACAGCAACGTTATCTCGTTTGCCCTGCTCTGCCATCCATTCGCGTAAGGCAGAAATAACTATTTCACGGCTAATGATAACAAGTGCGGGAATCGTCATATATAAATTCTGATAATGACTAGATAATGCCACTAATGCAGCACAGACCATTACTTTATCGGCAACAGGGTCTAAGAATGCACCAAAAGGTGTAGACTGATTTAAACGGCGTGCTAAATAGCCATCAAGAATATCAGTAATTGATGCAAGCCAAAAAACAAACGCGGCCGCGAAAAACGCCCATGAATAAGGTAAATAAAATATCACCAAAAAAATGGGGATAAGAAAAAGTCTAAAGGTTGTGAGTGTGTTTGGAATATTCCACATAACTACTTGGAGATGTCTTTTTTTCTATATTCGCATGAAGGCTACGCCTTGTCATGCAAATGATTAAATATCTTTTCAGCCATTTCAGGGCTGATCCCAGGAACTTGTTTTAGTTGTTCTATATTAGCAGCTTTTACCCCTTGCATGCCCCCTAAATATTTTAATAATGATTGTCGGCGCTTTTGCCCCACACCATTTATTTCTTCAAGTAATGATTGAGTCCGCTGTTTCTGACGCTTATTACGATGTCCTGCAATTGCGAAACGGTGTGATTCATCGCGAATATGTTGGATCAAATGAAGTGCCGGCGCATCTGAATCAAGCGGAATAGTCTTCCTACCGCCGTCAATCAATAAGGTTTCTAAACCGGGCTTACGGCTCGTGCCTTTTGCTACGCCAACTAACAGTGGCATTTTGCTATGGGGCCAATTTTCAAAATATTGCTCAGCACGCGATAATTGCCCCTTACCACCATCAATAAAGATAACATCTGGGATCTTGTCTTCATCAACAACTTTGTTATAACGCTTGTTTAACGCAAACTCCATGGCGGCATAGTCATCACCGCCAGTAATACCCGTCACATTAAAGCGACGATACTCTTTATTATTTGGCCCTTGTGAGTCAAACACGACACAACTTGCTACTGTGTTTTCACCCATTGTATGGCTGATATCAAAACACTCCATGCGATTAATGTCGTCAAGCCGAAGTGTTTCTTTTAATTGCGCATAACGCTTGTTAATTGAGTCTTGCGTGCTTTGTTTTACACTTATGCTGTTAAGCGCATTCTTATTTGCAAGCTTTAAGTATTGCGCTCTCTCACCTCGATTCGCTACTTTCAAGGTGACTTTACGCTCTGAAATTGTGGTAAGCGCATTACTCAATGGCTCACTTTCTTCAATAGCAAACGGCAAAATGATTTCTTTTGCAATTCGCCCTGTTGCACCCGGTGCTAAATAGTATTGCCCTAAGAAGGAGGTGAGAATTTCTTCTTGCCCTGAATCCTTAGGGACTTTAGGAAAATAAGTCTTACTGCCTAATACTTTATGATCGCGGATCATTAATAAATGTACGGCATTTAAACCGTTTAAATGTGCAAAGCCCACCACATCCATTTCAGCATGATTACCTGAAATAGATTGTTGCTCTTGCATTTTTCTAAGCAACAAAATTTGGTCACGTACTTTAGCAGCCAGTTCAAACTTTAGTGCTTTACTGGCCTGTTCCATTTTTGTAATTAAATCGGCAATAACTTCATGTGACTTGCCAAGTAGAAACTTACGAACAAAGTCGACTTCTTGACTGTACTCTTCATCAGATACTTTGTTGACACAAGGTGCAGAACAGCGTTTTAACTGATACTGAAGGCATGGGCGACTTCGTGCACGATAATAGGCATCTTCACATTGACGAACAGGAAAGATTTTTTGCATTAGCCGTAAGCTTTCTGATACCGCACCCGCACTTGGAAAAGGACCGAAGTACTCACCTTTAATTTTGCGACTACCACGATGAAACGCCAAACGGGGATGTTTATGATTTGTCAGTAAAATATACGGATACGATTTGTCATCTCGCAGTAAAATATTATAGCGAGGCTGATATTTTTTTATAAGGTTGTTTTCGAGAAGAAGAGCCTCAGTTTCTGTATTCGTCAGGGTAACTTCAATGCCACAGATATTGCTAACTAATACACGCGTTTTACTGTCTGTTACATTGCTGCGAAAATAACTTGTAACACGCTTTTTGAGGTTCTTTGCCTTACCGACATAAATAACTTGCCCTTCACTATCAAGCATTCGGTATACACCGGGTTCGCTTGATAGTGTTTTAAGAAAACGGGCGGAATCGAAATCAGACATTGAGCAAATTAATGCGAGCTATCAATGTCGATCATTTTATGACGTATCGCCAAATGGGTTAACTCAACATCGCCACCCACATTTAGCTTTTCAAACATACGATAGCGATAGCTATTGACTGTTTTAGAGCTGAGGTTTAAACGCTCTGCGATATCTTGTGCTTTTTCACCTTTGGTGATCATAAGCATAATTTGCAGTTCACGCTCAGATAAACTTTGGAAAGGGTTTTCATCAGTACGACCGCTAACTTGCGCAAGAGCAATCTGCTGGGCAATTTCAGGCGCAATATAACGCTGACCCGCATTAACAGCACGAATGGCATTCACCATTTCATCAGACCCAGCCCCTTTGGTTAGATAACCATGGGCACCAATTTGCATTACTTTACTTGGGAATGGATCTTCACAATGTACAGTAAGCACAATAATTTTCACATCAGGGCAGTAACGACAAATTTTCTTCGTCGCTTCTAAGCCGCCAATACCTGGCATATTCATGTCCATTAACACGATATCAGGTGAGTTTTGACGGCAAAATTGCACCGCTTCTTCACCGGTTTTAGCTTCACCCACCACTTTAAAACCACGAACATCATCAAGTATACGTCTGATCCCTGTCCGTACAAGCTCATGGTCATCAACTAAAAGTACATTAATCAATGGAACACCCTCAAATAACCCAAATATATGCTTTTGCACTATTTAATGTGCCACATTAGCACAGAAGAAGTGAAACGATAAATCAAAATATCGTTTCACTCGTTAATTTTACGCAGCGGCTTTCTCGCTAAAGCGATCAACCCACAACGCAATGATACCATCGCCTGTTACATTACAGGCAGTACCAAAACTGTCTTGCGCTAAATAAAGGGCAATCATTAATGCCACTGCACCTTCATTAAAACCGAGCATACTTGTTAACAAGCCTAACGCAGACATCACTGCACCGCCTGGTGCACCCGGTGCTGCAATCATTACAACGCCTAACATCATAATAAATGGCAACATACCAAACAATGACGGCACATCCATATTAGGTGATAAAAACATGACAGCCATCGCACAGGTAACGATTGTAATCGTCGAACCTGATAAATGAATGGTTGCACATAGAGGCACAGTAAAGTTTGCAACATCTTCTTTCACATTGTTTGCTTTACTTGAGCGTAACGAAACTGGAATCGTCGCCGCGCTCGACATTGTACCTAAAGCAGTAAAATAAGCTGGCAGCATATTTTTTACAAGCTCTAATGGGTTACGCTTTAATAATAAACCAGTTGTTACATATAAAACGGTTAGCCATAACCAATGCATTATAAGTGCGGCAAGTAACACAATACCGAAGGTTTGAAGGGTATCAACGACGGTACCAGCCACTGTCATTTCAGCAAACACACCAGCAATATAAAATGGTAATGCTGGAATAATTACTTTCGCCAACAAGCCATCAATAACATCGCGACCTTGATCTGACACTTTCTTTAAAGTATCTAGCTGCAACTGGCTCATACCAATACCAAACACAAATGCGGTTGCAAGCGCGGTCATCACACCCATTAACGGCGGAATTTCTAGATCAATAAAGCTACCCACTTCTGTGGCAACTTCAGCTTCAAATGTTAAGCCACCATCAAATAATGGGATCATGGCACTCACGAGTAAAAATGCCAATGTGCCAGCAATGATGGTAGAGCCATAGGCAAAGCCAACTGTTTTGCCAAGTAAGTGGCCCGAGCCTTTTGGCAAACCAGCAATACCTGATGCAATAAAAAATAAAATAATCAGCGGAATCGTAAAGGTGATCAACTGACCAATAATTTCTTTTGCTGTATAAAGGAGTTCAACACCCGTTAGTGGCACATACAAGCCCACTAAAATACCGGCAACAATACCGGCAATTAATTTAAGAATTAACTTCATAACGATCACTTCTTTTTTTTGGTGGTAACCTTTTACCACGTTTTGATTTACTTTTGTTATAAAACAGCCAAATTTGTGTTTGATTGCCTAATTTACCACCACGATTATCCTGAATCTAATTTGAACGTGAATATATGCACCCTATCGCGTTGCATTTGTTAACAAACTCGTAAATTAATAACATGCGCGCAGTTTTGAATACCAAAAATAGTACTTATGTATAAATCAATTTTAAGTGTGGCCCTTTTGTGTGCGCCTTTTACAAGCTTGGCGACTAGCCTACCCATTCAACTTCCGTTTATTGCTGAATCCGCAACAGTTGATGGTCAACTGGATGAACCTAGTTGGCAGCAAGCCAGAAAAATAGTAATCGATAATGTCACTTGGCCTTACGAGAATGCTAAGAGCCCAGTCACTACCTTTGCCTATGTTTATGAAGATGGCGAAACTTTATACATAGGTTTTGAAGCAAACGATCCGAACCCTGAACTTATTCGCGCTTTTTACCGTGACCGTGATGCTGCATGGAATGATGACCTAGTCGGCCTAAAAATAGATTCATATAATAATTCGCAGCTTGCTTATCAATTTTTTATTAATCCATTAGGTGTGCAACAAGACTCCATTGAAAATGAGCTCACGAAACATGAAAGCTCTTCATGGGATGGTATTTGGGATAGCGAAGGCGTTATTCATGACCGTGGTTATACCGTTGAAGTGGCTATTCCACTTCGCGTACTTAACTTCGATGACAGCATTAAAACCAAAACCATGGCTATGGAGTTTGTCAGGTTCTTACCACGCAGCGAACGTTTGCGTATTTCTAATATGAAAATTGACCACGGCAATAACTGCTGGATTTGCCAAATGCCAAGCTATCAAGGTTTTGAAGAAGCCAAACAAGGGAATAACGTGGCCGTGATCCCCTCTATTGTATTAGGCAAAAATGAAACCCGAGAGATAGAGAATGCTCATATTGATGAATGGGAAAGTGAAAACACCACCGAAGCAAGCTTAGATTTGAAATGGGGTATAACACCCGATATCACATTAAATGCCACTATTAATCCTGACTTTTCACAAGTTGAGGCCGATGTAGCGCAGTTAAGTGTTAACAACAACTTTAGCTTGTTCTTTCCTGAAAAGCGGGCATTTTTTCTTGATAATGCAGACTACTTTGCTTCAACACTCAATTTAATCCACACCCGTAATATTGCTCAACCTGATTACGGCACAAAAATAACGGGTAGCAAAAATGGTCATACTTTCGCAGGCTTTATAGCCAACGACAATCAAACCAATGTGCTGATCCCTGGCAACTTGGGCTCGTCACTTGTCTCTCTGGATAGTAAAAGTGAGAACGGTGCTTTGCGCTATCGATACGATTTTGAATCAGGTTTGTCATTAGGCTCAACAGCCACACACCGTCAGAGTGATGACTACAAAAACACGGTGTACAGCATCGACAGCAAATATAAACCAACGGTGAACGACACGTTTCTCGTACAAGTCCTGAAGTCGGAAACTCAGTACAGTCAAACATTTATCGATGAGCTTTGCGATGGCAATAACTGCACACAGCCAGAACAAGTGACATGTGAAATCAATCGCGACTGTGATTATAACGAAGGAGTTTTACGGGTACTCAACCAACAGGAGCAATCAGGGAACGGTTACTTTGTAAAATACCAACACGACGAAAAATATTGGCGTGCGTTTGCAGACTATAATTACCGCGATGCCGACTTACGCGCTGATTTAGGTTTTATTTCACAAGTTGATTTTAAAAAATTTACCACCGGTGGTGAATACCGCTGGTATGGCGATAAAGGTAATTGGTGGAATCGAGCTAACCTTTATGCCGATTGGGATATTACACATAACGAGAATAACGAACTACTTGAGAAGGAAGCGCAGTCAAGTTTTTCAGTCAGTGGCCCATTACAAAGCTTCTTTGAGTTATCAGTTGAACATCGAAACCGCAGAGGGCTTCGTCATGACAAGTCACGACTAGACATAGATGACAACACGGATCTATTTAGCGAAAACGGCATTGGCTTTTACAGTGACTTTAAGCCACAGGCAGGTTTGTTTGCCTCTCTATATATGTATACCGGAAATGCAGTCGATTTAGCGAATAACCGTGTTGGTGAAAAGCTGCATATTCGCCCTGTTCTAAATATGAACTTAGGTAAGCACTTTGAAGTACGATTACGTCATACATACGAACAACTAGAAGCTGATGGTAGCGATGTTTTCACTGCTAATTTAAGCGATGTACGTTTGACTTACCAATTTAACGTCAATAGCTTTTTACGTCTCGCTGTTATTTACACAGACCTAGAGCGCAATCAAGCTAACTATCAAGACGACGTAGACAGCCAATACAAAAAGCTCGCCACACAATTACTGTATTCATACAAATTGAACCCACAAACAGTCTTTTTTGCTGGCTATTCTGATAATGGCTACCAAGATGATGAACTGTCATCAATCACCCAAGAACAACGAACCTTATTTGCTAAGTTCAGCTACGCTTGGTTATTGTAGACTCATTGAGGGCACTCAAACGAAGTGCCCTTTTTTTCCTTTAGTTTTAAAGCTTATTCCTAAATGCTATAAGCCTATTCGCTATATGTTATAGCCAAACTTTACTTTCGTTTTTTATTAGGCGAAGTAAAGTGTGACTATTACAGATCGATAGCCTAAGCTATTTGATCCCGATTGAATAAATTGCTTCCAAGGGAACATTATGTCTAACATTTTTGAAGATAATTCATTAACGATTGGTAACACACCAATTGTAAAGCTTAACCGCGTTACCACAGGTAATGTGTTTGCTAAAGTAGAATCACGTAACCCGAGCTTCAGTGTTAAATGCCGTATCGGCGCTTCAATGATCTGGGAAGCTGAAAAGTCTGGCGTTTTAACAAAAGACAAAGAGTTAATTGAACCTACATCTGGTAATACGGGTATTGCATTAGCATTCGTAGCCGCTTCTCGTGGTTACAAATTAACTCTGACTATGCCAAATACAATGAGCTTAGAACGTCGTAAGCTATTAAAAGCATTGGGTGCAAACCTTGTGTTAACCGATGGTGCTAAGGGGATGAATGGCGCAATTGAAAAAGCGAAAGAAATTCAAGCGAGCGAGCCTGAAAAGTACATTCTTTTACAACAATTCGAAAATCCAGCCAACCCTAAAATCCACTTTGAAACCACGGGCCCTGAGATCTATGATGCAATGGATGGAAAAATCGATATCTTCGTAGCTGGTGTAGGCACGGGCGGTACAATCACTGGCGTGAGTCGTTACCTTAAGCTTGAAAAAGGCCTAAATGTGCAATCTGTTGCTGTTGAGCCAACAAATTCACCTGTTATCAGCCAAACGCTTGCTGGTGAAGAAATCAAACCAGGCCCTCATAAAATTCAAGGTATCGGAGCCGGCTTCATCCCGGGCAACTTAGATTTAGAAGTTGTCGATTCAGCGGAGCAAGTATCAAATGAAGATGCGATTGCAATGGCACATGAATTGATGAAAAACGAAGGGATTTTAGTCGGGATTTCTTCTGGTGCAGCGGTTGTTGCAGCTAAACGTTTAGCTGAAAAACCAGAAAATGTAGGTAAAAATGTTGTCGTTATTTTACCAAGTGCAACAGAGCGTTACTTATCTAGCCCATTGTTTGCAGAAGAATTTAGCGACAAAGAATTAGTACAGTAATCACACACTCAAAATCAAAAAAAAAGGATGCATGTGCATCCTTTTTTATTACATAAAATTCAATATTATCCAATAAATTTACTGAGTTAACTTTACATCACTGCCATTTCGTCACACACTTAAAGTTATCTTGAACTGCCAAACAATAACAATGAAAAAAATACTCTTTATTTGTGCTCTATTAAGTGGCGTGCTGCTGTTCGGTTGCGGCTCTGAAGATTCTCCAAAAGGTGAAAAGAACACACCAGGAAACACGGCAACCTTATATTTCGATGCCCTTTATAATCAAAAAGATTTCGATCTTGCAATGCAATATGCCACCCCTAAAATGGCGCGCATTATGAAATCTTACGGCACAGCAAGCCAATTTTCGCGTAACCTTATTAATATGCAATACGATGAAGTCGTGATTGAAGTCGATATGACAAATATGAGTCTACGCGAACAGTACGGTGATAAAGCGAATATAAACCTAATATTTACCGGCTACTTTAATGGTAAGAAAATAGATGATATGCGCAGTGTTCAAATGATACGTAAAAAGAGCAATTGGTATATCGAAAAAATTAATCCAGACCCATTTGCACGATAAATAACGTTTAAAAAAGCCTTGCTCTAGCAAGGCTTTTTTATGCTATGAGCTACAGCTCTCCGGGGGCAAAGTTATCAACAGCAATGGCTCGTTTTCGCAGCGCATTTGCTTCATTCATTCGCTCAACAACCGTGTCGTTAATCAAGTTTTTCTCTGCCGCTGCCGCTATCGCATCTTCAAGCTCTAAATTACGGCCAATGGTGCCCTCTTTTTGCCACTTGCGCAGCTGCTTGAAGTCTTCATGAGTATCAATCATCGCCATAAAGGCATTTTCCATCACACCCGTCCCCGCATTCTCATCTACATAGCACAAGTGTGTTAACCTATCTCTGAACACCCCAGGCTTACTCATGTGCTCACACATAGTTTGCGCCAGCTCATCACTTGGGCGGTGATAATGGTTGCCTAATGGAAACACAATACGTTTAAGTAAAAAGTTCACTACAGGGTTTGAGAAGTTTTTGAAAAAGCCATCAAATGCTTGGCCAATACTAAACAGTGAATGTTCCACTGCGTATTGAACAAACGGTAAATCGGCCTGTTGACGCCCTTCATCTTCGTAACGTTTAAGCACACAAGAAGCTAAATACAGGTGGCTTAGAACATCGCCTAAGCGTGCTGAAATCATTTCTTTGCGCTTTAACTCGCCGCCTAAAACTAACATCGCTACATCGGTGCAAAACGCTAAGCCTCGGCTCATGCGCCCTAATTGCTTATAATACACAGAAGTGGCACCACTCACAGGCGCTTTGGCAAAATAACTACGCGTTAAACCGTGTACAAAAGCCATCCCCGCATTACTGCCAGCAAACAAAATATGCTGTAGTAGTAGCGCGTCGAACTCTTTTAACGCTAAGTCGTGATCTTCCATTGCAGCAGCTTCCATTTCTTTAAGTACAAATGGATGACAGCGGGTTGCGCCCTGACCAAAAATCATTAAATTACGGGTAAGAATATTAGCGCCTTCTACCGTAATAGACACTGGGATCCCCATATAACCATGAGCTAGATAGTTATTAGGCCCGACTTGAATTCCCTTGCCTGAATGAATATCCATTGCGTCGTTCATTACTGTACGACCCATTTCTGTCATATGGTATTTGGCAATCGCAGTGACTACCGAAGGGCTCAATTTTAAATCAATGGCTCCTGCGGTCATGAGTCGAGCAGACTCAAGCGTGTAAGTTAACCCGCCGATGCGTGCCAAAGCCTCTTGCACTCCTTCAAATTGACCAATAGAGACACCAAACTGTTGACGAACAGTGGCATAGGCAGATGTCATCCGTGAAGCTAAATGCCCGGTTGCTGTGCTTAAGGCGGGTAACGAAATACCGCGGCCTGCGCTTAAGCATTCAACCAACATACGCCAACCTCGTCCTGCACCCTGCTTTCCACCAATAATCCAATCAAGCGGAATAAATACATCTTTACCATACGTGGTGCCATTCATAAACGCCATATTCAATGGATAGTGGCGCTCACCTGTTTGCACGCCTTCGTGGTCGGTTGGAATTAACGCACACGTAATGCCCAGCTCTTTTTTATCACCTAGTAAACCATCGGGGTCATACATTTTAAACGCGAGCCCCAACACGGTCGCAATCGGTGCAAGCGTAATGTATCGTTTCGACCAGTTAAGTTTTAAACCAATGACTTCTTCGCCATTAAACTCACCTTTACACACGACACCCGTATCAGGAATACTCCCTGCATCTGAGCCGGCCTCAGGTCCTGTTAATGCAAAGCATGGCACATCATCACCTTTTGCAAGGCTTGGTAACCAACGCTCTTGCTGCTCTTTTGTACCGTAATGAAGCAGTAATTCTCCCGGTCCTAAGCTATTAGGAACCATAACCGTCACAGCGGCTGTTAGACTCTTAGTGGCAATTTTAGACACAATGGTCGAGTTAGCAATTGCCGAAAATTCACGACCACCAAACTTCTCTGGAATGATCAGTGCAAAGAAACCTTCTTTTTTCAGGTAATCCCATACTTCTTTAGGCAGGTCTTTATCTTTTTGAACAATTTGATAATCGTCGAGCATTGCCAGCAAGGTTTCTACTTGCTCAGCTAAAAATGTACGTTCTTTTTCGCTCAACTCAGGCTTGGGAAAGCGATGTAGCTTTTGCCAATCAGGGTTACCACTAAATAACTCACCATCCCACCAAACATCACCCGCTTCCATTGCTTCGCGCTCTGTTTGAGATAAAGGCGGTAATACCCTTTTAAACATACTAAATGTAGGTCGCGTGATCAGGTTTATGCGAATATCTTTCACAGCAAAAATCACAATTACAGCAACCAGTAACAGAATAATTACAGTAGTCATTGTGCAATCCTTTTATTTTAATCAACTGCCTCAAGTATGACTGATCGTGCCATAAATACAACGTGTCAAATCGTAACGGTGACTCAATTCGGCTCTTCGCTTGTTCTTTTTTTCGACACTGCTATTATGCCACTACCATACTAAAACTACTGACACATCAGAGCTCAGCCAGTAGTTCGATAACAATAACATTCTTTAGGGAAAAACTATGAAGACTCCATTTAAGCTCAGTGTAAGTGCTGTAATGGTCGCAAGTGCGTTGGCACTTTCTGGCTGTAACGACGAAGCGCCTACTGCGAAAACAACGACCACGCAAACACCACCCCAAGCAACAGCACAAGATGCAGATAAATTTATCGCAGAAACAGAAAAAGAATTAAGTGCACTGTTTTTAGAATCGAGCCGTGCTGAATGGATTTACGCAAACTTCATTACTCATGACAGTGCTGAGTTATCAGCAGAAGTTAATCGAAAAATGACTGAATCGGTTGTGCGACTCGCTAACGAAGCAGCCAAGTTTGACAGTATAGAGCTTGATTACGATGCGCGCCGAAAACTCGATAAACTAAAGCTAGCTCTCACATTGCCTGCACCTCAAGATGCAGCAAAAACTGCTAAGTTATCACAGCTTGTGGCTGAACTTGGCGGTATTTATGGTAAAGGGAAATATTGTAAAGAAGAGGGAAATTGCTTAAGCCTAGGTGAAATGACCGCCAAAATGGCCACTAGCCGAGACTACAACGAACTACTCGATTTATGGCAAGGTTGGCGACAAGTATCAAAACCTATGCGCCCGTTGTATGAACAACAGGTTGTGCTAACCAATGAAGGCGCTAAAGAGCTAGGTTACGCAGATACAGGTGCAATGTGGCGAAGCAAGTACGATATGCCTGCTGATGATTTTGCCAAAGAACTCGACCGTATTTGGGGTCAAGTTAAACCACTTTACGAATCGCTTCATTGTCACGTTCGTGCAAAACTGGGTGAACAATATGGTGAAGATAAAGTACCCCAAGACCAACCAATCCCAGCACACCTATTAGGTAACATGTGGGCACAAACGTGGGGCAATATCTATGATGTTGTTGCGCCTGAAAACGCAGATCCTGGTTACGATGTGACAGCATTGCTTGCTGAACACGATTACGATGAACTGAAAATGGTTCGCGGTGCAGAAAAATTCTTTACATCAATGGGATTCGCACCACTTCCTGACACGTTCTATGAACGTTCATTATTTATAAAGCCTCGTGATCGTGATGTGTTGTGTCATGCCTCTGCATGGAACATCGATAGTAAAGACGATTTACGAATTAAAATGTGTATTCAACGCACAGGCGAAGAATTCTCAACTATTCACCACGAGTTAGGGCATAACTTTTATCAACGTGCCTACAACACTCAACCGGTTTATTATCAAGAAAGTGCGAACGATGGTTTCCATGAAGCAATTGGCGACACCATTGCCCTCTCGGTAACGCCGGGTTA
This sequence comes from Pseudoalteromonas lipolytica, assembly GCF_900116435.1. Lineage (GTDB taxonomy): Bacteria > Pseudomonadota > Gammaproteobacteria > Enterobacterales > Alteromonadaceae > Pseudoalteromonas > Pseudoalteromonas lipolytica. The sequence goes on along the minus strand of NZ_FPAZ01000032.1, from coordinate 952 downwards.
CTTGAAAGAAATAGGCCTGTTAAATGAAGTGCCTGATGAGTCTAAAGATATTGGGCTATTAATGAAAATGGCTCTTGAGAAAGTCGCCTTCATTCCATTCGGCCTGCTTGTCGACCAATGGCGCTGGAAGGTATTCTCTGGCGAAGTAACACCTGAAAACTATAATAAAGCATGGTGGGAGTTACGTGAGAAATATCAAGGTGTGCAAGCGCCAATCGCTCGAAGTGAATCAGACTTTGATCCCGGTGCAAAATACCATGTTCCAGGTAATGTGCCTTATACACGTTATTTCTTAGCCCATATTTTACAGTTTGATTTCCACAGAAGCCTTTGTGAAATTGCAGGCAACGAAGAAGCCATCCATCGCTGTTCTGTGTATAACTCTAAAGAGGCTGGAGAGAAACTAAATGCAATGCTTGAAATGGGCTCGAGTCGTCCATGGCAAGAAGCACTTGCCACCATTACCGGTAAAGAACAAATGGATGCCACTGCAATCTTAGATTACTTTGCACCATTACAAAAATACCTTGATGAACAAAATAAAGACCGTGAGTGCGGTTGGTAAACAACCTAAAGCAAAAAGCCCGCATATGCGTAATGCCAGTCAGTTAAGAGCTGACTGGCATTTTCTTTTGTAAGGATACTTATTTGGTTTCCTTCTTATCACCCTTGGATAATGCCTGTCTGGTAGCCTATCGGGTAAGATAAACAACCTAAGTGTTGTCAGTAACTCATCATAATGAACAGGTAACTTACTTGCACTATGTATTGGCGTAAACATGAAGAAAGCGATTACCTGCCGCATAGATTGGCTAAAGCTTAATTGAGTAGGCAAGATATCTTCTTCTTTAGTTGCATCAAGCATGATTATGCGTATTAAGTTGTAAGCGAGTAGTAACCCCCATAACTCTTGGCGTACCATGTCTGGCTTCTTACTACGTAATGTATGTTT
>NZ_FPAZ01000031.1:15151-17962 GCF_900116435.1 Pseudoalteromonas lipolytica | reverse complement strand
CTGAAATAACCAATGTAGATGATCAGGCATTACAACGAAGCAAATTGTTCTAGTTTTAATATCTTCTATAGCCTTTAAGGTATTAATTAAGACTCGAGCATTATTAAAGTCAGAAAAATAACAGTTTCTATCAAGAGTTGAAGTTGTAACACTGTAGTAATGAAAGGGAATTGATACCCTATGTTTTCTTAGATTTTGATAATGTGCGGTCATCCATAACCCTCCATTCACTGTATTAAACCTAGTCAAAGATAAAACAGAATCAAGATAAATATACATAGAAACGGCTTTAACCGTGAACATTAAATAAAAAAACCCAAACAATTCGGCGTTAAAACGCCTCCTACAATGATATACATACAAAAAAGGCTCTGAGCAAACACTCAGAGCCTTCTTTTCAAACCGTGGTTTATTACCAGATCTTCACACGATCTTCTGGTTTGATATACATTTTGTCGCCTTCTTTCACGTCAAATGCCTCATAGAACTCAGGCATGTTTGAAAGAATACCGATTACACGGTAGTGGCTTGGTGAATGAGGGTCTGTCATTAGGCGTGTACGTAACTCTTCATCACGATATTTACGACGCCAGATTTGTGACCAGCCCATAAAGAAACGTTGCTCGCCGGTATAGCCGTCAATCACTGGCGCTTTTTGATCACCCAGTGATAATTGATAGGCTGTATAAGCAACTGTTAAGCCACCTAAGTCACCAATATTTTCACCAAGTGTCAGCTCACCATTTACGCTTGCATCTTCAAACGGCTTGTACTCATTGTACTGAGCAACAAGTTGACCTGTGCGCTCTTCAAACTGTTTAAGATCTGATTCGCTCCACCAGTTACGTAAGTTACCGTCACCATCATATTTTGCGCCTTGGTCGTCGAAACCATGGCCTAGTTCGTGGCCAATTACCGCACCAATAGCACCGTAGTTTACTGCGTCATCGGCTTCTAGGTTAAAGAACGGCGGTTGTAAAATAGCTGCAGGGAATACAATTTCGTTATTTACTGGATTGTAGTAAGCGTTAACCGTTTGTGGTGTCATGTGCCACTCAGAGCGGTCTACCGGCTTGCCTATTTTTGCAGTCATGTCTGCAAATTCCCACTCGCTGTAGCGAATGTAGTTACCAACGAGGTCATCACCTTTAATTTCAAGCGATGAGTAGTCTTTCCACTTGTCTGGATAACCAATTTTAGGCGTGAACTTATCAAGCTTCTCTTTCGCAGCAAGTTTCGTTTCAGGGCTCATCCATTCAAGACCTTCAATCGCAACTGCGTAGCCCTTAATTACGTTATCAACCAGCTCTTCCATACGCGCTTTTGCTTCAGGCGGGAAGTTATCTTTAACGTATACTTTACCTAGAATTTCGCCTAACACACCATTAGAGGCATCAACTGCTTTTTTCCACAGAGGTGATTGCTCTGTCACACCACGAAGTGTTGTGCTGTAAAAATCAAAGTTAAGGTCTACTAGCTCTTTATTTAAAAGACCTGCGTAATTGCTCACAAAATGGAATTTAAGGTAGTTCTGCCATGTTGCTAAATCAGTATCGCTATAGATACCTGCAAATTTTTCTAGGTAGCTAGGCTGGCGAACGATTACGTCGTCAGTTTTAACGCCCGATGCATCAAAATACGCAGCTAAATCGAACTCACCCGTCAATTTATTCGCATCAGCAATGCTCATCTTGTTATAAGATTTGGTTGCATCACGGCTTTCAACGCGGCTCCACTGTGCATCAGCGATACTTGTTTCAAGTGCGATGATATTTTTTGCAGCAGCTTCTGCATCAGCAACACCCGCTTTGCTTAAGATAGCAGTAATGTATGCTTCATAGGCTGCGCGAATCTTGGTGAATTTTTCATCATCTTTTAAGTAGTAATCACGGTCAGGTAAACCTAGGCCTGATTGGTAAACATACATCGCGTTTTCGCTTGAGTTTTTCGCGTCGTTATTTACGTACCAACCAAATGGTAAGCTTCCGCCTTTAATACGTAACTCAGCCATTAATGTAACGAGGTCTGATTTATTCTTAACTGCGTCAACACTTTCAAGAATTGGCGTTAATGGTTTGATACCCGCAGCTTCGCGGCCCGCTTCGTCCATATAGCTGTTATAGAAAGCAGCTAATTTAGCTTCGTCAGAGCCTGGCTTAACATTTTTATTTGCTGCGGCTTTTTCGAGTACTTCTTTCATCGCTTTTTGCGAATCATCATAAAGCTGAGTGAATGAACCGTAGTTTGATTTATCACCTGGAATTTCTGTTTTTTCTAGCCATTCACCGTTAACGTGATAGTAAAAGTCGTCTTGTGCACGAACAGACTTGTCCATGTTCGCCAGTTCAATACCTGAATCTAAAGGTGCTTTTGCTTCAGTGACGGTTGCCGTTGCAGGTGTTTTAATTTCTTGTTCTTTTTCACCACAACCAACAAGACCAAGTGCAAGCGCAATACTTGCAGCGGTAAGTGTTACTTTTTTCATGGGAGTCCTGTACTTAATTGTTTTTGAAGTATCTATTGAAAAACCATAATAGCAGGTAGTTTTTCGCTACCCCCATAATAAACCTCATATGCAAAACAATAAAATCGAATATGTAACAATTTTTATCAAAAAGGGATGAGCTGCATATTTGAACGATGAAACAAAAAATTAGAGGTTAAAAGATAGAAAATAGAAAATAGAAAATAGAAAATAGAGGTTAGAAGTTAGCCACCTTCGCGCGAAATAAATTTCACGCCTACATTAAACCGTAGGCGTTATGCTTGCATGGCGCGTTTGCGCAGCAACATCTTTTATAAGATTCACGG
>NZ_FPAZ01000031.1:9747-14621 GCF_900116435.1 Pseudoalteromonas lipolytica | reverse complement strand
CGCGAAATAAATTTCACGCCTACATTAAACCGTAGGCGTTATGCTTGCATGGCGCGTTTGCGCAGCAACGTCTCTTTATAAAATTCACGGCTAAAGCCCTTCCTACAAGTAATACACACTACTCACGTGGGAGGCGTTTTAACGCCGAAAAAACAAACCTATTTAGTGGTATTAAACAACCTTCTCGATTTAGCTGTACTTGTACTAGCTCGCATCTCGCTTTTCGCAGCTCGTTGCTTATTTATCTCGTTACTTATTTAAAACGTTGCTTTATCTTTTCAACTATTTCGACGTTGGCGGCTGGGAACACGTAGTAATCAAGCTCATTAATGGGTACCCACTTACCTTGCTGACCTTCTGCGCCATGGGCTTCGCCTGTAAAGTTATCAACTATATGAACATCTAAACGCACACATTTATCGCCGTAATCGTGTTCGATAACCATTAATTCATCACTGCCATTAACCGTCAGGTTTACTTCTTCTAATAGCTCACGTTGTAACGCTGCAAACACGCTTTCGCCCTGCTCGACCTTGCCACCAGGAAACTCCCATAAGCCACCTTGGTGTTTATCGTCTGGGCGCTTACAAATAAATAATTGTTGGTCTTTATAAATTACACCGACTGCGACATGCACTATTTTCTTAGTCATTTTATATTTCCTCAATCATAAAAAAAGCGACGCAAGCGTCGCTTTTTATCCCAGTGTTTTGGTTACTTTAATTTACCACAACACTGTTTAAACTTTTGACCTGAACCACATGGGCACGGCTCATTACGGCCTACTTTAGGCTCTGCACGATGGCTAACTACAGCACCTTGTGGCGTTTCGCCGCCAATGTGCTCAGCTTCTTCGTGTTGGTATTCACGTGGTGCATTTTCGCTACGACGATGTTGCTCTTCTACCTTTTCAACATCTTCTTCTGCACGTACTTGAACTTTACTTAAAATACCCACTACGTCGATTTTTAAGTTTTCAAGCATTTCAGAGAATAGCTCGAATGATTCACGCTTGTACTCTTGCTTCGGATTCTTCTGTGCATAACCACGTAAGTGGATACCTTGACGAAGATGATCCATTGCAGCCAAGTGATCTTTCCAGTGTTGGTCTAGGCTTTGTAGCATAATCGCTTTTTCGAATTGACGTAGTACTGAATCGCCTACCATCTCTTCTTTTTGCTTGTATGCTTGCTCAACGGCTTCTTCGATACGCTCACGCAGTTTTTCTTCGTAAAGTTTACTGTCTTCAGCTAGCCATTGTGAAATTGGCAGCTCAATTAAGAAATCTTGCTTTAAGCGTTCTTCAAGGCCTGGAATATCCCACATTTCCGCTAAGCTTTGCGGTGCAATGTATTGGTCAATCATGCCATTAAGAACATCGCTGCGGATTGCAGTGATAGTTTCTGAAATATCGCCTTCTTCAAGTAGTTCGTTACGTTGCGAGTAAACTACGCGACGTTGGTCGTTTGCAACATCATCGTACTCAAGAAGTTGTTTACGTACGTCGAAGTTACGCGCTTCAACTTTACGTTGTGCGTTTTCGATTGCACGGTTAACCCAAGGGTGCTCAATTGCTTCGCCACGTTGCATGCCCAGTTTACGCATCATGTTAGTCATGCGCTCACCCGCGAAGATACGCATTAACGCATCATCCATTGATAAGTAGAAACGGCTCGAACCTGCATCACCTTGACGACCTGAACGACCACGTAACTGGTTATCGATACGGCGCGACTCGTGACGCTCAGTACCAATGATGTGTAAACCACCGGCTTCGATTACTGCATCATGGCGCTTTTGCCACTCTTCTTTAATCGTTTTGATTTGCTCATCAGTTGGGTTTTCTAGCTTTTCAATTTCGCTGTGCCAGTTACCACCTAACACGATATCGGTACCACGACCGGCCATGTTAGTGGCAATCGTTACTGTGCCAGGTAAGCCCGCGTCAGCAACAATGTCGGCTTCTTGCGCGTGGAATTTAGCATTAAGTACATTGTGCTTAATTTTTTCTTTACGTAAGAATTGCGATAAGTACTCAGAACTTTCGATAGAAATTGTACCCACAAGTACTGGCTGACCACGTTCTTGACAGTCTTTAATATCGGCAAGGATGGCTTCGTACTTTTCTTCTTGTGTTAAATACACAAGATCGGCACGGTCATCACGGATCATCGGTTTATTGGTTGGCATTACAACCGTGTCTAAACCATAAATAGACTGGAACTCAAACGCTTCTGTGTCTGCTGTACCCGTCATACCCGCTAACGTGTCGTATAAACGGAAGTAGTTTTGGAATGTGATTGATGCCAATGTTTGGTTTTCGTTTTGAATGCGTACACCTTCTTTTGCTTCAACAGCTTGGTGTAAGCCTTCTGACCAACGACGGCCTTCCATTGTACGGCCTGTGTGCTCATCAACGATAATTACTTCGTTTTCTTTAACAACGTAATCAACATCTTTTTGATAAAGCTTGTGCGCACGCAGTGCTGCGTAAACATGGCTTAATAATGTGATACTTGAAGCTGAATAAAGTGAATCACCTTCTTCGATTAAGCCACGCTCAATCAGTAGTTCTTCAACCTTAATTTGGCCACGCTCAGTTAAATGAACCTGCTTAGACTTTTCATCGATAGTAAAGTCGCCGTCGCCTTCAACGCCTTCTTCGTCTTCTTTTTCTTGCAGCTCAAGTTCTGGCACAATCTTGTTGATTTCGATGTAAAGCTCAGAGCTGTCTTCAGCCGGGCCTGAGATAATAAGCGGCGTACGCGCTTCATCGATTAGGATTGAATCCACCTCATCCACTACAGCATAGTAAAGTGGGCGTTGAACACGCTCGTCAATGCTAAATGCCATGTTATCGCGAAGATAATCAAAGCCAAATTCGTTATTTGTACCGTAAGTAATGTCGGCGCTGTAAGCCACTTTCTTTTGCTGTGGCATCATGCCTGGCACATTACAGCCTACGGTTAGGCCAAGGAATTCAAATAATGGGCGGTTGGTTTCTGCGTCACGCTTTGCAAGGTAGTCGTTCACGGTAATAACATGAACACCTTTACCCGTTAAACCACGTAGGTATGCAGGCAATGTTGCTGTTAGTGTTTTACCTTCACCGGTACGCATTTCTGCGATACGGCCTTGGTGTAATACCATACCACCTAGTAGCTGTACGTCGAAATGACGCATGCCATTTACACGCTTAGATGCTTCACGTACCACAGCAAATGCTTCTGGTAGAATATCATCTAGGCTTTGTCCGTTATCGTAACGCTCTCTAAATTCTGCTGTTTTTGCTTTTAGATCTTCATCAGAAAGCGCTTCTAATTGCGTTTCAAGCGCATTGATCAGTGCGACCGTCTTTCTTAGGTTTTTAATAGTGCGGTCATTGCGACTACCAAAAATCTTGGTAAATAAATTAGATATCATGATAAAACCGTTACAATATATTCTTTGTTAGCTACTCGTTAGCTAACCCACTTTCTACAATTGATAATTAATATGCGCTTATGCTTATGATGTAGAGCATATTAATTAACAATTTATCTGTACGCTGTTCAAAACACCGCTTATTTCGTGCGCTATCATACCAGAGTCTGCGCAACATCAAACCATCTCAGCGTGAAGATATGGAATTTCAGCAAGAAAATTTAAAAATCAGCCGTAAACTTTAGTTTAACCCCGCAAAAAAACACGAAAATTAAACCACTCGATAGATATGGCGACATTCGAAATAAAATCAAGATGTGGGGTGAAAAAAGGCTCTTAGAGCGAGATTAAAGAGCGGTGATAATTAAACTCACACGTCCTTTGTGTAATATCCATAGAATAGCTTTCCCTGTAAATTAGCTAAAAAACTTTTGAATCACCAAGAACGCCAAGCCACTGAGTGCTTTAGTGAGAAAACCAATAAACATATTCTTTTGACTACCTCATCTACACTCACTTCTCTTTGTGAAATAACAAGATAGTGAAATTGAACCACAGAGTACACCAAGGCGCTGCGCGCTACACCGAGAGAAAACCAATAAATGTATTTCTCTCCTCCGTCTCTTACTCTGTGCTCTCTGTGACCTCTGTGGTTAGAAGAGGTCTTTGTGCGCGAAATAAATTTCACGCCTACAAGTTACTTCTTTCGCCCGTGCAATGCCAAGCGCTCAAGTTTTTCTTTCAGCGATGGCGGTGCATCAGCGGCGATAGCCGTTAAGTAATCAGCTGTTTGCTCGCTCATTTGGCGCTTAGAAACGGGTTTATTGTCGTGTTTTGGTGAGGCTGATAAACGTTGGGTTGCTTGCGGATTCGCTGTTATTTTAATTTGCCCAAGCTCTGCCATACCCGCAGCACGAAAGTGCGAAAGCATATCCATTTTTAAATAATTTAAACGCAGCGCAATAGGCGCAGAAACAGCTTCGATCATTAACGTACCATCACGATAGTTACTTACGCGGCATTTTTTAGACAGTATTTCCCCTAAAAACTCATCAAGAATAGCTTGTTGGCTCGAAAGACCTTGCGTTTTTCCAGCATACGACGCAAGACGGCCACTCAAGCCAGCCATAATATCGCCAAGCGCTTTTGGCGCGTATCTATCTTTTGCCATAATTATCTACCTAAACGGTTTTATTACCTACCAAAGAGAATATACCACCGACCGCCAAGGTAAAGCGAGAATAACAAGATGCGAGAACCGAGATACGAGCTGTAAAGCACCTTCGCGCGAAATAAATTTCACGCCTACATTAAACCGTAGGCGTTATGCTTGCATGGCGCGTTTGCGCAGCAACACCTTTTATAAGATTCACGGCTAAAGCCCTTCCTACAAGTGATGCACACTACACACGTGGGAGGCGTTTTAACGCCGAAAAAGCAAACCTTTTCAG
>NZ_FPAZ01000031.1:0-9117 GCF_900116435.1 Pseudoalteromonas lipolytica | reverse complement strand
CATCTCGTACTTCGTAGCTCGTTGCTTACACCCCTTTCACGGCTAAAGCCCTTCCTACAAGTGATACACACTTCACACGTGGGAGGCGTTTTAACTATACAAGCTCGCATCTCGTAGTTCGTTACTTCTTTACCTCGCTTTTCGATGCTCGTTACTTATAATTTCACGGTTCAAGCCCCTCCTACGCCGTAAATATTTCTGGTAAACTTTTCCTTTGTTTTTTCACTCTGAATGCGCAATGACACAACACTCTCTAACTTTAATCGTATTGGCGGGCGGACTTGGTAGCCGTTTTGGTGGAAATAAGCAAATTGCTGAAATCCCTGGCCTTGGTTGTACCATTATGGAACTTAGCATTGCCGATGCAGTAAACGCGGGGGTAAGCCAAGTTGTCATCGTGATTAATAAAAAAATACGTGCAGAGTTCGAGGCTACCATTTTACCTCGCTTACCTAAATCACTCGACATTGTGCTCGTAGAACAAGAAATCACATCGATACCCACTAAATTTAGCTCTCTAGCCACAACGCGCACTAAACCTTGGGGTACAGGCCACGCACTTTTATGTGCAAAACCGTTTGTTCATAACCCTGCCATTGTGATCACCGCCGATGATTATTACGGTGCTTCATCATTCGAGATTATCGCAGAACATTTTAAACACAACTCGCAGTGGGCAATGGTTGGGTACCCAATTAAAGACACGCTTTCAAAGCAAGGTGGCGTTAACCGAGGGGTATGTAAAGTAGATCAGCAAGGTTATCTTATCGATGTGGTTGAGTATTTAGATATAAAACGTGAGAACAACACGCTTTATGGCAATAACCCACACGGTGAACAGTGCGAAATAGCAAATGATGCACTAGGCTCAATGAGCTTTTGGGGAATTACACCGCGTATTTTTGAGTATTTAGAGAGTGGTTTTTCTGAGTTTCTAGAAGATAATGACAACGGTGTCACAAAAGAGTATTATTTGCCTGACCAAATCCAAAAAGCAATCAAAAACACATTTCAATCAGTGGCTGTCTACCAGGCTCAATCTGCTTGGTATGGTGTTACTTACAGATCAGAGCTAGAAAAGGTTTCAAAAAAGCTTTATGAATTACATCACGGACGAACTAACAACAAGCACACCTGTTCAAATGCAAATTAAAAGTGAATTTCCTATGAAGTCTAACCCAGTTGCAGCGCATTTATCTGAATGTTTTGGCCTAAACAAAGTGGATGTAAGTCTAAAACCAATTGGCAACGGCCACATCAACACCACAATGCTTTTAAAAACGGATGAACATGCGCTAGTTGTGCAAAAGCTCAATACCGATGTGTTTCCACACCCAGAGCAACTGGTCGAAAATGCACGTTTGATTGAACAACATTTAACAGAAAAACACCAAAAAGGTGAGTATGATTTAGACATTATTCGCCATGTACCCACAATAAAAAATGACTTTTTGGTTGAGTACGATCACGGTGTATGGCGTGCACTCGAATTTATTGGCGGCAGTTACAGCGAAGATGTTGTTGCAACGATTTCGCAGGCACAAACTGCAGCCAATGCATTTGGACAATTCGCTCTAGCATTGCAAGACTTTGAAGCTGACCAGCTGCATCATGTCATTCCTAATTTTCATAATTTAGCGATGCGTTTTGACGCTTTCAAAAAGGTCGTCGAACATGACCCAGCAAGCAGAGTTGCGCTTTGCCAAAGCGATATTGACTTTTGCTTAAACCAACATGCGCTAGTCGATGAGCTAAAAGAGCTTGAAGGTAAAATTCCACTTAGACCTTGCCATAACGACACGAAAATAAACAACATGCTTTTTTGTAAGCAGTCAGATGATGCCAAAGCCGTTATCGACCTAGATACCTGCATGCCAGGCTACTGGTTGTTTGATTTTGGTGACATGGTGCGTACATTCTGCTCACCAGAGCAAGAAGACTCTACGAATTTAAACAACGTGCGCGTTCGCGAAGAGATCTTCGCAGCTATCGTAAAAGGTTATGTAGAACCGTTAAAAGAGGTTATTACCGACGCCGAAAAAGAAAGCTTTTGGCTTGGTACAAAAGTCATGACCTTTATGATTGGCCTGCGCTTTTTAACCGACTTTATCGATGGTGATAACTACTTTGCCACCAAGCACGCACACCATAACCTAGAACGTGCCCGCAACCAGTTTGCCCTATACCGCGATATTCTCGCCAAAGAACATACCCTTAAAGCGATTTTAGAGATAAATAAGGGATGAACTAGAGGTTAGCCATCTTCCTTCGCGCGAAATAAATTTCACGCCTACATTAAACCGTAGGCGTTATGCTTGCATGGCGCGTTTGCGCAGCAACCTCTCTTTAGAAATTCGCGGCTAAAGCCCTTCCTACAAGTGATACGCTTCACTGAGAAAAGCAATAAATATTCTCTTCTGTTGGGTTAAATTTCTGTCACTTCCTCTGTGCTCTCTGTGGTTAGAAAAGATCTTTACGCACGAAATAAATTTCACGCCTACATTAAATACAATTGAACCACCGAGGCGCTGCGCGCTACACCGAGAAAAGCATATATTCGCTTAGATCTTTACGCGCAAAATAAATTTCACGCCTACATTAAACCGTAGGCGTTATGCTTGCATGGCGCGTTTGTGCAGCAACTTCTCTTTAGAAATTCGCGGCTAAAGCCCCTCCTACAAGTGATACGCTTCACTGAGAAAAGCAATAAATATTCTCTTCTGTTGAGTTAAATCTCTTCCTCTGTGCTCTCTGTGACCTCTGTGGTTAGAAGAGAACTTTACGCGCGAAATAAATTTCACGCCTACATTAAATACAATTGAACCACCGAGTACACCGAGGCGCTACGCGCTACACCGAGAAAAGCAATATATTCGCTTAGTTACCTATTTAATTTATTGTCACTTCCTCTGTGGCCTCTGTGGCCTCTGTGGCCTCTGTGGTTAGAAAAGATTTTTGTGCGCTAAGGTTCCTCACTTACTTCTTATTACCTTATCTTTGTGGAAAATAGTTTTTATAAAAAATAGGAATAAAAAAAGCCGCATAAAGCGGCTTTTTGAAAGGGTTTATACCCAAAAGATTACTAACAGATTAGTTAGCTACCCGTTACACCTGTTGAAGTGTCACAAGTAAGTTGTTCAGTTTGCGATTCATCAGTACCATCAGCAGTGATAGTGTAAGTTTTATCACCTATTGATTTAAGTGTATCTTTGTACTTAACAGTCACTGTGTATTCTTGACCTGACACTAAATTATCAAGTGTATAAGTACCCGCAGTTTCACCTGGTCTAGCAACCTTCTTAGATTTACCTGATAAACTATATTTAACAAGTGCACCAGAAGCGGCAGTAGTAGCTGTAGAGTCGTTGCTACATTGAGCAGTTAAAGACAGTGTTTCACTAACATATTCAACATCAGCAGGAGCTGAAAGTGAAACATTAACATCACCACAAACAGACACTTCATCTACTGAGTCGTACCATGTGTTACCTTCAACATCACGAACAGTTACTCTTGCTGTAGCACCATCGTAAACACCAGACACATAACGAGCATTTAATGTAGAAGTACCACCTCTAGCAAATAGTGTACCAGCACCATCCGAAGATGCTACGCGGAAAAATAAACCTGACGCTGGAACTTCATCACCAGAGAAAAGTACTCGGATACCCGCTGCACAGTAACTTGAACCTTTAACTGCAGAGAAAAATGTTAAATGGTCAGTCATAAAGCTAGCGTTGTAGAAGCTCCCATCAGCGATTAGATCTTTAACTTCAACTTTTTGAGTTTCAGTTGTCCATACACCTGTGTCTTCGTTTTGAGAAACAAGTGTTAGTTCATCGCCTGTTGTGAAACCTTTATCTGCAGGGATTGCCATTGATACAGTGATAGGCTGAGAAAACTTCTTGATTTTAGTTCCGTTTTCATCAACCATTTCAACACTTGCTACACCTACTGGAGTATACACTGTTTCTGCATCTTCAGAGTTTAAACCTTCAGGAGTAATTGCAGCACCCGCAGAAGAGCTTGTGTCAGCAGCAGTAACTTTTAATGTTACTTTTTCACCAGTAATTGGATCACCTTTTGCGTCAAGTAAAGTAGTGTTTGCAGGAACAGTCACAGCTGCAGTAGCTTTACCGTCAGCAACACCGCTAGTGATAGGGTCAGCTGAACTACCTCCAGAAACAGTAGCGTCAACATTTTTCTTAGCTACACCTTCTGTGTTTTCAGAAACTAGTGCTAGTTCAACTTGCACATCACCTTCACTTAAATCAGATAAATCAATAGTGAAAGTTTTTTGAATATACTCATCGGCCATCACAACAGCAGTTACAGAGGTTGCTTCAGAGCCTTCAGCTAGTTGAAATGTAAAGCTACCGTCATCTGATTCTAAAGAAGTTAGTTTATTACCATCTAAGTCTACAAGGTTAGTGCTTGGTGCACCATTTTCATAAAACATGATAGTAGAAGCTACAACATCAGTAGAAGCTGCATCAACAACGTTACCGTTCACAACCGCACCAAGTGCAATCGGTGCTTCAGGTGGCACAACAACTTCTACAGGTGGATCGATTGGATCCGGTTTATTTTTGTCATCATCGCTTGAACAGCCAGATAAAGCAAAAACTGAAGCTACAGACAAAGCTAGTAGCGTTTTTTTGTTAGTAAGCATAGGGAGTCCTTTTATTCCTTTTCAATTACATTTTTAATAAGGTCGTTAGTTAAACCTATTACTATTTAATCTGTTGCAGCCAAATGCTATTTATGATTAAAAATTATCTAAAGGTTAAATAACAATCACTTTGTTTGCAACTGCTATTTTAACAAGTTTAAGGCTAACTTAATAATTAATTTAGCCCTCAGTCACAAATATAGCTAAAAACTTACATATTCACATAGTAATTACAATGTAAAAATTGTTACCGATACTGTGAATACACTTCTTTTAGTCTTGTTAGGTTACTGTAAACATACTGAGTAGACATACGCCCTTGGTTAAACCATGCGTTATCTAAGTTAACGGCTTTCGCTGGCACATAGGCTTGGTTAAAAACAAGCTGATTATGTGATTCACCAATTTGCGTGCTAACAGCGTGTCGCCACGCATTTGTGCCTTTAACTTGCCCGTATTTAGAAACCGCCATGTCTTTTCTTGGTGACAGCGGAATACTAAATGCCAAACCTACTTTTTGTACGTTGGTGTCTTCTAGGTATACAGCTAGGTAGCTATCGCCAAACCAAAAGCGACTTTCTACTCTTGCACCTGAATCTTCGTACCAAAAATTACCTGCAGTGGCGTGCAGAGTGATATCTTGCTCTACCCAATTAAACTGGTACGACAGTGTTTGGTACTCTTTCGTTAAATCGTAATCTTGGTATTCAAAATAACCAAAATCGGCTGTTACTTTGTGGCGACCTTCAGGGCTTAACCAGCCGGTTTCGTTTCGTACACCCATAAAGTCGTAGCGGTCTTTCATATAACCTAATTGTGTTTGGTTATAAAAGCCCCATGGTAAAGCAAAAGTTTGATATAACATGGCGCGATCAAAATCGCTTTCTTCACGATAATGCTTAAACGGGGCATTTTCTTCAAAGTCATCACTGTCGGTTACATGTACTTGACCGCCCAGGCTAATACCTGCACCTTTCCAAAGGGGTATATCTACATCGGCTCTTAATGCTAATGAGTAATCAAGCACACCTAGCTCAGTCGCATGCGAACTTGTTAATGCTGGCGATAACGTTACACGTGGCTTAAAGTAAGGGCTATTAGCCGAAGTTAAACCAATCCACGATAGCCCTGCAGGCATGCTCATAGCACCTAGATTTACTTGTAAGTCTGGGCTTGCGTTGTTGTTTAAAAATGCGTTGTAGTTACTAACTTTACCAATCACATGAAATTGCGGAATTTCGTATTTTTCTAATTGTACATAAAACTCGGTATTTTGATCTTCTATGTGCTCAGCCACACGCCCCAATACTAAGCCTAATGCGTCAAGGTCGTTTTGGTTAAATACAGCATTCTCGAACTTAACAACTAATTGGTTTTGTTTATTGTAGCCAACCAATATATTTTCAAAGCCATCATTAGATAAAGCACGTTTTAATGATAACGCCTCATTATTCATTTGCTTTTTATTGTGTAAGTGCTCGGGTTTAGTAACCTGTGCGGGCAATGTAGTAACTGGTTTATATGCAGCTTGTTTGTGTGAGCTATTTTGGAGCGTACTATTTTTAGGCGCACTGTCAGTAATAATCGTTTGCTTAGCAGTGGGTGTTGCTGTAACTGGAGCTGCTTCTAATTTTTGTATTTTTGCTGCGCGCGGGCTTAGCGGTAAACTAAAGTTAACACCCCAATAGGTATCGTCTTCAGCAAAATCTGAGTTACTGTAAAAGCGGCTAGTAAACGTAAGCGTACCTATATCGTACAACCACTTTTTAGGAATAGTCACACGCGCGGCTGCATTAAATGCATCGGCGTCGTGCTCTGCTTGCAACGCAAACCAGTCGAATGGTTGCCATTCAACACCCGCAAATGGGCCATCCATTTGGCCGCTTAGTCGGTCACTTACAGAGTAACCAGCAGAAAACCTAAAGTCCCATAATTCTTTAGAGGCAACAGCGTAATAGGTTTCATAATTATTCGCTGCACCGCCAATGTCTTTAGCGCCTAGTGCAACACTAAACCACTCTGCAGGGATTAATGGTAATTGATACTTAGCATTAAACGATAAGTCGCGTAACTGTCCACGCCCTTCACTGTAAAATAAGTTATCATGCATTGAATTAGAGGCAATTTGACCACTGACCTCAAGGCCATCAAACAAGCCTGCCGAAAAAATGTAATTATGACCATCAAGGTATTTCACGCCACGCAAGTCGAGTTGGTTATTGTAACCAATATCAATCATGCCTTTATCAAGCACACTTGCGTTTGGTGTATTTATAAGCCCAGAGTAACCAGCAAAAGATTGATACGCAGTTATTTCATCTGCAGCCAGAGCCGGAGCGCACAGGGTTGCTACCCCACCAAAAATCAAAGTGTTTGCCTTTAGCATAACTCGAGTCCATGAAGAATTATTTAGAATTTTAATAAACGTCAATATAACATTAATTAAGCAAATTAGTTAGCTGTACATGCTTAAAAAGTTAACATAACACTTT
This sequence comes from Pseudoalteromonas lipolytica, assembly GCF_900116435.1. GTDB lineage: Bacteria > Pseudomonadota > Gammaproteobacteria > Enterobacterales > Alteromonadaceae > Pseudoalteromonas > Pseudoalteromonas lipolytica. The sequence goes on along the minus strand of NZ_FPAZ01000031.1, from coordinate 1,953 downwards.
ACATTTTGCTGCTCATTAAAGTACAAAAAACATCCCCCCCATCTTTAGAGTTAAGCACCTAATACACAATGTTTTTATATATGAACTAATTAAAAATATGTAACTCCCCGCTTTTATAACACTCGTGTATTACTTTTTTGCGACTATGTTACTAACTAGCGCTAAGCGTTTAACCTTATGCTTTACGCCTTGAATTTTGAACCTACGCCTTGCGTGTACAAAAAAGCTTAGTTATGTTTTTAATACTCACACTTTGAGTTGAAACTGAGCTTTTTTACAAACAAAGGTTGTCCCCATATCCGTTTAAATCTACTCTAAAGCTAACTATAAGGATATACCTATGCATATTAAACACCATGGAGCGGTAAACGGTGTAACGGGCTCATGCCACCAGCTCATATTTAATGAACAAAGCTCTTTACTCATCGACTGTGGGATTTTTCAGGGCGAAGACAGCAATCACAGCCCTCACATTAATTTTGATATTTCAACTGTAAAAGCCCTTATCGTGACTCATTGCCATATTGATCACGTTGGCCGTATTCCGTACTTACTTGCCGCAGGGTTTAAAGGCCCTATTTATACATCGCCAGCCAGTGCAAAATTATTACCGTTGGTCATTGAAGATGCATTAAAAGTGGGCGTAACCCGCAATGAAAGCATGATCCGCACGTGCCTTAAATTACTAAAGCAACAAATCGTAGTTGTACCGTTTAATACATGGCTAAAACTAACCCCTTTAATTAACGATGTAAGTATAAAGTTTAAACGAGCGGGCCATATTCTCGGCTCAGCGTACATTGAAGTCGATATAGGCAGAACACCGAATAAACACAGAGTGGTGTTTTCTGGTGATTTAGGTGCCCCCTATACACCATTGCTACCGACCCCTAAGCCACCTTACAAAGCTGATACTCTCGTTATTGAGTCAACCTACGGTGATAAAAACCATCAAGGTAGAAAAGAGCGAGTAAACGTACTTAAAAATATTATTGAGCGTGCAGTAAGCGATAACGGCGTAGTACTGATACCTGCCTTTAGTATTGGCCGTACCCAAGAGTTACTTTACGAATTAGAGCAAATTATAAGCGCAACAAGTAAGCATTCACTTTGGCGTAAACTACAGGTAATTGTAGACTCCCCTATGGCTGCTAACTTTACGAATGAATATATACACTTTAAAGACCTGTGGGATAACGAGGCCAAAAACAGGGTAAGTAAAGGCCGTCATCCGCTCGATTTTAGCCAGTTACATACCATCGACACACATCAAGAGCACCAAGCGCTCATTAACTTTTTAGCATCTAAACGACAGCCTGCAATTATTATTGCAGCCAGTGGCATGTGCAGTGGTGGACGAATTGTTAACTATTTAGAGCGCTTTCTTGAAGATACAACAACTGACGTTATTTTTGTTGGGTATCAAGGCAGAGGCACCCTAGGAAGAGATATTCAAACCTATGGCCCGCGCGGTGGTTATGTATTTATAAATAACAAAAAAGTGACTATAAACGCGCAAATACATACCATTAGCGGCTACAGTGCTCATGCGGATCAAAAAGGTTTATTAAGATTTGTAACGGGCATGAAAAAGAAACCATCTCTTATCAGAATCGTCCACGGCGATGACGAAGCAAAAGAAACCCTCGCCAATAAATACCGTGAGTTACTTGGCGATAAAGTAAAAATTGAGATAGGCACAGAATAAAGTAAAGCCGCTCACACTTCGTCAGTAGTACTTGTAAAAACCGCTTCGACTGTGTTTTTGGTTAAACCATTTTTGAACCACCGAGAAAACCCTTTCACTTCCTCTGTGCTCTCTGTGACCTCTGTGGTGCGAAAAAGATCTTTACGCGCGAAATAAATTTCACGCCTACATTAAACCGTAGGCGTTATGCTTGCATGGCGCGTTTGCTCAGCAACTTCTCTTTTAAAATTCACGGCTAAAGCCCT
>NZ_FPAZ01000002.1:234180-334755 GCF_900116435.1 Pseudoalteromonas lipolytica | reverse complement strand
TTACTACTCGCTTACAACTTAATACGCATAATCATGCTTGATGCAACTAAAGAAGAAGATATCTTGCCTACTCAATTAAGCTTTAGCCAATCTATGCGGCAGGTAATCGCTTTCTTCATGTTTACGCCAATACATAGTGCAAGTAAGTTACCTGTTCATTATGATGAGTTACTGACAACACTTAGGTTGTTTATCTTACCCGATAGGCTACCAGACAGGCATTATCCAAGGGTGATAAGAAGGAAACCAAATAAGTATCCTTACAAAAGAAAATGCCAGTCAGCTCTTAACTGACTGGCATTACGCTTTGCGCGGGCTTTTCTATTCTTTATCATATGAAACAGCCAAAGACTAAACCAGCATAGTCTTTCCCTTGTTGCTGTGCTGGTTTTCTCGTTGTGGCTATTTGAATATGTTAATATTATAAGCCTAACCAAAACAGTCTGGGCTATGTTATGACATCGCGTATTTTAAAATCGATTTTCTATTCCTCTCTTATGTTAGGCTCAGCCCTGTTTCTACAAGGCTGCCAAGACCAACCACAATCCGACCATGTAGCAGTAAGTGGCGGCCTTATTCAAGGACAACAGCAAGGGCGAGTTATTGCCTATAAAGGCATTCCCTATGCAGCGCCCCCTGTGGGAAACTTACGCTGGCGAGCCCCTCAACCGGTTACTAAATGGCAAGGTGTCAAGGTATTGGAAAATTATGCCCCCGATTGCATGCAAAAACCATTTGCTGGCGATGCTGCACCATTAGCAACCACGCCATCAGAAGACTGTTTGTATTTGAATGTGTTTAAACCCGCCAAACACAGTGATAGCCTTTACCCTGTTGTAGTTTGGATCCATGGTGGCGGCTTTGTAAACGGTGGGGCTTCACCAGCAGTATACTCTGGCGAAAGCTTTGCAAAACAAGGTGTTATTTTTGTCAGCTTTAATTATCGTTTAGGTCGATTCGGCTTTTTTGCGCACCCTGCCCTCACACGATTTGAAAATGATGCACTGGGTAACTACGCATTAATGGACCAAATTGCAGCGCTTGAATGGGTGAAAAAAAATATCGCTCAATTTGGTGGCGATGCATCAAAGGTGACATTAATGGGTGAATCTGCAGGTGGTGCATCAGTGCATGCGATGATGCAAACGCCGGCTGCTAATAATTTATTTCAGCAAGCAGTTATTATGTCTGCTGGTGGCCGAGACCTATTTAAACAACGGCCTTTACACAGTAATGACGACACGGTGTTAAGCGCAGAACAAATCGGTGAAAACTTTGCTAAGCAGCATACAATTTTAGGCAGCGATGAAAACGCGCTGGCTGCACTTCGTGAGTTACCTGCCGAAGATATTATCGATGACCTCAACTTAAGCACGCTACACCAACAAAATACCGACGTACCAAACTATGTTGGAGGCCCCATTATTGATGGCACCATTATTAGTGCATCAACCGAAACGCGTTTAAGAAAAGGGACATTTAGCCACATACCAGCCATGGTTGGCACTACAGACAGGGATTTAGGGTTTGCAGGATTTGCTTCAAAAGACGCTTTATTCGACAGCTTTGCTGGGCACAGCACACAAGCAAGAATGACATACGACGCCAATGGCGACACTCCACTGCCCATGCTTAATTATCAGATTGGTCAAGATGCACAAATGCAAGAACCTGCTCGATTTGTTGCTAAACGCATTTCAGATATGGGCAAGCAGGCTTATTTGTACCGCTTTGGCTATGTGGCGCAAACTTTAGATAAACCAGGAGCTGAGCATGCCAGCGAGATTCCGTATTTCTTTAATACGGTGCAAGCAAAATACGGTCATGTTACCACCGAACAAGACAAGCAAGCGGCTAAAATTATGCACCGTTATGTTACTAACTTTATTAAATTAGGCACGCCAAATGGCCCGGGACTCCCGAAGTGGTCTGCGTTTAAACATGATGAGCCATTTTTACTGCAAATGAATAAAACAGGTACCGCAGAGTTTTTACCTGACCCATTACAAGCTCGGTTAAACATCACCGAAGCAAAAGCAGAACAACAATAATCAATAGACGAGGCGCGTAATATAAGCGCCTCGTTAGCTTTTAACCTTGCTGCTGTACGTACTCAAGTGCCGTCATTTTTTTGTAGGTCACATTAGGATGAAACACATGCGTGGGTTCTGGGTCTACCACTTCGATAGGCGTTCCCTGACTTCGTGCAATATTAAGTGCCATTTGCGTAATATTGACACTAAACGAGGTGCCTATAAATACAATTTTATTAGCATCGAGCATACGTTGCTGCGCCTCAGAAATACGATAAAGTTCGGTGTAATACTCATCGAATAACAACACATACGGCTTAAACGATTGATTAACAATAGGACTTTCATTACTAATGTTGAACACCTCAAGTAATGAATGGTGTAAGTTATCTTCGTTTACTTTATCCCATGGAGCGTTGAAGGCCATCACTTCATCACCTTGATTGTGAAAGACCGTCATTTGATCTAAACGACCGTGAATCGCAATGTAATCGGTGTTACCCGCCTTTCCATCAAGGCCATCAATGTTTTGTGTTATAAGGTTTTTATCGCTCAACCAATGATGAACTTCGTTCGGACCATGATGTCGGTACGTTGCAAAGCGATGGTAATACCACGCTAAAAATTCGCGTGGGTTGTTTTGATACATCGCACGTGTTGCCATTTCCATCGGCGTGTAGTTTTTGCTGCCAATGGTCCAAAATCCATCTTCGCCACGAAAAGTTGGGATCCCGCTTGCGGCACTCACCCCTGCGCCTGTGATATAGAGTGTATTCATAATGATAACTGTACCTTGTAGCCAAGCGCATCGGGTGTTACTTGCTGGTTATTGTTCATGCCCCCAATGCGATACAAACTGCCTTGATGTTCTAATAATCCGCGGTGATCCATACTGGCGGTATTTGCCTTTGGCATCGCGTGCCAATCATTGCTGTCGACATCAAAACGCCACACATGATCGCTTGCAGGGGCTGGTTTACCATCGTAACCCATGCCATTGTAATTATAGGGATTCGCTGAACCACCCATCATATATATATCGCCATTAAAGCTGGTTGCTGCCATGCGATAATGTGCCACGCCAGTGGGATGAGGAATCGTTCGCCAATCAATTTTTAAGGGGTTATTAGCATCAATGGTTCCTTTTAGGCACTGTGGAACCGCAGCAAACGAGCGACGTTTATCAGCATTCGCTTTGGTTTCTACGCCATCACAAACCAACATAGTATTGCCGCTAATGGCAGCCGCTTGACCAAACACCGGTTTCCCTAAAAATGGTGAAGCCTGTTGCCATGTATCCGTTTTAATATCGTAAACTTGCACTAAGTTTACGTTACCATCGTTATGCCAACCACTGACTAAATAAATATAACGTTGTTTATATGCCAAAGCGACACTGTCATCTACCGGCACTGGCATGCTGGTAAGTGGGGTGTATGAATTAGTAATCACATCATAACGATACACATCTGGGGTCGATACCTCTTGATGATCATGGCTTACTGTATAGCCACCAAACACATAAGCGTGTTCACCAACTCCTACCGCGGTACTTGCTAAACGACCCGTTAAAGGTTGAGTGCTCGGTACCTCTTTAGCTGCGTGCCAAGAATCATCACCAACTTTGAGTACCCATACTTTATTGTGAATATCATGATGTGCTTTACCCTTACCTAGTCCCATAAAACTTAAAAAGTAAGCTTGTTCATGAATAACTACTTTAGCAACCGCATTATTGGCTACCGGTTCTGGTAAGGCTGGAATTGTTGCAAGTGCAATAGAAAATAGCAGGCTCATAAGATGAATAAACGACTAAAAACAGACGTTAAGAATACCATTTTATGAGCCCGAGGAAAGGCCTAGTAAGCAATACTAATACGTTGATTTAAATGTGCTGCAGATTGCGCTTCATCAAGCATGGCTTTAGCATAATCGGTTACTGATATTTTGCTTTCGCCGTTTGAGTCAGTAAAGAAGCTGTCGCCTCCTACACGATAAGGGCCCTCTGAATCACCAGGATAAATTACCGCAGCAGGGGATACAAAGGTCCAAGCTGTATCTGCGGCTGATGCTCTAAACACCTCAAGCGCTTCACCTTGTGCACGTGCTTCATCTTTATATTCAGCAGGAAAATCAGGGCTAGAAATCAACGTGACACCCGGTGCAACCTCTAAACTACCGGCGCCCCCTACCCATAAAATACGTATGCCAGTGCCAGCCAATGCTCTCAGTAATTGTTGAGCACTGTTAGCCACAATCTCATGATTACCAAGAGCACGACCACCAATAGCCACAATTACTGCATCGCTGCCTGCTGCGGCGTTTGCTATATCGTCTTTTGTTAAATCAAATTCAGTTACCGTGACATTATCTTGGGTTACTTTACCTGCGTCTCTTACTAACACATTAACTTGGTGACCGCGTGTTAATGCTTCTGAAGTAATGTGGCTACCAATCCAACCTGATGCGCCTAATACTGCTAATTTCATGAGGAATACTCCGTTGTTTGTTTCATTAACAGCAGTTTACTTGTTCACCATTTACTGATAAATACACTACATAGATACACATTGTTTCATATTAAGATACCAATGGATAAACTCAATTCAATTACAAGCTTTGTCGAAGTGGCGCGAACAGGGAGTTTTACACAGGCCGCTGAACACTTAGGTTTAAGCCGACTACAAGTATCAAGACATATTCAAGATATTGAAAAGTGGCTTAATTTAAGATTGTTTCATCGAACAACGCGCAAAGTCAGTTTAACTATTCAAGGCGAAGAAGCGCTAAGCTATTGTCAGCAAATATTAAATCAAGTGTCTGACTTACAAAGCCGTGCTCACAGTCATAACAATGAATTAGTCGGTACAATTCGACTCGCATCTCCCATTGGTCTTGGGCAACATAAACTGTTTGAGGCCATTGAAGCATTTACCAAGCGCCATCCACAAACTCGGTTTGAGTTATTACTGTCCGATAGTCTATCGCAGCTTGTTGATGACCGCGTAGATATTGCCCTGCGCTATATCCACCAGCCTGATGAAGGGTTAATTGCTCGCAAGCTTATGTATATAGCAACAGCGGTATGCACATCGAAGGCGTATTTAGCACAGCACAATACAATAAACGACCCCAATGACTTAGCCACGCATAATTGCCTTGTCCATAAAAAACACAACGTGTGGCAGTTTCAACGTAACGGTAATACACAAAAGGTCACCGTTAAGGGCAACATAGTCGCCAATGATATGGGCGTATTACTCAAAGCAGCTAAACAAGGAATGGGGATTGCTCACTTACCCTGCGATTTAGCGAATGATCATTTGTTATCCGGTGAGCTTATAAAAGTGCTGCCAGAGTATACAACCGTCGGTTCACATATATGGGCAGTGTATTTATCGCGAAATTTTCAACAAAATGTAGTGCGAGCCTTTATCGACTTTTTAGCAGAGCAGTGGCATCACGATATTTTGTAATCTAAATGCGCTGCAGGCACGTACAACTAGCAAAAAGGAGTCGTAATGCAGCACTTAGACCACGAAATATCACGCATCATTGAAATGGCGTGGGAAGACAGAACCCCGTTCGAAGCAATAAAGCAACAATTTGGCTTAAATGAAAAAAGCGTGATCGCTTTAATGCGCCAGCAGCTAACAAACTCAAGCTTTAGACTCTGGCGAAAACGCGCAACAGGCAGGCAAACCAAACATTTAAAACTTCGCCACCCCGATATCTCAAGGGGTTACTGTAAGACCCAGTATAAGCACAGGTAAACCTGTAGACATATCGGTTTAGTACGAAGGCGATTCGTTGTTAAAAAACGCCAAACAGACTTAGCTATGATGCCTCTGTTGTTAGCCGTACATATTTTTCAGCAAGCTCATCGAGTGACTCGCGGTGATTTGGATCAGGCTTAATACAATCAATAGGACACACACTAACACAGGTCGGGTTATCATAATGCCCGACACACTCAGTGCATTTATTGGGATCAATTTGATAAATCTTTGCGCCCATGTAAATAGCTTCGTTCGGACATTCTGGATCACACATATCACAGTTAATACATTTGTTATTGATGAGTAATGCCATGACAAACCTTACAGGAAGATAAAGAAGTTACGCTTTTAAAACCTTCACCGAAAATTTCAAAACATAACAAAAATTGCAGCCGCGTAATATAGTTTGCAATGAGCAAACATTCTTTGATCTAGATCAAGCTCTACACCCGCATCACGCTCTAATCATTCAAGATTGAATGATTAACTTTAGTCAGGAGCCATCAACCGAACATAAATTGCGTAAAGAGATTAGTGAGCTGTTTTATAACATTTAGAATTGGCTTATCCCTACCAGCGTTGTTAGCAAAATCCACATAAAAAACAAATTTTTCGCAGAAATGTGGCTATGAGGAAGGGTTCTAAATTGGGCTTAACCGAGTAATGTCGGGAGATATAAATTTAGGAGTCCTATATGAATAGCAAAGTTGGTATTTTTTGGTTCGTTGAAAACACATTAGTCTATAAAGCTCAAAATGCTATCGACTTAAAGGCAGATCAACTTGGTTTTATCGATAGCCCACTGCAACACCAAGTCGAATGGGAGGAGAATAATATTTACCAATTGTTTGGGTTAACACTATTCAACAGTGACTACTACAACTTTCCCAGAGGCCGAGTTATTTTTAATACAAAGCTCAATACATCGTATGTCTATTTAGACAAAAAATTGTTTAAAAAGTATATAGTTAAAAAGATAAAAGCTAATTTTTATTTGTTGGATAGAAAGGTCAAATTCTTTACAGATCCTCATTACCATTGCTTTGGTAGTATTTAGTAAAATATAGCCCTAATTGAAGAGTAGTAAAAGCAAAGCATTTAACTAAGATAATTTATTTTTCAAAAGTTCGTTTTCGACCTTCAGTTCTTATCCTGTAATAATCTAGTTTGAACATATCTACCCAACAATGAAATTATTTATTATGATGTTACTAAAATGGATTATCAGGTAAGCATATGAGTAAAGGGAAAAAAATTTTAGAACTAATCGTGCCAATAACAATAATCGGCGGATTCCTAGGTGCTGTTCAAGACATACTAGCTCCTATTGGTAAGTTTGGTGTATGGGCAGGCTTGGTCTTTCTGTGCTTAGCTATCGCATTATACTTCGTTCCTGAGGAGTCTAAAATTGGCGAGCGAATAAAGAAAATGAGTGAGCATTGGAAAATGCCGCTCATAGTAAGCCTACTGATAATTAGCGTTAGTGTATTTATATGCACCAGTTTTTCTAGCAAAAATGTAAAACAAGGTGGTAAAGGTATTTTAGTTGAGAAAATGCCAATTTTTATAGAAATCCAAAATAAAATATTCTCTTTAGTCAAAGAAACGAATGAAATTGTAAAAGACACAAATTTAACTGTTAAAGACAACAACATAAGAATTAAAACGACTCAATTGGGTGTTGAAGAAACGCAAAACGATGTCAAGGTAATCCTTCAAAATACCAAAGCTACAGCAACACAAACTCTTGCTGAACTGGGATATAGTGTTGCTAACAGTTGGGATTTTTATAGAGCAATTCAAGAAACATCAGGCTCAGAGTTGGTTGAGGTTCTTAATTATTTCAAAAATGCCAAACTGAAACTTAATCGACAGGAAACTGTCTATCCTTATTTATTTACATCTGATAATGAAAGAAATAATGCTCTCTTACGCATGCCTAAATACGCTAACCTAATACACAGTTTAGTAATATTAGATATTCCAACAGAGAAATTAATTACCGTATTTGACGTTTTCACTGAAAGTGAACATTTGAAGTCACCTGTTGCAGATTTCTATGCACACGAGTCACTCAACCCAAACAGAAATCCCGCTGGGTACGAAACACTTCACCCTCAAGAACTGCTGGGTAACAATATGTCTAATTTAAACCGATCACTAATAAGTTATCCTTTACATAGAATGAAAAAAGATTCCACAAAAAGAGGGGGCTACTCCTTACTCCATACCGCAGCAGTTTTAGGAGAACTTGAACTCATAAAGCAGCTCATAAAACGAGGTCATAATCCAAATTTGACTAGTATTAGTGGATATACACCTCTAGCTTTAGCGATAGAAAATGAAAATCTAAATGTTGCAGACCTATTACTAGACTATAATACCGTCGATGTTTCAATGAACGAAAACGTAGCGTTAGAAATATCTCTTTTAAAAGCACTTGATGGCTATTACCCTATGCTCGAGACTAAGCAACCAAAAGATAATCCATACCTAAAAGTTGCTAAGCGTATTATGAATAAATTAGAGAAAAGGCCTGAACATGTCATTGAAGCAACTGAGAGTATTTATCGGTCACATATTGGGTTAGTAGAAAAGCTGAAGGAACAATACGAACCAGGTACATATTATTTCGAGGAATACACACAACATATAAACCTTGGTCAAAACTATTTGAACGCATTAAGAACATTGTGAATTATTTGTACTTGGACTGTACTAGCTCAGACTTGAACTGACAGTTACCACCTCACGAATCGGTCACTGTCATTTTTGTTCTTTGCTAGAGCATATTAGAGACCGCATCGTAATGTTTTGCTAATGCACTTAACATGTCTTTTTGGTGTTCTTTTATTTGAGCTTCTTGCCAATCGTTTTGTTCTTTTAATATTTTAAACATGGCTTTTAACTTTAAAGAGTCGTATTGAAGTTTTGCTTCAAAATCGACAAGCTTCTTCTTGACTGCTTGATTACTATATGAAGAGTTTTCACCAGGGCTTAATAAAACTAAATTTCCAAATGCATCTAAAAAGTCTCGCTCCAACATATTTTGGTATTCTTCATGCTGCGGGTAAACATGCTCAACAGAATTCTTAGCCGTGATACGATAGTTTTTGAATTGTTGCCGCTGCCTATCAGATTCTTGTTTCCACAAAATATATTCCAGCTTTTGAAACCAATAATGCTCAAAACTTGTTCCTCTTGGTTTGGCAAAATAATTTTCGTATGCCTGCCAAGAGTAAACTTCCGGCTGATGTTGCTTAGCTAGCTTGAAACTAGCTGTTTTTTGAGTTTCAGGCTTAGTCGCCAACGATAAGTCATTATCAATATTTTCAAGTAAGGCTATGGCTTGTGCATCTTGAGTAATATTGTCTTTTATCAAACCTGCAATAAATGGGGTTATCCAATACTGCGCACTTCGCTCACCGGTAAAGTTACGCACACATTGCAGCATTACTAATTCATTTATTTCTTTCTGAGTACGATTAATGTACCGCTTCCCATTTGAATCACTTTGACTAATATTAGTTAAACGTAATTGTTCATCATCGCTATCGTCACGCTCAACCCACTTAACCACCCAACGATCAAACTGATAACGCACTTGCCACAAGGTTTTGATAAATTCTTTAACTTCGTTTTCACTGGCTGTAATGAGTGGCTCAAAGGTTTCTAGTAATTTGTCAGCATGCACGCGAGGAGCAACATCATTAGTGCCATCACCTAGCTCAACAGCTCGGTTAGCCAAATAAATACGATAAGTATGGATAAGTAATAATGGGAAACCAATAATGGGACGACAATATACAGTTTCGGTGTCTAAATCGTAGGCGACATCACCTAGCTCAATATTAGATTTATTATCTTGATTTCCTTCGCTACCACTTACTGTGATTGCTTTTAATTGTTCTGCTAGTTGCATAATGGTTAAGCTCTGCCTAGATCTTTTACTAGCACTCTCATCTTTTACAAAAAGCTCCTCCTTAAAGCAAGCCAAATGCTCTGACTCAATTTTATCCCACGGAGCGTTAGGAAAGACTTTACGCACATTACGCTCAAAGTAATTTTCCATGTGTTCACACGCTAACCACATAGCATCGAATAAAGCTTTATCTTTAGAAACTTGTTTGAGCAGTTTTGATTTTAATATATCAGCCTGCTCAAGCTGTATGCCAGCAGTGTTCATGGTAGCGAACAAACGATTCAAGTCCATTTGAGAAGGCACTATATTATTCACCCATTGCACATTCTCAAAAATATAATCACCTAATAAAATACGATCTTCATTTTTGAGCGCTTCTACTTGTTGCTCTAACACTTGTAACGCTGCATATATACGCTTTAAATATGGATTTTCACCAATCGCTTCTAGCCCTGGAAATACATAATCATCAAGGCCAGCTAAGCTACCTAATAAGTGCTGTACTTGATCTCGAATAGTAAATTGAAGTCTCGGCTGCTTTTTAAAGGCGGCTATATCTGCAATGGCTGAATCAACTTTTGCTATTTTAAAAGCAAGCGCAATTAGCATTAGCGTGGTAGTGCGTTGTTGTCCATCGATTAGCTCATAAATACCATTACCATCTTCATCTAGTTCTACTGAGGTAAGAACTGTCCCAATAAAATAATTAGGCTCTTCCGCCAAACGAGCATCGTTAATATCGTTGAATAGCTTTAATACTGCTTCATCTGGCCAAACGTAGGGACGTTGATAACTCGGTATACTAAATTGATATTGATTCGTTTGAATGTAATTTAACGTAAGAACCTGCGTTTCAACGTGATGCTGTGTTATCTGATTTCCTTTATTATTAGCTTCACCTAAAAATACATTAGCCATTTTGGCCTCCTTGATTTGTGCGCTTGCTAATCTGATGCATAGCCATTTTTTCTGTGCCTAGAGGAAGAATGTAAGTATCTAACTTTGTAGTGTAAGTGTTTGCGAGCTCTTCTGCTGAAAGGCCATTAACAACGTCTAGTCCAAAGTTATTTAATACTTTATGTATAAAGCGTTTTTTAACGCTATTTTTATTCACAGCTAAATTAGCTGGGTCTGCTTTAAAGCTAAAACGGTCCAAATAATCAAAACACAGGGCTGGTGTGTGGCTAGCTGTAATCCAGTCAAGTACAGGGTTATCGCGGACAAAGGCTGATATAGAACTTTCTCTCACCGCTTTTTGATTGCTTACGCGAGGTGAGTAGATAACTCGGAACAGCTTCTTCGCTGCAATGTCTAACTGTTGTTCGCCAAATTGGCTAATGTATATAAGCAGTGCTGTATCGTATAACCCTTTTACATAACTACAACCCTCAAGCTGGCAGATCAGGTTTTGATAAAAATGAAAAAAGCTAATTAGAGTGTTTTCTGTATTCGTTGGAGAATGTGAAGTAACCTTTATATGGTTAGCCTTATTATTAATTCCGCCCGTTAAATACTTACACCTTAATTGTTCAAAGTAGCTTAAAAAATGAATAGTATTAATGCCGCTATTTAATGGCTGTCTCAGTTCATAACCTTGCTGTGCTTGTTTATCTATTTGTCCACCGTCTGGCAAATATGTACGTTTAAAGCGCCCAAAAGCAATATCGTCGCCTTTACCCGTACTTTCGCCAAGTTCATTGACAACAGCGCTTCTTACTAGATTAGGCTGGCGGTGAGAAGGTACATTACGGTTATAAAGTTTTTGCCAATAGCGCCCTTTAAGCAATGATCCAACAACGGGGTTTAAATCGCCTAATGCTTCCCATTTTGCAGCAAATTCATTTTGGTTTTGTCGCGCAATGGCTCTGAGGTGATGTGCTTTAATAATGTCAGGTCCACTTAACCTAACACCACCAGTATTCTGAGTTTCAAAGAAGCGATAGGCATCGTCTTCGCTACGAGTAACAACCAGAGTTAAATTGATTTTATTGGCATCAAAAGTGGCTATTTGGCTAGCATTACTGGTTGTCGAGTATGCCTGTAACCAAGCAAGGTTTTTAACGATTTGTTGTTGTGATTCTGGCGAATCGTAGCTTAGGTTAAGAGCAAAGCTATGTGATTCATTCGCTTCGTTAGCGTTATTAACCGTATAAGATAGATATTGCACATAGGAAATCAACGCTAAGGTTGTTAAACGTTGCTGACCGTCAATAATATTTAGCTGCCTACTTTCTGCTGACTGATGCAAGATTACACTGCCTAAGTAATACCCATAGGCACTATCGCTTTGTGCTAAATCGCTTAAAAAAAGCTGGTAGTCACTCAACAACTTTTTTATTTGTACTTCGCCCCAACGATAAGGTCGTTGATACTCAGGTATAGCTAACTCACCAGCAATTTCCGCTTTACTAGAACTAATAATACTTTTGCCACTGAATAACTGCGCTAAAGTACAAGATGCGACTTCAACTGACATAAAACTCCTTATTAGCTTGACTAAGAAGTCTATCTTAGTCACGCAAATCCATTTATAAAAAAACAACTACTTATAAAACACATTTCTGCAATCTTAAAATACTCAATCAATCCAACTATTAATAGCAACTAATTCAGAGATACTTGCGTGTTGAGGGTTATAAATCCATTCTTGATCAAATACTTCTCGTATTCGTTCACTTAAGTAACAATCACCAACAACCAAAGAGAAAAACTTATTCCCACATTGTTTTAATTCAGAAATTGAGTCTAATTGATTTTTTGGTAAGTTTCTCATGACAAAATCAGAAACAATTAGCAAATCAGCTTTGTTGTAAGTATTTTCAGTCATTAAATGCAAAGCATGAGAAATTGCAGGACCGACATCTGTACCACCATGGAACGACATAGATAAAAAATCTGTGAGTTTATCCAAGCTAAACCCTTTGGAAAGATCTAAAGTATTGATTGAAGTTGAAAAATTAATTATATAGCAGTCTCTATTCTTTGATTGTGCTTTTAGTGACATAACAAAGGCGACCGCTTTTGCAACAGTTTCAGGCGCACCTTGCATTGATCCACTAGTATCGATACATATAATAACAGGACCTTTTTGTTCATCTTCGTCTACAGCTAGAGCTTCTTCAATTTCAAACTCTTCATCAACAAGTTGCTGACCAGACATTTCAAAACACATCAAGGATGATTCAACATACTTAAGATCAAATAAGATTGATGTTTCAATATCACTCAAGAGTGCTAATTCTGAAGGGAGAGCGTGCTCAATATCTTTACTTAATTTAACACCTATAATTTCTTCTTTAGAGTTCACATCTGTTACAGCTGATTTTTGTATGAATGAATGCGTAACGGATTCAATTTTTTCGCTTTTTTCTGTTTGGTTTAAACGCCCAAGCAAGTCTAAGAGCCTTTTAACTCCCTCATCATTAGATATCTGCTGCAACAAGCTTTTAACTCTTGATAAGTTATTTAGCTTTAAAGTTCCACTAGATAGATCAAGCAAAAAGCCTGGTTCGATACCTAAAGAACGAAGTAACCCAAGCATTTCATCAATGAGTTTTAGTTTTTCAATCAGGCCATTTAAGAACTTTTTTCTTAGTAGGGATATTTGCTCTAGTTCCCACTGTTCATACTGTAAGCTGAGTAACTTTTCCCACTCATTCGCCAATAAATTAACGGAAGTAACTAAATTACTTGTACCCATAACACCATTAGGACTCAAAGTGACAGCATCATGCTTAATGCTCGCTAAGTCATTATCCCAAAAATTATTGTTATAATTAACGTTACTTTTAGAACACAAAACTTTGTATTGATTTAGAGCTAGTTCATACTGTTCTATAGTTAGGCTATCAAAATCTAGTGTTTTAAACACATTCAGTTCATTTTGAGCTTCATAATGAGGAAACTCTAAAATACAATGACGGTGGGACTTATTGGCCCAAGTTGTTAATCGCTCTTCAACTTGTAATGCTAAATTTGGAGCATGCTTAAATACGCTTTGGAAGTCGTCATGTATATTAGCGCGCATACTGTTCATATAGTCATCAACTTTACGCACTGCATAGCCCTTTTAAACGGTCACAATCTTTAATTCTTAATTTCAAATCACTTATTTGCTGATTTATACCATTTAGCGCAATGTTACACGATTGCTCAGACACAAATGGCGAGTACAAGTTAGCCATATATTCTGATTGTTTAGCCTCACATAACTCTAAAGTTATTCTCAAAGTTTGTTTTAGTTCCTTAACTTCATTTTTTAAAGCGTCAATTAAACGACTATTTACGTTCTGTTTTTTTTGTCCTTTTGAGCATAAGATTTTAGGTGTGAAGTGAGCCTCAGAATCATATCGCCCCTCTAGCCCTGTAATTTTAACATCGCAACTACCTTGACCATCAAATGTACACGTGTAACCTGTAAGCTCATTGCCATTCGAGTCTAAAGGTTTGAAGGCTTCTCTACTTTTCATTTTAGAAACTGGAATGTAAAAGGTACGTGTAGTCTCTTTATTATCATTATAATATCCGGTCTTATAGCGAAACGTTATTTTCGCCTTATAATAATCTTTGCCTTTGATGTTGTGTGTTTCATAAACATCATTTTGATAAAAAACTTCAACATTAATTTCTTTATCAAGCTCATCTTTCTTCCGATCAAGCTCCGCTAAGCTAACTTCAGGAGAGAAACCAGACTCTTCAATAGCAGTATTTACTATTCTTTCAACTTCTTCTCTGTTTGCTTCTGTTGTCCAAAGACAATAACGTAACAATAAAGTATCGCTATGATTGGTAACCATACGGTTATTAAAAAATGCCGAGGCTTTAAGCAATTGGGCGGCTTTTTGCCAACGTCTGTCAGACACATAAACACCAAGCTCTTCAAATTGTTCCGACAGCTCTTTTCTTATTAAATGAATAATTGTTAACGTATCTTGTGAAAGTTCAACGGTATCGATCTTTTTAAGCCAGCTAGTCCATTCATTATTCTTAATGACTACCTCATCAGCTACTTTAATTTCAGCGAGGGTTGGTTTGCTACTAATTAGGCTTTCAAAGTTTTCTTTTATCTCAATTGGACCAACCATTAACCTGATAATAAAGCGATCGTATAAAGCATCTAAACCTTGGTTTTCTTCTGGTGTTTCGTTTGACGCTGCAATTAAGGCCTTTAAAGGGGTCTTTTCAAGCTCTTGTCCATTTTTAAAAATCCCCTCATTTATAAGCGTTAATAGGCTATTTAATATTGCAGGACTCGATTTCCAAATTTCATCTAAAAACGCAAACTCTGCCTTCGGTAAATAATTTTCAGTTTTACGTGTATATTGATCTTCTTTTAACGCTTTTATCGATACCGGCCCAAACACCTCTTCTGGAGTACTAAAACGGTTCATTAAATATTCAAAATAAGGCGGGTTATCAAATGCTTTAGCGATACGTCGCGATATTAAACTCTTAGCTGTGCCTGGTGGGCCATATAAAAATGTATTTTGCCCAGTTAGTGCACCAAGTAATGCAACTGGGATTATCTCCTCACGCTCATGCATGCCAACAGAAATTTGATCAATTAATTTTTTTATTCTTGTTTGTAAACTCATTATTTATTCCTTTAAATTTGTTCTAATGCTTTGTCTGTTGCTTGTGCAAGTGCTTTAAAAAAACGCAAACACTTTTCTAGTTCATCTTTTTTGATTATTTGAGGCTTTGTAGTGTCAAATTGTACTCGATGCACTGCATCTCCCCTTTTATTAATCCATTTGTTGAGCTGTTCCCTCGCATCTTTTGGTAATACATTCGGCCACTTCCACTGCTCTGTAACATCTAGCCCAAAAAATTCTTCAAATAGTTTCTTAGTTTTATTTGAATTTGGGTTATGAAAAAACTTCAACCTTTCATGTAATTGCTTTTCAGCAAAACGACCGAATTGAGACCCTTTAATTAAAGCAAATTTGTCATCAAACCTTTCTGTTACAACATCTTCCACATAGGTTTCCCATGCAGTTAAGATCATTATCAGACTAGCTTTTTTCAATACATCATACGAACACAATTCAGGGTGGTTATTTAAAGTTTCAAAGCATGTTAATAGCTGTTCAGCTTCAGATAGAGCTCTATTAAAATTTTGTAATGAAAGAGTCATATTTTTCCTTAAACATCACTAACAACTGAGTGCTTGTTAGTCATTCCTTTTTTATAATATACAGAAGATTATCATTCTTTAATTCGCAAGCTTGCGAAATATTACTTGGCTTAGACTGAAAACTTTGTAAACAACAACGCGGAACTGGCTGTTATTTATTTTTAATGTAACTTGAGTTGAGGTACCTCTTCAACCAATTACCTTAAGAATAAATGTATAAGTTTTAGTATCCTGAGTGTTACGTTCATAACTCAGTCAAGTCAGTACTAACATTCTGCAACACATCGTTGTAGCCTTTTAGGACATTTTCTTTATGGATTAGATCTTGTTTGAGTTGTTCAACTTTTGTAACTAAATCCTTTGTTAAGCTAGGAACAAAGTTATTTTTCTCAATCACTAACTTCTCTAATATTAAGCGAATACACCGTTTTAGTTCGTCACTAATATCATTTAGTAATAGAGCAACAACTCTGGCTTGCTCTTTGCGCAATTGCTCTATTTCATCACCTTCAACTTGCTCAACAGTAAATTGTTGTCGTATTGTATTAATATGCGCATCAAGATCTAAACTAACTGCAGGAATCGTAATTCGTTCAACTGCATTGTTTAATGGCATTAAAACCATTTCGGGGTCAAAGTCATCATCCCCAAAATCAAACATCTCTCTAATTGATGCTTTTATATCCTGTTTAAATAAGCTTAATTGAATTGCATTTTCACTTACGTCATAAAGTGCTTTGCTTGTTTCTATAACAAATGACTCAAGCTTACTCACAGCATCATGAACACTTGCATAGGTGTAATTAACTGTGCGGTAATGAGTTGACGTAACTGTACGAGTTGAACCCCATGAGAATGGGTTGTACCATGATGAGTCACTCACTTCTCGGGATGTTGTATAGCTTTCTTCTCGCGAGCCTGATTGCGAATGAACTTGTTTTACCTGTATCGCATCTTGATTTATGTCAGTTAATAATCGCGTTAATGTTTTTTCAGCTTGAATACTGTATTTTTCAAAAACAATATTAACTTTAACTGTGCCAGCCTCTATGCGTTTAACAACTGCTTGTTGTTTTTTCGCTAAGCTTTCAACGTCGCCTTCAAGTAAGTTTTTACGCTTATAAGTTACGTCATCGGCAATTTGAGTTAGTTTTTGTTTAACCTCTCGTTTTGAGCCTATTAGCAGGTTATTAAAACGATCTGCCAATATCTGTTCTTTTTTCACCTTAACAGTATCTAACTTAGTTGTTACTCTTGTGAAGTTAGCAACTGCTGAAAACGTATTGGCATTAAATGTAAAATCATCAAACATACCGTTAAGAAGATTCAACGTATGCAACTCTTCTTCATTTAAAGATTGCTCTGGCTTTATGGCTAAATCGTAACAGCGAGATGAAATAAATATAGGCGGCAAAGCATTTTGTAAAGTGCTCATTAAGTGGCTTTGATTATTATCATCTTCAGTACTATGATGGGCTGAAAATTCATTACATACCTTATCTACATTACTCTTGGCCTGATTATTAAGTTTTGTAGTAATAGCCGGTAACGCCTCTTGAATAGACGGGTACTTATGGTACTCATCCAATAAGGCCCCATCAAACAGTGAACCAATTAGTACAATATCTTCAATACCTTTATTGGGAATATTTTGCGCCAGCAAGCTCATATCTGATTGGTCTAAAAATTGGCCGCTATTGCTGAGTACAAATACAACGTCACATTGACCTATAAACTCTTGTGTACGCCTACCACGGGAGATTATAGGGTCGTTCATTCCCGGTGTATCAACCACCTCAATATCGCGTAAAGACTCAATATTCAAATGCAGCTCAGTGCTTTTTACTATTGGTGTAAACTCGCCGCTGGCTCCCACATAGTTATTTAGTTTATCGACTAATTCATCATTATTATTTACTTCATCAAGCGATATGGTTGTATCTAAATACTGCGCAACGTTTAGTCCTGAACTTTTAACCATATTTAAAAGCTCAATACTGGCTTTTTCTTCATCAGATATAACAGGCTTAGCGGGTGAAGAAATAAAAACGCCCTGCTTTTGCGATATTGCCTTATTGGCTTGGTATTCTAGCAATGCGTTTTCGTAACTTGCTTGTTTAGTGAATGCTTTATCCGCTAAGTTTTTAACTTTATTCCACTCATTTTTGCTATAAAACTCAACCAGTGCTTTTGGCTGTTGAGCATAACAAATTTTAGTTAGCGCAGCCGTCATCGGTGTTGCTGCTTTTGGGAGTACGTCTTGGCCATTAAATAACAAACTATTTAAAAACGAAGATTTACCTCGTTTTATTTGGCCAATTATACCAATACGCAACAACCTATTTTCATTCTGTGTCTGTAGTGCGTCGTTTTTAAAATTACTAGCCAGTACCTGTAATTCAGCCAGTAATTTCTCATCTACTGAGCTACGATACAGCTCGTAACCTTTACTTATTTTTAATAAACTTAATGATTGCTCTTCAATCATTTTTTACTTCCTTTTATTGGCCTCATTAATCTAAATTGGCCTGAGACTAAAACTTCCCAAGGAGATAAATCACATAAATAATTAATATCACTCATTAATACCTCCCCCACACAACCTGTATTTATATAAAGCTGATCATCCAAACCTAGTACTATTTCATTCTGTAAAAAATAGTTACTGCTGTAAGGGAAGAATATTTTCTCTTCCGTTTGTATATTTTTTAAGGAAGCTGCCCATAATCTTGCACCATTGATACCCGATAAATATGATTGTTTCAGAGCGTAATCCTCTGCTTGAGCTATTTCAGCAGAAAAAATACTCCCGAGAATGACATTAAGTTCATCATAAGACTTACTTTCGTTAGAATTGTTTGAGTGTAGAGGGTGAAGAATTAAATCAAAGAAATCTTTAGAAAGCTCGCTCGAGACAACAATATTATCACCTGATATGTACTCTGCTTTTACGCTCAACGTATTACGTTCACTATCATAGACTAACAATAGATCTGACAAGTTGGCATAAAGTAATTCTTCTGCGTTTTTTACTATATAAATATCATTGTTCGATATACGTAGTTCGTGACGTTCAAGCTTTATTTGTAAAAATGGCAGGAGTAATTCATGGGTTAATAAATTTGGAATAAAATTAGTTGTAATTTCATACTTTATTTTATAATTTCCCTTTGTATAATTAAGCTCTTCCCACTCTAAATCATCTAGGTTAACTTTTTTCTTTATTACTTCAATTAATCTATTTCTTCTTATCTCAGCGGTTTCTGCCATTAACGCTTTATATTCAACTTCATGATAGGCGAGTAAGTGTTTAAAGTAATCGGGGGTTAATAAATGTGAGCTGAAATATAATGCACTTTCTTGCCAGTTACGGTTTTTAATATGGCAGAATAAATCAAAAATATCTTGTTGAGTGCCTTTTAGTATTTCAAGCTGGGTTGCCATTGCGTTTACTAAAGGCATTTCTTTTTCGTGCACTTGATTATCACGTCGGGTCATCATTAGCGCATCAAATAAAAACAATTGTGCTAATGGTTTACGCTGATAATAAGTAACAAATGCTTGAATAGTTGCTTTGTCTGGCGCTTTAGCAAAATCAACCACATCATCTAAAACAGAATTATCGAGTGAAAAAGAGTTTATTAGAATTTGCAAATACTCAACCTCAGTTTCATGAATGTTATTATCTACATTCATCACTAAACTGCCCTTCAATCCCTTGTTGCGCAATTGGGTGGTTTTCAAAAGCAGTTGGCACTTTTGTCGCTTCCATAAAAGTTGCAAGCATGTCTAAGTCAGTCATTATCAATGTCCAAATATGTTATTTAACTAAATAAAAGCCATGTTCTGTTAACATCTCTGACAAAGTAATTTTAGTAAACCTCCTATCTTTATCGTCGCAGATACCTGATTGTGTTCCATGCCCTCCAGAACAATGATTACAGTATCTAATTTCTACTTGGTCGCCCTTTATTTCATTTATAGCATTAGGGTGGCCCTGATTAGCAAAATAATGTCCTGAAGTAATAGCCGATACTTGAACTCCATCACATGTTGGTAAGTGACCTGCATTAGAAACGGCAACATCTATTGAGTCAGTTAAAATTAATAAATTATTTAAATCATTTTGCTCAATTAAGTAGTTAAGATTCGTATACCTTAGAAAAGCATGTAATATCTCTCCAGAACCGATGCTTTTCTGAGCATAGTCAAGGGAGCCTAGATAAAAAGCATTAGCTTCTTGTTCGTATTTAAAAAATGAATTAGAAAACTCAAATAGTACTTTTTCTTCAGGCTCTTGAACAAGATAGACCGTTTCTTTTGTAACCCTCAACTCCCCTCGATCTAACATTCTTTGAAGCCATGGCATTACAATAGAACATGATATAGAGCTAGCAATAGCTTTTAATAAAGTAATAGGCTCTTTCGTAATTAATGAAGCCTTTTGAGGTGTCCCCTCACATGCAAAAGTCCCCCACTCTAAAGAATCAACGAGCTTAGATTTCATTATATCCAATAATCTATTACTTCTTATCTCAGCGGTTTCTGTCATTAACGCATCAAACTCAACTTCATGATAGGCTAGCAGATGTTTAAAGTGATCGGGATTCAATAAATGGGAACTGAAATACAATGCGCTTTCTTGCCAGTTGCGGTTTTTAATATGGCAAAATAAATCGAATATATCTTGTTGAGTGCCTTTTAGTATTTCAAGCTGGTCGGCTATTTTGTCTACAACGGCCTTTTCTTTGTCTTCTACTTTGCCATCGCGGCGGGTCATCATGAGTGCGTCGAATAAAAACAACTGCGCAACCGGGCGACGGCGAAAAGTGCGGAAAAAAGCTTGGATGGTGTCTTTGTCTGGGGCCTTAGCAAACGTTACCATGTCATCAAGTGTTGACTCATCCAGGTTCATTGATTTTATAAGTATGCGAATATATTCTTTTTCAGTGTCATCAATATGGCCGTCTGCATTCATAACAAGTGCTAAACCATTTAAATATAATAATTTCTCTTCAATGGTAAAATCAGCCGCTGGATGACCTTCAAATGCATCAGCTTCTTTTGTTGCCTCATTTATAACGTCTAAAATATCAAAATCCATCTTACTTCCTTTTTTATTAAATAACTGTGTTACTAATTTAATTTCATTAACACGTATTTGTTGTTAAGTCTTTAATATGTATATAAATTTATATTTTATTATTAAAAGCTATGCCGAAGCTATATCGACTGTAATGCTCGCTTTTTTCTCGTTTACTATGTGAACTATCACACGCAGGCCTTCGCTAAAATAATCACCAATCATGGCAGCACCCAGCTGAGCTTTTATTTTTTGTCTAGTAATTATGATGTCGAAATCAGTTTGTACTTTCTCATCTATTTTAATGTGCACGCCCACTGCACTTAACTTAATTACTCGCCCTTGCAACGCGGTTATATCAGCAATAGCCGACAATTGTTTAATACTGCCTTGCACGAGCGCTTCAAATACTAATGACTGTTGGGGTACATTATCGTTACCAAGAGAGCAAGTCGTATTACTTGAACTCAATGCGACAGAGCTCGGCTGCATGGTTGTTTTTACATTGAGCAACTCACATAACTGCGTTATTTGCTTTTGTAATTGTTGCTGAATTTTAAGGGCAACTTGCTTTTGTGTGGCTAATGCATTCAACTGTGCTTTTGTTTTATTATTTATATCGTCTAAGTGTTGTTTGTTCTTATCGGATATAGTTTCAGCAAAAATAAGCTCTTTAATCGTGCCATTTGTTAAGCTAAGAATTTGACGACTAGACTCATAAAAATTTATATAGCTATTGAATATTTTTGCTGCTTGCCATGAAACAACTGAGCCATTTTTACCTTTACTCACTGTTTGTAATAAATCAGTTAGTACGGTTTTGGAGCTTGAAAACTCTTTATTTAACTGGGCTGAGTACCCTATTACGTCTAAAAAATTAATTTCGGCTCGTTGTAAATCTTGTTTTGCTGTATTAATAATTTGTTGTATTTGCGATTCTGGTTTTTTATCCGCTTTACTAATCACCACTAGTACAGGCTGAGTTAGCTCTAGGCTTTTTAAAAACTCAATATCCTGCTGCGGCACAGTGCCATTTTGTTGATCGACCAACCAAATTAAATAGTCTGCACTGCGCAAATGCTCCCGAGCAATGTTTTCGTCGGTATTGTTTTGTGTGTTAACTATATCATCGGCTTTGCTATAACCAGGGGTATCTAAAAACACAAGATTAGGGTATTTGAAGTCTTCTCGTTCAACTGATATTAGCTGTAGTAAATGGCTAAAAGTTACACCAAAACGCTCATTAAATGCATGACATATAGCTTTTAAAGCTTCTTCATCTATTACTGTTTCTTTACGATAGAAATTAAGCGCACTTATTGCATTGTGCTCACCCAACGACAAATAAGTAGGAATAGATGTAGTGGGCGTTGTGTCTGTTGGCAACAACGAGGGGCATCCTAACACAGAGTTTAAAAAGCGCGATTTACCTGCACTAAATGATCCTCCAACTGCAACGGTATAATATTTTTCGAGATGTGGAAAAGCAGCAATTTCATTTAACTTTTTTTCAAGCAGTAACAATTGAGCATACGTATAAGCCCCCGTAGTATTGTCGTCTTGTTTAGCAAGCAGTAAGAAGTCATGCTCAATCGTGTGTTTAATTTCGGCTAATAAACGGGCAACTGGTGTATTACTATCGCCATTAGCAATTAATTGAGCGCATAAGCTTAACCCTTTTTCGCTTTCGTATAGGTACTGATTAACCCCTTCTGCTCTTGTGTTTTGAGAGGACGCATGAGTTTGACCTGATTGCTCATTTGCATTTCTACTTACACTACTATTTTCATTATTATTTGTATCAATGTGGCCGTTCATTAAACTGTCAAAATCTAAATCAGTACTCACTAGCTACCTTCCTTTATAGCATTGGTTTTTATTTGTGCGGGTTGATGAGTTTGCTGAATTTGAATTAAAGCATTATCGAACTTTAACTGCTGCTCATTAAACGCTTCTTCGCTTTGCCGCAATCGTTGTTTGAGGTGCTCAATACTCTGGTTGAAGTCGATTTGCTCTTGCTCAAATGAGCTTAAAACAGCTTTTTTGATTTTTGATACCGCCGTATTGAGCTGTTGTGTGCAATGTTCTACAACCATATTTACGGCCTGAGGAATAACTTGCTCACGCACTTGTGACTCTATTTGTTGCTCGCGTTCTTCTGCGTTATCTTTTCGGCCCAGTAAGCCACCTATAATACCAGAGACAATACCACCTAAAGGGCCTAATATAACGGTAGCGACTCCTGCTGCTACCGCTGCATACGTTGCTGAAAAAGCTTCTTTTTGTTCTGCGGGTATATTAAGTGTAATTTGTATATCGCTATGTTGTTGCTCGCTTATGATATCGAGTTTTTTATCTAACTTTTGTAATTCTTGCTTTACTAAGTTATCAACACCTTGTTGTAATACGGGCCTTAATAAGTCATTTATTTTTTGTGATACTTGATTTGATTTTGCCACACTGACTAAAACTGATACCGATGAGCCTAAAACATGTTGAGAGCGTTGAATTAACTCCTCTTTTCCCAAGCTACATAGGTTATATTCAAGATCTTTAAGTGACGCTTGTAGCTTTTTTTCTACCGAGCTAAATGCACTTTGGGACTTATTTATTTTTTCTTGTAATTGGGTTTCATTTGACTGGCTAGATTTTTTTAAGCTATTTATAGAGCTGCTTATTTGCTTTGCTAGCTTAGCTATTTGCTGTGAATAACGCATACAAAGCAGTGTATCAAACTGATTTAATGCAGTGTCGACTGCATTTTCAAAATCAATTATGCTTTTGTTCTTCCCAATATTTTCGATATTACCAATAGTAATGTCACTCACTAAAGCTTCGGCCAGATAGGTTTGTAACTGACTCTTAACCTCTAATAGCTTACTACTTGTTAACCGCTCTGATTTAGACACAATGTGAGCAATATCTTTTTTATAATTAAAGTTAATTTCTTTCAGCTGGTCAATAGCCGTTGCATCAAAGGGTTTTTCTGAGGGTATTAAGTTTATAAAATAATCACCACGCTCCAAGTAGCAAGCGATCGCCTTGGAGTGGCCGGCATTATTTGATGCAAAACCCGGCATATCAACCAGTATTAAGTTAGGGCGATTTTTAAGCTTTTGGTTATTAATAAAAACCTGAATGTAGTATATATTCGCGTCAACTTTTAAGTTTTGCAACTCGCTTAATGCTTTACGCTCCCCCTGTCTATTATCAATATAATTAATTATTATATATTCCTCTTCGCTATAGCTTAGCTCAGTAGCAATCGAGGTTTCAGGGGTTATATCGCATTTAAGATAGTCTTGCCCTAAGTAATTATTAAGCAGTGAACTTTTGCCTGCTGAGAACTGGCCAATTACGGGCACGATAACTTTAAATTGTTCAATTTGCTTTCGTAAAAAGGCTAAATCATCTTTGATATTTTTATTGTTTAAAATATCATTATTAACGGTATTGTATGTCGTAATTTGACCTAACAATTGAGCTTGCATGGTTGAAAGCTCATTCGCAGTGAGTAAATTTATATTTTGCGTATTTGAGTAAGCAGGCTGTCTTTTATCATTACATTTTAGACTATGTAATAGCTCTAATCCTAGCTCGTAACCACTCAATTCATTATTGAGTGCTAAACCGAGTTGTTGCTCAACAGTTTGATTCACTTCTTCAGCGGTTGCGTCGTTTTGTGCATCACTTGTTATTTGCAGCCCTTTTAATAAAGGGTGAAACTGCTGGTGTTTAGGGTCCACAGGTAAAATAGCACTTGCTTCTATGTTTTTTAAAAATAACTTAGCTGAGCTTGGGTTAAATAAGCTGCACGGCGTTAATAATGTTCTATGTAAGCCAATATCATGCAATAAATTTGTGTAGCAACTAAGTTCACTGTTAGACCAATCGCGCCCTAAATCATTATAAAATCCAAGGGTTACACTAATTAATAATTCACTTGGCGGCAGTGTATTTAAACTGATGCACTTTGATTTAGTATTGTTGTACCAATTGTTTACTAATTGACTACGTTCTAGGTTCTCAATTCTATTTTCAAGTTGGTTAAATCTAACGTCACATTGATGTGCTAATGCTTCTATTCCTTGCTTCATTAAAGCAACCGATTGAAAAACATTTTGTTCAAGCTTTTTAACGCTACCATATAACACATTAACATGGTTCATCAGGTAGTTTGTTTTATTCGCAAGCGACACCATTGCTTCCATTGTTAGCGCTTGTTTATGATTAAGCTTTTGAATTAGTAATTGGCTTGAATAAATAGCGCGATTAAAATCATAGTTGATACCTGCTTGTAACTTGGCATTGCTACCAGTGACAGAGCCGAGCAACCGACTTACATGGCTTTGCTCTAACTGCGCGTTTATACGCCCTTCGGTAGAAGCAAGTGTAGTAATGGTATTAAAGGCCTGTTCAAGTAATTCATTAGAGTTATCAGCAAATTCGTCTATCAAGCTATCAACATTTTGATTTGCTATATCTCTTTCTTGCTGATTTAACGTATGGGCAAATTCGTTTAATACATCGTCTAATGAATCTGGAGGTGTAAGCTGCTTTGAATCTAAAGCTCTTTCATCACGCAACTGTTGGTTTACTAATATCTGATCATTGAATTGTTTGTTTGAGGCCGCAAACTCAAAAGCAGCCTGCATAAAGCGAGCTTCATCATCCATAAAGGGTTTAAACTGCTTAAGGATTTTGGCAGTATCGCTATAACCCAACTCAATAAGGTTAGCTGCATTTTCTTTGGTAAAATTAAGTGGTTCGATTAAGCCTGCGAAAGCTTGTGACGGGACTATGTTCCAAAAATTAACCGCTGAATATTGTTTACTTGCAGTAATAGTATCAGCTTGGCGATCTAAATAAATATTTATAATATGAGTACAGTTATGCTGTTCAACTAGTGGTTTATAAGGTGTATTGTTGCTATATGAAGGAAGTACGCCACCATCAACATAATTTGTACTATCTATTTCAACTGCTTTAAAAACAGCCGGGATTGCAGATGTTGCCAGTAGCCACTTCTGTTTGTCTTCAGCGCTTAATGTATTTAATTGAGGATAAACTAGCTCGCCATTTTTAGCGGTTAATGCACATAAATGCAGTGGCAAATTATCATTATCAATAGCGTTGCAAACATTACTTTGGTAGATAAGTTCAGCAAGTCCATCTTGTGAAAACGCACCTGCACCACCGATTAAAGAGCTAAGCGTCATTAATGCTTTTGGTGCAACACCCGGTAAATAAGCTCCAATCGCGAACTTAGAAACAGCCAAGGCAATATCTTCTGTTTTAAGTGTTAATACCTTACTTGGTGCAATATCAAGCCATAGTTGCTCAGCAGAGCTGTAATCACCAGCAGTAAATAAAGCAGCATTTAAACCACCAACAGAAGTACCTGCAACTGCTTCCACGTTTTTGGCTATACCAAACTCATTCAGTGCCTTCCATACACCTATTTGATAGGCGCCTTTACCGCCACCACCTGAAAAAACCAAACCTAGCTTTGTCATTTAAGTCCTTTTAATTTAAGTACAGATACCGATTAAGAATTAATAAATTTTTTCTTAAATATTCGAGCGTTCAAAAGCGCTCACCTCAATGACTCTCATATCTTTAAGGTTTAAATAATTATTACTACATTACCTCTAGCTTTTACTTTTACAAGCTTGCAATAACTCTTTAAGCATTTTAAAACGAGCACGTGCAAACTAAATAACATCGATTAGCTCTCGTCTAGCTACAAACAAAAAATTTACATACTCATACGCACTACATAAGTAAAGCTTAAGTACACGAATCAATCCGTAGTTGGTTTTTTATTGCCTCTAAACCAAATAAAATAAATTGCTAAGCAAAGGATAAAGGTCATGGAACCGTAAACCTTTGTAATGACCCAAGTTGAATTCCAGTCAACACCTAAAACATAATATAAAAAAGCTCTTAAAGAGAAGTTGAAAATAACGTAAATCACACCCCACTTAACCAAAAAGCTTAGAAGCTTTGCTTTTCGCTTTTTATATAATAACTCTGTTTCGGAGCATAGCCTTACAACTGCTAGCAAACTTGATAATAAAAATAGGCCCACAATAAGCGTTATAAATGTTACAAACCCTTTAAACTCATTAAATGAAATTTTGCCATTAGTACCAAACTCCAAATACAACAAAAAAAGAATAAAACTAATGATGAGGGCAAAATTTAAAACCCTAGATTTTTTTGGCATCAAACCAAAAGCGATTAGAACTGCTATAAAAATAACCACTGCAGCCATTAATGTTTATCCTCCAGTAACAAACTAGTCATATCACCTACTATTATTTGAATACTAGTTTTATACTCTCAAGTACACTTAAGTCTATGAGTTCAATGCGCACAGATTGACACTCTGGACAAACCTTTTTAATTGTATTTTCGAGTAAAGCATCCGACTTCGGAGCAACTATCTCATTCCAATTACAATCTTTGCAAACTTGCTTAAATGGCTGTGGCTTTTTTGGCATATAAATTACTTTTGTGAGATAAAAAGGCAATATAATTATTATCAGTGTGGTATTTCTCAGCATTTAGCAGCACCATTCTCATACTGCTAAATGCTTAACAACTAAAATTAAATTATTTTTTTAATTAGACTTATCCAAAATTCACCTTTTAGCAAATCTTCTTTATTAGCTGATTTTGTTTCTTTCTGTAATGTAGCTCTGATTTCATTGAATACTGACAGTAATTGCTCTTTATCATCAAAATCAATTTCATGACTTAATAAATAAGCGACCGCAGATAACATTGCTGCAGTGACACTAGCTGCTATCACTGCGGCGGCAAGATCGATAACTCCAGTTGGCGGAAGGAATGATTTAGTTAAAAGGAACAAATTCATTCCAACCTGCTCAGCAGCAAACGTTCCAATAAGTGAAATTGCATTTGATTTGCTTATTATCTCGCCAGTATATAAATAGCCCAAAGAGCCAATAGCTACCACTTGAATCCCAATAAGGTACGCAGCACTACCTGGAATAAATGCAGCACCTGCTCCTGAAGCCGTAGCCGTTGAAATGATTGCTAGAGCCTTTTTGCTTTTATCTTTCAATTCCTTCGCAAGTAATAGGTCTTTGCCTTTCTTAGCTAAAAAATCTAAAACATCATCCCTTACTGCATCAATTCCTTGTAAAGTTTTAGGGCGACCATAATTATCGACCTCTATATCGTACTCTTGTCCCCTAAATGTTTCTTTATCTTTAGGATCATAACCACGAGATACTACAGGGTATATTTTTTGTTCACTTGAAAGACCTAGTTGCTCTTTCCATTGTTCAATCACATGAGGTAAGTTTTCTTTAGAAAAGTTGTCTGCTTTATTTAAAACAATAAAAACTTCCGATGAGTTCTTAAGTAAATCATCGTAATGCCCCTTCTGAGATTTATCTGCTGAACCTGAAAGGACTAAAATACCAACATCTACCCCTTCATCTAGCATTTTTAAAGTTTCAGCTGAATTTTCACTTTTAATATCATCTAAACCAGGAGTATCTGCTATAGAGATATTCTCACCTAACTTTTCAAACTTTACCTTGGTGGTCTCGCCAGACTTCGCATTTACCTCGAATAAAACGTCGTCCATTTCTCTATCAAAAAATGCATTTAAAAAGGAGCTTTTCCCGGCACTCACCTTACCTAATACCAATACATTTAGCGGAGATTCAAGCTTAACTTTCCACTCAAGATACATCTCATCTACTTTTTCATCGATGCTTTTCTCATTATAATTTTCCATGCTCTATCCTTTTTTAGCCTAAGGTCTAATTAAATACTTCAACCCTATTAGTTGATGTGTATAAATAATAATATTTTTCTCTTTGTTAAAAATTTCGCAAGCTTGTGAATCAAACTCCTTTTACAACCCCATTGATGCCATTAATTCATGCTCGTTGACTGCTTCAGGCGTAACCACGGCATCTCTGAGCATCGTTTTCTTTGCAAGTAGCTTATCTAAATTTACATCAAATGAGTCATACTCTGGGTGTAGAAGACAAGGTAAGTGAATAAAAACAGGCTTTTTTTGCCCTATACGATACACACGATCTGTCGCTTGTGCTTCCTTTGCTGGGTTCCAGTGGCGCTCTAAATGCACTACATGGTTTGCGCCAATAACAGTTAAACCTACCCCTGCAGCAACAGGTGACATAATGATAATGTTAAAGCCGTCTTTTGCTTCAAAGTCAGTAATCATCCCCTTACGGGATAACTGATCTTTATTAGTTTTCATCGCTTTACTATCGCCATTAATAACATGAATATTAAGCTCATAAATTTTATCTAGGCATATCTTAAGAACAGCTTGAAGTTTTTTAGTTGTTGCAAAAATTATTACTTTCTCTTGTCTGCTTTTTATATCGGATAATATATCTAACAGCATGCGTAACTTTTCAGACTCTTGTAAATTACGCTGAGCATCTTTTGCATTATTAGGTGGCTTTTTAAAAACCTCGTCAAGCCTAGGGTGTAAACTAACAGCCCTTAATTGCTGTAATACCGTTAAGGCATGTCCACCACCCTGCTCTTTTGCTTTTTCTGCTCTGTAATCTTCTACAACTTGGTTATAGCCAAGTAGTTGGCCACCGGTCATATTACGAGCAAGCTCTGGTGTAAATGCCATATTTTCAGCCAAGTCTTTATGAATGCCTGTTTTAATTGTTTTAGTAGGCATTCCCGTTAGCTCGTCTTCCTTGGTTCGACGTAACATAAACTGGCCTGTAGCATTACGTAAATCGTTACCAATTTCTAAACGCACTTCTGCTTTTTCTTCCTCATTAGCACTGCTTATTGGCTTAATCCACCGCTCTCTAAAATAGCCCCAATCGCCTAATAGCCCAGGTTGTGCTGTATCCATTAAACACCAAAACTCACTTAAACTATTTTCAACGGGTGTACCTGTTGCTAATAACTTGAAATCAGCTTTTAAACCTTTAGCTGCACGGGTAGCTTGCGTATTAGGGTTTTTAATATTTTGAGCTTCATCAAATACCACAACCCCCCAATCAATTACACATAGTGAAAACTGATAATCTCGAAGTGTTTGGTATGTAGTAATAACAACACGTCTATCCATGTCCAAGCGTTTTGTAGCTGCATCAGCCCCAACGTGTAAAGCGTAACGAATAGATTCATGATCTGCATGAGAGTCATTTATAACTGAGGTCAGCTGCATCGACTCTCTTTCAGCACCTTTAACCCTAAACTCTTTTAGATCTCTTGCTGACTGTAATACTTTGATATCTCTAAATGGCGACTTATTAAAGGTAGCACCAACCTCTTGTTCCCAGTTTTCCAATAAGCTAAGTGGAGCAACTATTAATATAGGCTTTTCTAGTTTGTTATTTTGCCTTTGCATTTCCATGTACTCAGCCATCATTACTAGCGTCATATATGTTTTACCTAGCCCCATATCATCCGCTAACAAAGCCCCCTGTACTCGATACATATCATCATAGTTATCCAACTGCGCTGATTTAAGTAACGACAACATCCAACTAATGCCTGATTCTTGGTGTGGAAAAGGAGTTCTCGCTAAATTACTCCTGTCAAAGCTAATACCTTTATCAAGCTGCGAAACTTTATTAACTATATCTTTATTATGTTCTTCGGTGTCTTTAAGTAATAAAGAAACTTGTTCTGTTTTAACCGGCAAATCATCAGTATCAGATATGTTATTTTCATCGGGTAGGTTTGCTAAATTTTCTCTTACCTCTGCGAGTGTTTCAGTTACTCGCTGCTCATCGCGTATATCAATTGACTCATCATCAACAAGAACACTATCGGCATTTTGACCTTTAGCTTGCTGATAGCTTTGTTCAAACGATACAACATCTTCCTCACACTCTAGTAGCTTAACCAAGCGCTCTGGTGGTTCACTTTCTGCATTTGTCGAAAACCAGCCATTACTGCCATCGCTGTCTTGACCAAAGGGAATGTGTACCATTTTACCAATACCAGCTACTCTGAGAGAAAATCCAAGATCGAGGTTTAAAACAGATGCATCTAAAAAAGCTGAAGGTGTTTTAATAAATTCAGCAACTTTATGTGCAGGAATAGTTCTATTTTGCAGTACTTCTTTAACAGCTTGCTTTTTATCGTCAGTAAGTAAAACAATGCGGTCTTTTATTCGCATTACTTGCCCATCGCCCTGGAGCTGAGCTAAACGATTCTGCACGTCTTCAGGTGATGAACCATCACCAAAGCTTGGGCTAAGCTCTAAACTACCATCGGCCCTTTGGTTTGCAGTTACTGTGATGTTTTCTGGTTGTACCAAATCAAACTTATCAAAATGTTTTAAATCTAGCTTTAATCCATCTTTAACAGCTTGCTGTAACTTAGCGACAACCAACACATTATTTAATTCATTGCGTTCATCAGGTTTAAGCGAAGAATGCTCTTCTACGGCTAACACAGCATTAAGCTGCTCTGGCGTCATTAAATACTGAGTTTGTTCACTAAAAAAAAGTGTAGGGCCTTTTCTTTTTACTGGATATTTTTGCTGCTCAAATTTTGCAAATAACTGCAGGTTAAAACTACATTTAGTTGTTCTACCTTGAATATCAATGTCAAAGTCGTTATTAAAAAAAGGCGGTAGCCCTAAAACGCCTGCATCTTCTGGGTCTAATAAACATGCTTGCTCACTGTCTAATCTAAAGCCATTAGGTAGTGTTTCAGCTATATCTCTTTCTTCAAGCATTTTAAGGACAACATGTTGAATAAGCTGCTGCCCTCCCCCCTCACCTTTGTTCAGGCAATGGAATGACGCCTCATCAGTGGCAAAATTAACGCCATACGAGTCATACACTAAAGAATACTGTTCATCTACTAAAGAACTATTTTTATTGTTTGGCAAAAGCCCTTTTATCAAACTAACAAGTGACATATTTTATCGATTCCCTTTCAAACATTCCTAGAGCACAATTTTCAAGCAAGTTGCCAGTAAAGCATGTCGTCTCTGGTTACTCTACTTTCAGATAACATTGAATAAAGTTTAGAATTAACAGTTGAGCGATCAGCCATCATATTAAACTCACTGTTTAAAACCTTTACGAGCTCTTTGGCAGTAATTGGTTGGTACATCTCTAGTGCGTTTAATAAATTTATTTCAAAAAGATTCTTTTCTTCAAAATTTTTTTTTACGACAGGTAGTCCATAACGATTTATATATCTTCTGTATTCGTCTTTATCAAAGAGTTTTTCTAAATCGAGCTCAACACCGTTCTGAGTTAAAAAATCAATAGCATTTTTTTGCCAAGAAGTCGGCGAGTGTTGAATTGGCATTAGCTCGCCTTTGGGATAGTTTCTTTTATACTCTTGTGGAAAGCTATTTGTTAAAGCAAAATGGTTTAACTCACTCAAAGAGTAATCGTTAAGCTTCTCACTAGGTAAACCCATATAAATCCATAACTTAAAGTTATGCGAGCCTTCAATGATATGAAAATCACCACAATCTAAATAAATAATGGAAGTTTGAGCCATTCCTCTAAGCTTTATATAACTGGTAGTTAAACTCTTTCCTAGCACTCGCTTAACTGTAAGCTCCGCTTGGTTTCCAAGCATTAGCCGCGCATTGCGCACAAAACCATGCTCATAAAGCCCTTCTAAAAAACGCTTACGCGCAGGGAACATTCTATTTAACGCTTCATCACCGATGTAATTCGCGTACTCCTCAATGGCTCCTAAAAATAATCGTAAGTCTTCTTTAGCAAGCCAGCTTGTCACTGCTTTTATTCTGTTTTCACCAATAGGCTTCCACCACTGGCGGTAGTTATTTGCTGTATTAGCAATACGCGGATCACCAGCTAAATTCAGTACAAAATTTTGCCATATTTCACTGGGTGCGCCAGCAGAGCGATCAATAATAATTTCAAGCGCTATGTGCCCTATTCGTTTACCTTCTTCAAAAGGCATAGTGGCAACGTCATGCTTTAATAACTCATGCAGTACATCATGTTGCTCACCAACAGGAATTTCTCTTAGCGTATCTAAGTAATATTGCGCGTGGCAAATATCTAAAAAGCGCCCTTGTGGCAGCTCGTTTAAGCGTAGTTTTTTTAATTGTTCGTTTAAGTCTAAGTGGTTTTGTTTGGCAAGGTTAACTAGTGCCTTAGGGGCTGTTAAATCAAGCAGCCATTTAGCCTGATTAAGTACCGACAATATTGTGTCACTTGAATTTTTGCGATCTTTTAAACGCAACTCTATTTGATGGTTAAGCCACTGCGTTAATCGATTAAAAATATTGCCATCAACCAGTGCATCAAAATAACGATAAACTAACGAAATTAAATTCATTAACGACGACATACCAAGTTTGGGGTGTATAGCTTGAATGTAATCTATTGTTTCTTCGTTTAAGGAGTTTTTTCTTACTTCTTCTTTATCAATCCATAACTGAGTTAAAACACGAACACCTTTTCGCTTAATTAAAGTTTCTTTTAGCTTTTCTTTTTGATCGTACATAACGTAGCGATTAACCTGTTGCTCAAGGGATTTAAATTCTTCGCCTTGTCCTGCCCCATCAGCAATTTTTTTCGTTTGAACTGTTAAGCTACTCCACTGCTGTGAAATACGTTCCCAGTTAAACTGAGGAAGCTCTGGGATAGGAGGTAAAAGCAACATACTTACTGCATCTCCAAACGGCTTCTTACAGTTTCATATTCCGCACTAGTAGGCCTACGAATAGTAAAACGGATATCTATTCGCCTATTTGCTCTAAAATCAATTTCTGTTAGTTCTTCAACTATCATTCTACGTGTTGCCGCATAGCCACTAACCGAAAAAAGTGGGTTACCTTCTTTATTCATAATCCCTGCGAGGTCATGTTGGCTCGGCAGTAATTTAACCCAAAGTTCCCATAACGAAATAGCTCTAAACGTAGACAATCCCCAATTACCTTTACCCATCATGCCGTAAAAGTTTTTACTGTCGGTATGTCCTTCAATAAAAATAGTATCGAGAAATTGCTCTCGGTTATCTTTATTTATAACCTCGGCAAGCACTTCACCAATTTCAAGCGCGGTGCCTTCAAACTCTGGACTTATATTAAATGCAGCGCTATCAAATCCTAAAATATCATTTGGAATACTCAAAACTGTTTCATTTTCGCTAACTGTAACTTGTATTCCTCGCTTACGAAGCAAATCAGCCGCTTCATGTAAAATAGTTCTGCGAACACCTTCAGCTTTATGAAGCATTTCAAGCTCTTGAGTAAATACTTGCTGCTTATTTTCAAGCTCTTGTTTAGCTTCTATAAGTTCAACCATCAATACTACAGATGCTAAAACAAATAAAATCAGTAACCCCGACAAGATATCCGAAAATGACATCCAATACGGGTTTTCTTCATCAACACTGACTTGGTTGCTTCTAAATACTCGCATTAGCTACGCTCCAATTCATCCACTAAATCAGAAATAGAGCTAACGGTTCTGCGCATTTGGTCACTAAACTCAAGGGTTGTGGTATTCCAGGTTTCCATACGCTCTTTAACTTGGGTATTTACTTCTGATGAATAACTACGTAGCCACTCATTCGTTTGCTTTTCAATATCCGACACTTGCTTAGCTAACGTATTACTTAGTCCCTCAAACGATGCCTCAACACCACGTACAAATTCACTCTGGTGTGTTTTCATTTCGCTAAAGCCACTTTGAGCTAGTTTTGCCGTATTGCCAAACTGCTCTGTTGTAGCAACAAGCGACGTTTCCAGTCCTCTTAGCACTTTAGCTTGATCAATTACATGATTTGCTAATCCATCATTTTGCGCAGAAATACCTTTGATAGTTTCAGTCATATCAGCTAAGCGCGTATCAAATAGCTCAGTTGCCTTTAATAAATTGCCCGATAACACCCCAATTTGGTTTGCGCTGTTACTCAAG
This sequence comes from Pseudoalteromonas lipolytica, assembly GCF_900116435.1. GTDB lineage: Bacteria > Pseudomonadota > Gammaproteobacteria > Enterobacterales > Alteromonadaceae > Pseudoalteromonas > Pseudoalteromonas lipolytica. Next base: position 299,886 of record NZ_FPAZ01000002.1, on the reverse strand, counting down.
TTTTGGCTACTCGTAGCTGATGACTCTGCAACCGTTTTAAGCTCGCCAATTACATCTTTATGCTGTGCAATAACCGAGTCCATATGAGTTTGTGTTCGTTTTACCGCATCAGTCATTGAGGTAAGCATTTGGTCTTGTTGTGCTAGCCACTTACTTAACTGCGATTGTAATTGCTCACGATATTCTGAGTCACGCTTAGCCGTTTCAAGCTGTTGGCTATTAATTAATGAGCCAAACGTGTCTTCAAGTGCCTTTTGACGCTGTTCAGTGTTTTGCATAAAGCTTTGTAAGCTGGTTTCAAGGCCACTGGTAAATGCCTGTTGCTGCGCCGTTGTTTTTTCGTTTTGGTTCGAAAGCTCATTAACAAATCCACGGTTCGATTCGCTCATTGCAGTTTGTACTTCGGCCATAGAGTAAGAAAGTTTACTAAGCGTTTGCGACTGCTCAGTTAACCAACCACCTAATACCGACTGTAAATTATCTACATGGTTTGCCTCTCGCGTAGCTTGCGATTGCTGCTGCGACTCAATCGCTGTAAATAACTTTTGCTCCATAAGCTGTTGTCGTTCTTCGCTTTTACTCAGCATCGCTTCGAGTTGCTGGTTAAATAGCGATGACGCACTCGCTTGTTGCTCAACCAGTAACTCAGCTTGTTTACTGCTTTGTTCTAGCACTGCGCTCATTTGCCCGCTCAAGCTACTTACTGCATCATGCATTTGCTCAGTTGACTTTTGTATAAGCTCGCCTTGGCCTCTGCCTGCGGCTTGCATGCTTTCAGTAAAGTTACTAATTAAATGCTCCAGCACGCCGCTGGTTTGTTGGCTGGTATTACTGACTAACGACTGCATCGCAGGTGCCATTACATTATTAAGTGCGTTAGTAAAAGCATCTTGCATGCTGTCACTCACACCGGAAATAGTCTCCTGTAATTTATCTCCAATTCGCTCATGCAGTTCCTTTAAAGCCTCACTGCTATCACTGGTGTTTTTAGAAATATCAACAAGTGATTTTTCAGCGGGTAAACGCGGATATAAAAAATCAATACGGTGCTGTACGGCAGTAATGTTTTGTATAATTAAACGCTCTGCTATTTTTTCAATAAAGTTCAGCAGTAAGCTTAAACCAACTCCCCATACAGAGGTAACAAAGGCAAAAGCTGCACCGCTCATCATACTAGCAATACCGGTTTTTAGTATTTCAATATCGTTACTTTCAATATGAATATCACGCAGGCCCATAGTTAGGCCCATAAACGTACCTAACACACCAATTGCGGTTAAAAATGAAGGGGTAGCCGCTAATAACCTATTAGATGAAAGCCCCGCTGAAAGGGTTTTATGGTTAAAAAAGTGCTCTGCATCCAAAGTATTGTAAATACGTTGCGAGCGGTCGTCTTTTACTAAGCTTTCACCAAATTCATGCCACAGGCTATGCACTATTTTAGATTTTGACGCTTTAGCACGTTCACTAATAACCAAACTATTATCATAAAGCGTGGTAATAGATTCACCATTAATAATGTGCCTGACCTGCTTTACTCGACTATTGCTCTTAACGGTAAGTACAATAATCGAGATAAAAGCAACAACAAACACTGCTATTAATGCAAACCAAAACGATACACCCAATAAAGATTGCGGTATCAACCAATGCGATGGCATAGAATCCAACATATTTACTACTCCCTTAGTTTATTGGGTATTACTTAATTTTTGTTATAACTCGCCAGCGAAAGCTTTTTGACTTAATCCATTGAACATTTGTTCTGATTCTTTAAGCCCTAATTTCGCTTTTTCTAACATGCTTCTGGCAACATTGACCTTCTCCACAAATTGCTCTTGCATTTCTTTTGGAGGATAAATTATTGGAAACTCCTCTAAATGATCTTTATTTAACTGGCGTTTATCAATTCCACCAACGCAAACGCTTCTAATGTAATCGCGGTACTCTATAGTAGTTAAAATAAAAACTACAAACTCATGCAACACATCTTCAACCAGGCGGATAAAATACACATGTCCATTAAGGTTGGCTTTTCCATCGTCACCTAAATACAAAGCTGCACGACCTAAACTACTGTTCACAGTATTAATACGGCCAGTCTTAGTCATCAATATATCTTTATGCTTCAAACTACTCTTACTCATCGATTCATGAGTTTTTTCGTCGATATAAACCACGTCGTCCAGTAATAACTTGTTTTTCCAAACGTTTTGACTTCGTAAAAAGGTGATGCCTTCGTCAACATAGTTCTTACTGCCACCATTTGGCGTGTTACCACTTGCGATTTTGCTAGATATCTCTTTTAACTTTTTAACTTCCCACCGTTTCGGGTTAGAAATAGGATCGCCGAACATATCTAGGAAGACGCTGCGGAGGAAGTCTTCGGCGAGGTCGATGGCTTGTTGACGTTTGCGGCGCACGCTGTCGGCTTTATCTAATATCGCAGCGATGCGTTTTTGTACTTCGAGTGGTGGAAGTGGGATTAGCTCGTCGTGAACCAAATTCCTATTTAATGTCGGAACTCCAGCTCCTTCGACAAACCTTTCAAGTTTAAAAGCTTGGAGCATGTAATATACCCACTTAGAATAGTTACTATGAAAATCAGTGACATACAATGCTGTGTTGAGAGGCCAGTAGTCCTCTTCAGTATAATGAACCTTTCCGATAGTTCCTGAACGACCAGTAATGACTCCGGGAGCTTGAATTTTCACTTCATTATGAAAACCATTTTGTCCATTTGCAGCGTATATTGGAACATCGCCTTCAACCCTGTTCTTTGTTGGGAGGTCATACCCTCTTTTAAGAGTCGCAACTTCTTTTAGAGGTACAAGAGGCCAACCTGCTGAGTTAGTGAAGAAGCTCACAGCATCTCCTCCAGCGCTTTCAAATCAGCCAATATCTCATTTTCCAATGACACTAACTTACCTAAAATTTCTTTTGGTGGATCGTATTGTTCTTCTTCGTATACCACTTCTTTGTAGCGGTTTATTGAAAGGTCATATTTATTTGAGGTGATGTCTTCTTTGCTGACCCAAAACGCCTTTTGGGTCTTATCGTTTGCTTCCGTTTCAGCTACCGCTTTATCACGGGCTTTAAACTGGGCAACCAAATCTGGTAGGTCGTTCTCTTTAATCGGTGCGCGTTTGTCATCGAGCGAAAAACCATCGGCTTGTACATCATAAAACCAAACATGATCGGTAGTGCCGCCTTTGGTGAATATTAAAATCGCGGTTGAAACGCCCGCATAAGGTTTAAATACACCACTTGGCAAGGATATAACCGCTTCAAGCTGGTTGTTATCGACTAGCAATTGTCGCAATTGCTGGTGTGCTTTTGATGAGCCGAATAATACGCCATCAGGAACGATAGTCGCTGAGCGACCACCCACACGTAACATGCGCTCTATTAAGGCAACAAACAGCAACTCGGTTTTTTTGGTTTTAACTTTACGAAGTACTTCAGGGCATACGTCTTCTTCGTCTAACTTACCTTTAAATGGTGGATTGGCAAGGATAATGTCCATGCCATCCTTTGCCTCGTTTGGAAAACGTTCAATAAAAGATTGGCTTAGGGTATCTTGGTAATGGATGTCGGGCTGTTTTATACCATGCATCACTAAGTTCATGGCGGCTACGCGCAGCATGGTGGCGTCAAAATCAAAGCCGTGGAACATATCGGTATCGATGTGCTTGCGAGCGTCTTCGTCAATTAAATCACCCGAATACAAGACGTTTTCAAGCTGATTACCGTTGTTGTCTAATAACGGCTTGCCATCGATATCAAATAACGGCTCGCGTTCAATAGCGTCGGTTGAGGTATATTTCTCAAGTAGGTACTCGTAAGACACTGATAAGAAGCCACCTGTGCCCGTTGATGGGTCACAAATACGGCTGTTTTTATCAGGGTCCATCATTTCCACCATTGCACGAATAATGTGGCGTGGCGTATAAACTGGCCGTTAATGCCTGCTGTTGTTAGTTTGCTTAGCAAGTATTCGTATAAGTCGCCTTTGGTGTCAGAGTTTTCAAGTGGCAGGTCGTTGACCATTTCAACCGCTTTAACCAATAGCGACTGCTTTTGGATCATCAGTTGCGCATCTTTCATAAACTCGTTAAAAATTGCGCCTTCGGTTGACTCGTCATCCCCTGCTTTTGAAAAGTATGGGAATAGCTCATCTTTCACTAATTTATAAAGCTCTTCGGCCCCTAAGTGACGAAAGTTTTGCCAACGCAAATGTTGCTCGTCATCATTAAAACGGCGGGTAAATGGTTTATTGGTACGTGCACTGCGTTTTTCGTCAGCTTGCTCGCTCATATCAAGCATACGGGCGTACATTAGAAAGGTGATTTGCTCGACTACCGTTAACGGGTTAGTAATACCACCGGTCCAAAATTCTTCCCAGAGTTTATCGATTTTGCTTTTAAGTTGACCTGTGATCATTAATATTCAATTCCTAATGCTTTTATATGTTGCTGCGCAGTTTGAAAAATAGGCTTATGGCTGTAATTGCTTTTCTACTGCATTAATTTTGGTGCCCAATGGTACATTAAATTGCGCAATAAATTGCTCAATTATGTCGGCTTGTTGTTCACTAAATACGCCATCGAGCCCCATATCATGAACTTGAGTAAATGGCGCATCGTAAAGTTGCTCAATATTAATACTACCATTGCGAACAAGGTGATTTTTTAACATGCCAATAAAGCGCTGTTGTTTGGCATTCATATGCGTATGAGTTTGTTGCACAAATTCTGTAAAGCTTTGCTCAATTGCCTGTTTATCCATACCCACTATAGTACGCAGTATTTTATCTAGGCTCGCTGTTGAGTCAGGGAAAAATTCTTTCAGTGTATTCAGGTCGACACTGGGGTTTTGGGTGTGAACTAGTGAACTTAACTGAGCAAGATCGGCCTCTGTTACGGGCTCTCCGGCACGAATTTTTTTCAATACAGCATCTGTTTAAAATAGTGGCGCAAGGGTTTTTTCTACTTCTTGGCGGTATATCTGATAATCAATCGAGACTATTTTTGTTAGCCTGTCGGTTTCGTGTATTTGATTTGAATCTTCTTTTATATCAAGTACAAACTCGCTTGTTGGCGGCGTCACGTTTTTATTACGTAAATGTATAATACTGCGTAAATCAACACGGCTTTGTTCAAGTGCTGTATGTGTTAAATATTGCCAATATTGATCTGTTTGGATCACTGCTATTGCTGGTGCTTTTGCACGCACTTCGTTTAAGTGCATTTGTAGCGACTCAACTTTAGCCATGACATTTTGCTTTGCTAGATCAATTTGACTTGTATCTGTTAATAATAATGTTTGAATAACAGTTATTTCGCAATCAAGTTTATAGGCTTCACTTTGCCCCATAATATTGCGCCATTGCATTAGTGGTGCAACTTTTTCAAGTAAATCACTGACTGTATTTGGTGTAAATTGATTTAGGCGTTTTAGGCCTTTATAGGTTTCTACTACTTGCCAATTATCGCGCACTGATATTGATTCCATTGGTAAAGAATTAATATCTTGGTGAAGTAACGATATAGTTTGATCAAACACATCCATATTGGCTTTTTTAAGCGCTGTTTGTGCGAGGTTTATGCGCGTTTCAAACAGTTTTTGCAACAGTGATTTAGCTTGTTTAACGTCTTCTTCTTCTGGGTTTTCGTCAAAGTATTCAAAGTTTGCCCAATGATCAAATATCAAGAAGTGTGTTTTATGCTTACCTGGGCCATATAAGTGCTCACATAAGCGTGTACCTCGACCAATCATTTGCCAAAATTTCACCTTTGATTTAATTGGCTTAGCGAACACAAGATTGACACACTCGGGTACATCAATGCCAGTATCAAGCATATCAACTGACACAGCGATACGAACACTATTTTCGTCACTCGATTTGAAGTCATCTATTAGCTCTTCGGCACGTTCGTATTTTGAATGAATAACGCGGCAAAAGTTAGCACCATGTTGTGGATAAAGTTCGCTAAACAATTGTGCTAAAAGTTCTGCATGAGCTATGTTACGGGCAAATATAATTGTTTTACCTGGTAGCTGCCCGTCTTTGTCACGTAGCCCTTTTTCCATTAAATTACGCAGTATTAATCTATTGGTATCTTTATTTTTAACGGCTTCGTCTATTTGCTTTGCATCGAAGTCAAGCTCGTTAGGGTCTATACCTTGATCTTCTAATTGTGCTATTTGCTCATCAGTAAGGTTGTCTTTTTTAATACCTTCTCGTAAAAATTGTGTGGTGTAACTTACAATTTTGTAAGGTACTAAGTTACCTTGCTCTATAGCATCCTCAAGGGGATAGTTAGCGGTTGGTAGTTTATAATCACAACCAAATAGATCACAGGTTGAGCGCGATACCATTTCAACAGGTGTAGCGGTTAAGCCGACTTCAAGCGCATCAAAGTATTTAAAAATATCACCATAAATATTGTAAATTGAGCGGTGCGATTCATCAGCGACAATAAGGTCAAAAAACCCCACATCATACTTGTTCATTATGCGAAGCATACCCGGATAGGTAGCGATAAATACACGTGCACTACCAGCGCTGTTTTTAGCACTTTTACCAACAATATGGACTGGTTCATTAGTAAATTCAGTAAATGCGTTGCCTGCTTGTTTGCGTAACTCTTTACGGTCACATAAAAATAATACCCGTTTTGCCCAGCCAGCATCGAGCAAACGTTTAGCAAGTGCAATAGATACGCGGGTTTTACCTGTTCCCGTCGCTTGAACTATAAGGGCTTTACGGTGTTTATCGCTAAAACGCTCACACACGCGGGTGATTGTTTCCATTTGATACAAACGACCCGCAACGTTTGTATCTATTGGCGTTTGATTTAGGTCTTTTTTTAGTGTGCGTTGCTTAAGTAAGTATTGCAGAGAATCTTTTGAATAATAACCATATAAGCCTCGACTATTATAACCTTGTGCATCATCGAGGATTTTAATGTCCCAACCATTCGAGTAAAAAATAACGGGGCGCTGGCCATATTGCTTTTCTAAAGCATCAGCGTAGAGCGTCGCTTGTTGTCGACCCTTTTCAATATTTTCACGAGATCGTTTTGCTTCAATAACAGCAAGAGGTTGACCATCGTTATCCCATAAAACGTAATCGACATAACCAATGCCTGTTGGTGTTGGTTGCTCACTCACTTTGACTTCTTTGCCAACTTCTTCTGTTGATTCATCATCAAGTGCAACATGCCAGCCTGCATTACGAAGATCTAAATCAATAATTCGTTTACGAGTTTCGTCCTCGTTAAAATCAAAGCTGGAACTAACTATTTGCTTATTAAGACTTTGTACTTGTTTTAGTTTTTCTTGATTGATCGCTTGCTTTAGCTTTGCAGCTTGCTGTTGTGCTAATTTTTGTGCAAGCTCTGCAGCTTCAAGCTCATCGAGAGCACGCTTTAAACGAGCTTGGTTCTCGGCTAATTGCTTTGTAAGCTGTTTGTTCTTTTTAGCAAACTCAGCATCACTTTGATTACTTGGCTGAACTTGTGCAGGTACTTTAAACTCTGGACACTCTTGTTGAGACCCTTTTGCATAAGCCATAAACAAATAAGAGGCAATAAAATAGCTTTCTTTTAATATCCATATAGCTTGCTGTTGATCTACTCTACCTTGATGGGCAGCTTGATTACCACTTTTACGAATTGCATGGAGTTTATCCGTAATTTGTCTTGGCACTACGCTTGTAAAGTCATCGGCAGTGAGTTTATCGAATATATTAGAATTTGGTAAAACAGGCAGGCATAACTCTTCATATAAAAAGCCAACAACTTTCTCTGCAAAGCAACGCAATTTTACCAATGAGCTTTGAGGATCGCTGATAGCATACTCTTCAGCAAATGCTGCAAGTTGGTGTAATTCAGGCCATCGTTGTTTGATATGTTCAAAGTTCATTGAGTGTTTCATTGTTGCTAATTCCTTTTTCATCCTACTTGATTGTACTATTTTTATACTTTTACAAGCTTGTAAAATGCTATATCAATTCTATTTTTACTTTGCCATTTAGTGCATTAACTTGATAGATAGTCCCACCGTCAACGGTGGTTGAACCAATTAACAGCTTTTCTGCTAACTCAATAGGCAAGGCATTATTAAGTTTTTTATTAATTAGGCTACGAGTTTGCTGAACAAACGTTTTTTCCATTGGCTTTAAGCCACTTAAGTTATTAATTTTAAAATCTTCCGGCTCGATTCCAAATGTATCACGAAATACTCGTAAGTCAGTACCTAGCCTAGAAAACTGAGTTAAATAAGCCTCTGAATAACTTGTTGTATCTTCAAAATAACGATCTACATTGAGTTCATACTGATCAAGTAACCATAAGTAAAATGCCATTTCTTTTGCCGTTAAGCTTATGTCAATCCCCGCGAATGTTAACTGCTTAGCAGAAGGGTTTATAACTAATGAAATTACTTTTGAGTTGACAGTATTAAGACTTGCTACTGTTTTACTGAAAGATACATTTTTGATACTGGTAAGCACAGAGTTATCAATTAGGTTACGCATGCGAACATAAGGTATGCTCGTTAAAGTAATATTGGCATTTTTGCAATCGACCGATTTCCCTGCTTTATTTTTTACAAACTTTGAATGGGGAGTCGGATACCAAAAGTCTTTTAGAAATTCAAAGCTCTCATCTACAAATACATGACTTAGAGTGTCTTGCTCACGCCCAAAGAGAGACATGGCATATCCTAAGTAAAACGCCATTGTTTTACGTCCACCTGCAATTGATGCATGTATTGCTGTATTCTCAAGTTTGGTTAACTCATCTACCTTACGGGTTATAAAATCTGCCATATAGACCTGTTCAACCTCAGTACTGGCATCAAAAACAGGTTGACCGTTTTGATCTTCAATAAGCCAAATATTTTTCTCAGAAAACTCAATCTCTGGCAATTTGTAGTCTGTTAATAACTGTTGAAAATGACCTTGGTTGAATAGCCCATCTACCAGCAAAGGTTTGGCACTTTGCGTTGTGATGACATAGATTTCGTTTGGCAGACTTTTGCCTTGCTTATGGATAGCAAACAAGGTTTCTGTAAGTACTTGAGGGCTAGCCCCTGTGATGATGAGTAATATGTGTTTCATTCAATTTCCTTTTGACGAAACTGAATGATATCTGAATATTAAATAAAATCAAAAAGTATGAGACGAATGCTATTTTTATGACTTATTGACGATAAATGTTTTGCGAACTTTCTCTAATACCTAAATTTAAAAAAAGAGTAGCACGCTACTCCTTCATTGCCCTCAAGCCACGCCTTACATTATCGTTGGCAATACGCTTTGCATTACCAAAATAGAAAAGTATATTTGCATACAATTCCCTCACTCGTATTATCAGAGTGAACTCAGATCTAGATCAAACAACACACCCGCATCACTCTCTAATCATTCAAGATTGAATGATTAACTGTAGTCAGGAAATACCAACCTAATTAGACAGTGAGACTAGTAAAGCACTTGAAGGTTAAAAATTAGGTTTTTAAATACACAGAAGTATTAAAAGTAGGCTTTGTAGATGTTTAAGAGAACTAAATACACAAAAGGGAGTTAATAAATTAATTGGGTCTTTTATTAAGCACTTATATCTTGCAAAGTTAGTCTAACTTCAACGTAAATCCTAAAAAGAAGCTACGACCGCTTTTAGTTGTATTATAAGCACGATCATTAGAATCACTATACAGCTCTTGCCTTTCATCCGTCAGATTCAAACCTTCAAATGTGAGCTCAAGTTGATCAGAAAGCTTATACTTCGCCGAAAAGTCAATATAGTTTGTAGCATGATAACCAGACTCATCTTGGTCTGTATTACCAGACTCTACTGAAAGTATGTAGTTGCTCCTATAGGCCGATGAAACTCTCGCTTCCCAATCATCGGATTCATAATAAAAAGTTAGGTTATAACTTTGTTTTGACAAGCCCGCGAATGTTTTGAACTGGTTCTTACCGGAGCCTTGTACGTTGCGATAAAGGGTTTTTCCATCTGCCCAAGTAAAGTTTGCATTGATACCAAAATTACTAAATGGGGAAGGTAAGAAATCGAAGTCTTTTATTAATGAAACTTCGAAGCCTTTTATGGTGGATGAGTCTGAGTTAACTGGTTTTGAAACCATAAATAAGTCATCAATTGAGTCCCCACTTTGTAATAATGAGGGTGGTAACCCCAATTCACTGTATTTGATCAAATCGACTTGTTCAATGACAAAGTTATTTATGTTTTTATAAAATAATGAAAATGATAAAAGGCCTTGATCATTAAAATACCATTCGTAGGACGAGTCAATATTCACAGACTCGAACGGGCTTAGTTCAGGGTTTCCAATTGAAATATTCCCAATTTCACCTTCCGCTCTCGATGCTTGAGAAACATTCGCAGAATAAGACAAATCAGATAACGAAGGGCGTGTAATATTTTTACTCGTTCCAAATCTCAGCAACATCTCATCTGCAAAGTCCCAAACCACGTTGAAGCTAGGCAGCCATTTTGCGTAACTTCTATCACGTTGAGTTAGATTACCTTTTGAAAGCCCAATAGAGCTTAAATCTGTTTGAAACCAACGCAGGCCTATTTGGTAGTTTATAGGGTAAGTATCAGTGTTATTTTCTGATTTTAATACTGCATAGAAAGCGTTTGTTTTCTCTTCCACATTAAAATTTGTTGAGGGTATAACATACTCAGAACTCAATGAAAGATCGTTTAGGCCATAATAAGATTGAATTTCATCGATATCGGCTTCCACCCATTCCAAATCTGGATGTTGGCTAAACACCTGTGTGTTTTTCAATGACAATAACCCACTCTCACCATGTTCTGCTGATTCAGCAGCCGGATAATAAGAAAATACTCGGTCATGCCCTGAATTTTTTAAAGTACTATGAGTTAGGCCTAATTGCAGCTCTACCTCATGATTCACATCGTAAATAAGCTCTATTTTTGAGTTAAATACATTTGTGTCGACATAATTTTCCTGAAAATAGAGATCTTTTACTTTAAATTTTGAAGGATTAGTTGTATCAAAATTAGGTGAGTAACTAGTACCATAAAAAGGATCTTGCCTAAAATCAGTTATGATATGTAGATCATCCGCAATAATATTAACTTTATTTAATTTAGGCTGTTGATAGTCTGAGTCATTTGCCCCGATAACAAGGTTCAAACTCAAATCATTCTTTACAGTGTAATGTGTATCAATTGAAATTTGCTTGAAAACTGACTCATTAAAATCTTTACGGTTTTCAATTCTCCATGATGCATCTGGATACTCTGCATAAATTACTTCATTTTCAGTATTGTTTTCTTCCCAGATTACATTTGCTACGCGGTTGTTATTTTTAACCGCAAGATGATGTTCATCTAAGTCATTTTTTAGCGAGTTATACAGTAGGTGTATTGCAGTCTCGAATTTACTGTTAGGCTTAAATTGAAATGCAGCTGTAACTCCCAACCTTTTTTGATTGTTATTCCATAAGGAGTATCGATGTCCCCTCGGATACCATAAACCTAATCTATCGAGGTACTCTTGCTGGTGGGCTAGTTTACCAACATACTGTTTATTTTCTTGCCTCCAACGAGTTGTATTTGTTCCATATTCTGTAGCGTTCCTTTCAGAGTATGTCGTTAAAATTAATCCACCCCAGTTATTCCATAAACCAGAATACATCATAGATACTCGGGGATCTGATTGCGGATTATTTGAATTGATACCATGTCGATATGAAAAAATACTAACGGGCTTTTTTAAATCGAAAGGTAAGGGGGTGCTTAACGTTACATTACCGCCTATTCCGCCTTCAAGCATGGAAGCGACGTACGATTTTTGTACATCAACTTGGCTAAACAATTCAGCTGAAAATAAGTTAAAGTCAAATGCCCTAGTACGTGATACAGCTCCTCTAGCATCCATTGGCGATGAGGTCATGCCCAGAGCTTCAATGCCATTGATTGTTACTTTTGTAAAATCAGGTCCAAGTCCTCTTAATGATATTTGCCTTCCTTCTCCTGCCTCCCGCGTGATAGAAACACCTGACACTCGCTGTAAAGAATCAGCCAAGTTTAAATCCGGAAAATCAGCAATATCTTCTGCTAAAATTGAATCCTGAGAGATTAATGCCAGTCGCTTGAGCTCACTCGCCTTTTTTAATGAATCGCGAAATCCCATAACAACGATTTCTTCGGGAATAGGCGAGCTTTGAGAGACGAAAGTGTTTTTTAACACAGGCACGGAAGAAGGTTGTGATTTTTTTTGTTTAGGACAAATTGACAATACCCAACCAGAATTAATTTCACTCGCGCACAGTGGCGTCTCTTTAAGTAATTTAGAAATTAGCTGTCGCGCTGTAAAAGTTCCACTAACTGGGCCTGATTTATAACCTTGAATAAGGTTAGGATCATATAAAATTGTCTGTTCAACAGTTCGAGAAAACAAGTTTACAGCTTCCTCTAAAGACTGCTGTTCAAACCTAACCTGGTATTGACTCAGCTGTGACGCACATGCCCCACTCGACAGCAATAATAATCCCAATACCCAATATTTTATTAGCATAATCTCATGGCGTTAATATGAGGTAGTCATTGTTTTCTGAGATATTTAGTGAGTACATTTGACTCAACATATCTACAACTTGGTCTGTATCATCTAGACGAAAGCGACCTGCTACTTTCTGGTTCATTAGCTGCGTTGTTTTTAGAATTATTTTCTTTTTACTATATCTATTTAAATGCTCAATCAAATATGCCAAGTTTTGATCTGATATTTCAATCCACCCTGAACGCCAATCAACGATGTTTGCTAGATCAACTTTACTTATCTCACTCGTTAATTCAGCTTCAATACGAACCCTCTCACCTGCTTTTACGAGCGTGTGACGACCATTTACTCTGTTCTTCACTTCAACGATGCCTTCGTACACCGTTAATTCAGCAAAAGACGGGTGTGTATCGACATTAAATTGGGTTCCTACAGCTTTTATCTCACCAAAATCAGTCGACACAATAAAGGGCCGGTTTTTATCTTTTGCAACAGAAAAATAGGCTTGCCCGTCTTGGAGTAGAAGCTCTCTAGTTGATGACGAGTACGCAACTTTAATTGCGCCCGATGTTTGCAATTCTAATTGGCTTCCATCTGAAAGTTTATATGTTACAGACTGATTTTTAGCCGTTAATAAATAAGCTTCTGGCGTTTGCTGACTGGGGTAAAAAAATACGGCAAAGCACAATACAATAGCACTACAAAATGAGGCGACTAGCATACCAAATTGATATTTAGGTTTTGCTTTTATTGCCTTCAACTGTTTAAAAGCAATTTCAATATCAGGGTCTTGCCATGTTGCTAACATAGATTCAAAAATCTGCCTATTCTGTGGTGTTAAATCAAGCCACTTCATAAACCGGCGTTTTTGTAAATCATCGAGTTTTCCATCTGCGAGCGTATCAATCCACAATGCGGCTTCTTGGTACACATGCTCATTCATTTTTTGAGTGTCTTTTATTGGCATTTACTTTATCTTTTCATCTAGGTAGCGCTGAATATCGACCATTGCTCTTGATATATGACGTGTCACGGTTTCTGATGAGATATTCAGTTGATTCGCGATAGACTCTCGACTTTCTCCGTGTAACCTTCTTAATTCAAAAACACGCCGGCGCTGCTCTGGCATTCTCTCTAATGCTTGATAAATTAACTCTAGCTTTTGTGTTCTTTGTAAATTTAGCTCTGGATTTGTTTGAGTTGTTGAAAGTTCTTCAATTCCATCATCATTATGTGGTGTTCGTTGAGACAAAAGATTTTTAGCAATGCTGATAGCATAAGCAATAGGATTAGAGATAGGGCTTTTTTTAGCCTGCTCTAGCACACGAACAACTGATTCTTGATAAATATCCGCCGCTTCATCTGAGCATTGTGCTCTTCGAGATAAGTACCTTCGTAATTGACTACTTTCTGAAAGAGACTGCTGCTCACGTGGCTCTTCAACTTCAGGCATTTTGATTACACTTTTGGGATTTGTTTGCGACAATACAACAGCAATATTACAATTGTATTGTCGATTATAGTTCTGCATTTTCATAAGTTACTTTATGTACACAGGGTTGCTATAAAACCATAAGTCATCCCAAGGATTTTCACCTTTTAGATCAACTTCTGGTTCTAATTCGTTGAGAAGATTAGTTCCTCTAACCCTGATATAACCTTTTTTCGTTCCCAAGGGTAAAGTAAAAGACATCACCTGATAATCGCCTTGCTCTTTCCAGTCTTTAGGATAAAAGCGCTTCACTACTTTTGTTGTTGGATTAATGTTTTGCTTAATAAACTTTTTATCCTTTAATACCTCACCATAAATTAGATCTACTCTTGCTACAGAGGGGGAGTCACCATTAAAGTTTTTTTGTTTTGGGGTTTTAAATGCAATGTTTACGACAAGAGGAGCTGAGTTATTATTCGTTAGTGACTCTCCAATTTGTGCCTTTTGTTCACCTTGTGAAACAGAGACAAATAAGCTATCGATGAGATCACCTGTAGTTATAAACACATTTCCTGCTCTAAATGCCTCTAATACGCTAGCGTAATCTTTTTTAGCATACACATATGTTTTCGCATATTCTCCTGGCCAAAAGTCTGTGCGCCCTTCAGTGTAATGTGCATGGCTATCAGAAACAGCTGTGACACTCCATTTGCGCCCCTCACCCAATAAACTATCCCAAACACCCCCTACAATCGCCGACATTTGATCTGTTCCACCATGGGTTGGGTAGCCATAATATTCAGCACGTTCGGCTGTGGGGTCATTTGAACCATCAGGGTTAATACTTGCAGCCTGATGACCTGGAATTGCAGTCATACCAGTAATAACATCCGGTGCAGCATCTTGCCATTGACGCATCTTTTCAGGCGTTACTTTAGTAAACACATTTAGTTTTGGTGCTTGTCGTGAGGGGTGGTTAACTGCCAATATGGGCTTGGGTGACATTGTTTGCATATACTCAAGCGCTTTGAGCATAAACGCTTGCGTACCTCTTAAATACTCATGAGGTGATACTTCTCGACGATTAAATTTACTTTCAATTTCGAAAAGTTGTGCAGCCTCTTTTTCACTCTTTGGAATAATTAAACTGCCATGACGAGCAGATGGCATGTCAAACTCCATACCATAAAACTGTAATACCTGCGGAACAGCCTTTCTTGAATCTAGCAATTCTGGGTAAGCCTGCTCTAAATTCAGTTTACTGTGCCCGGGGCCACCATGGTCTGTCGTCACCATCCAATCTAAACCATGCATTTTCGCCATCGTCGCATTGAGCGCAGTAAAATAATGTGCGTCGCCAAAGAGAATTGGAGTCGGAGGGCTTGTTTCTAAGTTCCACTTTGCACTGTACTTACCGTGGATGTGATGATCACCGGCTAGCCAAGTCCTTTCTCCTTCAGGGATGATAAATTCTTCATTCTGGCTTTGAGGAGAATGAGTTGAACAGCCAGAAATAAAAGTTACAAAAAAAAGCGTATATCGATTAATCATTATAAAAATCTCAGCAAAGCCACAAAACAGGTGTTTTGTGGCTTTTAAATAAAGTTAAAATTCAGCTGTCAAGCCGAGCATATAAGTACGTCCACTTGTCGTCGTGTTATACGCTCTGTCATGTGAGTCGCTATAAAACTCTTCGCGCTCATCAGTTAAATTAATACCTTCAAGGCTTAACTTTACACTGTCTGTTAACTGATAAAATGCTGAAAAATCAATATATGTTGTACTATGGAAGCCACTTTCATCTTGATCACCACTTGATGACGCTCCTGCAATATAAGGACTACGATAAGCAGCTGAAACGCGCGCTCCCCATGAGTCAACTTCGTAATAAAGAGTAAAGTTATAACTATTTTTTGAGAGGCCTGTGAATGGCTTAGTTTGGTTATTACCTTCAACCCCGTAAATGTCACGATACATAGCTTCACCATCGGCATAGGTATAATTTGCGACGATACCCAAGTTGTTAAATGGTGCACTTAAAAAATCAAAGTCTCTAGAGAATGCAATTTCAGCGCCTTTGATTTTTGATGAATCCATATTTTCAGGCCGTTGTAAGTAAAATATACTGTCCATCGACTTATCCGCAGGTAGCAGTTCTGCGGGTAAACCTAAAGATGAATACACAACTTCCGTTGTTGTACTTACAATAAAGTTATCAATGTCTTTGTAGTAAAAAGCAGCTGATGCGTAGCCAACATCTTCGAAGTACCATTCAAACGAGGTATCAAAGCTCACTGACTCGAACGGCTCTAGTTCAGGATTACCCATATTCACGCTAGTAATCGCCTCACCGGAAGTTTGAGACACTGTCGCGTTATAACTTAACGAGCCCAGTGAAGGACGAGTGATGTTCTTACTGGCAGAAAAGCGCCATAAAATATCTTCATCTAGCTCATAAACCATGTTTAAGGTAGGTAATATATCTGAGTAGTTTCGCGTTGACTCAATATCGATACCATTTGAGATACCCGACGCTTTAATTTCTGTATCAAAGTAACGCAGGCCAGCACTAACATGTAAAGGCTTACCTGCTATAGAACTTTCAAATTGATACTCAGCATAAGCAGCCTGGGTTGTTTCACTTACTGGAGATTTGTCATTTTCAGTTAGCATTGAGGCGTCGATTCGATAGTTAGATAAACCATAAAAATCTAGTAATGCACTTAAATCGCCTTGTACCCATTGATGATCAGGATGCTGAGTAAATACGTTTACAAGGTTATCGTCTAAAGTAAGAATACCTGTATTTTGATTCGCAATATTTTGCGCGTTACTTTGCGTAAGTTGGTAGGCACTGTTTTCAAACTTTTTATAATTTAACCCGAACTTCACTGTGCCGGAGTCACCTACTAAATAAGTGAAATCAACTTTAGCTGTATCAAAATCATTTGTTATGTAGTCTTCTTGAAGGTAAATATCTTTTATCTCGAACTGATCACGGCTTGTCGTATTAAAATCCGGCGAGTAGCTAAGGCCATAAAATCTGTCCTGGGTAAAATCAGTAATAATGTCAACTTTACCTTTTGCATGAATATTAGACTTTTGAACTCGTGGTTGATCAAAATCTGAAGAACTCGTTCCAACGAGTGCCATCATGCTTAGGTCATCATTTAAGGACCAATCCAAAGTTAGCGTATATTGATCAAATACAGACTCGTTATATCGTGCTGAATTTTCATTACGCCACGTTGCATCTGCGTAACTCGCATAGATGACTTCCTTTTGCCCATCATTATCAATCCACTCTAAATCTTTAACTGTTTTATTATCTTTTACCGCAGAGTGATGCTCATTTTGCTCGTTTTCTAATTTCGCATGTAATACATCAAGCGTTAAACTTACGTCATCACTTGGCTTAAATTGAAGTGCGGCCGTAACACCCAATCTTTTTTGATTATTGTTCCATAAAGAGTATCTATGACCTCTTGGAAACCAAAGCTCTGTAGAATCCAATTCAGCTTGAAGTTCAGTGTTACTTTCATCTGCCGTTATTTTTCCACCTTCTTTACGCCAACGAGTTGTATTTGTACCGAACTCAGTTGTTGAGCGCTCGCTGTAAGCAACAGAAGCTAATGCACCGAAATTCCCCCAAGTATTAGAAAGCAAGCCTGCAAAACGCGGGTCAGTTTCTTCGCTATTATCGTTATAACCGCCTTTAACTGAAATTGCCCCCTTGGCACCGTCATAATCAAATGGTTTGGCTGAATACAAACCAACAGTTCCGCCGATCCCCCCTTCTTCTTGATCAGCAGAAAATGTTTTATTCACGTCGATACGGTTGAACAGTTCTGCTGCGAATACATTAAAGTCAAAACCACGTGTTCGACTTACTCCGCCTTTAGCATCCATAGGAGATGATGATGTTCCCATTGCCTCCATGCCATTGACTTGTACGCGAGTGAAATCAGGGCCGAGACCACGCAAAGAAATTTGTCTTCCCTCACCGGCTTCACGTGTAATAGTCACACCTGGTACACGTTGCAGCGCATCTGCTAAATTCAAATCTGGAAAATCTGCGATATCCTCAGCCAAAATAGAATCTCGGGCAATCATTGCCTCTCTTTTCATATCTTTTGCTTTGATAAGAGAGCGTCTGAAAGAGGAAACTTCAATCACTTCCATATCTTTTATTTGCTCATCAGCTTGTGCAGCTACTTGGGGAGTAATACTTAACGCCGATAAAATAGCGCTTGAAATAATGCTTTTCTTTAATAGAGTGTCCATAAAAATTCCGTGTTACTGGTTAAATAGTTAAATGGCAGAACACTCTTAAAGAGCTTTTTTTTTCAAAAAGCAGACAATTTTTATGATGAAGAATTTATTACATAGGCTGTTTTCTATGAAGATTACATATAGCGAAAACACATACCCTCCTAAAGTGAGCTTTAAGAAGGCGAACTTACAAAGGGATTAATTAATATTTATTTCTTTTATATCAGTTAGTTGATATTTAAAATAATACTATCACGTAGTATAAATTCCAAAAAGATTATAGTTTGATTGCCAAGGACATAAGAAAGCATATTTATTTTACTCTATTCCAAAATAGAGCTTACAAGAGTAATGTCGAGAGAGATAACTGTAGGCTCCCCTACATGAACGAGGAAGTTGGTATATTTATAGCTTTAAAGCGCTAATCTATCTATTTTTAAAACAACGGCTTCGTTCATGCATATTCAGTGCTTAGCTACTACAGCAGCAGGAGTGAAAATTTATCATTTTCTGGCCTACACAGGTTTTTAGGCACATTGGTGCCTAAAGACTGGTTCTAAACTGCCCGACGGCCTCAACAACTTCCTTAGCCCCTTTTTGAATATCATTAATAACAGAGCCTGATTTATTCGATAACTCCAAGGCATCTTTGGCCTCAGCTAAACTCGACTCAATTTCGGTTACAGCATCTTGAGTAAGCGCTTTATTCTCAGACACGACGTTGATTATTTGCTCTGTGGCCAAACTCGTTCTTGATGCCAGTTGCCTAACTTCATCTGCAACAACGGAGAAACCTCGTCCTTGGTCACCCGCCCTCGCGGCTTCGATAGCAGCGTTTAATGCCAGCAAATTAGTTTGATCGGCAATACCTTTAATACTTTCGACTAATTGAGCAATCTTAGACGACTGTACGTCGAGGTTATTAACACTTTCGCTGGCTACTTCGAGTTTCTTTGATAAGTTATTCACTGTAACAATTGTTTGCTTTACGACACCTAACCCTATTTCAGCGTCGGCATCTGTTCGTTTAGAAATGTCATAAGCAATACCAGCCGTTTCAGATATTGCAAATTCTCTTTGCATCTGATCGGTTATTACTGTTGCAAACTTTACGACTTTATAGAGTTCTCCATCATTGTTATGAATTGGATTGTACGAGGCTTCTAACCATACTTCGTTACCGTAACTATCTAATCTTTTAAAACGATCAGAAATAAACCGTCCGTGTTTTAATTCAGACCAAAACTGTTTATAAGCGTTCGATTTAGCTTCTTCAGGGTCGCAAAACATACTGTGGTGTTTACCCAATATTTGGCTTTTGGAGTAACCCATAGAGGTCAGAAAGTTATCATTGGCGTTTAAAATAATACCGTCTAAGCTGAATTCGATAACCGCAGATGAACGACTCAAAGCCGCAAGCATATCTTCTTTTTCTCTTGATTGAGAAATAGTGCGCGTAAGCTCTGCCGAGTAAACAGCTAACTCATTATTAATTGGTTGTACAATACTTCTAAGCCATAACTCACGCCCAGACTGCGTTACGAGCTGCAAAGCGCCATGCCAATGGCTCACTTTTTTTATGGCTGAAAGCATTTTTTGTGTGTGAGGTTTTTTGAGCGACTTTTTAACAATCAGGTCATTGAAATTTAAACCAACAAGCTCACTTTCTTTGTATTCTATCGCGGTTGCAAATAGTTGATTAACTTCGAGAATACGGCCATCTTTGCTTAGCAAAAAGTACAGCATTTCCTCTTTCAATTCTTGCTTTATATTTTCAAACTCAACTGTTTGCTTTTTTAATTCAGCAATTTCAGACAGCAACTTGCGATTAGTGAACCACATAAACTGGTTTCCTTTAGGTTACATACGCTAAAAGTAGAGCACTCAGAATCAAGTGTCTAGGAAGATTACGTTTTTTGCCAATAACTGTATTTAATAAAGGTAAGGCATGACTACATAAAAGGTCGGGTGAAATGAGGTTATACGTGTAAAACACGACCCCATGTGATTAACGCTGTTTCATACATTGAGAGATTAATTAACTTTAACGATTAATAAAAGTGTTATACGAAGAACTGGAGGGTTTTGATCACGACTGATTAAAGTATTTTACTCTTGCTTTTATTTTTACAATAGCGTTTTTACAGTGAGCGCTGCGTTTTAATATCCTCAGATAGGTGCGCTCACGTTAATTTAGCTGACTTTAAATACACACTAAAACACGTTTCGTGCTCGTCGGAGTAAACTTTTATCGCGCCATCATTGGCCTCTGCGAGCGCTTTAACAATGGCTAAACCGAGCCCCACACCATCACTGTGTTTTTGTCTTGATTTATCCGGCCGATAAAAACGGTCGAACAAATACGGTAAATGTTCAGCGGGTATTTTCTCACCGGGATTCACAACCGAAATACACACTGTATCTGCGCTTACTTTTTCGCTTTTAACTGAAATTGAAGCCCCTTTTGGGGTATACCGAATAGCGTTAGAGAGTAAGTTTGATAACAGCTGTCTAAAATGTAACTGATCACAGTAAAAACGCAGGTTTTCACCCTCTGTTTTAAAACAAATACCTACTTCTTCCGCCAACGCATCAAAGTAGTCAAATAGCGACGCTATCTCGTCATGACTTTGCAAAATTTGTTGTTTTGGCTTTATTAAACCGTTCTGAGTTTTTGCAAGCCACAGCATGTCATTGACCATTTTTGTTAATCTTTCTAACTCTTCAAGATTTGAGAATAACAGCTCTTGATAGTCAACAACCGCTCTTGATTTTGATAAGCCCACCTGCGTTTGGGTAATGATATTTGTTAAGGGGGTTCTTAACTCATGAGCTATATCGCTGGAAAAGTTAGATAAGCGAATAAACTCACTTTGCAGCCTATCTAACATCACATTAAAAGACTGCACCATGTTTTCAAGCTCAACAGGAACATTATTATGATCTAACCTGACATCCATTTTATTGGTTTGTATATCAAGCATTTTTTGAGTTAACCCACGTAAAGGGTTAAGACCTTGATGTATAGCAATCCATGCGACAAGCAACACTAACACAGCCGAGCCTAACATAATGACCCATAAACTCTGTTTAAACTGGGTTAAAAAGCGCAGATGGAAGCTCATATCAATCGCAACGGCTATTTTATAATGCTGTTTAGATGTCTCTAGCTCACTGACTAATGCACGATACGCCTTACTGCCTGTATGCCATGTAATTATGTTCTCCTTTTTAAACCCCTGAGAAGCTTTCGCGCGCATTGCTAATTCAGTAAAATCATTATGGGAGCTTTGATATACAAGCTCTCCCTCTAACGTATTTACTTGGTAGTACACCCCATGATGCCCAACAACAGCAATCGACAATGCGTTTTCAAGCTGTTTTTGTGATTGAAAAGGCTGTGATAATACAGACTCAACTGATTGCGTGATAACCTGTAACTCGCCACTGTCTTGTTGCAAAAAATGATGCTCTATTGAGCTATTTATGAGTGAGGCCACAAAGGTGAAACAGCCAATAATTGTTATTGCTACAAATAACAAAACTCGCATCGTTAATGACAAGGGTCGCGTGCTAACTCGCATTAGGCATTGCCTCTAACTTGTATCCCATCCCTCTTACTGTGTGTATTAGCTTTACTGTAAAATCATCATCCACTTTGCTGCGAAGCCTTCTTATTGCAACATCAATCACGTTGGTATCACTATCAAAATTCATGTCCCACACTTGTGAAGCGATTAATGAACGAGGCAGTACTTCCCCTTCACGGCGCAGTAATAGCTCGAGTAAACTAAACTCTTTATTACTTAAGGTAATGCGTTGGCCTGCACGTTGAACTTTTCTTTTTGGAATATTCATTTCTAGGTCGGCTATTTTTAAGACATCTTCTACTTTTTGTGTGCCGCCTCGCCTAAGTAAAGTGCGCACTCTTGCTAACACTTCAGAAAATGCGAATGGTTTAATTAAATAATCATCAGCCCCTAGTTCAAGTCCTTTAACTCTGTCATCGACACTGTCTCGCGCTGATAAAAAAAGAACAGGGGTCTGTTTTTTTGCTTCGCGAAGTGATTGTAAAATTCGCCACCCAGATACATCAGGTAACATCACATCGAGAATTATTACGTCAAATAATTCTGTCATGGCTAAATGATGACCATCGAGTCCATTTCGCGCTAGTGACACTTGAAAACCGGCTTCAGTTAAACCTTGTTTTAGGTAATTTCCTGTTTTTAATTCGTCTTCAACTATTAGTAAGCGCATTTCAATCCTTCATCAAAATCATAGCCGTTATTATTATGGTGTTTTAATCACAACAGCAACATGACACCAAGATTACAACTTTGTCATGTTCACGTCATGCTGAAGACAGGTCAACTTTCTAAACTTATGGCATGTTTTTCTATTTATTAACAGAGTCAGTAATCGTTTTTTACGTCACACTTTGTTGCAATCTGTTTAATTTTTAATAACAAGTAAGAAGGTAATTATGAAATTTTTTAAGTATGTCGCATTCATGTTCGTACTAACAATGCCATTTATGGCATCGGCTCATGTCTCAGTAACACACACTCTGCCACAAGATAAAGCAATGTTAATGAGTAGCCCTGAGCAGCTATCGCTCGCGTTTAGCGGAAAAGTAAGATTAGCAAAAATAGTCGTTCAAGATGCACATAAACAACCAATCGACTTCGATTTTAAGCCTACAGCAGCTCCAAGTAGTGATTTTAGTTGGCCACTGCCGCACTTAAAGCAAGGCAATTACACGGTAAAATGGATCGCACTCGGTGGTGATGGCCATAAAATGACAGGGGAATTCACTTTCATGATCCATGCTACAAAGCATAGTAATAAAACAAAAATGCCAGAAAATGGCCATGGTAATCATAATCACTAGCCTTAGGTCATGACAATGCAATTTAGTGAGTGGTCGCTGCTTTTACTGTTAATGAAACTAGCAAACTATACGGCTATAGCAGCACTTGCAGGTACATTACTGATACGTTTTATTAGCCATTTTCACCTTAATGGAAACCAGCATACTGCGTTTTTATATTTCTTGAAGCACTGGCAAATCAAATGTTTAATGGTTGGTTTAATAGCAGCTGTTTTGCAAACACCAATAGAGGCAGGTGCCATTGCCGAATCAGGTTTTATGGGAATGTTAGATCGCCCAATGCTCGAGATTGTTTGGTACTCGGTAATTGGCGAGCAAGCGCGTTTAAGGATTGTTAGTTTCTTAGTCGCACTTATGGTTGCCTCCTTGTGGAATGTGAAGGCAGAAAATAACAACGCAGAAAAATTCAACTTTGCTCTTATGCTAATCATAGCGGCTCTTATTGCGTATAGTTTTTCTATTACTGGTCACAGTGCCAATGAAAATGCCTTAGTAAAAAGTATTTTGACCTTTCATCTTGCGGCTTTAGCCTGTTGGATTGGCGCATTATGGCCATTGCTTAAAAGCTGCACCTTGCTTATCAAAACCGACGTTGAAAAAATAATGCATCACTTTGGACAAATGGCCATCATTATTGTCGTTGTATTGCTTGTGTCTGGCTTGGCGCTTTTACAACAGTATCTGCACTCATTTTCTGCATTATTTACTTCAACTTATGGCCAATTAATTTTACTGAAGTTACTGCTTGTCAGCGCCATGCTTTTGCTTGGCGCATGGCATAAACTATTTTTAGTCCCTAATATTAACCGGCAACGGTATTTTGAAACCTTAAAAGGCTCTATCGCTGTTGAAATGGTCATAGCGCTTTTTGTACTTATCACAACAAGTGTTTTTACCACACTTGTTGGCCCTCCTATTTAACTATGAAGTAGAGAAAAAACGCATGCTAAAAAACACATCACAATTAAAAATGATATCACTGCTACTTTTAGGTGCACTCAGCTCGTTTGCTGTTAACGCACACGGTGATGAAGCTCATCCAAACAAAAGCACCTTATTTGTTGGTATCGACAGTGAACCCGCACACACTGTAACCGCGTTTAAAAAAGCACTAAAACAGGGTGATCAAGTCACAGCTCGTAAACTACTCGCTGACAATGTTATTATTTTTGAAGGAGGCGGTATTGAACGCTCAGCAGATGAATACGCAAATCACCATATGCATGCAGATATGGCATTTTTAAAAGCCGTTGAAAGCACATTATTAGAGCATCAGGTATTCACGCAGGGCGATATAGCTTTCTCAATTGCCAGAAGCTCAACCGAAGGCAGCTACAAAGGGAAAGAAATAAAGAGTATTGGAATGGAAACAATAACACTCAAAAATACCGACAATGGATGGAAAATCACTCATATCCACTGGTCCAATTAAGGAGTACAACATGCGAACAGCTTACCTTGCTTCATTACTACTTTTTATGAGCAATTTGCCAGTGATGGCAACAACTAGTAATCAACCCTTAACCCATAACAGCAATCAACACACACATGATTCAAATAGTGAACTCACTGTGTATAAAAGTAAAAATTGTGGCTGTTGCAAAGAGTGGGTCACACATATGAACAAAAATGGCTTTAACACAACAGCCATTGATGTTGTTGATATGGGCACCATAAAAAATAACTATCAGATAAAACCAAATCAGCGCTCATGCCACACGGCGGTGTCAGCCGATGGCTTTATTTTTGAGGGGCATGTTCCCGCTAAATTTGTTAAGCAATTCTTATCAGAGCAACACCCTGAAGGTACGATAGGCTTAAGTGTTCCTGCCATGCCCGTGGGTACGCCAGGGATGGAAATGGGGAACGTATTCCATAAATACAACATTAATTTACTAACAATAGATTCACCCGCTGTAAGTTATCAATATATTGAACAATATGCCGAGCAATTTTAATGAATTAGGCATACGCTATAACTAGGTGATTACAAAAATAGTACCTCACTTCATCATTTTTACGACACTGTAAAAATTAATGAAAATAAAGCCCAAAAGCAACCATCTCACTAAGCTAAGGGCTTTAAGCAAAAAGGAACACCGCATGAGTAAAGCCCAAACAGAGCAGCAGCTAATCATTGAGGGCGCAGGCTGCGCCAGTTGCGTAGGGAAAATTGAAGCAGCACTGCAAAACACACCTGGCGTGAACAGCGCAGAGATGAATTTTGCAGACCGAACCGTACTCGTCAGTGGGACAGCCAATTCCCAAGACCTAGTTAAAGCCATTGAATCTGCTGGATACAATGCCAAACCGTTCAATGACAGTTCGCACACAGACTCCCTTGATGAAAAAGAAGCAGCCGATTGGGCATATTATAAAAAGCTGATGCGCGACACCATTATCGCACTCTCACTGGGTGTGCCTCTTATGATCTATGGTATCGCTATTGGCGAGATGACCGTAGCAACCAATACTGAGCGGCTCGCGTGGTTAATTGTTGGTCTTTTAACGCTTGCGGTTATGTTTTTCTCTGGTAAACATTTTTATATTGGCGCATGGAAAAGCTTTAAAAATCATTCTGCCAACATGGATACCCTCATTGCACTGGGCACCGGTACAGCATGGGTCTACTCAATGCTGGTTGTCTTTATTCCCGATGCTATTCCGCTAATGGCAAGGCATGTATATTTTGAAGCCACCGCCATGATTATTGGCTTAATCAACCTTGGTTTAGCGTTAGAGCTAAAAGCACGAGGAAAAACCTCAGAAGCAATCAAACGCTTAATCGGCTTACAAGCCAAAACCGCCACTGTTGTTAGGGATAACAAAGACGTTCAAATAAATATCGACCAAGTGTTGCTCAATGACATTATCAAAGTCAGACCGGGTGAGAAAATCCCCGTTGATGGTGAAGTAATCGAAGGCCACACCAGCATTGATGAATCAATGCTAACAGGTGAACCCATGCCTGTTGAAAAATCAGAAAAAGACGACGTCACCGCGGGTACGCTCAATAAATCTGGCATGATCCTATTTAAAGCAACACGGGTAGGAAAAGACACCGCGCTTGCACAAATTATTGCGATGGTAAAACGTGCCCAAAACTCAAAACCCCCAATAGGGCGACTAGCCGATGTTATATCTGCGTATTTTGTGCCGGTTGTCATGATTATATCTATCGTCAGTGCACTAGCATGGTTAAACTTTGGCCCAGAGCCCACTCTTGCCTTTGCAATTGTGTCTGCGACAACGGTGCTTATCATCGCGTGTCCGTGTGCGTTAGGACTTGCTACGCCAATGTCGGTTATGGTCGGTGTGGGCAAAGCAGCTGAGGCCGGTGTTCTTATTCGAAATGGTGAAGCACTGCAAACAGCTTCCAAAATTACAGCCATGATTTTAGATAAAACGGGCACCATTACCGAAGGCTCCCCCAAAGTCACTGACGTTATTTTAGCAAATGAGAGTGATGAAAAAACCATATTACAGCTAGCAGCCAGTTTAGAAAGTGGCTCAGAGCACCCTCTTGCGCAAGCAATTGTCGAAAGTGCCATGGAGCAAGAAATCGAGCTGCTGAAAATAGACGCCTTTAACGCAATTACAGGCTATGGTGTCGAAGCCACGTGTAATGGTAAGTCGCTGCTATTTGGCAATAGTAAATTAATGAAAATGAAAGAAATTGAACTCTCTGACTTCACAACGAAAGCACAGGCCTTAGCGAAAGAAGCAAAAACGCCAATGTATTTTGCTGTAGATGGGCAGCTAGCCGCAATTATCGCGGTAGCGGACCCGATGAAGTCTGATTCACTTTGTGCAATCAAGCGTCTTCAAGCCAATGGTATCCGCGTTATTATGCTTACTGGCGATAATAAAGAAACCGCCTCGGCGATAGCAAAAAAAGCACAAATTACTGAATTCTTTGCTGACGTTCTACCTGAAGACAAAGCCAATAAAGTGCGCGAACTCCAACAACAAGGCGAAATTGTCGGTATGACAGGCGATGGGATCAATGATGCCCCCGCACTTGCCCTCGCCGATGTTGGTTTTGCGATTGGAACAGGCACTGATGTTGCCATTGAAAGTGCCGACATCACACTCATGCGAGGCTCTCTTCATGGCTTAGCTGATGCCATTGCAGTGAGCAAAGCCACGTTACGCAATATAAAACAAAACCTATTTGGTGCATTTATCTATAACGTGGCAGGTATTCCAGTGGCGGCAGGTATTCTGTATCCATTTTTTGGTCTACTGCTGAGCCCTGTTATCGCGGGTGCTGCGATGGCTTTTTCTTCGCTTACCGTGGTGACGAATGCAAACAGGCTTCGTTTATTTAAAGCACAAGATCACTAAGGAGCCACATTATGATGATTATTAACTTTATCGGTATTTCACTCATCGTGCTGATCATTTGGTGGTTTTGGCTGTATAAACCAAACAACGTTGTTGCAACTAGTACCGACGTACTCATTGAGGTAAAAGAAGGGGTTTATTCGCCTGCTTCTCTACAAGTTACAGCTAACCACCCAATAACCTTATCTTTTTTGCGAAAAGATCCGTCACCTTGCTCCGAAACACTGCTCATTCCCTCCTTAGATATAAGTGAGCAACTGACCCTAAACAAAGTGACAAAAATACACCTGCAAAATATCCCACCGGGAGAACATGTTTTTCACTGCCAAATGCAAATGTACAAAGGTGTTATCACTGCAGTCGAATGAGATTGTGAAGTGAAAATAAAACAGCTTGGAGAGATTATTATGAGTGATTTAGAACATAGAGTCGGCGTAAAAGAAGCAAACTTAGTCGTTCGCAATCTGCGGCTGTGTAAAGTGACAGATGAAAATTGTGATGCACTCATTGAAGAGATTGATAGACTCTTTGGCATCGATGAAGTGAGCTACAATATTCGTGAAAACGTAATACACTTGGCCTATGACGCAACCCACCTAAACTTAGAAGGGATCGAAACCGTTATTCGCAAACACAGTGCCGATCTTCACAATGACTGGTGGACACACACCAAAGAAAGTTACTACCAATTTGTCGATCAAAATATAAAAGATAACGTCACTCACAAACCCTGGAGTTGCCATGCAACCCCACCAAATAGGCACAATAAACATAAAGAGTAAGGTTTCCCCATGACAGGAAACCTGTGAATACTTTTACATGTTGTTAAATGAGTAACCGTTACTAATTAAGTAAGCCTTGATCTGGTCTGTCAAATTCGAAAATGGGGTTTAGTCACATCTGACCGTCGCAAATGTGCAAAAAGCGAACCTTCAGTCATAACTCGTTTATGCCCCAAAACGAGTTGAGTCACCACCCTTAATCAGGCAAAAAACGATCACTAATGCCACTTTGGAGGCATTAGTCAATTGCACTAAAAAAGGTGATTTGGATTAGTTTTTGTATCTTCAATTGGTTAAATTTGTCATATCCTCATTTACTAATGAAAATAATCCGGCTTCTTTCCCCTGCTCAGAATAAATGTTGAATAGTTTATCTGGAATGGGGGGACATTTTCTTAAACGATTAGGCACAACAACATGATACCCGTCAAATAGAGTTAGATAAGGAAAATTCAAAACAGCCAGATTTAAAAACTCTATATTACAAGGCGACTCAAACTTTACATTTTTAGGTGTGGGTGAAGCTACAGTAGGTGGCGTAGGAAATACAACCAATTTATCGACAACTACACAGCATGGATATAAAGTACCTGAATTGATAATGACTCCAACCCCTTGCATTTCCATCTTGTCCGTAGGTAAATCGATTACCTTCGCACCATCAATATCTCGATTACAGTTCAATATCTGCTTTCGCACATTATCTAGTGAACTTTGGAAAACCCAGTTATAACCTATTTCATTGAACCACATTAAATAAGCGGCAGTTATATATCCAACTGCAATTTCGTTTTCGTGAAGCGTTAATGGTATTTCAAAGTTAATTTCGAGGTTTTCACCAAACTTCATTGATTCTAATTTACCGGGTGGGTTTCTATTGATAGGTAAAGCAATATCAATACCTCCGTCAACGTCCGAGACACTTATTGATCCATTAACAGTTTTGTCATTAATACTTATGTACCTACTCTTTGTTTTGGCATCTAAAAGCGTCCCCATAGGGTTATTCAGTATATTAAGATATTCGCCTAACCACTTATCCTGTTTTTCACCAAATTGACTATTACAATCCTTACAAAGAAAAGTCCATTCATTCCCTCCAGAAGCTTCTGGTAAGATATGACCTGCCGTAAAGCTGCGTTGACCTGAATTCAAATCAAACTCCTTTACGCATGTTGGACATATGACTTTATTTTCAAACCCATTGCCAAATGAGCAAAGGTGCTCATTCAAATATTTTGCTAATTTTAATCTTGAGTGTTTTGTTGACTTACCCTTCATAGATAACGTCCTGTTAACCGCTAGTATGCTTTAATAAATTTATTATGGAGACTTCTTAGTAATAAAACAAAAGCAATTCATTAGAAAATATATGGCAAAAAACTTAAGGACAATGTCTTCAGCACAATCGAGACCTTTCAGCTCATGCTACTAGAGCCAACACGGAATTGTCCAAAAGTGAGTTATTGTCTCTTGAACGCTCACTTGAGACTTTTGTACTCTAAAGTTCAGTCACTTACTTTTTAATAAGTCGCATACTGGCAATATACCTCACTGCCTTCATCTTCCTATATTTGAAGAATGCCAACTCCGCCTTAGAGTTCTGCCATCATGATAGCAAGTAACATCAAACTTAATCCTCATTTGATATTACAGTAGCAGTTCAATCTCAATCTCACTCTAAATAAGAACCAAATTGATGATACGTTTTCTGTCACTTTTTGGCTTATTTATTATCTATGCATGAAATGAAAACAAGGCAAAAAACATCATTTTCAATAAAAATATTGAAATGTATTGCTCCCCACCTCTCCACTGTATACCTGAAAGTAGCCCCGTTGCACTTATCTAAATTAAGGTCATGTTTATTGATAGATGAATTGCACAGCAAGTTATCAGCGTGGCTCATTTATATTGCACGCTGATGGCTTTCAGCTATTCAAAATCATGATTGGACTTCACATCTAACAATTCGCCAGTCTTAGCTATCTTAAAGAAGATATTTTTCTCATTTTGGTTATTTTCTGCTTTGACAACATAATAGCCCTCTTCAACATGGACTATTGAGAGCTTATCGTTTGCTACCTCTTTCCATGAAGCATCGAGTTTACCAACTTCAAACCCATAATCCTTAAAAGTCATTTTCTTGATTGACTTGGCAGCAATATTCATTGCTTTTTGGTCATTAATAGGGTCATGGCCACTGTGCGCCAACGCCCCAACACTCACTAATGCAATGCAGATTAACGCTGTTGTAATTAATCGATTCATTACTTTTCTCTCCTGGTTTTTACTTTTACCATGTGCTTAATTATGCCGTTTATTTTTTTAAGCCAATCACTTCATATTCACCCTTAACAAGCAGCTGTAAGGCAATTGGGTTATCTGTTTTATTTTTCCAGTACCAACCGTGTGAACCGGCAAAGGGAGCTGTGAAGCTTCCTTTCATTTCATTACTCGTGGCAATCGTATAGCTTTCAAAATACCCCGTTGTGTCACCTTCTGGTTCACCATGCAAATCGAAATACAATGACTCACCCTCTGTTAACCATTCATAGGTCATTTTGGCATGTTGGGGCATTGCAAACTTATATTCAACTCCTCTACCTGCAGGAACGATTACTTCAATGATCTGAAATTCATCGGTGCCTTTATTCCCTGTCGGTGATTGACTTGGTTGTGCGTCTGTCTCTGCAGCTATCGCAATGCTGGTTAGGCCAAGCTTATGGCCAATACCCGTTGGGTCAATGTTATATTCGGCCGGAAGAATTAAAGTCACCAGAGCAATGGCCGCAACAACCGTTGACGATACGCTCGCTATAATTAAGGTCTTTAAACTCACTGTGTGTTGCATACTCATCTCTTTTTTTATGTGTTAACTAACGAAATAACCCGTTAATTGAAAACCAACTAACATCACACCAGCACTCATGAGTGCTGTATTTGTTAAGGTCGAAAAACGTTGGAATGATGGAAAATGTCGCCAAGCATTTATGGCAATTAAAATAAAGATAAGCGCTGCAAATTGCCCCAATTCAACACCAATATTAAACGCAATTAAATTAACTAATAAACCATCCTCTGGTAATTGAAACTCTTGTAACTTCGTCGCTAAACCAAAACCATGAAACAAGCCAAAAATCAGCACCGCTGCTTTTGTATTGGGTTGCCAGTTAAAGCAGCGTTTAAACCCACCTAGGTTATCAAACCCTTTGTAAATAACAGAAAAACCGATAATCGCATCAATTAAGTTAGCATTAACGTTAATATCACCCAGTACACCGAGCAAAAGCGTAGTACTGTGACCAAGAGTGAACATCGTCACATAGAGCAACACATCTTTGCTGCGATATAAAAAGAAAATCACACCGACTAAAAATAATAAATGGTCATAGCCTGTGATCATATGTTTTGCACCAATATACAAAAACGGGACAAATTGTATTCCCTGATTTTGCTCTAAAAATGCACGGGTGTTGTCATCTACACCATGTGCCAACACATCAATACTGACGAGCCCAAGCACCGCAATCAAAAAGAGTAAGCTCATTTTTAATAGCTTATTTTGCATTCCAACTTCCTGTACATCTAATTCTTTCAAGTAATACGCCTTTCAATTTTTATCACATGCTATAAAACGCAGATAAACCTGCTTGGCCAACTAAACTGTTAACTATACTTAAGTGGTTTAACATTAATTGCAACGTTTGATTTACGTTTTCTCCTTTCTAACGTTATCTTCATCATTTGCAGTAATGACTGTTAATTCAACCGACTTAGAAATAACTTCCTTCATCAAACAAAAGTTCAGCACTCCTTATTCGTGCAAAAAAAAAAGCCGCTTTCGATTAATGCAGATCAGTTAAGGAAAAACCAATAAAATAAAGGGTTACAGCGATGATTTATAAAAATCTTACTGTAGCCCTTTTGCTATATGGTCTTTAGCTAATTTTATCCCCACCTGCTTTAAGCAGCTTTAACTGAATAATATTCACATATTTATTCAAAAAACTGCTTAACTGACTGGCATTACGCTTTCGATGGTTCTTTTTCGCAAAGCCTGCTATTTTTTAATCAGTTAGTATCTAAAAAATATACATCACCACATTTACTGCGAGGAGTGCTCAAAATGTGTGCACGGATTTCACTTATATCTACAACTATTTCAATCGCTTTAGCCTGCTCTTTGCCGTTAGCTTTTTCTGCAAAAGCCGAACAAAAACCTAACAATGCCAAGGTCTACCCATTAAAAGAAGCGTTCTTCGGTGAGCAACATGTCCATACAGGTGTGTCGATGGATGCGTTTATTGCGGGTAATAGACTAACGCCTGATGATGCCTATCGCTTTGCTAAAGGCGAAGAAATGATGGTGAATGGCAGTCTCCACAAAATAAAACGACCACTTGATTTTGTTGCTGTTACAGATCACTCAGAGTTTATGGGAGAAGCCTTTAGCCTAATGAATGAAGGGGCACCTGGTTACGACCACGAAATAGCCGTTGCTTTTCGTGAAGCTCCAGATTTAGAAACGGCATTAAAACTTTATAATAAGTACGTATTAGCCCCATTAGCAGGCGGTGGAGAACCTCACCCTGCATTTTTTCAAGGCCAAGAAGCCATTAAATCTACATGGCAAAAAAATATAGAAGCCACTGAAAAGCATTATCAACCAGGTAAATTCACCACTATACATGCCTACGAGTGGACATCTGCTCCTGGGGGGGCAAACCAACATCGCAATGTTTTCTTTAGAGATAACAATGTCCCTGATATGCCTTTTTCATCAAACGAAGGGGCCGATCCTGAGCAGTTATGGGCATGGATGCAAACACAACGCGACAGTGGCAAAAAAGTGTTCGCAATACCACATAACTCAAATGAATCGAAAGGCTTATTATTTGCTGAAGCAAGTCTTTCAGGCGTACCCGTAAACAAAGAATATGCTGAAAAACGGGCCAGTATGGAGCCACTCATTGAAATGATGCAAGTTAAGGGTAATTCAGAAGTTATACCCAACTTTTGGCCCAATGACGAATTTGCAGACTTTGAAAATGCAGTGTCAATTCAAAAGTTTAATGGTCGTGCGTTCATAAAAGAAAACTATGTGCGTTATGGACTAGGACGCGGCATTAAATATCATGCAGAGCTTGGAGTTAACCCTTTTAAATATGGGTTTGTTGGCGGAACAGACAGCCATAATGGCACACCAAGTAACGTTGAAGAAGACAATTACGCTGTCGGTAGTCACGGCTATGCCGACCAAACAGCCGATGTACGTTCTAAGGCAATGCTTGAAGGCGAAATGCTGATTGCAGACTCCAGTCCTGGCGCGTTGACTGCTGTGTGGGCTAATTCAAATACGCGCAGTGCAATTTGGGATTCAATGCAAGCAAAAGAAACCTTTGCCACCAGCGGCCCACGTATGAAAGTCCGTTTTTTTGCAGGCCAAGGGTTCAATAAAAGTTACAAAAATTACACCGACCTTGTAAAAGATGGTTATGAAAAGGGCGTGCCGATGGGCGGCGACTACAAAGGTAAAAAAGCCCCTGAGTTTTTAGTATGGGCAATCAAAGATCCTATTGGCCCAAACTTAGATCGTATCCAAATTATTAAAGGGTGGTACGAAAACGGTGAAATGAAAGACCACGTTTATGACGTTGTAGCCTCGGGAGATCGCCTAAAAGCAGATGGAAGTGTTACCCCTATTGATGCCCCTATAAATCTTAAAACGGGTGAATTCAATCAAGTAAAAGGGGCTGTTGAACTTATGTCAGTATGGACAGACCCTGACTGGGACCCAAATCAAGAAGCATTTTATTATGTGCGTGTTTTGCAACTGCCAACAGCACGTTGGACGTTATATGACGAAATAAATGCCGGTGTAAAATACCCTGATGATGTAAAACGTCAAATTGTAGAACGCGCATGGGCCTCACCTATTTGGTACGAAGTAGAGTAAGTATAATTAATGATTAAACGTATTTTAAAAGAGCCTATTACTCATTTTCTGGTATTAGGCTCACTCTTATTTGCAGCATGGAATTACCTTGCACCTTCGCAAGAATCAGAAAACAATGAGTATGTAATAGTGGTCGATCAAGCTAAGTTTGATCACCTAAAAACCCTTTGGAAAGCGCAGTGGAAACATGAACCTTCGAATGAGGATATTGCTGCCATTCTTGAGCGACATATTCGCAAAGAGGTATTTTACCGTGAAGCGTTAACCATGGGTCTTGATCAAAGTGATGAAATAATTCGTACGCGACTTGCACAGAAAATGGAAGCAGTTGCCAGCGATCTCAGCAATTTAATGCAGCTCCCTTCTGAGCAACAACTTAAAGAGTTTCATCAAGCTCGCCCAGAACTGTTTACCATTGCGCAATCATTCGCGTTTGAGCAAGTTATATTAACGCCACAAGAGGCTCAAGAGCCAAAACTGAGTGAAATTCGCGCCCAACTAATAGCAAATCCAAATACACTAAACAGTTTTGAGAATCGCCGTTCAGTGCCTAACAGCTGGCCTCTCATGCCTGAAAACACCCTCAAGAATGCATTTGGAGGCACCTTTGTTGAGCAACTCGCTAAGCAGCCAACAGAGCAATGGGTTGGGCCCATTGAGTCTGGTTTTGGTTTGCACCTCGTTAAAATTGCCAATAATACCCCCGAACATTTAGCCCCTTTCAGTGATATTAAAGACTATGTTTTAGAGCAGTATAAATACTATGCAGTCATCGACTCACAGCAAAAAATGTTCGAAACGTTGCTTAAAAAGTATCGCGTTCGATTGGAAGCTGACACCATTCCGACGGAAATAGAGCAAGAGTTTGCCGCATTATGAGAATGAAAGTATTTTGTTTTGCCTTGCTATTAATATGGGGAAGTTCAGGGTTTGCACATGAAATTCGCCCCGCGTATTTACAAATTAATCAAGTGACTGAACACGAGTATAATTTACTTTGGAAAGTACCCACTAACAATAACTTAGTGCAGAATATACGCCCTGTTTTCGAGCCTCAGTTTTCACTTTCTCCATTACCGAATCACATGGTAATAAATGGATTTGTATTGTTTCAATATCGGTTAAATGCCGATACAGAACTTGCAGGAACAACACTGACAATTGAAAACCTAAACCGCACCACTATCGATACTTTAATCAACATAAAATTGTTGAACGGGAGTCAATATAGTTTATTAATGAAGCCGAATGAAAATACGCTTTCGATTCCAAGCGAAGGCAGTATTTGGCAAATCATCACCTCTTATACAAAACTCGGAATTGAGCATATTTTAGAGGGCTGGGATCACCTGGCATTTGTTGCAGCATTGATGTTAATTGTTAGAGGCTGGGTCACGTTATTTAAAACAATCACCGCGTTTACATTAGCACATTCAATCACGCTCGGTTTAGCAACATTTGGTTATGTATCACTGCCACCTCCTCCCGTTGAGGCACTCATCGCATTGAGTATTTTACTGATTGCAGCTGAATCAATACGTATTAGACACAATCAACACAGCCTAACAACAAAATGGCCTTGGTTAGTCGCATTTATATTTGGTTTATTGCATGGCTTTGGTTTTGCGGGAGCACTAAAAGACATTGGCTTACCACAAGTCGATGTGCCTGCAGCTCTCTTGTTTTTTAACTTAGGGGTTGAGCTTGGCCAATTGTTTTTCATTACCGCTATTTTAGGCACCGTTGCCATTACTAAGCACCTTATTAAAGTGCCAAAACCCGCGGCTACGTTTGCGGCATACGGTATTGGTAGCCTTGCCTGTTTTTGGCTTATTGAGCGTATTGAAGGTATGTTTTTTTAATCGTGTTTAACGTAAGGCATGTTATTTGCCACTCTCTCAGCGAGAATAAATAAAATGCCTTACGTGCACCCATCAATCATTATTCACGGTGGTTAAAACTTTGTGGCTTACCTAATAGATAACCTTGGAAAAACTGACACCCTAAACGTTTTAAGTATTGAAATTGCTCTTCTGATTCAACCCCCTCGGCTATCACATTTTTTCCTAAGCTTGTCGCTAAGGTGAGAATCGCTTTCACAACCGACTCGTCTTCGGAGCTAATCAGCATTTTATCGATGAATGACTTATCGATTTTTAACGTATCAATCGGAAACCGCGTTAAGTAGCTAAGCGAAGAATAACCGGTTCCAAAATCATCTAAAGAGAGGTTGATACCCAAGTTTTTTAGATCCTTCATTCGCTTTATGAGCATCTCGGTGCCCATTAAAATAACCCCTTCGGTTAACTCTAGTTTTAACCGTGAAGGTTGTATTGAAAATCGATTAATTGTCTCCAGCACTTGCGGAACAAAGTTAGGGTCTTGAAATTGGAGCGCGCTGACGTTAACAGCCACACTTAAATTAGGGTTTGAATATGCATCATTTTTGCTCATTTCTTCACACACTTGCTCAAGAACCCACTGCCCTATTTGATTAATTTGTTTTGTTTCTTCTGCTATAGGTATAAAAACATCTGGTGAGACGCTCCCTAATTTAGGGCTATCCCATCGCAGTAATGCCTCATAACCAATGAGTTCTTTGCTGGTGTTATGAATAGGTTGATACACAACGTTTAGCTCTTTTTTGGCAATGGCATTGATCAACCCTTGGTTTATTTCATTTCGCTCTAAAATAGATGCTTGTAATTTCGGGTCATAAAAACTAATCATATTTCGCCCTCGCTCCTTAGAGTGATACATCGCAATATCAGCCTGCTTCAGTGCCTCTGACAATTCAAAGTCGCATGCATTAATGATTGTGAGGCCAATGCTAGGTGTTGTATGAACTTCATACCCATCAAGGTAAAAAACGCGCGAAATCGTTTCACGT
Source organism: Pseudoalteromonas lipolytica (assembly GCF_900116435.1). Classification (GTDB taxonomy): domain Bacteria; phylum Pseudomonadota; class Gammaproteobacteria; order Enterobacterales; family Alteromonadaceae; genus Pseudoalteromonas; species Pseudoalteromonas lipolytica. The sequence continues at coordinate 262,740 of NZ_FPAZ01000002.1, read as the reverse complement.
ATGTTTTGCGCAAAGCTATCCACAGAATGAAAGTCACCATCTTTTATGCACGTAGGATCATCCAGTAAAATAACGAATTCATCGCCCCCTAATCTGGCAATTAAATTAGGCGATAAAACAATACTTTCTAAACGGCGCGAGACTTCTTTTAACAGTAAGTCACCAATACTGTGCCCTAAAGTGTCATTGATCATTTTAAAGTTATCTAAATCAATCAGCAGTAAGGCGTAACTGTGGCCTTGGGTATGATGCTTTGATTTAGCCAATGACTTTGCTTTGTCGATAAGATGACGTCGGTTAGGTAAATTAGTTAACTCGTCATACATTGCTAAGCGATGAACATTTTGTTCTGCAAGTTTACGGTCGGTAATATCAGCTCTAATAGCAATGTACTTATACGGCTTGTTATTTTCATCAATAAAAGGAACGACGGTTGAGTTAACCCAATATAAGCTGCCATCTTTGGCACGGTTACAGACTTCTCCTGACCACACTTGACCACTGCGAATTGTTTGCCACATAGTTTTAAAAAAGCGCGGGGGATGCGTTCCAGAATTGACTAACGCATGGGTTTTTCCGATAAGCTCTGCAGCAGAAAATTGCGATATGTTGCAAAACTTTTCATTCACACTCGTGATTACTCCCTTGCTATTGGTGGTCGCGACAATCGCATGCTGATCAAGGGCCTTTTTTAGTTCTGCTCGACTTCTATTGAGCTCTTCATTTTCTTTTTCGGCGAGCTTCATTTCGGTCATGTTTTCAATCAAACATAACAGGCTAATTACTTTTTCTGACTTATCATTTTCTGGGATCACATTAACATCAAGAAACAACGTTTCCTCATCGAGCCCTTTGAGGTTTATCGAAAACTTAACTTGTTCTCCCTTTAATGCCGTCCTTAAAAAAGGCAATACTTTATCGATAACATCGGGAGGGAAAACATCATGAATATACTTACCCTGAGTCGGTGTACGTAAATAAAAGTAGGTTTTTAGCGCATTCTGATTGTAATAACTCAACTTAAAATCAGCGCTTAATCTGAGCACACCTATGTTCATATTATCTAAGATTGTTTTCAGCTCATTTTTCTTTTTAGATGCATACAGCTCAGCCTTGTTCACCATTGAATAAGGATATAAAACCCCCTCAATAAATACGCTTTTATAGATAAATAACGCACCACATAACTTCACCAAATGCGCAATGACAAGGTAGGTATCAGACAGGGTTTGATACTGGGTAACCAACAATGAAAACAACGCCATACAAACTGATGATAATGCAAAATGAAGGTACCTTTTTTCACCATCTACGTTATGTTTCTTGTAAAACAAATAAGCCACGACGACATAACCAATTAATAGAACATTTTCTAAGGTTATTTTTACAATGGACACGCCTTCGCCATAAATAAAGAGAGACGGTAGGTTATAAGCAAACAAGGTGCCGAACGCGATTAAAATAACTGAAACAATTAACCCACAGCTTAGCCATACCATTTTCCTGCCATGAAAAGTCAGTGAGGCCGCAATGGCTGCAAACGTCAGTAATTCAAACATTCGCGCAGCTAAAGAAAAGAAAATCGACTTTTGACTTGAGCTGGGCGTAATAAACGCTGGCATACCAGCAAACGAAATCGCGTTCATGTAGTCCATCATTAGGACAATACTAAATCCGAATATGATGATATTCGTTTGTTCTGCGTAGCGGCCGTCAAGGCGCTGAAATTCAAGCAGTACCACTGATGAGAAAACAAAAACTGACAATAGCTCCGTTGTTAAATGCAGTATTTCAGTATTTTTTTGTGAAAATATATCGATACTTTCAAGCACAAAAAAGCATATTAAAGCCCCAATAATTAAGCTCGAAAACAAAACAAAATAATGGTTATTTACACCCTGACACTTAAAACCCGCTTTAGAGATGTACATTGTCTATTCTCCTTGCCAAATTACAGCAAACATAGGCGTAGCTAAAGCGTCTTCATCATGCTTACTTTGAGCAACAGCATGACTTTTTAAAACCTTTAAATTCAAGGTTTTTAATTGTTTTTTCATTGTATAAAACACAGCTTTTGAAAACTCAAAGCAGCATAAAAAATTAAAATCTTTACCAATTAACTGTTCTTCATGAACACCTACTTTTTGTGAAAGAAACAGTGAACTATTTAAAGTCGAGAGTATTTTTTCTAAATTATTTATTGGTAAATCACTTCGCATGATATCTGTTCCATTTACAGTCTTTTAATGGATTTAAAAATTAAATACACAACATTTACTGGCTCATTTAAAAATACCAGTTCAATATAAAGGGTTTTATTTAGCTAGATTAAAAATAAAAATAGAGGCGTGTTATATAAACCACTGACATTTAGCTATATTAACTTTGTCAACAATTGATTTTTCAACTGTGTGGCTATCAGCTAACTCAACGGTGCCATTCGCGAGATCTTTATTAACAATAGCCTGCGACCTATCATTTAATTCAACCTTTGCACCTTTTGGATAAAGGCGAATAAAGTTAATAAATTTAGTCGTTAATATATGATCAAACTTACCAATTTGAGCGGCGTGATAAACTTTCTCAATCGCTTCTACACGTGAGAATTTTTCGCGATAATGACGCTGTGAAGTTAAAGCAACGTATGTATCAATAATACGAATTATGCGTGCTTCAAGGGGGATTTCAGGTTTTATTAGGCCATGAGGGTAACCAGAGCCATCACAATTTTCATGGTGGCACTTGATAATCTTAATCACACTGTCTTCAATGCCGCGGCTTTGCAACTCGCGGCAGCCCAACACAACGTGCTCATGAACACTGTCAATTGCTTTCGCGCTTAACTGCTTACTTTGCTTGTAATCAGGCGGGATTAAAGACATGCCAATGTCTTTTAAGAATGCTGACTTTGCAAAAGGGATGAGTTTGTCTTTTCTTAATTTTATTTCTTTTGAGAATAAAGTAATTAACACCAATAACCGCACAGACTCTCGAAATGATTGGGAGTCTTCGCTAATTTTTTCGTATATTAAATCCAGACGACTGGCATCATTAAGCACAAATAAAACAATATTTGTAACGGCTTGAGTTATCGCCTTGTTGTTTAATACATCTGATTGGCCACAGTCTTCAAGTGCCACTTTAAGAATTGATAACCCTTTATTCAGCGCACCAACCGATTTGTCTTCAGAGACATATAACGATCCCTCAAATTGCTTGAGTTTGTGCTTATCGCTTTCAGACTTAATTTTAACTTTATTTGTAAAAAAAGGAGTTTTTAGCCAGTGTTCATTGACCCTAACTAACATACCTTTCTTTAATTGATTGGATTGTATTTTTTTCAATCTAAGTAACCTTGTAATAAAAAAAACATTAGTTACTCATCGTCTTCCCATTGACAATTAATCCTTTAGTCGTTCTATTTTACTTAAAAAGTTAAATTACATCAATATAAATCAGAAACAAGCTAAGACTATGAATCAAAAAAAGATAATTGCAATTTAATTTAAAAAAACACTTTTTATAATACAATACTATACAGTAAATAATTTGATGAAATACCTAATAAAGGTAATTAAATATTAAATTAAACAACCCAAAATAATACCTAATAAAGGTAATTAGTTTCTTAATAAATAATCGTCAATTCTTATCGCGTTCATGAGTAGCGTATGTATAAAACGCATCAATTGGCATTGGTTTACTGTGGTAATAACCTTGGATCTGAATGCAGCCTAACTCTTTTAGGGTTTGTAATTGTTTTTCTGACTCAACGCCTTCTGCTATCGACTCCATATCAAGTGCTTTCGCCAGATCAATCATGGCTTTTACAATAGCAATATCTGCTTTAGTTGGATGTTCTAAATTATCAATAAATGACTTATCAATTTTTAACTTATCTAGTGCAAATTCCTTAAGGTAACCCATTGATGAGTAACCCGTCCCAAAATCATCAATCGACATTTTAAATCCAGCTTCACGCAGTTTAGTTATCGTGTTTAATGCAAACTGTGGATTACCAATCGCAATCGTCTCAGTCAGCTCAAGTTCAATACAGCTCGGCTCAATGGAATATTTTTGCAGTACCGTGGTCAAACTACGTAGCAAGTTCTTTTTAACAAATTTGGTAGCCGATAAATTGATGGCAAAAGTGAGCGCTGGCATCCCATTATCGCGCCATTGACGAATCGTTTTTACGGTATTTTCAAAAACCCAATCATCAATGTCACTAATTCGGCCACAACGTTCTGCAATCGGAATAAACTCAGCGGGTGAAACACAGCCTAACGAAGCTGAATGCCAGCGCAATAAAACCTCAGCGGCTACCATTTTGTTTGTTGCTAGTTCTATTTGAGGATGAAATACGAGTGAAAATTCGTTATTTTTTAGTGCGTAATTGATAGCATTAATGATCTGAGCATGCCTCACACCTGCTTTATTCATTTCTTCAGCATAAAACAAGACATTATTACGGCCTAGTTTCTTCACCTCAAACATAGCCGACTCAGCCATCTGCAATAAAGATTCAAAGTCACTGGCATCCAGCGGGCACAGGGCAACCCCTATCGAGGCCGTTACAACAATTAACTCGTCGTTAATTGATAAGGGTTCTCTGATCACTTTGAGTAAGTTATGAGCACACTTATCAATCTCTTCTGTCGACGTATAGGGGGTAATAAATGCAAAGCGGTCACCTTGTAAACGCGCAACCATGACTTGCTCCCCCATAAAATTACTCATTCTTGCACTCAAGTTCTGCAGTATTAAGTTGCAATTCCCTATTCCCAGAGCCTTATTAAGAATTTTAAAGTTGTCTAAGCCAATTAAGATAAAGGCTGATTTAATACCGACATGCGCTTTTATGACCTGCTCAAATTCCATTTGTAACTTCACTTGATTGGCAAGCCCTGTTTGCTGATCAAAGTAAGAAAGCTGATGTATTAAGCTTTCACTTTCGACTTGCTTAGTCATATCATGTTGAAAAGAAATGTAATTACTGATTGCTCCTTGTTTATCAAAAATGGGGTATATGGTTGTTTGCTCTACAATAGCATCTCCGTGTTTAGTTTTATTAACCAATGAACCAACCCACGCCTGTTTATTATTTAGCTGTTGCCACATCCCCTGATAAACACCTAAATCCGTTTGACCTGCGCTGATCATGTTCGGACTTTGGCCTATAAGTTCATCGTAACCATACTGACACATGTCTAAGTACGCCCGATTCATATATTCAATTTTGGCATCCGTATTCGTAAACATAATAGGGTGCGGATTTTGCTCTACAGCTTGAGATAAAATATGCATGCGTTTATTCAACGTGATTTTATTAAACCACTGCCACACTGATTCAGCCCACACGGTGAGCATGTTTTTATCATGCACTGAAAATGTTTTTTCTGTGTGTTGCAAAATAATCGCTAACTGACATTTGCCATGACGCACAACCGGCACCACCAGCAAAGAGCTGGCATTACTTGGCAAGCCAAACTCTTTTGCTTGCTTGCGATTAACAATGACTGCTTCTCCAACAGCGACTTTTTCTTGCAACTTACTGGTACATACATCCAGTTTTGAGCCATGCACCGCACGGTAAGCGAGCTGCTTATGTTCATTACAAATATAGAGCGATGCACCATCACAATTTGCAATTTCACGGGCTTGCTCAACGGCATAATTAAGCAAGGTTTCTTGATCTTCCTGAAACGAAATTTCGGTCAATGTAAGCAATCCCTTATTAAACTTACTTTGTTGAAGCAGTGCTGCCATTTGCCCTATTTTTTCTGTTACGTCACGCGCGACAACTAAATAAGTTTCATGCTCATTTTCATAAGTAAACAACGTCACAGAGAATTCAAAATGATGCGTACGTCCATTAATTAAGAGAGGTAATGCATCGATAGTAAATAATCCAAATAAATGATTTTGTTGCAGTGAGTGTATAAACTGCGGTGCATATTGAGGAGCAAAAAGCTGACAAATATTGTGACCTAACACATTGTTCGAAAAGACACGACTCGGCGAATTGTCACTGTAAATAGTTTTAAACGTGCCATCTCGCTCAAGCTCAAAAACAGAATCGGGTAAAGCGGTGAGCGTTGCAGATAACTGCTCTGTTGAATTTTCAAGATCAGCGTAAGGTTTGATGACGGTTTCAACAAACACGATTTTATATAATAAAAAGTAGGTCAAACCTTTATAAATATGACCAAAGAAGTTAAGTGTATCGGTTACATGCGAGGCATCATTATAGAGCGTAAAACACGCCTCACTTAATATCGCCAACAAACAAACAAGTGTTTTCCCGGCGATATTTAGAGTGTTTCTTGGTTTTCTTAATTGCGATGCAAACATACACGCAGCAAGGCTGTAGAGCGTAATCAGTGTTATTTCTATCAGCCACTTTTGTTGACTGCTGCCACCTCCTTCAATGTACAACGTGGGCAACCAATCGGGAAAATAAAATACAACAGCCACAATACACGCGGTCACACTAAGTAAAGTACTCAGCACAACACGCGCATTAAACAGCTTATAATTCAGCCAAATAGCGGTTGCAATCACTAAAAATGCAGCGGCATTAAAAAACCGGGCAAACAGCCAAAAAGCAAACACTTGCTCCATGTTTTTCTCGTGATCACTGACACTTGAAAAACTCAAAAAGTGCAACGCATCAAAAATAGCAACACACAGCATAAGACAAGATAGCAACAATAACTTGCTATTCCGGGTGAAGTGCCATGTATTCCATCCAATAGCAAAAATTAAGAATGAAATAACAACTGAGAAAAGCTCAACACTGGTATGCATGCCTACATAAAAAGGTTCAGTAGCAATTAAACCGACCTTTTCTAGCAGTAGTACGATGGCTAATAGCAACACACCGACACCAATGTAAGGTAAGGTATTTACAAGTTCTTTATGATGAGAAGTATGTACAAACTGTTTCACTAAGCTTTTAACTATTTTTATAAGTATTACTAAAAAGGATAGTAAAAATAACAGTTAAGTGTAGATAAATAATGAAAAAATCTGTCGGTGTTGCGCTAACTATTGCTTAGCGCAACAGAATGAAAACTAACCTTTATTAAAAGGATTCCGTGTATCTTGATTAGCATCGAGGTTACGCATCAAAATTGCGTGGTCTAAATCAATATCTTCCGGTAGAGGGATTTTTACAATATGGCCTGAGCCTTTTGCATCGCTGATTGACTCGCCCTTTTTGTTTTCCATAAACTCAAGGTTAAAGTTAATATTGCCTTTAGGAGTCATTAACTCAAGCGAGTGACCCGTACAAAATTTATTTTTAACATCAATTTCAACCAACCCATTGCTAGTACGCCCCAGCACTTCACCAACAAACTGTTGTTTATCTGATACCGAATGACCGTACTCATAGTTTTGATAGTCTTGGTGTGCATGGCGCTTTAAAAAGCCTTCGGTGTAACCTCGGTGTGCTAAGTTCTCAAGCGTTTTAAATAAGTTTGCATCAAAAGGACGCCCAGCCACCGCATCATCAATTGCTTTACGGTAAACTTGTGCGGTACGCGCCACATAATAGAAAGACTTTGTGCGCCCTTCAATTTTTAGGCTATGTACGCCCATTTTTGTAAGCTGATCAACATATTGTACGGCGCGTAAGTCTTTTGAATTCATGATGTAAGTGCCATGCTCGTCTTCAAATGCAGGCATGTATTCACCAGGGCGACCTTGCTCTTCCAGCATATAGACTTCATTACTTGGCGCGCCTTCACCGAGTGTGGGGATCACTGATTTAGGATCAATTTTATGAACCATTTCGCCCGTTTCGTTTTCGGTGCCCGGTTTTACATCGTAATTCCAACGGCATGCATTCGTACACGTGCCTTGGTTAGGATCGCGCTTATTAATATAACCCGATAACAAACAGCGTCCAGAGTACGCCATACATAATGCCCCATGAACAAAGACTTCAAGCTCTGTGCTTGGGCATAATTCGCGTATTTCTGCAATTTCTTCAAGTGATAATTCACGCGACAAAATAACACGTTCAATGCCTTGTTTTGCCCAGAAATTTACCGTGGCATAGTTAACTGCGTTAGCTTGTACAGATAAGTGAATTGGCATGTCTGGCCATTTTTCACGGACCAGCATAATTAAGCCCGGATCTGACATAATCAGCGCATCTGGCTGCATTGCGATCACAGGTTCAATATCGCGTAAATACGACTTTACTTTGGCATTGTGGGGAGCAATGTTCGACACAACGTACAACTTTTTATTTTGTGCATGTGCCTCATTAATACCGATTTGCAAGTTATCTAAATCAAACTCGTTGTTACGAACACGAAGGCTATAACGAGGCTGACCTGCATAAACGGCATCTGCGCCATAAGCAAAAGCATAACGCATATTTTTTAAACTACCTGCGGGTGATAACAACTCAGGCGTAAAAGGGCGAGGGGTCAAAATAGGTGACGACATGAATGCTCCACACATCGAACCGAGTACAAGTCGGTTGCATGAATTAATATGATTAACGAGCGCGGGAGTATAATAATCTGTGACTATATTTTATTGATCTAGATCATAATTGCAGGTAACTAAGCCGCTAATTAACGCCAAACATTGCTGCTTGCGAATCACAACGAAAAAAAGCGCCTTTTGGCGCTTTGGTATCAATAACAATGTATCTTATAACTCGTGAATTAATGAGCCGAGCCATCGCCCCCGCGTAACACGCCTTTTGGCGCACTACAGCCATGCTCAGAAATATAATCAACGGCGGCTTTTGCTTGAACAACCCCCCAGCCATAAGCATGATCATACCCAGCCTCGCCCTGATCATCCGCCGACGCACGAAGCGCTAAGCGAATACCATTTGCAGTACATTCAGGGAAATTACTCCACACCACAGCTGCCACGCCAGATACATGAGGTGTGGCCATTGAAGTGCCTGACTTAAAGTCATGATCTGTAAACTCGGCAACACTTATTGTGGTTTCTTGCCCTAGTTGCTCCATTAAATGAAGCCCCTCATTCATCATTACCGCGCCCACAACCAGTGTCGTTGGATTAATATTACCCACAAGCTGGCCTTCGATGTTATTACGAATAATAACCCCCACCCCGCCATCGGCTTCGCATTGCTCAACCTTGCTATAAAACGGGCTATCACCACGCTCAACTAAACAAATTTTGCCTGTTACATCACCACAGCTTTCGGTGCCGCGTCCACAATCGACAAGCTCACCTGTGACCGAGCCAAAACGTGATCCATCCAATGCATAGTGCTGAAAGTTCACATCATCCTGCATTACACTAAATTTTGAAAAACGTCCTTTACCAACAGGAATTGTTGAGAACACCCCAACCCCTGGCGCTGATAACTCAACCTGTGAACTGCGCTGCGAAAAGCTTGCATGTTGCTTAACACTATCCACGGCGGCAACTGAAACCACACTATCGTAAGACGCAGGATAACTGTGTGATGCATCGCCTGAGTTACCTGCAGCTGCAATCATTAAAATATTATTACGCGCCACTTTATTAATTGCTCTTTCTTCAATCGGACTTGAATATTTGCCCCCTAAGCTCATGGAGATCACTGTTGAACCCGCTTGCTGACACTCATCAATGGCCCCAGCTAAATCAGAGGCATAAGCCCAACTACCGTTGCCTGCAAATACACGCACAATGTGCATATCCAGAGAGTGGTCACCCACAATACCTGCACTGCCTTTGTTGTCATCAATTGCAGCAATCGTGCCCGCAACATGCGTGCCATGACCAAATGGGTCTTCATACCAAACACCCGCGCCACCATCCGCTGAACCGGTCACGCCCGCACTCGGTAAATCAGGGTGACTTAATGCATAACCACTATCAATGACACACACTTTTTGACCGCCTTGATACTGCACTTTATCTGCCTGAACCATCGTATAGCCATAAGGTAAGAACTGCATCGGCTCTTCTGACATCAGTTTACGAGGTACATCGGGGTAAAACGCTTTAATATTGGATAAACCCGCTATCTCTGCCAATTGCGCCTTATTAATAGTGACTGCAAAACTCTCGAGTGACTTAATTTCTTTTTCTATTTTGACATTTTTAGCCTGAAGTGCCGATTTCACAATTGACGCTTTATTATTGTTCGCTTCAACCACTATGCGAAACGTCTGTTCTGCAAAACTGGGGAAACTACATGCGAGAGCCACACTTGCAGCAAGTACTGTTTTTTTATTAATCATCGTTGGGCTCCTTGTTATTGTGCAGTATTATCGTTTTTGCTCGCTGGGCAATCATGCAACTGAACGTTACCACTGATTGTTCCTGCATTGCTGTAACCTTGATATGGCCCAGACTCAAGCAACATCACATTTAAGAGCCCGTTTGCACCAATCCCTGTTTTAACGCCTTCTGAAATATCCATCATACAGGCAAAGCCAACGCCCTCTCCCGGCGCTGTTGGGTTGGTTGAGCTATAATTAAACTCCACCTGATACATTCCCTCAGTGCAAATATCTTGCTTACAGTACAAACGCTCATCACCCGACTCTGCGCCCTCAGGATCAACGGGCTCTTCGCTGCATAATCCAGCACCATACACGTTTGCATTAAACGCTACACCGCCCATTTGCTGCCAATCAATTGCTGTTAAATCCTTATAATTAACCTGTCCAGATACATCACCATCGCATCGCGCAGCATGCGCAGTAAAGACAGCTTTGCCCGCTCCGCCTTTTGAATTAAGCGTTCCACCAGCTGACACTCGTGCATCTATTTTTGCACAGCCACTCAATATAGCGGCTGTTGCAATTAACAACCCTAACTGTGTTAGTTTCATATTTTTTTCCTTGTAGTTTGTTTTCATTATCGTTTTATCCACTGTGACGCAAACTAATATTTCTAGTATATACATCTAGTTAAGAGCGACAGCACAGTATTAGAGCAACCAATAAGAGAATTCAATACGCAGAAATAAGCAAAAATGAACAGCACAAATGTAAGCAGAAAAAACGCTTTTATTTACAATCTGTTAAAATTAAATTCACACAGCGTTCATATGTACCAGTTTGTACCAAAGTGTAATCAAGCACCAAATAGCACATTAAAAGATCTTAATTAAACACTGTTGCACTGTGCTTATAGTGCATTGTGATACCCATTCGCTTAATGAGATGAGTGGCTTTGAAACACGAAAAACTAACAGAGAAAAGAAAAAAAGGTGACCAATCCTATGGCCACCTTTTTTAGATCAAACGCAATTAACTATCCAGGATAATTGGTTTTGATTTAGTTATGTTAACAGCAAAGCCATTCTCATAAAAATTTTTACACGCCTGTTAAGCGTTCGCGGCGCTTTTTCCACAACAGAAATTGATAGCCAAGCAAGCCTTCAGCTTGAATGTTAATTCGCCCGCCCGCCGCTTTTTCAACTTTCAAATGACCTTGCTTGTCATCATGCTGAAAGTTAAATAAAAACGTTGTAAGGGTTTGTTTATTTAAGGTAATCGCTATTTTCTGCTTAGTGTCTTCGAGTACACTCACTCACCAGCTCATTTTCATTAAAACGATATTTTATTTGTTTATTCGTCGCTATGAGTTTAGGCAGTAACTTTGCGATATTATCATTCCAGTACACAGAGCGCTTTGCGTACTCAATTGATGCAGCCTCATCAAGTTCCCATGTTGTCTCAAGTTCAGTTGGAAACTCAGCCTCTACAGGGTTCGATTCTTGATTGATTTGCGCATGTAGGTTTTCAGCTGTGCCAATCACAGATAATAAGCACATTATTTTTATTATATTTTTAAACATAAACAATTCTTTGTTGTAACAATAAAATGGCCCACATTTTGAGTGGGCCATCCACTAACCTAGCAAAATACTAGTCATCTATGTGTTCACAGCGACCAAACTCTGCTCCGCCTTTCACCGCTTCAACAACCTGTTTCGGGAAACTTAGTTCTTGGTTTATGCCATGTTTACATACAAAGGCTTTGTTGGCATCGACTTCAATGGTCACTGGTGTGGGAAGCCCGACAATACCAGCCATCATTTCGGAGCCGTTGGCACTGACACCGAAAATGCCATTGGTCATGAAGTTTTTCGCTTCTACGACACCTTGCTTACCAAAGAACTCCTGACCTGTCATCCAACCAATACCTTCCATATAGATGGTCGAACCAGCAGGCATGCCATTGATAAGCAGGCGGCCTGTGATAACAGATAAATCATCATTGGCATCAAGTACCATGTTCAATGGTAAACCAGCAATTTCAGCAATTTCTTCATGGCTCATATTATAAGGTGCCGCACATAGGTTGTAGATGAACTGATAGTATGGAACATCTTCGCACCAACGTAGACCACCGAGATTAGTCACTTCATCTGTTTTAGCATTCCAGACTTTCACCCCCTCACCGAACGCTCGACGGCCAAATCCACGTTGTGCACCAAAGGCGATACGCTCACCATCATAAGAAATTACAGAAGAGTTGAGTGCTCCGAAGTCCTTGTAGAGGTCTCGTAACTTACCATCCACCCACGCAAGCTGAGAGTTATTGTTGTTGCCTGAGCCGGTCACTGTTTTACCGTTACCAGAAATTTTATCTGCACGCACCCATGCTTCGGTTCGCTCACCATTAATACGTACTTCATAGCCATCTCCCCAAGAGCGAGGAATAAACTCTAAGCCATCAGTTAATGGTGTTGCTTTGCCTGTTTTAACATCCCAGACTGTTGGAACGCCATATGAACTTGACGCCTTGTCTGGTGCAAACTCTACGCCACCAGTATTGGGGCGGCGAGAATTACCAACAACGGTTTTACCAGCATCATCCATATCCCAAATAGAGTGCGAACTCACACCTGACTGACTTGCCAGCGCACAGGTGTTATTGCTTGGGTCTTCAAGCACAGAGAGGTGGCCTGAACTGATATCCCATACTGCACCTTGACCAATGCCGTTACCGTCAAGATCAGCAATAACTGCCGCCTTTGTGGCTGTTTTACTCATCGCAGCAGAAGTGGCTTTTAAAGGCGCAAAACCTTGCGGCGTCTCCAGTGTTTCAAAAGTATTCTGTGTGCTGTTATAAATAAATGGTGTACCACCCTGAGTAGTACCTAATGCTTTCTTGCCATTTTTTGCATGATCGCTTACCCAGGCTGCCACAAGCGGGGTGTATTGAATACCATCTTGATAGCCATTGAAGTACATTTCAACTTCTTTAGTTTCACCTCCAGCGACAATGATTTCGGTCATGTTACACGCATTGTCAAGCGCTGGTGAAGTGCCTTCATCTTCATTCCAATATTCATTTTCAGAAATGATATCGGTTGGTGTCGTGGGGTAGCCGCCAGCACGAATTGGATCCATATACAGCGCATAGCGGCCACCAGGCGTTAAGCCGTTGATTGTGAATGAGCCATCAGGGCCTATACGCCCTTGGGTCATATTCCCACTTTGTTGGGTGATTACGTCTTGCAATGGATTATCGAGGTTACGGGCAACCATATTCATGCCTGCATACTCAACACCTTCTTTGGTGTAAAGTTTTCCTTTAATGGTTCCGTATTTGGTTTTGTAATCCGCAGTTGGATATAAATCAGAGATATTGACGATATCATCGCGTACATTGACCGTACCCTGTGCTTCGCCCTCGATACCACGTACATTAATAAATGGAAACATTGTTTCGATACTGTCGACAGGCGCACTATTCCGCCCAGTGTACGAATTCGTACCCGCACAACCAGCAACACCATCATACATAAGGTAGTTTGGGTTAGCTATATAGGTAAAGTGACCATTTGCCTGTGAGTGTGACATATTCATCGCGTGGCCAAACTCATGAGTAAATACGCCTTGTATCATCTTACCCTCGGTGTCGTTGATATCGACATACCATCCATTCATCAGCGCAGTTGCTTCTAGAATTTCACCCGTTTCTTCATCTGCCCATTCAGGAAAAGCAATACCGAGCACAGATGAACGAGGAACTCCAAAGTAATTTTCGAGGATCGCACCGTCAGTATCATAGTTAACCCAAAAACCGTAGCCGTTTTCGGCGCCATATATTTGGTCAACATTAGAAGCGTTAACGTCGCTAATACCGGTTTGACTTTCAACTGTGCCTGCAAGTGCCATGTCTAAGGTTGAAGTTTCAACATTTGACCACTGTGCGACAGCATCTGCTGTGACTGCATTCGCCTGCTCAATCGTTAGAAAAGTGTAATCTCGGTCTAAAGGAACGTATTTTGGTAACACAGTGCCATCTGGTAAAGTTATATCGACATTGAATGTCGTGCCTTGCTCTAATATGGTAAAAGCCTGAACGTCGTTACCGTCTTTGTCTTTAATAACTTGACCACCATCCGTCCATACAGGAATAGTGCCTTTGGAGGTGTCCCATTTATACGGTGCCATGGTTTTATCATGAATATATAAAGGGCCGCCAGCGAGTGAACTGGCTGAAAGAGTGGCTAAGGCAAGGGCTGCTGTAATTTTTGAAAATTTCATTATTGTTGTACTCCAGTCAGTTTACCCACCAAATTTATAAATACATCGGCCTTAACTGCTCCCGGACTGGTGAGCATATTGCGTTCTTCATTTGAAAAATTAGATGTATCCATGTCTTCAAATAGACCGGCATTTGCAAATTCGTTTACGACTTTGCCATCGCGTACAACAAACTTACCTTGTGCCATGCCCGCAGTTGTTTGAAAACCGGTAATAGAAGCTGGTTTGTACATAAAAGCAATGACGTTTTCACCTTCATGCCACTTTGCGAAACCATCTGGAGTAACCCCTAAATACACTTTGCCATTGCCCATTGAGCGAGGCTTAATTAAACCAAATTGACGAAAAGTGTAGGTCGAGTTTTCTTTTAATTTGCCTTTTGCATCAGACCCAACTTGAATAGTGACTTCAGTGTAAGGACGCTTGTTGTCAAACCCATCGGTTACTTTAATAACCTCGCCAGTAATAATACTTTGAGATGCTTGCGTTAGTTCTTGTAAGTTTTGTTGCTTTAATTTCATTGCATTGGCAGCTGGCGACAATGCCATCGCAGTGCCTAGTGCAAAAATAGATGCACATGACAGCTTGGTTAATGACCTGCGTAGTTTCATTCATATCTCCTATCATTCTTTAATTCGTGTATTTATTGTTTTAAATCAGGATTTATAACTACAAAAAACCTAATCACTAATTATTTATGGTTGAATAAAGACAAGAGTTCACGCAAAAAAATGTAGCCTTTTGTACACTTAAATTTAACATTTCGATTACAATTTAAAAGGTGCTTATTTTTTATTTTAAGGTAGGGTAAAAAGAAGAAAAGTGAATTTAAAACCTATATATTCAGAAAGTTAAATTTATAGCAGCATAACACATTGGTATACGTTAACAGCGCAAAAGTGAATGAAATGTTAACAAAAATAAGGTTGTAAAAAGGAATGTTCCACCTAGATAAGTAAAGTAGCGATATGCAAAGTAACTTCACTTATCTAGTTCTAGTGCCTTTTATGATTGCCTAAAAAAGCGCAACTTCTTCTGTTTCGAGTGTGAACGTTTTACCATTTGCAAAATAAATATCTATATAAAAAATATGACTGCTTTGCAGTTCAGGCGCTTGATTTGGTTTTAGTTCAATAAACACAGGTGCTGTAGTAGGTAATATGTCAGCAAAATCAGCGACACTGGCATAGCCTCCCTCATTAAAGTAGTCAAAGTCATTCACATACATCTCTGTGACATTGAAGATACTATTCAAGCTCATACCAGCCGTTAGTTCGCTGCTATAATCGGCGCTTGAATAAACATTAATTGCAGTAATGCTATTAATACTGCCAAGCACCACAGCCGCCACTGGGCAATCAGCGTATTCTTTATTAGGATCTGGTTCGTTACCGTCTTGATAAACACCGTCACCCATTCCGCTTAGCTTGATTTTATAGGTGTCAAAGGCAATGGGTGTAAGTGTATTTGCGCTATCCTGTTCAGCTACCACAGCGTAGTTAGCAATATCGATGGCTACAGGTGAAGGCGGACATGTTAATTCATCATTTGAATCTGAATTACAGCCAGCTAAAACACTAGCAAGTAAACCTATTAAAAGAAGTTTTTTCATTGTTTTTCCTTATTTTAGTACTCTATTTTCCTTGCTGAAAATAATAGCTCAAAATCCCTCTGCAGTAACAACTTTGCAGTCATAATTGAATTAAAGGCAGCCTTTTAGGGCAATCGCCAAAAGGATCATAAAAATGCCATCTATGCTCTATTTAATAAAATTAGGAATTTTAGCGTAAAGCGCGTATAATTCGCGCCCGTTAATATTTAACCTTTTATATATAAAATTATTGGAGCACAAAGATGGCTTTAGAGCGTACTTTTTCAATCGTAAAACCTGATGCAGTTGCTAAAAACCACATCGGCGCTATCTACAACCGTTTCGAAACTGCAGGTCTTAAGATCGTTGCAGCTAAAATGGTTCACCTTTCAAAAGAAAAAGCTGAAGGCTTCTACGCTGAGCACAGCGAGCGTCCTTTCTTCGGTGCTTTAGTTGAGTTCATGACATCTGGTCCAGTAATGGTTACTGTTCTTGAAGGTGAGAACGCTGTACTTAAAAACCGTGAAATCATGGGTGCTACTAACCCAGCTGAAGCGCTAGCAGGTACATTACGTGCTGACTACGCTGACAGCATCGACGAAAATGCTGTTCACGGTTCAGACGCTGTTGAATCAGCTGCACGTGAAATCGCATACTTCTTCGCTGACGAAGAAATCTGCCCACGTACTCGTTAATATCGAGTTCACAGCTAAGTCTGTGATGCAGAAGAAAAAGGGCTTTCGAGCCCTTTTTTAGTCATTAGCTAAGCTTATTATTCGTCTGTTTAGCTAATGACTAAGTCGATTAAATAATATACAATCGCGCACCCTAAATACTTATACCACCGTCACTGATTGAGGTTGTTTCATGACCACAGAAAAAAAGATTAATTTATTAGATTTAAACCGAGATGCAATGCGTGAGCTTTTTGTATCCTTCGGCGAAAAGCCGTTCCGTGGCGATCAGGTGATGAAATGGATTTATCATTTTGGTGTAGATAATTTTGACGACATGAGCAACGTCAATAAAAAGTTAAAAGAAAAGCTTAAGGCTGAATGTGAAATTGTTGCACCCGAGATCTCAGTAAAACAAGTAGCAAGTGATGGCACAATTAAATATGCCTTATTGCTACAAGGTGGCCAAGAAGTTGAAGCTGTGTGGATCCCTGAAAAAGACCGTGCAACCTTATGTGTATCGTCACAAGTAGGCTGTGCGCTAGAGTGTACTTTCTGCTCAACAGCGCAGCAAGGCTTTAACCGTAACCTAACGGTATCTGAAATTATTGGCCAAGTATGGCGTGTTGCTAAAGATATTGGCCTTGATGGCGATAGCACCAAACGCCCTGTTACTAATGTTGTAATGATGGGTATGGGTGAGCCACTTTTAAACCTTAAGAATGTTGTGCCAGCAATGGAACTGATGATGGATGACTGGGGTTTTGGTCTATCAAAGCGTCGCGTTACACTGAGCACATCTGGTGTTGTTCCTGCTCTTGATTTACTAAAAGAAAAAATCGACGTTGCGTTGGCCATCTCTCTTCACGCGCCAAACAACGAGCTGCGTGACGTGCTAGTGCCTATCAATAAAAAGTACCCAATTGAAGAGTTTTTAGCGGCGTGTCGTCGTTACATCGATGGCTCAAAAGCGAATAAAGATGTCACTATTGAGTACGTCATGTTGCAAGGCATTAACGACAGCACCGACCAAGCCCATGAACTGGTTAAAACATTAAAAGGGACACCGTCGAAAGTAAACCTTATTCCGTTTAACCCATTCCCTGGCAACGAATATGGTCGCTCAAGTAATAGCCGTATTGACCGTTTTTCTAAAGTACTACAAGCGGCAGGCATTACCTGTATTGTTCGACGTACTCGTGGTGACGATATTGATGCAGCCTGCGGTCAATTAGTGGGCGATGTGGTTGACAGAACAAAGCGTTTAGCGAAAAAGAAAATGCGCGATGACAACGCAATTGCTGTTAATATTCATCAAGCATAATCGTTAAATCCAAGACAAGCCTTTGTGTTAAGCAGCTTATTTTTAAAATAATAGATGCAAGACAAAGGCTTTTCGGTAAGATAGGCATACGGAATCAAACAAGAGATTAGGTAATGCGATCTTTACTTGCCATAACTGTTAGTGCTTTAGCATTAGCTGGGTGTGTCACAGAAAACAGCTACAACGGAAGTAACAAACCTGTTGTTGAAAATAAAATCAATAATACTGGTGCCGCGCGTACTCGTATAGCCCTTGCTTTACAGTACTTAAAAACAGGCAATAACTCGCAAGCAAAGTATAATTTGGAGCGTGCAGCTGACTTCGCACCGCAACTACCTGAAGTACACTATTCTCTGGCATATTATTATCAGCAAGTTGATGAAAATGAGTTGGCCGACAGGGCCTATCAACAAGCATTAAAACTTGATCCCGACGATCCTAATACCTTAAATAACTATGGGGTCTTTTTATGTGGTATCGGTGAATATGACCGCGCCGCAGAAGAACTCCTTAAAGCCATTGCGATTCCAAGCTATATTCGTGTAGCCGAAAGTTACGAAAACTTAGCGTTATGCGCCGTTGAGTTTAATGATTTTGAAAATGCTGAAAAATATTTTAAATCAGCATTAAGCCACAGCTCACAACGCCCATCATCATTAATAAACCTTGCAGGTTTATATTATGCTAAAAGCGACTTACATAAAGCACAGGAAGTCGTGGAGCAATTTGAATCTACAGGCCGCGTCACTCCTCGCGCTTTAATGCTAAGTTACCTTATTCAACAACGCATGGGCCACATTGAAAAAGCAGAAACCACGGCGGCCATTATTTTACAAACTTACCCCGGCTCAAGTGAAGCTAAAGCCATCTCCTCTCAGCAGTTAAAGAGCACTGAATTTGAGATTTTACGAGAAAAATACCGCCTTTCTCAATTAGAAGAACTGCTCATTTCAAGCGATTACTCGTCGGTAAGTAAAGATCAGCCAAAAATCCGTATCGTAAAGAAAAAAGCACCGCCTAAGCCACAACAACCCAGTTCGGCGAGCACAACAGTAGCTGCAAACACAACAATAGAGCCTGTCGCGACAATTAAACCTGTCGCAACTGAAGAATCAGCAGCGGTGTCTGTCGCTGCAGAACCAACAGACACACAACCTGTGGCAACCATGCCAACGCCCGCAGACTCATTACCAGAAGTAAAATCTGTTGAAGTTGCGCAAGCTGATATTGAACACGTTGCCGCAGTGGAAGAAAAGGCCGCAGTCGAAGAAGAGGCCGCTGTCACGGCACCTAAACAACAGCCAGTGGCAACCGTACAAAAAACGCAGCCTAAAATAGGCGGTTTTACCACCGTGTCATCACGCCCAGTAGTAAAAACCGCGGTGGCTAACGATACCTCAGCAGTCGTGAATGCACTTGGTTCATCACAAACCACAACGCCAGCAGTTGAGCCCACACAAACAAACAGTGATGACGTAAAAATTGTTTCATTTGGTGCTCCACAAACACCTGAAATAAAACAGCAAATTGAGCCATCTACAAACGCTGTGAAAAAAGACACTGGCACCGTGGTTTTTTACGAAGCAGAAAAAGATGCCGATGTATTTAACACCCGTTCTTCTCGTTCTGCGCAAACAAGTAACACGCGCTACAGCGTCAGCACAGAGCAATTACAACTGCCCATGCTGAACCCCAGTGTCGCCGCATTAAATATTCCTTACCATGTTATTCAAAATGGTGAAAACCTATTTAGCATTTCGGTGCGATACAATGTTAAACTACAGAAGATTTTGCAATGGAATGGCTTAAAAGAATCGGATCGTGTGCAAAACGGCACAAAAATCTATTTAAATGATCCGCACATTTACCATGACATTAACGCTGGCGATACTCTTTATGGCATAGCCACCCAGCATAGCGTATTGATCGATCAATTAATGCGCTGGAACAAATTGAGCCCAGATGTAGCCCTAAAACCTGGGCATAGACTCTTATTGGTAGACCCAGACTCATACGCATTATGAATGAAGAAAACACGTTAGAACAACCGCAAGAAACGCTCGGCCAAGCGCTAAAAAAGCACCGCGAAAATGCGGGAGTGAGCCTTGAGCAACTTGCCGGAGCATTAAAATTATCTGTTTTACAATTACAGAGACTAGAAAACGACGAACACGAGTTACTTGGCCCTGCCACGTTTGTTAAAGGCTATATCAAAAGTTATTGCCGAGAGCTTAAAATTGACAGTCAAGCCATGCTTGCATTACTGCCTGAGCAGATAGAACCTGCGAAAAAGTCAAAAATGCAAAGTTTCTCTCGTCGTACTGAAAAAGAAGCACATGACAGCCGCTTAATGTTGTTCAGCTACTTTATTTTAGCTGTGATCATTGGCTCGTCTGTTTTTTGGTGGTGGCAAAATAGCGCACCAGCGATTGAAGAGCCCATTAAGACAATTCAGCCAAATCAACTTGAAACAAGTGAACTTTCGTCCTCTGTTCAAGAGCCTCCCGTTGGCCAAGAACACACTGAAAGTGCAGCACCAATCAGTACTGATTTAGCTGTTGCAGAGTCTGAACCAGCCTCTGCGACAACACCGCCTGTGACACCAGAGCAAGCAAGCTCAAGCGATCCTGAACAAAGCACCATTGTCATGCACTTTAATGAAGACAGCTGGGTTGAAATTCACGATGGCAACGGTGACCGCGTAGCATTTGGCGTAAAAAAAGCCGGCTACGTCATGACTGTCACAGGTCCACAGCCATTTAATGTCGTGCTAGGCAAACACCAAATGGTTGATATTACGTTTGAAGGTCAACCTGTCGACACCTCACATTTTGCCAAAAACCGATTAGCTAAATTTACTTTACCGTTATCAGAGTAACCGCAATGTTTTCAGAATCTCCTATTAAACGCAGAAAATCGACACGCATTAACGTAGGCAATGTCCCCATTGGTGATGGTGCACCGATTGCTGTTCAGTCGATGACTAACACCAACACATTAGATGTCGATGCAACGGTTGCACAAATTCAAGCCATTCAAGACGCTGGAGCCGATATCGTTCGTGTTTCAGTGCCTACCATGGAAGCGGCTGAAGCATTTAAAAGCATAAAAGAACAGGTCACTATTCCACTGGTGACTGATATTCACTTTGACTACCGCATTGCACTAAAAGTAGCGCAGTATGGCGCAGATTGTTTACGTATCAACCCAGGTAATATTGGCAGTGAAGAACGTATTCGTGCAGTGGTAGACTCTGCACGCGAGCACAATATACCCATTCGTATTGGTGTAAATGGCGGCTCATTAGAGCGCGATTTACAAGAGAAATACGGCGAGCCAACGCCCGAAGCATTACTAGAATCAGCAATGCGCCATGTTGAGATTTTGCAACGTTTAGACTTTGATCAATTTAAAGTCTCGGTTAAAGCATCAGACGTATTCTTAGCGGTCGGTGCGTACCGACTCCTTGCCAAAGAAATTGATCAGCCACTGCATTTAGGTATTACGGAAGCTGGCGGTATGCGTTCTGGCTCAGTCAAGTCTGCAGTGGGTTTAGGTATGCTGCTTGCCGAAGGTATTGGCGACACATTACGTGTGTCACTTGCGGCTGATCCAGTGCAAGAGATCAAAGTTGGCTTCGATATCTTAAAATCGTTGCGTATTCGCTCGCGTGGTATCAACTTTATTGCGTGTCCAAGCTGTTCGCGTCAAGAGTTTGATGTTGTTAGCACGATGAACCAACTCGAAGAACGTCTTGAAGACGTTGTTGAACCCATGTCAGTGTCTGTCATTGGGTGTGTGGTTAATGGTCCGGGTGAAGCCCTCGTGAGTGATATTGGCCTTGCGGGTGCAAACCGTCGTTCAGGCCTTTACATTAATGGCGAGCGTCAAAAAGCACGTATCGATAACGACAACATTGTTGACCAGCTCGAAGGCTATGTGCGCGACTTTATCGCTAAAAAAGAGAAAGAAACGCCAATCGACATCAAAATAGTTGAATAATACGAATATAGTCGGCAAACCCAGCGGTTTGCCGTTTACCTTTACCGCTCAGACGTTATAATAGCGGGTCAATTTTTAGTTTTCTTGATGCGTAATGATTATTTACGCAAGTACAGTATTTAGGATTTATCAGTGGCAAAACAAATTCAGGCAGTTCGTGGTATGAACGATTGTCTGCCAGGCGACACGCAGATTTGGCAGAAAGTAGAAAATATCTTACGTGATACCGTTTCATCGTTTGGTTATCAAGAAATTCGTTTTCCAATTGTTGAGTCAACCGATCTTTTTAAACGCTCTATTGGTGAAGTTACTGATATCGTTGAAAAAGAAATGTACACATTTGCTGACCGTAATGGCGATAACCTAACACTTCGCCCTGAAGGAACCGCGGTGTGTGTACGTGCAGGTAACCAAAATGGCTTACTGTACAATCAAGAGCAACGTTTATGGTACATGGGACCGATGTTCCGCCATGAACGTCCACAAAAAGGCCGTTATCGCCAATTCCACCAATTTGGTTTAGAAACATTCGGCATTGCCACTGCCGATATTGATGCAGAAGTTATTTTGCTTACAGCCCAATTATGGAAAGAATTTGGTATTAGCGAACACGTTCGTCTAGAGCTTAACTCATTAGGCTCTAATGAAGCACGCGCTGACTATCGCGATGCCCTTGTTGCCTACTTAGAGCAACATGTTGATGTGCTAGATGAAGACTCAAAACGTCGCATGTATTCTAACCCATTACGTGTTTTAGACAGTAAAAATCCAGATGTACAAGCAATCTTAACTGATGCACCAAAACTGTCTGAGCATTTAGATGCTGAATCAAAAGAACATTTTGAAAATTTATGTGAACGTTTAGACGCAGCTGGCGTCGAATACACGGTAAACGAAAAGCTTGTACGTGGCCTTGACTATTACAACCGCACAGTTTTTGAGTGGGTGACAGATAGTCTGGGCGCACAAGGAACCGTATGTGCCGGTGGTCGCTACGACGGCCTAGTTGAGCAACTAGGTGGTAAAGCAACCCCAGCCGTTGGTTTTGCAATGGGTCTTGAACGTTTAGTTCTGCTACTACAAGCATTAGAATGTGTAGGTGACATTCGTCGCAGTGCTGATGTATATTTGGCAGCCATGGGCGACAAAGCCAGTATTCAAGCGCCTATCATCGCAGCTCAACTTCGCAAAGATGTGGCGGGTCTTCGAGTGATGGTTCACGCTGGCGGCGGCAATTTTAAAAAGCAATTAAAACGCGCTGATAAAAGCGATGCATTAGTTGCGCTCATTATCGGCGAAGATGAATTAGAACAAGGCGTTGTGACTGTAAAATATTTACGTGAGCGTAAAGAACAAGTCACCTTAAAACTAGAAGAAGCGAAAACGCTACTAGCTGAACTTATTTAAGTTCAGTTAGCAACAGAGGTAAGCATGGAAATTTATTCAACAGAAGAACAACAAGCAGAAGCGATTAAACGCTTTTTTCGTGAAAACGGTGTCGCACTGGCAGTGGGTATTATCGCAGGCCTAGGTGGTTTGTATGGCTGGAAAGCATATAATCAACACCAAATCACCAGTGCTGAAAATGCATCAGACTCATTCACTCAACTTGTTGATAGCGGTGCCGTGCTAGACAAAGCAGAAACGTTTATCAAAGATAATAATGAATCAAGCTACAGTACCTTAGTTGCTTTCGTTGCAGCTAAAGAAGCTGTAGAAAAAAATGATCTTGATGCGGCAAGTGAAAAACTTAATTGGATTATCACGCACGAGAAAAACACCGAGTTAAAAGCCACAGCTGCAACGCGTCTTGCTCGTGTTCATCTTGCACAAAAGCAGTATGAGCAAGCATTAGCAACATTAAACTCAACGTTACCAGAATCATTTGCTGCAACGGTTGCGGAATTAAAAGGCGATGTGTTTGCTGCACAAGGTGACAAAGACCAAGCGCGCAGCCAATATCAAGCTGCGGCTGATAAAGGTGGCCTTGAAAATAACCCGTTATTACAAATTAAACTTGATGACTTAGCACAAACTAGCCCAGCGGCATAAGGGGTTAAGATGAAGAAGTTAACAGCGGCAACACTTGCTCTGTGTATTGCGACCCTAACGGGGTGTTCATCAAGTGATGACGAAGATGAATTAGTATTACCAGAAATTGTTAATCAGTTTGAAACAAAGGTTGTTTGGCAAGAGTCGATTGGTGATGGTGTTCAGCACTATTTTTCTCGCCTCACTCCAGCGGTATATAACGACGTTGTGTATGTTGCCAACCGTGAAGGTGAAGTAGAAGCCTTATCGCTTGAAAATGGCGATACTCTTTGGCATACCGATGTACGTGAAAACCCCGCTTTTTGGCCTTGGGAAACATCTGAGAGCGCTAAATTATCAGGCGGTATTTTACAAGCTTATGGTAAAATATTCGTTGGCTCTGAGCACGGCTACTTAACTGCTCTTGACCGCGAAACGGGTGAAATTATTTGGCGCAAAACAGTGCCGGGCGAAGTACTTTCAAAACCAGCTGCGGGCGATGGCCTAATATTCGTTAATTTGGGTTCTGGTAAATTACTGGCCATTCACCCTGACACAGGTGAAGAACGCTGGCGTTATGAGCAAGAAGTACCGCCACTAACACTGCGTGGCCAAAGCTCACCAACGGTTGCGAATGGTGGGGTATTAATAGGCCTTGAAACAGGCAAGCTCAACGTATTAATTTCAGAAAACGGTTATTCTGCTTGGAGCGCTGAAATTGCGTCACCAAAAGGGGCTTCTGAGTTTGAGCGTTTAGTTGATGTCGATACACAAGCTTTAATTAGCGGCCCATATGCTTATGCTATCGCCTATAATGGTAACTTAGCAGCCGTGGATATTCGCTCTGGTAATGTTGTATGGAAACGTGAGTACAGCAGCTACCGTGATTTATCGATGGACAGCCAATATATCTATATTGTTGACAGCAACGGTGTGGTATACGGCTTAGATAAAGTGTCTGGTATTGAACGTTGGAGCCAACCTGCTCTACGTGGCTGGTACTTAACAGGCCCAACAGTTGCTGGAAAATATTTAGCATTGGGTGACCAAGAAGGTAACCTACACTGGTTAGATAAAGAGTCGGGCGAGCTTGTATCGCGTGAAGACTTTGACAGCTCAGGTTTCTTTATTGAGCCTGTTGTTGCCGGTGACAAGTTAATTTTATACACCCGAGATGGTGAAGTTAGCGCGGTTAAAATTCCAGACTAACTTACTAATAGTAAACGTTATTTTTCTAAGGCTTCGCTTGGCGAAGCCTTTTGTTGTTTTTTAAAGAGGTAGTTTATGCTTCCCGTGATCGCTCTTGTTGGGCGACCCAATGTGGGCAAATCCACATTATTTAACCGTTTAACACGTACTCGTGACGCCCTCGTTGCCGATTTTCCAGGCTTAACACGAGATAGAAAATATGGCCAAGCTGACTATGATGGCTATGAATTTATCGTGGTAGACACGGGCGGTATTGACGGCTCTGAGCAAGGTATCGAAACTGAAATGGCCGAGCAATCGTTACTCGCGATTGAAGAAGCCGATATCGTATTATTTTTAGTTGATGCGCGCGCAGGCATGACAGCCGCAGACCAAGCAATTGCTAATCACCTACGTAAACAGCAAAAGAAATGCTTTGTTGTCGCAAACAAAGTAGATGGTATTGATGCTGACTCATACTGTGCAGAGTTTTTTCAATTAAGCTTGGGTGATATTCACCACATTGCCGCGGCTCACGGTCGTGGTATTACGCAGTTACTTGAAACAACACTTCAACCAGTTATCGCTGAAATGGCTGCACAAAACGATGATGTTGAAGAAAGTGATGACGAATTAATTGATCTTTACAGTGAAGACGACGACAGCGAAGAGAACCAACAAGCATTTGCAGATAAACCTGTAAAACTCGCAATCATTGGTCGCCCAAATGTGGGTAAGTCTACGCTGACTAACCGTATTTTAGGTGAAGAACGCGTTATCGTTTACGATATGCCAGGTACTACGCGCGACTCTATCTACATTCCGATGACGCGTAATGACAAAGAGTACATCCTTATTGATACCGCTGGTGTTCGTAAGCGTAAAAAAGTAAGCGACGTTGTTGAGAAATTTTCTGTTATCAAAACGCTGCAAGCTATTGAAGATGCAAACGTTGTATTACTGGTTGTTGATGCTCGCGAAGGCATTTCAGATCAAGACTTAAGCTTATTAGGGTTTGCCTTAAATGCAGGTCGTTCGCTCGTTGTAGCCGTAAACAAATGGGACGGCTTAGACGATTACGTTAAAGAGCGAATCAAATCTGAGCTTGACCGTCGTTTAGGCTTTATTGACTTTGCACGTTTACACTTTATCTCTGCGTTACACGGCACCGGTGTGGGTCACTTATTTGAATCAGTTGATGAAGCATATGAGTCTGCGACTAAGCGTATTAGTACTGCAATGCTACGTCGTATCATGGACATGGCTCAAGCGGATCATCAGCCACCTCTCGTTCGTGGCCGTCGTGTTAAGCTTAAATATGCGCATGCCGGTGGTTATAACCCACCACGTATCGTTATTCACGGTAACCAAGTTCATGACTTACCTGATAGCTATAAACGCTACCTAATGAACTACTATCGTAAAGCATTGAATATCATGGGCACACCTATCAAAATTGAATTTAGAGAAGGTGATAACCCATACGCAGGCCGCACCAATAAAGTGACCTTATCGCAAAAACGTAAAATACGTGCATTTGCGAAAGAAAACCGCAATAAGTCATAAACTTTATTCGGTCATGAAAAAACCTTGTACGCATTTGCCTACAAGGTTTTTACTAGTAACTTAAGCTTTGATCAACATATAAATCACCTATTATCTTCCCCATCTCTTTTTTCATTTGACTTACTTGGCTCTTATGTAGCTTCCTTGATTCATTGACACTAGAGCTTGCGACGGCAACGAGAGAATCAAGTGCTCGACTCCTTCCTTCAATAGCCTTTCTCCGACTAACAACATCTACATTCTTAATATAGTGTTCTTTTAAATCAACAAAGTGGAGATAAACTAAAGATAAATCTTGTTCCTCTGGGTATGTTTCATCAGCGCACCAACAACTCAGCTGTATATCAATCTTATGAGTAATAAAATCTAAAAATTTAGGTGTATATATTTCCTTTTTTTCTATTGGATGAATGATCTGGAGAACTCCTCCATCAGCTAAAATACTTAAGTAATTTATCGTGTCTATTGTTACAGTATTATCCGTCGTTATTGACTGAGTAATTATATTTTTTATCGATGACCTGGATTAAGTAGCCATTTTCAGTATTTTTTGAAATTAAAAAAAATTTTATTAGGTGCGCATCCCCCACAAGCTTAGTGACATAACCTGGTTGGGTTTGATAAAGCTGGTAGTAAGAAAAGCTTTCTTTATCTAGGCCTAGCATTGAAAAATAAACTGCTTCTGTAATACGTGGGTGGCTGGTATTGGGCTGGTATTGGTATCGTGCGCTGCACAATTAAATACCATTACCGCCCCAAAAAGCAGTGCAGCTTTACGCTTATAATCCTTCATATTCAGCTTCCCTTGGCTTTAAAATTTGCTTTCTACATTTAACCATACTCCAACAATCCGTTTCGGGTACACCGTAATACCACGCTCTAAAAATCGGTTGATACTTTTCAATTACGCGTTGTTGCATACGTTTTGAAAAATGAGGTAAGTACATAGTTTTGATCACCGTAATGTGCCTTGTGATCATATCTCCTAAATTAAAGCGCGCTTGGCGATACAGAATGTCTGCTTTTTTATATTCCCTGCTATCAGGTGTAAAGTTTTGCATGTCTTGCTTAGGGCCAGTCGCCCAGCCAGCTACTTTTTTCATTTGTTCAGTAAACGGCTTAACGGTAAACGTGATATGAGTGGGGTCATCAGCATCAGTGGGCCCAAAGCCTCGCGTAAATACATTGTAGTGATAATTAGGATGAGTAACCTTAAAAAGAATTGTTGCATAGGCGTTGGGCTGTAATAAATCCAAACGCTCACGAGGGAAGGTAATTGGCTCATTAGCATGCGTGGTTTTAAAGTATCTATAACCGGAGTCTATGCCACAACTACTGTGACCGCATGACTCTGTGTACACGGACTCTATCAAAAAAGGGAATTCTGGCACTGAGCCATCCTCTGTTTCAATCGTCACAACAATGGGTCCACGATAGCCATGCGCCTTATCGAATACCGTAGTGCAACTTGTTGTCAAAAAACACGCCAGTAGCACACAGTAAAATTGCAGTGCAGTTTTACGCTTATAATCCTTCATATTCAGCTTCCCTTGGCTTTAAAATATGTTCTTGGCAAGTCATTTTGTTCCAACAATCCGTTTCGGGTACACCGTAATACCACGCTCTAAAAATCGGTTGATACTTTTCAATTACGCGTTGTTGCATACGTTTTGAAAAATG
>NZ_FPAZ01000002.1:0-233557 GCF_900116435.1 Pseudoalteromonas lipolytica | reverse complement strand
TCAATCGTCACAACAATGGGCCCACGATAACCATGTGCTTTATCAAATAAAAAATCACAGCCTGATGTCAAAAAACACGCCAGTAGCACACAGTACATTACTAAATTTTTCACACTATTAACCTTCTATTTTAATAATTATTTAGCGCTAATAATGGGGTTGTCGGCACTGCCACTAATTTGGTAGCCATAAATATTTGCAAGTTGCGCCAGCTCAGGCGATAAAACAAGGCCGTTGTCTGTATCAAACAATAGCCCTAACTCTTTTAATAAATCAGCTTTATTGTTTTTTAAAATATAACCAAGCGCTTTATCTCTTTCATAGCGAGTCATGCTTTTATTTGTACCTACCATTAACATTATTAGCTATTGATTAAGAACACCATATAAACAACTCTCATTTACATGCTTTAATAAGGCCAGTTTATTTTTCAAAATAAAATCAAGATAAGAAATTTTTTCATTGTTTAACACACGTTCTTTATTTAGATTAATCTCAACATTATTGAGCTGTATAACTAAATTTTGAATATAACTTAAACCATAACCAGCTTACGTTCTAAGATCTTCTATTTCAGACTCTATTTGATTGACATCATTTAAATTAACAGCGAGTAATTTAAAGCTAAAAAGCAGCAAACCAACCAAAAAAACAAGATACAAAACTACTAGGCCTAATTTCCATAACTATTCCTTATCATTAAAATTCCCCCTTTATTAAAACAAACATTACATCAATTCAATAATGTATCAAACAAAATAAATATTAAAAAACAGAAAGCATAATAAATCACTACATTAAAACAAAAACAAACAAAATATAACTACAAAAAGAAAAAACAACAATTAGCTATTAAACAACTCAAATAACATTGCAAATAAAAAACAGCTTAATTTATTCAACTAACAAGGACGTTTATTTATCTATGTATATTTTTCTCCTCATGCTTTTTCATAATTTTTAATTTCTGAGCATATAAAAAGAGTCAATTTAAGAGCTCAGGCAACATCATCATCTGAACTTGTTGGCAACATAAATGCAGGTGAGAAATATGCAGTTGTCGGTACAAGAAGCACCGGTAGCGGGTTAAATATTTAGCACAACGATGCATCATACCAGGCTTATGGCAATGGATATTTCGGTCAAACTCAGGGCTCTTATATTGAGTTATCTCAAGATCAAGATGGGAATGATATAGGCTCTGTTCCAAGTAATTCGCGAATAGTGGTCTTACAGGAAGTAGGCGAGAGTATTTTAACCTGGTTTGATGGTAAGCTAAGCCGTTTGAATAAATCAGATGTTGATCTAGACATTCCTGTTAGTGATTATGAGTTTACCTCAACCCCTTCCACCCAAGTTATGATTGAAGAGATATTTTCATATTCCATTACTGTTAATTATGTTGGAAGCGTTGAATATAGCCTTGTTAAAGCACCTAGTGGCATGGTAATTAACCAAAATGAAATAACGTGGATGCCTTCTGATTCAGATATTGGGCAATCCACGGTTATTATTCGTGCAATAATTGATGACCAAGTCATATTGCAATCATTTACTATCGATATTTCAGCACCATTTTCATTGTGTAATAATTTAAGTGATATAAATACCAAATTCATAAGACAGAAGAGCTAGGCAAGAACTCTAACAACTATAAAAACCTTGTACGCATTGCCTACAAGGTTTTTTTATCCCTGCAAAACAGCAAAAACTGTGCTTTATTTATAGGACGAATAAAAACAAGAGCACAATGAATGGAGTTTATAAGTCAGGTTATTTACGTCGATAACGTAGAAGAAGTACTCGACTTTTATTATCAAGCATTTGGTTTTAATACCAATCATATTAGTGACGATGCAGAGTACGGCGAGCTCGTAACGGGCACGGTGAAATTAGCGTTTGCCACTCACCCACACGCGCAATCTTATTTTAAGCAAGGCTACATTCGCGCGCACCCTAAGCAACCCGCATTGGGATTTGAATTAAGATTTAGTTGTGAAAACCTAGCACAAAGCTACGATAAAGCCGTACTTGCAGGTGCTGAACCTTTATGCCCACCGACAAAAAAAGACGCCCAACATTATGCCTATGTAAGGGCCATTGAAGGTACATTGGTGTGCCTCATTGAGATTTAACTTTTTGTCAGCTCGGTATGCAGCTCTAGTGTCAGCACGCGAAGTTCCTCAAGGCGATCTAAGCTCATATTAGAGCGTGCCATTAACTTAGCCGTTAATTCTTCCGCGTCTGTTTTAAGCTGTATGCCTTGCTCTGTTAACGAGATCACTTTTTTGCGTTCATCTTCACTAGAAACTTGGCGAGTTAACAAGCCTTTTGCTTCTAACCGTTTCACAATAGGGGTCAGTGTGCCTGAGTCTAAATGCGTATCAAAAGAAAGCTCTTTTAAGCTTACTTGATTTCTGTACCACAAAGAATGCATCACGATGTATTGCGGATAGGTTAAGTCATACGCTTCGAGTAAAGGGCGAAACGCTCTTATTAGCGCATTAGTCGCACTGTAAAGCGTAAAACACACATTGTCTGATAAGTTTTGAGTCATTGCAGTGCCTTAAAGATAATTACTGCGGCTATTATTACGTTAATTTACTTTGCGCGCAAATTATTTTCGAATAACACTTGCCATTTGCCTAAAAGATCATTAAATTGATCACAAATAGTTTGCGCGCAAATGTTTTGCGTGGATATTAGTTTGTTATTTCACTAGCATTGCTAGATTAAAAAATACGAGGTTTTTATGGCTACAAGTCAACAGATTCATTTAGTATCACGCCCTACAGGCATGCCGACCCACAATAACTTCAAGCAAGTAGAAATAACATTGCCTGAACTACAAGATGGCGAAGTCTTAATTAAAAACACCTGGATGTCAGTCGACCCTTACATGCGCCCACGTATGATAGATCGTGAATCTTACATCGAACCCTTTAAATTAAACGACGTTATGGATGGCGGTGCCATTGGCGAAGTAATTGAATCACGTAACAATCAATTTCCTGTTGGCAGTAAAGTAACTCACCTTAGTGGCTGGCGCACTGCACACATTAGCGATGGCAGCGACTTAACCCTGTTACCTGATGTACCACTGCCTGATCAATTATTTTTAAACACCATGGGTATGACAGGTTTAACTGCATGGGCAGGCCTTACAAAAGTTATCACTCTAAAAGAAACAGACACTGTGTTTGTGTCTGCTGCATCTGGCGCAGTCGGCAGTGTTGTGTGCCAAATTGCTAAGCTAAAAGGCTGTAAAGTTATCGCCTCGGTGGGTTCAGATGAAAAAGCTCGCATGGTAAAAGACTTAGGGGTTGATGCTGTAATCAACTACAAAACCGTTGAAAACCTTACTCAAGCACTTCAGCAAGCCGCTCCACAAGGGATTGATGTTTACTTTGAAAATGTCGGTGGCGACCACCTTGAAGCAGCATTAAATGTGATGAACGATTACGGCCGCATTCCTGTTTGTGGCATGATCTCAGGTTACAACAACGACACGGCGCAACCTGGGCCAAATAACTTATTCTTCATTAACTCTAAAAAGTTAACCGTACAGGGCTTTATTGTTATTGATTATTTTGACCAATTCCCTGAATTTATAGAGCAAATGGGCGCATGGCTCAGTGAAGGTAAAGTTAAGTCTGAAGAAACAGTATACGAAGGCATAGAAAATGCCGTAAATGCTTTTCTTGGTTTATTCGAAGGTAAGAATAAGGGCAAAATGCTGGTTAAGCTATAACACGCTAAACGTGTAATAAAAAGCCTGTGTCTTCGCTGACACAGGCTTTTTAAAAGTGAACAAATTTAAAAAATACCATCGTCGAAACCAGAACTGTTTACGATTTAAACGCCCTAGAAAAGAAAACAGTACGTCACAAATAGCTAAATCTCGAAGTTTCGAGAGGTACATAGCTTTGCGAGTTAGCTCAGCCTCAGGGGCTTTATATAGGTTATCAGCCATTCAAAAGCGATAAGTATGCCAGCTCTGCCAGTTTTTCTAATGATGAGCTTGCCTTAGATTCTGGTTTTTCAGCATCAACAGAATAACGCCTTTTTGGGATCTTAACTTGAATAAAGCCATGGTTGTTTGCCATATCGAGACGTAATAGTTCACGTTCTTTTGGGGTTAGGTGATTTTCATGAATTTTTTCAAGTTCACCATTATCAAGCCAAATCGCGGCACAGTTGGGGCACTCATCTAACTCAACTACTTTAAGCGGGGTAAAAAAACGCCGCATCATCACGATATCAGGGCACTTAGGGCAATTAATCCGCTTGGTAAGATCAATGCATTCTGTCGGTAATGTTTGTAAGTGTGCGACCAACACCTGTGCTGTTTTTAAATTGGGATCGCTGAAGTGAAATATTTGCCGATTATCAAAAAACACGCCACCCGTTGATGAAAAATACACCTTAGTATCGCCAATACTCACCTCATTAAGGGGTGTATTTGTGCGTGGACAATCCATAAAACATCCTTGTTTTTAATATTAGTTAAGCGCTTTTAAAATAAGCGGTTTTAATGGTTCTGGCAATGCGATTTGCCCACCTAAAACAAACTCATGTGCTTCACTCGACATTTTTTGCCATGTTTTACGAATGATCCCCAGCCATTTCGCCTCGTCGTAATCAGGTTTACTCATTGAAAAATCAAGCATGTAATGCTCAATAAATACCAAACTTGCAATATCTTCTATCAGCTGGCTGTCAGGGTTATGTTTAATGTTCTTTTTAGCAACCGCAGCATACACACGCTCACAATCAGCTATTGAATAGCCCGCAGTTTTCATTAGCGCAGTCACTCGCTCAGCATGAAAATCGTATAACGCGCCTCGCCACTGATAATAACCCTGCTTACCTAAAGGGAAATCACTGCGAGGTGAGCGCCAACGTTCAATATGCTGACCTCGTGCAGCAATGTGCATTAACTCATCAGCGTCAGGTTTAAAACGCGTTAGCATGTCTGTCATACGCATCGCATAAAGGAATTCTTTTGCATATGACTGCCCCTCGAACTTCACACTATTTGGATCAGCATTATTTGCATTATCTATTGCTTTTATTACAGCTTGGTACATAGGAGTTCTTTCTTAAGTATTTGCAAGTTATTGTAATCTGGTCTGTTACATTTTGCTATTTTGTTGAAATTGATGAGTAATTATTGAGCTTTGCTAGACAATAAAGCAACCCTAAACTAGTATTTTTCAGTAAGTAATTTCATACTTTAATTGCCTAAGAGTTTAGGGATGCCCTTGCTGAAGAAAAATAAAATCTCTCAATCGTTACTTTCCTTTATCATTAGTTTCGGCTTATTTTCAACGATTGCATTCAAGGTGTATTTTGATAGGCAAGAAATGCATGAGCTGGAACAAAAAACGATTCTGAATAGTTACAGTAGCGATGTTGAAAAGGCCATTCTCAATGCCCTTCAAGGCCCTTATTTAGTGCGCGCAGCAATGCGTGACTATTCATACACACAAGAGCAGTTCGAAACACTCGCCAAACAAATCCTTAATCACAGCGATGGCAGCCAAACGATCCAGTTGGCGCCAAACGGAATTATTGCCTACAGCTATCCATTACTAAGCCATGAAAGTGTCATCAATGCAGACTTATTCAAAAACAAAACCATCCAAGATTCTTTGCAAAAAACGATACAAACCAAACAAATGCAACTTGATGGGCCTAAAGAGCTCTCACAAGGTGGACAAGGGTTAGTCGCACGCTTACCTATTTTTAAACAAGACACCCTTTGGGGGTTTAGTATTGCTGTGCTGCGCTTTCCTGAATTTATAAGCAATATTAAACCTAAACTTGCCTCTGCATCTCATCGTTTTGAAGTCTGGCAAAAACAAGACACCAATTACCGGCCTTTACTCGCTAATCAGACGTTTGATGAAAGTGAATGGCTAACTCAGCCGATCATGATAAAAAATCAGCAATGGGTAGTCGGCATTAAAGACCAATTTATATTGCGTAGTCACACCGAAATTGCTGTTTTACTGCTGTTCTCACTGCTGTTGTCATCTATCAGCTGTTATTTGTTTTTTATCACGGCGCGTCTTCGCGAGCACGAGCATAATTTAGAAGAATTAGTGCAAAAACAAACAGTCGAACTTTCAGAACAAGCGTTAGCACTCAAACAAGCACAATCATTGAGTGGTGTGGGGAGCTGGCACTTATCACCCGATACGGGAACGCGTCATTTATCAGCCCAAGCCAAAGTGCTTTTTAACTCAGATTCGGCAGAACAAACGATCAACGCTATCTGTAACAGCATCGACAGTTTTTATAAAAATGCCTTTTTAAATTTTATCAATTCACGCCCAAATACGCCTATAGAGCTTGAGTACACCATAAAAATTAATGGCGAAAAGCGCTGGTTTCACGAACTTGCAGAGTGGAACTTTAAAACCAACACTTTAGTGGGGACTGTCGAAGACGTCAGTGACGAAAAACACCAGCAACATGAACTCTATCGGCAAGCTAATTTTGATCCAATGACCGGACTGGCTAATCGCCATTACACTGAAAAATACATCACCAGCTTATGTCCTCAAAATCAATATAACTCAGGACTTACCTTGTTATGCGCTGAAATAAAAGGCTTTCGACAACTCGAAGATATCTATGGTCATAATTTCATAAACGAATTACAAATAATCATTGCCAATCGTTTAATAGAGTTTGCAGAGCACTACCACGCATTTTGCGCTCATATTAAACCCGGGTGTTTTCTAATGCTGTTAAAAGAAGCTATTATTGATGAAAAGCTTGCAACCTTTGTTGATAAACTTCAACACCAAGTTGCTGGTTTAATTGAAACCGCAGGCACGGCCCACTTTTATCATTTTTATATTGGTGTGGGTTACCCTCATTTACAAAGTCTCGATGCAAGAGAGCAAATTAATACGGCACTTATTGCAATGAATGAGTGCCATAGCTTAGAAAAAACATTCACTATTTACAGCCAGTCTCTAAAAGATAAGCTGATAGCAAAGAGCGACTTAGAAAGTGATTTGCGTCACGCCCTCTCTACCGGTAAGCAATTGAGTATGGTTTACCAACCCATTCTTAATACCAAAACAGGGGCGTTGGTTGCATGCGAGGCATTAGTTAGGTGGCAGCATCCTGTTAGGGGCTATGTGTCACCAAACGAATTTATCGCCATTGCAGAGCAGTCTGCGTTGATCAACTTATTATCGCGGTGGATCATTGCCAAAGTCGCTGAAGACTGTCACCGATTAGTGGAAAATAACATTCGTATAAGAATGTCGATAAACCTGTCTCGTAAACAGTTTTCAGATGCGCATCTCGTAAAACGTTTAAGCCAAGAAAAAATGACCTTGTTCCCGGCGGATCAAGAAATAAACCTTGAGATCACTGAGTCTGCTCTTTTTCAAAACACACAATATGCCATTAGCTTAATGCACAAACTAAAAACAGCGGGCTTTGATTTATCGCTTGATGACTTTGGAACGGGTTATTCATCGCTTGCGTCCATACAGCAATTCCCCCTTGATAACGTGAAAATAGACCGTGCGTTTATTTGTAATTGCGTCGAAAACCCGCGTGACGGTCTTTTTTTACAAACCATGAGTGACTTGGCGCATCATTTAAACTTAACCATCACTGCCGAGGGGGTCGAAAGCTCAGAACAATGGCAACTGGTCAGTGATAAAGGCATTGATTACATTCAAGGGTATTTAATTTCAATGCCATTACCAATCGAAAAGTTTATTGAATTTGATCCTGCCCCGTAAGATCGCGGGCAATACTTTGCTGAGGCTTTTCAATCATTCGGGTAAGTTCTGTGCCATCATCACTGATAATGATGGTAGGGGTGTAACGTAAGTCATGCTTCTTTGCGAGGCCGTTAGGGTCGAGCTTGTCGTAGCCAACCGCAACTAAACGCAATGAACCAAGTTGCACTTTAGCCATATCAAGCAATTTTAAAAAGCGCGGTACTTCGCGTTTTGAATCATGGCACCACGTGCCTAAAAAAACTAAAGCTTGCTTGCCTTGCAGTGCTTTTATTGTGTTTAGGTCATTTTCGCTTGGCGAATAGTCTTCATATTCTTCGCTAAATTCAGCGTAGTTTTTAAGTAAGTCTGCAACCGTTATATCGCCAGCATAGGGCGCTTCAGCGGCAAACAGCGTCGTTGACAAAAGCACCACAAAGGCACTCAATACATATTTCATAATTATTATTCTCTACGCTATTAAAGTCCCACAATAACTAATTGCGCTTATTTACACCAGTTTTAGGTGCGTTCAAAACAACACTAAACGCTCTAAAATAAACCTCTACGATGAATAAAAACATGTGCATTAATAGGGTTAAATCAACATCCCTGCTTTCAATTCGGCCTATGACCACACGCTATTCGCAAAATCTTAAAATCTACCCTATTATATTAGTTATAACTAATATAATGAGAATCACCATGGTCACAGCAAAAAGAGTCAGCGGTCTTTTAGTACTTTTCAGTTCAATGAGCTATGCACAAACAACACCGCCAAATATCGCGAGTTTGGAGAGCGAAGCCGTTGAGCGCATTGCATTATTTGCAAACACACTCAAATCTGAACTTGGTGAGGCAATACAGCAAGGTGGGCTTGTTGCAGGGATTGATGTGTGCCAAATGAAGGCGCCCGCTATCGCTGAAAGTTTGTCAATCAATGGCTGGAAAGTCGCTCGTAAAAGCAGCAAAAACCGAAACCCGAACAATAAACCCGATGGTTGGGAGGCCGAGAAAATAGCCGAACTTCTGGACATGCTACGAAACAGCGAAAGCATCGAGAATGTCACATTTTCAACCACCCGCGATGGTCAGTTTCGCTTTGCCAAAGCCATAAAAGTTGCCCCGGTGTGTTTAGCCTGTCACGGTGAAAAAATATCACCAGAGGTAAAACAAGCGCTCAATAATCATTACCCTAACGACTTAGCAACTGGGTATAAACTAGGCGATTTAAGAGGCATTTTTTCTGTGAGCAAAACACTGGAAACCCCCTAATACAATGCCATGATGGTGTATTTGTAAGTAACTTAGGCTCGCATAGTGCACCATTAGCCATTAATATAAGCGCAAATAAAATTAACCTAGGTGTAGTTTATGTCGACCCCTCCTTGCCCAAAGTGTCAATCGGAATACGTATACCCAGATCAAAATAACCTCATATGCCCTGAATGTGGGCATGAATGGAATCCAACGGCTGTAAATAGCGATGACGTGATCACAGTAAAAGATGCCAACGGCACTTTATTGGTAGATGGCGACAAAGTGACAGTTGCTAAAGATTTAAAAATCAAAGGCAGCTCACAAGTCATTAAAATTGGCACCAAAGCTGTTATTCGCCGAGTGCTCGATAAAAAAGACCACGAGCTCGACTGTAAAGTAGACGGTATCGGCGAAATGATGGTCACTGCAAAATTTGTAAAGAAAGCTTAAGCTTGCGCGTCCTCAGCCAGCCATGACAACATGGCGCTGCGGACAACTTCAACATGCTCGCCGCCCACAGTCCAGTGACAAACACCTTCAAGCTCAATAAACTGAGCCTTATTTCGGGCATATTTTTTTGCCATTGCTCGCTGTGCTTTGATGGGGGTCACCCTGTCTTTATTGCCCGCAATGATAAGTATTGGGCAGCGAATTGATGCACTATTAACGCGTGAATAACCCGTTGGAAAAAAGCCACTTACCCCCATTTGAAATGTAGCCCGCCCCGACTCATAAGTCGCATGCTGATATATTAGCTGCTGAACCGAATCAGGTTGCGTATTCGCAATACCATAACGAATCTGCGCAAGCGTGATGTGTGTTACCCGCCGCCATAGCGGAAATAAAAATAAATTACGTCCAAATGTGCGAATAACAGACCAACTCCATGCATTGATCCCCCCCGGTGCGGCTGATGAAAGTAAAATAAGCTTGGCAACATGCGTCCTTGCTGCGACCAATTGAGCCAGTAACCCACCCATCGAATGACCAACTATAATGGCAGGCCTATCAAGCTTGGCTATTTCTGCCATAATAAACGCAACATAATCTTGTAAGCGCAGCTTCGCTAATGTCTGTTTATCTGCCGTTGTATAACTTGATTTGTCAAAATGCATTGGCAACGTTAATGCATGAACTTCAAAGCCCTGTTGCGTAAATACTGCCGCCACGTCTTGCATAGCCACCGCGGTGCTCCACATACCATGAATAAGGACAACGGGTGGTTTATTTTTAAACTGTGTATTCATGCCGTTCATACCATTTATTAACCCATCGAAACGACAGCTTATGTGTGCTGATGTCGACGTTTGTCGTTGTTAAACTGTAAAACATCATTGGCAATTGGGTCCTGAGTGAGCGTTTGTTTATCTTTACCATAATGCATTGTTACCACCCACGGTGGTTAAACAATAAAAGCCACAGTTGTGGCTTTTATTTCACACAGACTCGCTTTTTGTAACAAGCCGTTCGGGTATGTGTAAGGTACGCTGCGGAAATGGAATCGTTAAGCCTGCGTCTTCGATTGACTCTTTAACGCGCTTATTTAAATCCCAATACGTTTGCCAATAATCGTCATTTTTAGCCCACGCTCTAAGCTGTATATTAACTGCACTTTCGGCCATAGCCGATACCATAACGTGAGGTGCAGGCTCTAAAAGTAAGCGAGGTTCACTGGCAGCAATACGTTTTAAAACATCGAACCCTTCATCAATCGAATCGGCATACGAAATACCCACAACAATATCCATGCGGCGTTTACCATTTCGAGTAAAGTTTTTAATATTGTTGCCCCACACAATCCCGTTCGGTGATGCGATATATAAGCCATCGATGGTTTGAAAAATAGTGGTGAACAAATTAACTTCAGAAACTGTTCCTTGCATTGAACCTATTTCAACAAAGTCACCCACTTTAAAGGGCCTTAAAATAAGTAACATCATGCCAGCAGCAATATTACTTAAAGTATCTTTAAGCGCTAAACCAATCGCGAGGCCTGCGGCCCCCACTAACGCAATCAAACTTGCGGTATTTACGCCAAAAATATCTAAAATAAACACACCACCAATCACATATACCGTATAGCCTGTAACCGATGACAAAATAGGCAAGAGTGTGTCGTCTACTTTATTCAGTTTTGAATGAGAGTTTTTAATCGCCTTTTTCACAGACTTGGCGATAAGCGCACTGGCAATCAAAATTACAATCGCCAACACCAATTTGTAGCCCAGCGCAATAATAGTCTGTGAGTGATTAAGCCAAAAATCGCTAACCGTTTGTTTCATACTATGTCCTGTATAATATATTTATATTTCAATTCGTTAACTTAATTGCTTACTGAAAACAGTAACCACGTATTATAGGCACAGTACACAAGCAGTAGCCCAACCCCTTCAACTCTGTTTATTCTGCCAGTCCTGCGATAACCATAAGCAAACACTAATAAACATAGCGTTAAAGAGAACATCGCTAACCAATCACGCATTAATAAATCACTTGAAAGATTAACGGCAGGCGCAATAACACCAGCAATGCCTGTCACCGCTAAAATATTAAACATGTTAGAGCCAATCACGTTACCAATGGCAATATCGTGTTCACCTTTTCGCGCTGCGACAACTGAGGCGGCAAGTTCAGGTAACGACGTACCCAGTGCCACAATAGTTAAGCCAATAATTAAATCGCTTATTCCCATAAGTTCAGCAATATTTACCGCCCCCCACACAAGTAAACGAGAGCTGGAAATGAGTACAATAAGCCCGATGACTAACCAAGTAATAGCCGCCTTAAGCGACATAGGTTGGGCACTCAGTTCCTGCTCAACATCGTTTTGTAAGGTATCGTTTTTGCTTTTTAGCGCAGCAAAAATACTCCAGCCAATAAAGGCTAGAAACCCAAGTAATAATACAATGGCATCAAAACGCGTTAGGCTGTTGTCCCATATCAACACAGCAAGCAAAATACTAACAAGCAGTAATAGTGGCAGCTCTTTTTTAACAATCGTTGAATGAACAACTATCGGCGAGATAATAGCTGTAAGGCCCAATATCAGCCCTATATTTACGATATTTGACCCAACGGCATTCCCTAAGGCAAGCTCGGGGCTGCCGTCTGCCGCCGCCATAGCTGACACCAACATTTCTGGCGCAGACGTGCCAAAGCCAACAACGACCATACCAATTAAAAGAGTTGGCATACCCGCATATTTAGCACTGACAGCGGCACCATCAACAAATCGATCGGCACTCCAAATCAGCAATGCAAAACCGCATAAAATAGCGAGGACAAAAGTAATCATATGAACTCCCGGCGCATCAATAGTAACAAAATGACCGACTTGAACATTGCGTAGTCACCCAGACCACACGCTAGAAAAGTAATAAACACGAGCAGGCTCCTTAGGGCGGAATACAATAAGGCATGCACTATGCCCGCCCGGAACACAATAGATGCCTTAAGTCTTGTCAATCCATACTACGGACATGAACGCCACGAACGAATGCTCGGAGACTGTTGACGTTCATCTTAGTAACTAAGCGACTACTCCCCTAAGGTTAGGCGTAGACTATATAACCAAAAGTCACAAGTACAAAGTAAAATCTACACCTTTTTTACTTGTTTTTTTTACCACGATTCGACTTCTTAAACAGAGTAACGTTCGACGACAATACCCGCCACATCACATGCTTTACAGTGCAATTCCCAACCACCAGCCCAAGTTCGAGCATGAAGACTTGCATGGCAAAGTGGACACACTTCATCAGCAAATGTACTTGGAGTTAGCGCTTTTGCACGCTTAGAAAAAAACCTTAAAAACCACAAAATGTTATCATCGATGTTTATCGCAAGATCGCGACGTAAGGTATCGCAAAATGCGTTAAAGACTGCCTGCTTGTATTCCCGTTCATGTTCAGGCGATTTTGCAGCATACAGACCAAGATAGTGATCGATTTCTTTAACACGTTCAGGCCATGCGTGTGCGTCTATATGATGTTGGCAATCAATCAGTTCTGCCAATGTATAATTTGCGTAATCTGGTTTTATCATCGTAAATTTCCTCCTTAAAACTCACTCGGATAAAGCGAGCCATTTTTATTTATCTCTGCTAACCACTGCTCAAACAAGGTATTAGCATCTGCAAGCTCATTCTGTGACAAGCGTGGGGAGTGCTTTTGCTCAAACCAAGCATAGCGATTATATAAATCATTATTTTGCGTCATTTCCATAAGCAAACGATTAATCGCATAGGCTTTAGCCGCACTGTTTACGCCCACTTGTTCATCGACAAACATATACGTGCTTTTTCATTTCCCTGCATCGCTGCGCGCTCTATGAATTCTGCCCTTGCAAGTTTAGTAGGAAATTGCGAACGCACATAAAATTCAGGTGTTAAACGTAAACATAGCATCCCACGATAAAATGCAAATTGCTAGATTACGCTAGCCCAAAAAACTTGAATGCAAGACATAGCTGCCCAACAGGTGCCTTACATTCAAGCATTAAAAATATGCTAGCGAGTCAGCATATTAACGGTCATTATAATAAGCAAAGTGGCAAATATTTTTTTGATCAATGACACTGGCCATGTCTGCGTTGCTAGGGCCCCCCAAGGCGCAGTAAACCAAGACGTACAAACAATACCCAACAGAGCCGGTAAATAAACAAACCCTGCAAAACCGTCTTGCAATGCAAAGTACTGACTACCCGCACTGATGTAACCTACCGAACCAAATAGCGCAATAACAATGCCACAAGCCGATGCACAGCCAATGGCTTTTTTCATATCGACTGAAAAAAACGTTAATAATGGCACAAGCACCGCACCGCCCCCAATACCTATCATGGCAGATAAACCACCGGTGATTGTGGTAAAAAATGTAAGCAGGCCTTTATTAGGTAATTGACGCGCAGTGGATGTATCTCCCCTGCCCCCAAAAATCATTTTAAGCGCAATGAGCACAACGCAAATAGCGAATACTAACCTCACCACATTTTCTGGTAATAACGCCGCAATAAAGCCACTGATGAGCGCACCAAGTGCCACACCAACCATCACCCAAGGCGCAATTTCCCATGGCACATTGCCATTTTTATGATGCGCTATTGCTGACGACGTTGAAGTAAAAAGTATGGATGCCAATGAGGTTGCAATAGCCACTACAACAACCTGCTCTGCGGGTAAGACATTAAAGTGCAGTAATATAATGCTGAGTATTGGCACAATCACTAAACCGCCACCAATCCCTAATAAACCGGCTAAAAACCCAACGCCACTGCCAAGTAAAGCGCAGTAAAGCACCAACACGATTAATTCACTCATTCCCTTTATCTCTGTTATTCGTTTAGATTTCGAGTATATCAATTAAAGGAACAATAGTTGCGGCGTTAAGTATTGAATATTACTCACGTTTCACATGAAAAAACCACATCATAGCCCAACCCATTTAGCCATCTAGACTTTCAAAGTATGTTTAAGTACTTTGCACCCATATTAAACACACACCACAAGAGTGCGTCCCTTTAATGTATGAATCGCATTCATGTTTTACCTGAAATAAAAACGTTTTTCTTCATGCATCAGAGCACGTATAAATTTATTAACGCTGCAAAGGTTACTACAGCTAATTGAGTAGCCTGTTATGACTAACACTGCGATAAATAATTAAACAGCAGTCACGTTTTCGGATTAAACATTGGATACCTACAGCCATGAAAAATGATTTTACATTTACTATTAAGCGCATTTGCTTGGATGAAAACTACCATCCATCAAACAGCACGCGTATCACTACCAACTTTGCAAACTTAGCAAGAGGCGAAAGCCGTAAACAGAACCTACGCAATGCTTTAAAAATGATTAATAATCGTTTTAATGCCTTAGCAAATTGGGATAACCCACAAGGCACTCGCTACTCTGTTGAACTGGAAATTATTTCTGTTGATATCGATATTGCGAACAGCGGTGACGTTTTTCCCTCTATTGAAGTGTTAAAAACGAATATTATTGATCACCACACCGATGAACGAATCGAAGGCATTGTGGGTAACAACTTCTCATCTTATGTTCGCGACTATGACTTTAGTGTGTTGCTGCTTGATCATAATAAAAGTAAAAGCCAATTTAGCATCCCCGATAACTTTGGCGACTTACACGGCAAGCTGTTTCAACACTTTGTAAGCTCTGATACTTACAAAAGCCACTTTAAAAAACCACCGGTTATTTGCTTAAGCGTGTCAGACAACAAAACCTATCACCGCACTGAAAACCAGCATCCAATTTTAGGGGTAGAGTATCAGCCAAATGAAACATCATTAACCGAACAATACTTCAAAAAAATGGGCTTACAAGTGCGTTACTTTATGCCTCCTAACAGTGTGGCTCCTCTGGCATTCTATTTTTTTGGTGATTTGCTTAACGATTACACTAACCTTGAGCTTATCAGCACCATTAGCACTATGGAGACCTTTCAAAAGATCTACAGGCCAGAAATTTATAACGCCAATGCAGTCGCAGGGAGCCGTTATAAACCAAACTTAAAGAACCAAGATCATTCATTAACACAAATTATTTATGACCGTGAAGAGCGCAGTCAGTTAGCTGTTGCACAAGGCAAGTTTGCCGAACAATACTTTATAAAGCCCTATAAAACAGTGCTTGAGCAATGGTCTAGCAATCTGGCCTAATAACGAGATAACTAAGCGATTATTATGAAAAAATTATTACCTACTTCAACCGCTGGCAGCTTGCCAAAACCGTCTTGGTTGGCACAGCCAGAAACGCTTTGGTCACCCTGGAAATTGCAAGGAAGTGAACTTAGCGATGGCAAGCATGATGCTCTGCGTGTTTCGTTGCATGAACAACAGTTAGCAGGTGTTGATATTGTGAGTGATGGCGAACAAACCCGCCAGCACTTTGTCACCACCTTTATTGAACACTTAACAGGGGTTGAT
This sequence comes from Pseudoalteromonas lipolytica, assembly GCF_900116435.1. Classification (GTDB taxonomy): domain Bacteria; phylum Pseudomonadota; class Gammaproteobacteria; order Enterobacterales; family Alteromonadaceae; genus Pseudoalteromonas; species Pseudoalteromonas lipolytica. The sequence continues at coordinate 217,595 of NZ_FPAZ01000002.1, read as the reverse complement.
TTCGAAAACCGTAAAACCGTTAAAATACGTGACCGTTACGATGCCAGTGTGCCGTGTGTTGTTGGGCCTTTATCACGTACCAAACCGGTGTTTGTTGACGATGCCAAATTTTTGCGCGCACAAACCAAGCAGCCAATCAAATGGGCGTTGCCGGGTCCGATGACCATGATCGACACCCTGTACGATGACCATTATCACAGCCGCGAAAAGCTCGCCTGGGAATTTGCTAAAATTCTTAATCAAGAGGCCAAAGAGCTTGAAGCTGCAGGTGTCGATATCATTCAATTTGATGAGCCCGCTTTTAATGTGTTTTTTGACGACGTTAACGACTGGGGTATTGCCTGCCTTGAAAGAGCAATCGAAGGGCTGCAATGCGAAACCGCCGTTCATATTTGTTACGGTTACGGCATTAAAGCCAATACCGATTGGAAACAAACATTGGGCAACGAGTGGCGCCAATACGAGGAAATATTTCCTAAGCTACAAAAATCGAATATCGATATAATTTCGCTCGAATGTCATAACTCGCGTGTACCAATTGAGTTACTTGAGCTGATCCGTGGAAAAAAAGTGATGGTAGGCGCCATTGATGTCGCACGCAATGAAATAGAAACCCCAGAAGAGGTTGCCGCAACACTGCGTGAAGCACTCAAATATGTTGATGCCGATAAGCTCTACCCTTGCACCAACTGCGGCATGGCCCCATTGCCCCGAGATATCGCAAATGACAAATTAAAAGCCCTCAGCGCAGGGACAGAGCTTGTACGAAAAGAGCTGCTAGCTAATTAATCCTCACGAAAAACAACGACATTACAGATAAACAAGCAGGTAGCGTGCTACACGACACCTGCTTTTTTACTTCACGCTATTCAAAAAATCGTAATTCCTTAATTTTAAGCAATTTCTGAATGTTTAATCACCCTTTCCGACTAGCTAACATAACTACGTTCACCAATACTGTAACGGCAATAAACACAACCCAATAAAAAATAAGGAACCATGATGCTGTCGAATATACCGCGCTTTAAAATTGACGATATTTTGATGGCCATCAAAAACAACGAGTTCTTTTTAGTCGCACAGCCACAAGTCAACCTCGACACATACGAACTGGTCGGGTTTGAATTTCTGGCACGCTGGAATCATCCTAAATATGGTGTCATCGCACCATTTCATTTTATTGATCTACTCGAAATAAATGAACAATGTTATTTATTAACGCTCACACTGTTTGAGCGAATGCTGCAGACCATTCAGTCCCTTGATAATACGAAAACGGCTATTCACTATTCATTAAATATGTCAGCTAATGACCTCACCGTTGAAGGCTTCGCCAAACAAATCGGTCATTTAATCAATCAATACCAGATAAATGCAGATTCGATTGTACTCGAAGTCACCGAAACCGCAGGTATTTTCAGCAACCAAAGCGTGGCAAACCTGAGACAACTCAGTCAATTGGGTATTCAACTTGCTATTGATGATTTCTGGACGGGCTTTTCGACACTCGAAACGATTCGGTTAAATGTGTTTAGCGAAGTAAAAATTGACTACTCCTTAACCTCGCAGCTTATTAATGACAAAGCAAGCATGGCAGGCATGAACGCTATTCTTCAGCTGTGCAGTGATTTAGAGCTGCGTTGTGTAATCGAAGGCATAGAAACCTGCATGGCACGAGGCATTCTTATTGAAGCCGGTGCCAAAATTGGTCAGGGCTTTTTATTTGACAAAGGGGTTGAGGAGCACGCTCTTAAAGAGTGGATTACTAATTATACTCACAGTCAATACAGCGCAAAATGTGATAACGCCACATTGTTACTCAGTGAAAAAGAGCTTCGTTTACTAGAGCTTCGCCCACATCCTTCTTGGCTATGGGATTTCAACACCAATAAAGTCATTTGGGCAAATCGTTCTGGGGTTAAATTTTGGGGAGTAGAGAGCCTGAAAAACTTACAAGCAAAAACATTCAACTTAATGAGTTACTCAGTTAAAACACGGCTAAAAAGCTATTATCGACGCTTTGTTTCAGGAGAAGCCGAAATAAGTTCTGAATGGGATTTTTACCCAAATGGTCGGCACAAAAAAGTCTTTTGTATTCAAATCCCCCGCGTTTCACAAGAAGGTAACTACGTTATGATGGTGCATGCGTTTGAAGGGTTTCATTCGCGCCTACCCAATAAAAAGCACTTCGATTCAACAAACCAGTTCCCTGCCCCTTTTATCATTGTTAATGAGCAAGGAGCGCTAACACGCATTAATAAACACGCCCATATTGAGATTGATATTCAAACAGACCAAATTAGCGAAATAATTGCCCCTGATGATTTTCAAAATATAAAATCAGCCTGCCGAGGTGGGCATTTGGTGCAAACATTTGTAAAAAACCAAAAGAGTGATTGCCAAGACGTACTCTACATTCGCGCTTTAATGGTGCCGGATCAAAATACGTCTGAACAATGTGTTTACCACATAGTGTTAGTGCCTATCAGCGATTTACTCGCCAACGAGATACCCGCGCTAAAACCTGTAGACAATTAAAATTAACACCAATAGGAAGAACAAAACACATTACATTGACCGTAGAATAAGCGTAATAACAATATTCAGTAACTTACTCAATGTTCTACCCCCTCATAGCAACACGACATTTAGGCATTAAGGTTGAAAATGCCGCACACTTCAAAATCAATAGAGCTTATAAAATGGCAAAAATATAAAATACCGTAGTGTAGGCACGATAATTTAAGCCTGCCCAACGCTTTGAGCAGGCTGTCAAAGAGCATTAAAGTTAGAAAATATAAATGAAACCGACGCCGATTTCACTTTCATAATTACTACGCGCGATGGGGCTTTTCCTTACATCACTGCTGAAGTACTCAAAAAGAGCTTCCGCGTAAATCTGCCAATTATCATTCATATTATGTCGGTAACTGTAATCCACGCCAAACGAGCGTAATCCCCCACTCAAAGAGGTCGTTTCTAAGCCTGATGCCGCAGATTGCATTTCGTCTATACCAAACCCTTTGTTGGCATAGTCACTATCATGAAAAACAGCCACTAGATTAACTTCAGAACCCGACCCATCTGTGTGGGTTCCAAAGCGTCTGCCCACCCCAAACAAACCTAAATTTCCATCTTCACTTGCCACAACACGGCTTACTAGCCAGTAACGCCAATCAGGTGTGAAAGAACGACGAGCCTGAAACACCAGTTCAAACCCTTCTTCTTGATCACCTAACCCATCTAATCGGCCATCATCTGAATCGCTTTCTTCTCGCCCCTCATCAAAACCTACCGATGCCTCTAACAACCAATCATTGTTTCGAAGACCACGCCAACCAAATGCTTCTCCAGCAAAATAAAATATATTATCGCCCTTACGCCATTGCACCGCTCCCGCAGGCTGCAATTCAAACCCAAATTCGTCTGAACCTTCGTAAGCCGTTTCATATTCAACGCCTGCACCAAGCCCAAAGCTCCAGCCGTCTTTCCCGTTAGTGAAATCATCTAATGAAGGTAAAGGAACCAGTGCTTCTCTATCCTCTAAAGCCAGTACTGAAGGGGTTGCCAACCCATAAATACAAGAAAGAAAAATTGGTAAAAACTTTTTCATCTATTTCATCCTCTCAAAATTTATTGTGGGGTCTGCATGGCAGATCCTATTCTTGTAGAGAGATCGACCAACAACGGCAGTATGCGAATGCTATTGCATCGTATAAGTGTAGCAATAGAGACTCTTACATTCTTAAGATCATCTATCCGCATAAAAATACGAATGAATTTTTTTACTAGATCAGTAAATAACCCCGTTGAGAGAGGTTAGTTAGTTGGTATATATAAATAGTTTGGGGAGTTTTTTGGGGGATAATCACTCGTCATCTTGAACGCTAAAGCACTCTACCGTTATTTTTTATCAAAACTAAGCGTTGAAAATTGCATTCGACCCTAATACAGGCTTTAAAAGGCCGTAACTTCTTTTAAATATAGCGAGGCTATAGCTGCCAATACAAAGGGGACCCAAACACGTCTATGTAGTAGTCAATAATGGCTCTTGCATTAAGTGATGGGTGACGGGCATTCGGGTATATTGCAGCAATAGTTTGAGTTTCAGTATTAATTGATGAATCAATCTCTGTAAAAAGCTTCACAAGTTTCCCCTCAGATAGACTGTCAGCAATGAGCCAATCTGGAAACAATACTATTCCCATACCATTTAAAGCGGCGGTGAGCAGAGACTCGGCGTTGTTCGAACTTAAAGTCGGAGTGATCGGGCAGTGAACCCATAAACCTTCGGGTTGCCTGAAATACCAACGATTTGGACCTGATGAGCCACTATAGACGAGACATTTATGTGTAACTAAGTCTTCAGGTTTTTTAGGCACACCATATTTTTGAATGTACTTGGGTGATGCAGTGAGATGATAACTCTGCTCTCCCACAATACGTGCTCGTAATGAGGAGTCGTTAAGCGTACCGATCCGAAATATGACATCTGACGCATCTTTCATCGGATCAATGTAATCATCAGTAAGAGTTAGCTCTATATCTAATTCTGGATACCTTTCGCTCAGATTAGCAAGGGCTGGAGCTATATGCTTTTGACCAAAAAATACTGGCGCGTTTATCCGGGCAAGTCCCGAGGGTTCTAGTAATCTTTCACTTAACGCTTGTTGTGCATCATGAAAATTTAAAGCCATTGCACGCGCATGATTTATGAATAGGTTACCGCTTTCAGTGGGTATTATCGCACGCGTATTCCGATAAAATAATTGATGTCCAAGTGCATCTTCAAGATTGTGTATAACACGAGACACTTGAGAAGCAGACACCCCTTCCCGTCTCGCTACCAACGAAAAATTCTTTAGCTCATACACATTGATGAAAATCAGTAAGCTCTTTAGATTTATAGATTCAAAATTACTCATATATGCATATTGTGCAAAGGTGTTCACACAATAATGGCATTTTTCTCATCAATCGAAAAGCGTATTCTTCTTCACCTTAAAAAATGGAGAAAGTTTTATATGCAACTCTTTTTAATTTTGATTGTTATCGCTGGTGGTATGGGGCTTTCCGTTGAAGCCGGGTTACTAGGGCCTTTGGGAACGCAAGTTGGCGATTTATGGGCAACATTTAGTATTTTCGCAGTTGGGGCTGCATTAACATTTTTGTTGATGTTGTTTTTTAGCCCTCGTAATAGTGCATCTTTTTTCTCTCAGCCATCATGGCAACTGTCAGGGGGAGTATTAGGTGTCGTTTATGTCGTTATTCTCACTGTGGCGACGCCTAAAATAGGTATTGCAATGACGATGATTGGTATTTTAGCTGGGCAAATCTCTAAAAGTTTAATTATCGATCACTTTGGTCTATTTGGTACCCCTCACAGAAGAATCGACAATAGACGAATTATTGCACTCATTTTCATCATTATCGCGTTAGCGATGGTTGCACAAGGTTAGGATCTATTATGACATTTATAATGATTTTATTAGCGATACTCGGTGGCGTTATGCTCAGTATTCAAGCAGCAATTAATGGTCAACTTGGAAGTAAATTAGGCGTTTTTAAGACCGCATTCCTTACATTTTCAGTGGGTGCATTAATCACAGCTTTATTGATCTTCTACTTTGAGCCAAAGCATTCAATCACGTTGCTGGATGTACCCAAATGGCAATTACTGGGAGCTATGTGTGGTGTTCCATATATAGTCATAATGGTACTTGCGGTGCAACGTATCGGTACCGCTGTCGCAACGGTTGCGGTTATTTTCGGGCAGCTAACAATGAGTATGTTAATTGATAATTTTGGCTGGCTGGGGAATGAGCCAATACCTTTTTCAATTTATAGGGTAATTGCAATTATTTGTCTTGGTATTGCCTTATATTTTATATATTCAAGCAATAAGACTACAAATAGCTCAAGTGAACAAAAATTAACGAGAACATTTACTTCAGATTAGTGTGTTTAAGTTATCTAATGTTTAAATATTCCTACCCAATGAGCTAGGTGCCTAGCTCATTGACTAATTAAAACGACGCTAAATGCGCTTTTACTTGCTTACAAAGTCTCATCAAAACATTCATAACGCAAAGTTACAAACAGTCTTCAACCAATGAATTCGACTCTTAAAGCTGCTTAATGGTTATCTGCGGTGCCTAGTTGAGATCCATATCATTTATCGGATTTTAATTTATTACTATTCTAGTTTTGGAACAGAAAGAACAAATTTTAGTTGTTCATAAAATAAATAATCCCCCTTATGACAATAGTCATAATTCTGTCATTTAATTGATCAATAATTGGCGCTAATTTAATCAACTAACGTAATGAAGAAGTAATGAACAGTGCTTTGGTGCAACTTTCGTTTGCACTCCCCTCTAGTGATGATCCCTTATGTGCGGCACTTGAGCATACAATGGAATACGAACAACTGCATTTTGTTGCTAACGAGCAAAAGCAGGTTTTGTTTTATTGTGTGCTACCCGAAGATGCGCATGAGGGCGATGTGATCTCTATTAGTGCGACCTATCCTAATGCGCGTGAATCAGCGTATTTTACTGCGCGCACACTGACGCAACATGACCTAGATCAGCAGCTTATTATGCTTACGTTAGAAAACGTGACACAAAGTGGTGAATTTGTATTGCAGCTAATGCTTCATGGTAAGCATGCAACATTGAAAGACAGCGCGCAATTCGACGTCGGTATCGCTGCCAACGCATCGCCACAATTAGCGCCGACAAACCACGCTAAAAATCAGGGTTTTCGGCACTATATCAGTAATCTTGGGGCAAGTTTCTTAGCGTTTTTCTAATCGCAAAAGCTTATTTTACCCATGGTAATATCGGGGATCCCTTGCTCGGTATTACCAAAACGCTGTTGACCCCCCGACAAACACTCATTTGCCAGAATCGCAAACAATACCGCCTCTTTCGCATCTGGATTAATGCCTAAGCTATCGGTGTTTTTAATAGCTGAAAGCTGCGGGCAATTCGCTAAGATCATATTCATTAGCAGCGGGTTATGCACTCCACCGCCACTGGCATACACTGCAATATCGGTCAGTTTTTCACTGCATTGGTTGATTGCTTTAGCAATCATTAAAGCCGAAAACGTGACTAAAGTGGCCATAACGTCGTAATGAGACAGATCGCTCGTGTTAGAACGTGCTTGAGCCGACGCTAAATAATCTAGGTTAAATACTTCTGGCCCTGTTGTCTTTGGAAAATCTAAACTAAAGAATGCATCACTACATAACGCCGCTAACAAAGCGTCGTTTGCGGTGCCTTTACTGGCGATTAATGCATCTTTATCATACTGAAGCGGAGCAAAATGACGCTGTACATACGCGTCCATAATGGTATTGCCTGGGCCAATGTCTGAACTAAAAACAGCTCGCGCATCGGCAGATTTTGGTAAATAGGTAAGATTAGCAATCCCCCCCATATTTAACAAAATACGGTTTTCTTGATGACTTGTGAAATACAAATAATCACCGTATACCGCCAAAGGAGCACCTTCTCCACCCGCAGCAATATGCTTTTGCCTAAAGTCGCCAATAGTGGTGATCCCTGCGGTAACCGCGAGATGATCACTGTCACCAATTTGTAACGTTGCATTACCGTATTCAGGGCGTTTGTGCTGAGTTTTAGGGCAATGATAAATAGTTTGTCCATGACTTGCTATTACATCGATATGCTCTTTATCTATACCCCAGCTCGCTAAAGTATGTGCAACCATCTCGCCATGAAGCTGGCCTATCCACGGGTTAAGTAAGGTTACTTCTTCAAGGTCGCATTCTCGCTTTGCAAACACCCGCTTAACGCGTGATTTATAATTATCGTCGTAATCAACGGTAGTAAACTTAATAACATCAACATGGGTATTCATGCCTTGCCCAGAGACCTCACACAGCGCAATATCAAGGCCATCTAATGAGGTGCCACTCATCAGACCAATAATTAATTTTTTTTCTTTTTTTGCACTTAAATACAGTTTTTCAATATGTTGATGCATAAATAAATCACTTAAAATCAGCTTGTTATATAATAATAAGCCGCTTGATGGATTGGAATAGTTTATATTTTAAAACAATACATTTAAAGAATAATTATTGCAAAGATTTTTAATTTGCTTTAAAACTGTACGGGTGAGCTCCCCAAAAGGAGAACACAACAGCCATCATAACAAAAAGTATGACGCATTAAATTAACTAAATGGTCTTGGTCGCATACCAACCAGCGTTGATTTAAATGATAAAACGCTAGGGAATCAACATGAAAGCAAAGACAACTCACACAAAACGTTCGCTACTGCTGCTCTCACCACTTGCTATTGCTGTAAGCTCGGTTATGGGGGTGGCGCACGCTGCAGATACCGAACAAGCCAAAAAGCCTGAAGTAATCACTGTAACAGGCTCACGTATTCAACGAACCGAATTAGTTTCAAGCAGCCCTGTTGTCAGCGTTGATGAAGCACAAATTCACCTAGACCGTGCGGTAAACGTTGAAGATATTACGGCTAAACTGCCACAAGCGGCAGCAGGTGCAAATAGCACAGGCGCAACCGTTGGCGACTCGTTTGGCTCATCGACGATTGATTTACGTGGCCTAGGTCAAAACAGAACACTTGTGCTTATTGATGGTACACGCGCTGTACCTTTTAGTTTTCGAAACTCAGTTGACGTAAATACGATTCCGGCAGGTTTAATTAAGCGTGTTGACGTGCTTACCGGCGGTGCTGCTGCGGTATACGGTGCTGATGCCGTTGCTGGGGTTGTAAACTTTGTATTAGATGATGATTTTACCGGTGCTGAATTCTCGACGAGTTATGAAAGTGCAGATGGCGGGAATGAAAAACTTAATTTTGAAGCAATTTTCGGGGGTGATATCGCCGAGGGTCGCGGCCACGTTACCGGATATTTAGGCTACACCGAACGTAAAGAACTTTTAGCAGGCGAGCGAAGCTACGCCCTTGATAACTCAACACCGCTGATTAATAGTGGTGGTTACTATACCGATGTTGCATCAGGCAATAGCCTTGCTATAACAGATGCTGGAAGTGTTTCAAATGAGCGTCAAACGACTGATTTTACAGCCGATCGTTACTTAACCCAACCAATGGATCGCTTTTCAACTGGCTTGTTATTCGATGTTGATGTAAGCAACAGCGCCGTTGCATATGGGCGTGCCATGTATTCGAAAGTGACTGTAAAGGGAGCGGGTGCCAGTGGTCAAACACCTATTTTTGTGAACGAGCAAGTCACTCTTACCAGTAATAACCCGTATATTCCTAGCGAGTTACGTGACCAACTAACGTTTGATAGCGAAGGTAATGCACGTGTAAATGTAGAGCGAAACCTTGGTTTAGGTGTGCAACATACAGAAGCCGTTCGCGATTCAATGCAATTTCAATTAGGTTTAAAAGGCGATTTAACCGATTACTTACGCTACGATGTGTATGGTCAATACGGTAAAACCGACGAAGTAGCAACCATTTATAACAATGCCTATCGCAATGACAACAGTGGCAACAGCCGCTTTGCAGCGCTAGCTAACTCAGTGGACATTTTTGATCCCAACCTCGACTTAACTGATTTCAGCGACCCACTAATTTATACCACTCGCGACCGTACACAAAGTGTGATTTCAGCAACCTTATCGGGTGATTCAGGGTTCTTGTTTGAGCTTCCTGCTGGCCCTGTCGACTTTGCCGTTGGTTACGAATACCGTAAAGAAACCGGTAAACAAACACCGGGCGATGCGTTTAGAAATGGCACCAGCTTTGCGTCAATTAGTGCATTTGATATGGACGCAAGCTTCAGCTCAGAAGAGTTTTATGCTGAGGTATTAGTGCCTATTTTAATTGATCAGCCCTTTGCCGAAGAGCTTAGCTTTGAAGGTGCTTATCGCATTTCTGACTACTCAAACACTGAAGCAGAAGACACCTATAAACTGGGTATAAACTGGGCAATTAACAGCGATATTCGTATTCGTGCAAACCGCTTAACGGCGTTTAGAGCACCTAACTTAGGTGAATTTGCCAGCCCTATTACGGCACTTTCGCTGTCGTTATTTGATCAAAACAGTGATCAATTTGTCCCTCGATTAGCGGGCCGTTATAACGGCGATCCTTGTTTGCTAGGTACGGGCGATGCAAGCCAATGTGCTGCATTTGGTGCGCCGCCAGTTGGCACTGAGTTTGACTCAAGCACAGCAAAATACACGTACGGCGGAAACCCAAATATTAAACCAGAGCAAGCTGAATCTGATACTTTGGGCATTGTTTACACTCCTAGCTATTTAGAAGGCTTTGATTTATCGTTAGATTATTACAGCATTCGCGTAACGGATGCGGTAAGTCAAATTCAACCAGGTGCGGCACTGCAAAGCTGTTACATTGACGATCCTAACCCGAATAACCCATTGTGTGGTGCAGTACTTCGCGATCCGAATACTGGGTTTATTAGCACAGCTATTGTTAACGACTTTAACTTAGCAGCAATTGAGCAAGCAGGTATTGACGTTGCGGCTAACTACGTTATTGATGCCCCAGCTCAAATGGGCGGTCGCTTTAGATTCTCGTACCAAGGTAACTTTGTTACTAAACAAACTCGCCAAAATAACAGCACCGTGGCAGAAGTAGACTGTAAAGGCACCTATGGCAGTGCGTGTTCTGGTGACTTTGCGAGTATTTTACAAGCAGACTATAAACACCGTGCAAGCATTGATTGGCAATTAGATAACATGAATTTCCAACTTGGCTGGCGCAGAATCGGGGAAGTAGAGTATGCTGTAGACCGTTCAGAAACAATCTCAGCACAAAATTATCTTGATTTCGCAGCAGCATGGCAAGTTAATGAGGAACTTGCTGTTAATTTTGGTGTCGATAACTTGTTAGACCGTGAACCACCAACACCTGAAATCGGTGCAAACCACTTTAATACCGTAAGTGATTATAGTGTGATTGGCCGCTCTGTCGGTGTTTCACTGAGATACGCTCCGAGTTTTAATTAGTCCTACTGTTTTAGCTACACAGGATTAATCCCCTCAAGCGCACCCTGCCCGGTGCGCTTTTTTATTGCCTCAAGATAGACCACTTAATTAAGCGAATTAGTATAATATTTAATTTTAACGCCTTAATAATTAGGTCAAAGTACCTAAATAAAAACTGATAAACAGGGAATGTATACATGCCATTTAATGAACAAGAACGCGCGGCTTTATTAGCGCTTAAAGGGGTCGGCCCCACAGTAGTAAAACGCTTTGAAGAAATAGGGATTGACTCATTTGAGCAGTTAGCAGGGTTCGATGCAAACACAATTGCTGAGCGAGTTGCCTCAATGCTACAGACAAGCTGTTGGAAAAATAGCCCGCAAGCAAAAGCGGCGATTAACGCCGCTATCACACGCGCTAAGCAAGGCTAATTTAAAGTTTAATTACCTCTATCGCACCGCGCTTTTGCATAGTAACAAAGAGTGTATCCTGCTCGTCGTTAAAGGTTAGGTTTGTGGGATGCTGGCCTTTAAGCGTGTAGGTTTTTAAAACCTTACCTTCAGGTGAAACCTCCAGCACTTTACCCGCTCCGTAACGGGTAATAAAAATATGCCCTTGGTTATTCACGCGCATGCCATCTAGGCCATGATCATCAAAGCGTATCAACACGCGTTTATTACTAATATTCAGTGCATCGTCAAGGTCATACTGCCATACAACGCGTTGCACACTTTCATTTACATACAGCTTGCTGTTGTCGTTATTCACGGCAACCCCGTTAGTGGTTCCCATGTTTTTTTCGAGAAGGTGTGTGCTACCGTCTGCGTTTATGCGCCACAGCTGTCCGGTGCTTTTTGCCCAATTAGGATCGCTGGCAAAAAAGCTTCCTCCTTGCGTAATCGCAATATCATTAGGTTGATTCATTTCGCTGTTGTGGGCAAATACTTCGACTTGTTGGCTGTTCGCAGGCACTTTTAAAATACGATGATTAACGTAATCGGCAATATAAAGGTTACCATGTTGATCAAATTGCAAACCATTACCAACGCTGTCATTTGGTAAGCGCACAAATAATGACGACTTGCCCATGTTATCGACTCGGCCTATCGTCCCTTGCTCTGCATAGTTAACGGCATACAAAGTGCCGTTGTACATGGTAGGTCCTTCAATGCCTTGCGTAAACACATTGTCTTTTACAAAGTCTTGGCTATCAACGGCCATAACGGTTTGTGAGCTAAAAAGCGCAACGACAGCTGCTAAAGTGCGAAATTTCATGATCATCCTTTTATTTATCTAGGCTGGTATAGACAGCTAAAATTGGGTACTCATTTTCACCAAACGAAAGTGTAAGGGAGCGCTTTTCTCCATCATCAAGCTTAATGCCTTCATCGAAAGTGAGTGGGTTTAATCGGCTGCCATCTGCAAACAACGCCATAATATGGTCGGCTTGTAAAATACGAGAGCCAGATGCTTTGTTTTCGATAGTAACCACGGCGAGACGTCGGCCACTTTCGCTACTCATCATCACACTATGCAAAATACTAAATTGGCTTTGTTTGGGATAACGTTTGGCGTCGTTTTCAAATGCAAACGCACCGCCCGAAAGCGAGACAGGGTCAACCGATAATACCTCATCATTCGCGTTAGCCTGAGCGCTAAACGCGCCAGTTAAAAGCGCCGTCGTTAACAATAAAATACGTTTCATATCAATCCTTTTGACTTATCTGTTGCATTTGAGCATACACCTTTCTATGCCCTCTGCAAAATCGATTATTGCATGACTGAAATTGTGTTTATTTTCACAGTGACAATTTAATCATTGAATTTTATGAATGCGCCCGCACTTCATCTATATGCACCACTTCATAAACCTAGTAATAGGAACAAAGTATGTCTGATATTCAAAATCGTCAATATATTCTTGAGTCTCGCCCAAATGGCGTCGCAAATGAAAGCAATATCGTATTAAAAACACACTCAGTACCCGCACCAAAAAACGGTGAGGTACTGCTAAGAACTATTTATTTATCACTCGACCCCTATATGCGTGGACGAATGAGCGATGCAGAGTCATATGCTGACCCTGTTGAAATTGGTGATGTGATGGTGGGCGCAACCGTATGCCAAGTTGAGCAATCAAACCACCCTGACTACCAAGAAGGTGAATGGGTGTTGGCGTATACGGGCTGGCAAGAATACGCAATCAGCGACACAAAAGGCTTAATGAAGCTGGGTAAGAACCCTGAAAACCCTTCTTATGCGTTAGGTATTATGGGTATGCCTGGTTTTACAGCGTACATGGGGCTTTTGGATATTGGTGAACCAAAACCAGGCGAAACGGTCGTTGTTGCTGCGGCCACAGGACCTGTCGGTGCAACAGTAGGGCAAATTGCTAAATTAAAAGGCTGTAAGGTCGTTGGCGTAGCTGGCGGTAAAGAAAAATGCCAACATGCTGTTGAAAACCTTGGGTTCGATGCTTGTATTGACCACAAAGCGGATGATTTTGCAGAACAGTTAAGCGCAGCCTGTAATAAAGGCATTGATGTCTATTATGAAAATGTCGGTGGTCATGTACTCGACGCCGTCTTACCACTGTTAAATACCAAAGCACGCATTCCATTATGTGGCTTAGTATCACAGTACAATGCAACCGAGCTGCCACCGGGCCCAGACCGCTTGTCTATGCTTATGGGCTTAATTTTAAAGAAACGTATTAAAGTGCAAGGTTTCATTATTTTTGATGACTACGCTCATCGTTATGAGGAGTTCGCAAAAGACATGCAAGCATGGCTAAGCGAAGGAAAAATCAAATATAAAGAGCACCTTGAAGCTAATTTCGAAAATACACTTAACGCCTTTAATGCTATGTTGAATGGTGATAATTTTGGCAAAACTGTCGTGCAAGTTCAGCAGCCAATGTAAATTTTTTAGGCGTAGCAACTCATGCTGCGCCACTATTAAGGATAACGAATGATTAAGTTACACCATTTAAATAAATCACGTTCTAAACGTATTATTTGGTTACTGGAAGAGCTTGGTGTCGATTACGACATTGTTGCCTATCAACGCAATAAAGAAACGTTTTTAGCGCCTGATGAACTAAAACAAATTCATCCGCTGGGTAAATCGCCCGTTATTGAAGATAACGGTAAAGTAATTACCGAGTCTGGTGCAATTACTGATTATCTAATTAGCCAGTACGGGCAAGGCAAGTTTATGCCAAGTCAGCAAAGCGACAGCTATGTTGATTACCAGCAATGGCTGCATTTTGCTGAAAGCTCTGCCATGGTGCCTCTTCTACTAAAACTCTTTATTACTAAAGATGGCTGTCAAACTAACTTTATTGCCGACTATGCCGACCATGAAATTGCTAAAATACTGAGCTATGTTAATCAGCAATTACAAGGTAAGCAGTACTTAGTCGACGACACATTGACAGGCGCTGATTTCATGATGTCTTTTGTTGTAGAGCAGGTTGCTCAGGCGGGTAAGCTGTCGCACTTCCCTGAAATCGAACGCTACTTTGAGCAGCTAAAAACTCACGAAAGCTATCACACAGCTAATGAGCTAGAAGCAAAATACGATTAGCGTAAAAAGTAAGGGCACTGTTTGGTGCCTTTACTCCCTCTATATTATTACGATGGAGGGCATAGCCGCGGTTTTACTGGGCATTTTTAAAATAGTAAATAAGTAATGTTTGTACCTATTCACGAATTATCTAACGATTTAAACATCGCCATATTAGTACCAAACCTAACCGCCTCAGAGCATGCAACATTGCTATGCCCACAGACATTTCAAGCAACAGATTTTGCTCAATTCGATGCCGTATTTGTTGGCGGGCTTGATTGCTCTAACACAAAAGAGCTTACTGATTATTGTGCATCGTATGGCACACCACTCATTAAAATAACCCACCCAAGCAACGACACAAGCGTGATACAAAATGTCATTTTAAATATTGTTGCCAAGCTTTACAGTCATGAAATGCCGAGCAATATAGACCTTGCAGATATCATAAACCTTAATAATGAAGCAGACACATTATGTTGCTTTGATTCCTTTCAAGCAGCGGTGACATTTTTAAACACCGTAAATAACGCTATCGTTAGCAATGGCCTGTACTTAGCATCGCCTCACCTTGATTTAGAAACTTTCACAAAACACTCACAACAACTTTCTACCTATATCGCTGATAGCGGCTATTTATGTGCCAGTTTGTTTAGTTCACGTAATGCAAAGTCGTCTGTGTTGATTGGGCTCAAGGTAAAGTAAGCATGGCCATGTTCATCGCCAAAAATAATCAGTAAAGAAGAGGCAAGCGTCGCTAATATCCTTACGTCACGCAGACTCTGTTGCGGCCAGACTTTTTAGCTTGATACATCGCGTGATCTGCTCTTTCAATTGCCTGCTCAATATCATCGTTAACACTGACAGAGGCAATACCAAACGAGCCTGTCACATTTATAGGCGTGTTGGTCCCAATATTAATGTTTAACTCTTCGACACTCGCTCTTAAACGCTTTGGGCATATTAGTCCTAATACAATTAATGCCGCCATTCAAAAACTTTTTAAACAAGAGAAAATACCTGTTGCACACTTTACCGTACATGATCTTCGTCGAACATGTCGAAGTCTACTCGCTGAAGCTGGTGTTGCTGGCCATGTCGCTGAGCGTTGCCTTAACCATAAATTAAAAGGCGTTTAAGGTATATACGACAGGTATGATTATTTAGATGAAAGGCGAGGAGCACTTAATCTAATTAGTAATCAATTAGCCCTGTTGATTTGACCATATATTCTTTATAAAAATTTAGAGCGACTTCACAGTAGTAGTGGTGAGCAACAATTAGCCTCACCTTGCAGTACGATTAGAGTCGCATAAGAGTTTAACTATTACAATTTCTCAGCGCCTTTTGCTCATCTGAAAGTTGAGGCAAAAAGAAAGAAACTCGCTCTTGAGTTGTAAGGCACTTATAGTTCGGTGTTAGTTTCTCTATTGCTTTATCAATCAGTGATTTTATTGAAACTAAAGCCCATTCATTCAACAAACTTCCGTGCAAAGTGTGGATACTTTTTCCGTCTGTAGTAAATGAGTCTATGGGTTGAAAAAAGCTGAACTCCCTGACAATACCTCGACTCGCTAAGCTCCATAAAATCAAGTTATTTGGTGTTGTTTTAAATATAATCTGATCACCATTACCAACGAATAGATATTCAGAGCTACTTATAGTGTACTCTGTTAGTAATTCTTCGCCCGTCAGAGCAGAAAAAATACGCGTATATTTTCTTCCATCTTCATTTATGAACTCGAAAGCTACTAACTTAGAGTTTTTACTAAAAGTAATATCTTTCAAATCTAAGTTTTTTAATGAAAACTCCCAAAGCTTTTGACCAGAAATTAAAGATTTCATTTTAATCAATTCATCTAAATCATCTGCAGTAGTTTGATGATAAGCAAAAAGCGCTTCATTAGGTGAGCTTTTGGTAAGGCGTATACCTCCAACTCCTTTATGAAAAACCTTAGTCTTTTTACTAAACTCAAAATTATAAAGGAAATACTCAGAGAAGGTTTTTATTAACGCCCCTGCTTCACTTGAAGGTACAGGCTTCACTATTCTCCCTTCAATTGTGTTTATTAATTCAAAAGAGTTGATATCCCAAATATCAATTTCATAAGAAGATATTTCTTGCGTCACTAATTTTCGGCCATAGTCAGTCACAAAGGCAAAATCAACATCAAACCCTAGTTCAACCTGATAGACAGTATTGTCGAGTTTGCTAAAGTTTAATATTTTCTTTTCTACTTTTTTCTTACGAGGAACAGGTGCAACATCCTTTTCAATATTTTCATTTTGGAAAGAATTTAACAAAAAAATAGGAATACCATCTTTATTAGCCTCCAAACTTTCTGACTTTTTACTATTAAACTTTTTAATAAGTGGAGTGCTTACAGCAAGCAAGTGAGGTTTAGTATTTCTCATAAATATAGATATTGCATCGTAGTTGCTATGATGAACCCGCTCTCCCGTAACCAGGTCGAATACGTAATTCTCTCCTCTAGGGGAAGACTCCTGGTCGATACACACCAACCATTTATTTTCTTCAATAATAAAAGCACTACTTAAACATCGATTATAAGAAGTAATATCCTGTGTTCTCCAAATAACCTTTTGAGACTCCAAATCTATCATTTGAAGCGATGTCGTATCACTGTAAATTATTTTTTTCTCTTCAACTACTAATACTAACTTACCACCGAACAAGTTTTCACTATCCAGTTTAGGAAACGATGCTAAATCTACCTGGTTAAAACCTTCACTGTACAAAGGAGCGGAGACTCTTACCCTTTTATCGTTTTGACTAATTAAAATATATCTATCGCCTCCCCAAGCACCATGAAGCTCAGTATCACTGAAAACTGTTATTGCATTGAGAAGGTTACCTGTACGCTTGTTCCATGCATAAAGTTCATTGTCATTATTTATTGCAACAATGGTATTTCCGGTATTATCAAAAAATGCACGTTGATATCCCGAATTATTATTTTTACCAATTAAATTGGTAGTTGTTCCAGTAGTTAAATCCCAACTTATTAACTCCTTGACCGTTGATATTAGTACATTGTTTCTATCGATTGAAATATCGATATCATTAACTTCTGAATTTAAAGTAAGTGTATCAATTAACTTATCGGATGAAGTTGAATAAAGCGCTAAATTAACATTATTCTCATCACTCCCTATTTCTATCACAGCAACCAACTCTCCATCAGGGCTAAATGATGTTAGCTTTTTTCCTGGCTTGTATATGTTAATAATATTTTTTATTGGAGTTTTTTTGTTAACAGGAATTAAATAAGCAACCTCTCCAAAACCACATGTATAGACATGTTCTCCAGATGGTGAAAAGTTTAGGTAAGTTAAAATGGAAGGTGAGTTAAAATCTAATATTAAATCCCATTGATGCAAATTATTTACACTAGAGCCCCATACTTTTAGCTTTTTCA
This sequence comes from Pseudoalteromonas lipolytica, assembly GCF_900116435.1. Lineage (GTDB taxonomy): Bacteria > Pseudomonadota > Gammaproteobacteria > Enterobacterales > Alteromonadaceae > Pseudoalteromonas > Pseudoalteromonas lipolytica. The sequence continues at coordinate 199,591 of NZ_FPAZ01000002.1, read as the reverse complement.
AAGTGATATAAGCCAACTTCAGACCATCTTTCGACAATTTAAACTTGTCAATAACCGAGTCATCTTTAATCTTCTTTAAAACCTCACCTGTAACAGTGGATAAAATGGTAATTCCTTCCTTCTCTCTAAAAGCAATAACTGAACTGTCATAACTTATACTGATTTCTCTTCCAACGACGTCAAGCTTTTTTGTAAAAATCAACTTTCCACTTGCAATATTCCAAAGCTCTATAACTCCTGATTTATTTTTTTTCAAGAAAGTTAGAGCATCCCCAGAAAGTAAATAACTATCTACATTATTCTCGTCAAAAGATAAAAGAACATTATTTTTAAACAATGCACTAATTAAAGGTATTTTATTTCCTACAGCAGGCCTTTCCCCACCATATAATCCAGGTAGCGCATTTAACCCCAATAAAGTAGCAGTATCAAAATTACCTTTATTATTTTGACTATCTACTTGAGACATAATGAATGTGCTCTGTATTGAAAGTGCATTGTTTCTCTCAGCAATAGCTTCTTTACGAGATTTTTCTGCTTTTTTTTTCTCCCTTAATGCTGTATCTCGCGCAATTTCAGCTATAAACGCTTGATTTTCAGCTATTTCTTTTTGGGAGTACGCAAATACTCCTGCGCTGATAGCCAAAATTGCCAATATAGCTACCGCGCCCAACCATCGCCTCAATTTCTTAGCCTTCAATCGTTCTTGTTCTAACTGATATTCTTTATCACGTTGGGTGAGTTCGCCTAAAGGTACACCTAAAATGCCTGCAATGATTTTAAGCAGCATTAGATGAAGTTGTTGCTGATAGGAATCGACCTTTTTATCTATGGTTTTGTTATCAAGTTTAGTCGTGCTTTTTAAGTGTTCACGATAAGCTGCGGGGGTCGTCCAGCCCTCTTCTGGCTTACCGTCATTATTAATTCTAAAATCTGCAGCTATTGGCTCGGCATGTTTATCGGTAGGATTACCCTCGTGGTCGTATTCAAACTGTAGAGGAGTTGGGAAACACTCATCTTCTCTAGTAAAGCCCAGCTTTTGTTTACTGTCATCCCAACTAGTATTTGGCTCTCCATCTATCATGGCAGCAATAATACGGTCAGAGCCACCTAGCTTTTTAAAGTAATCTATTTCATCAGCTACATAAGTCGAGTCAACCGCTCGTGGTGAGCAAAGCACAACAAGTAAGTTTGTTTGCTCTAATGCACCAACAATAGACGTACCTAAATCAGCATGGGCTGGTAGCTCTTCTTCATCACGAAAAATAGGGTAAATACGGGCAGGTATAGCATCGCCTCGACCATTTTTTTTCCCTACTAAATCTTTGGGGACTTCATAGGTTTCAATAGCTTGGTGTAACCAGGTAGCCCATTGCCTGCCTTGTTCTTTATTATCGGCATGACGGTATGAAATAAAGGCATGGTATTTATATTGGTTAACTTTCGATTGTTTACTTTCTTCCATGTGAAACCTATTTTTATTATTTGTATATTTTATAGTTGTAAATTTAACCGCCGCTGGCAGGCTTATGTTGCCTGTTAACTCTAGTTGTATACCAACTAAAGTTCTCTTGTGCACATTCAATACAGAGTTGGTTGGTTATTTTAGCTATATTGTGTTCTGAATCTGTAGCACTCAACCAGCGTTTTATCGATTTGAATTTACTTATTTGATGGTGATAACGCATTTCGTTCTCTTCAAGCGCAAAGTTAAATACCAACTGCTCAAATGCTAAACCTACCAGAGGCAAAAAACCGATAAGAAACATCATGATGTGCTTTACTGGGTAGAGTTTATAAAAAATACCAACCTTAAATGCGGTGAGTGTAACAACAAGCATTAAAAGCGTACAAAACACAACAATAGAGAGTTCAGTTGCACTAAACCTTTGTAGTAACCTCTCTAAACCATCTAGCTTAAGCTTATAGCGTTTGTTACTGTCTTGCTCTTTTGTGCCATGCAGTTTCAATTTAAAATAATGAAGTTGATCATCAATAAGGTGAGATAAAATAACATTTTTTCGGTCTGTTCTTGAAAAACAGTCATTCACTTTATGTAACGGAAAAGCCCTCACCATGTGCGCTATCCATTGCGTATTTACATTGACCATGCTGATCTGTTTTTCAAATTGAAAAGCGTTAGTTTTATTACCTGAATAACTCACCAACTGAAATAATTTAAGCCGTAATGCTTCTGCACATAATCGGTAAACTAAATGCTTTTTAAGCGACGCCTTTTTCTTCATTCTATAATAAGTAAATACACCACCAGTATATGCGATTAAATACACGATAAGCAGCCATGGAGTATGGGTAAATACTTTTGCGTAAAGTAAAAAAGAGGCTCCTAAGACAAGAGTTAGCGAAAATAAAACCCAAAACCCTAGGTTACTTTTAGCCTGATGTTTACTGGCGAGTACGTCAAATTTACAACTAAAATCATAAAATTCAGCTAAGTTAACTTCACCTTCTTTAGTTTCAGTTGCTAACTTCTCTCTCAAGCTAGTGTCTAAATACTGTATTAATGTTGAATTCAATTCATCTGATATATTGCTAAAGCCTCTTATAAATGAGTTAAAGCTTTTCTCTTCATTATCTCGAACAAAATTAGCGCTAACTTCATTTTCGGATACTTTTATTTCATATAGGAAAGGTAGGAATTCATCGTTATTTGCGAAATATCCTGTTTGCTCAGATATATGCTTTTCTGGGTATCTAACATGATCTATGATCGCCTGTGACATTGTATTTTTAGCAGAAGAAAGTTCGTCACTTTCGCTACGAACCACCATCAACAGATTACACTTACTTATTAAAAAGTTTTGCCACTCAATGTTATCGCCAGATAAGCTAAACTGGAGGTTATCTTTCGCTTTAATGCAGCTAACAACTTCAGTTTTTAAATTTAGTTTATTTGCTTCACTGTAAAAGCTTTGCTCTACAGAGGAAGCTAGATTAGTTAACAACACAGGTTCAAAAGGAAGTGAAGCTATATCATCAGCCTGAGCATTTTTTAGAAGAAGATTGATAAAAGACTTAAGAGACTCATTAGCTCTGTCTAGAACATATTGCTCAGCTAATTCATCCCCAATTAGGCCAATGTATAATTTTGTTTTCATTTAATCCTTTAAATCACATATTATTGTTGTTTTTATATACATAACCTTACCACAAGTGATTTATCAACATAAAATTTTAATTTTAAGATCATTTTAACTTCTTTTTGATCGTATCCCATGCTGCATTGATTTGCTGGGTTTCATGCTCAACTTGTCTCTTTAGAGAGCCTGCAAGCCTTGCTATTTTATCTGGATGATAAAGTTTCATTAATTTCATATAAGCTGACTTCTACTCTTTTAGAGTACATCCCTGCCCTAATCCTAGTATTTCGCAGGCATCTGAAAATTTTTGTGGATTTAAGTGACCAGCATCATTTTGAGTTGAGTGTTTTTTGCTGGTTCGAGTTTTGATTTGAACGAGCCCTCTCTTGTTCTCGCCTAAAACTTTCTTGCTCTTTACGTATGGCTTCTTCGGCTTTTCGACGTTGGCGTTCAATATCTTGCTCAGCTTGACGTTTTTGCCTTCTAATACCATTCCGCTTAAATATCTGATCTAATATAGGCTATATAAAATCACCGGTTAATAACATTGAACCAAAACATAGCTGAACAGCTTTTAGCGCTTTCACGAAAAGAACCAAATGCACGAAAACGCATACGATTACTCGCAGTGTCATTATTTTATGAGGGGAATAGCAGAACTGATATTGCAAAACGTCTTAACATAGCACGAAGTAGTGTTAATAAATGGGTTTCTAGTTATACCATTCCGCAAAAATACTTAATCATTTTGAGTGATTAAACCAGTCGCTACCTACGTTAAAAATTTCTGATTTAGAACAACTAAATAACTAAATTTTTGCCTTGTTATCAACGCGGTTTTATTGCCTCAAAATAGACCACTTAATTAAGCGGAATGGTATTACCTAGAACAGGGGCTGTATGGCTTAGACAATAAGCCTATACAAGGGCGTCCATCTAGATTGCAACAGTCACAACTTGAGCAACTGTCTGAATTTATAAAACGCACGAACACAGAACTTCAAGGTGGCCGGCTTACCGGTGAAGACATTGTGCATTACATTAGCACTGAATTTGGTGTTCATTATCACTTAAATCATACTTATAAAATACTCAAGCAGCTTGGCTTTAGTTGGATCACAAGCCGTTCGAAACACCCTAAACACTCATTAAAAAGCCAAGAAGCTTTTAAAAAACTTCCAACTGGAAACGATCCTTCACACACCCGGACACCTTCCACTTGACCGTATCGACGTATGGTTTCAGGACGAAGCACGATTTGGCCAGCAAAATCCGACTACGCGCATTTGGGCTGAAACAGGCACTCGGCCACGGATAGTAAAACAACAGCAGTTTGACTATGGATATTTATTTGGTGCGGTATGTCCTGCCACAGGCCAAACAGAAGCGCTAGTAAGCCCATTCGTCAATAAAGAAGCAATGACGCAGCACCTGAGTCAGATATCACAAGCTACACCAGTTGGCAGACATGCTGTCGTGATAATAGATGGCGCAGGCTGGCACACATACGATACAGCCGCAGAATTTAACAACCTCACGCTAATAAAGCTCCCTCCTTATTCACCAGAGTTAAACCCAATAGAGCAAGTATGGAGCTGGATACGACAACACTGTTTATCCAATAGAGTGTTTTCGGGTTATGACGAAATTGTTGATGAAGTTTCAAAAGCATGGAATCACTTTATTTCAATACCGGAGCGAGTGATGAAGATGTGTAATCGGGAATGGTAAAGTTGATTTAATCTTTATGCGGAATGGTCTTAGATCCTCTTCAACCTCATGCTTTTGACGATAAAGTTCTGTCTCGGCTTGTTCTTTTTGCTGCTCTATGTTGCTAGCAAAGCTGCACTATAACGGCGAAGGTTAAGTAAATTTAATAAGTCTGCAAACCATTCTTTTAAACTAGTTACAAGGCGGTTGAAAGAAGTATCTCACTCATAAGCTTTTAAATTTTAAATAAATTGGCTTCCAAGCATGAATTAAAAAGCCTATGACAAAACAAACTGTAAATTGAAAAACAATTAATAAAAATATTTTCAATAATTAATTTTAATTACTGAAGTTTTAAGCGGCTTTTACAACAATCAATCACAAAAAGAAAAAGCCTTTAAAAGAGCTTTGTAGAATTGCTTTGTTTGATTGATAGGCCATCGCTATAGAAGAGCAGCTAAACACTTAATGAGGTTGTTGGAGCCTTTTTACTAGATCGTTTATCGCTGGATTATTAATAATTTTAATAACCTCATTTGCACTTCCGCCATATTTAATTTTTTCATCAAGTTGAAAACCTCTTCGCAAAAGCAGCTCAATAAGCGGTAGATATTGTGTGCTAATTGCATTTACTAGTATTTCGGGGCGCTTTGGGTCACCTTTCATTGACTCGTAACTATGTTTTTTTAGTATTGCTTCAACTAAAGAGAATTGCTGCCACCTTGCCGCTACTGAGAGTTGCTCTGCCACACTCATTTCCTCTGTTATTAATGGCTCTGGCAATAAATAGTGATATTCTATTTCGCTTGAATCAGGTAGCTTGCCTAAAATAAGTGTCTGTTCGTTTATGCTATAGGGTGGAATATTTAAAGGCTGTGTTGTTTGTGGCTGGCTACTATTGATTTTGCTTGCTAAAGGCAAACCCATACTATTCCATTCATCTCCATGACAAGGGTTTTTAAAAGCAATATTTTGTGTGAAGCTGACCGTTAGTGCACAGCCAAACCTTGGCTCTAAACCCGACACAACAAACCACTGCGGATTTAAACTTCTACCAAGCTTTTTACTTGTGAACTCTGACATTGCTATAAATTCACTTGCCCGCTCAGCGTCGGCCATTGGTGGCGTTATTTGCTTACGTGATAACATGCCATTTGGCAGTGCTGGTAAAGCCAATGCTTCAAGTTGTGCTTTTGTACGTCTACACACAAAAACAGGCTCAGATTCAAGCAAGGTACGCTGCCAATCAACCCTAGCGCATTGGCCTTGCGCTATCTTGTTTAAAGATACCTGTTGCGACCTAGCAGAGTTAAACCAAGTTAAAGTTTGCTTGTAAAGTAAGGTGCTTTTAGTGGTGTTTCGATTAAGCTCATCTTGCCACTTCAGAGCTAGCTGCTTATTTGGTTTTACGCCTAGTCCATTTTTAATGGCATAGCTTAGCTGTGCGCATGACCTTTCATCTTTATTCATACACGCTTCAAGAAAATACTGTATGGCAGCCACATAGTAAGTGTTTTGCGATAACTCATTTTTCTTAAATTGATTATTTGTTGAGGTATTGGTTTGCAGCTTTGCTAAGTCTAAATAGTGCGTAGCACTTTCATAATACGAAGAGAACGCAAAGAGAGGCGTACTTAATAGTGAAAATAACAATGCCAAAAAAGCGTTTTTATTAATTAACTTAAGTCTCATTTATTTCCCTATTAAATCACCTTTGAATGACGCAGCAATGGCTTACTAGCCCCAATCATTTTTTGCTCAATATTTTACTGAACGTGCCTTATAAGCATGTTTCAAGTGAGGCAATATCTATGATCTACTTGCTGTTTTTCACTTTTCATTAAACGTCAAAAGTCGGTACAAACCAAAAGGAAGTATTATCCAAATTACTTCAGCCAACAATAAAGGCATAATTACTTTACCTGCCATTACTCCCGCTTGTATCTTCGACCAAACCATTTTGTAAAGTTCCCAATTGCTATAAAGGTGAGGGTCAAAATTAAAAGCAAAACGATACACTTCCATAAACAATGTGGGCTTCATAACTTGTAACCCTATAAGCAACGAAAAGCATAAAAATAGATTTGCAGGTTTAGTGTATTTTCTTGTTGTATCAATATCCTTCGTACTCATAGCCACATCCAACTTGTATGCTTACCATTATGTTTACATTTTGACCTAATGCTATTATTGTTACAATGAGTCTGTTAGTCAAAGTAATAAATAAATGATTTAATAACATTACTAAGTTCTTGAATGTACAATTCACTCTACTCTAAAACTGGTGAAAAATGGCAAAATTCGAAATTAAAACGCTTGATGATATTTCCCTATTACGAGAGTCATCTGAGCTAGAGTGCAAACAAGCTAGCGGTAAAGATGGTAAGGGTGCTATCCCAAAAGATATGTGGGAAACCTATAGTGCTTTTGCTAACACTGATGGCGGTACAATTATTCTTGGCCTGAGAGAGAAAAAAGGCCAATTTAGTCTTGTCGGTATCGAAGATATTGGCCAAGTAAAAGCCGATTTATTTAACACCGCAAACTCTCAAAAAGTCAGCACTAACTTATTAACTAACAACTCAGTTCAAGAAGTAGTCATTGATGGCAAAAGCTTACTTGTAATTTATGTATTCCATGGTTGTTGTTATCATCTATAAAACGCTGTAAATCAGCAAAAGAGCTTTTATTTCTACGCAGCAGTGTTGCAATACATGGACTTAATAAAGCTTCCATTTGGTTGCTGAAGGCTCAACTTTGCGGTGTCCCTGCCTTAGATTGCAATAATACTTTAAAAATAACTTTTAATTCTTGAGTCATTAAATTCACTTGCTCTGAGTCAGCTGAATTAATTTAAAATGAATTAATACTAGGTGAAAATCAGTTTTTAAGTAACGGAACTACATACACGAGTCTGCTTACAAAGTTACTTATTGAGAACTCTTTGAAACGAGCGATTTCTTCAACCATATCCCCGTGTGGGTCTAGTAAAATTAGCGTTGCGAGTGACGCTTACAGCGTTCGTGCTCTTTGCGCAGGTGACTCAGTAAGTTGGTGCGATCAGTTGCCCCAGTAAGTGGATCACGGGTATGCAAAACGTCGGAAAACTCATAGCTCACCGCTTCAAATAAATCTCTGAGCGTGTCTAAATCAGCATGAAATTGATCGAGTAAGCTCACTGGAATAGCCGATTTAGCTTCATTTAACGACAAAAGCACTTTAGCACCTTGATGCATTTTTTGATGCGCAGTGCCCATCTCAGAAAAATGAGGATGCAACTTTTTAGTGTCGGTTGGTAACTTATTAAACCACTGACCAAACTCGCAAAAAGTATGCGCATTGTCGCTAAGGTCATGCTTATTGGCAGGGACATTTGAGATTAGGCTGCGTAGTAACTGCTTATACCAAGATTGGTGCCATTCAATTGCTTGATCAATTTCTGCAATAATACGCTCTAGCTGCTTATTAGACAGCGTATTAAGCCCTTTGCTGCCCTTTGAATTAGACGTCAATCAAATACCCCAATTTATTGTTTTTAATATTAAAAGAGTAGTCAATAAATGGGGTATGCCCAACGAAAAAGACATAAAACTTAATCAACTAGCCGATAACCCACGGCGGGCTCGGTAAGTATGTGTTTAGGGTTTGCTGCATTATCTTCGAGTTTTTGTCTTAACTGGCCTATGTGAACACGCACGTATTCAGGGCGATTTATATATTGCTCCCCCCATACTTGAGATAAAATAGCGTTATGCGTTAATACTTTATCTTTTTGTTGAAAGAGTAACAGTAAAATAGCGTATTCTTTTTTAGTTAACTTGATGCTCTGCCCGTCTTTTTTAACAACATGTTTGTGGGGATCAATATGAATATCACCACATTGCAATGTCATATTTGGCGAAGATTGGGCGCGTAATAAAACCCGTATTCTGGCAAGAAGTTCGTTGGCACTAAAGGGCTTCGTTATGTAATCGTTTGCGCCATTATCCAGTGCGGTTACTTTTTCTGTTTCGCCATCACGCGCAGATAAAACCAGTACCGGTAATAAACTCCATTGCCTAAACTCAAGCAACCAATTTTGTCCATCCATATCGAGTAAGCCTAAATCAAGTAGCACTAAATCAAACTGTTGCTCACTTAACAGTGCAAAGCCATCTAAGCCCTTTGCGCATAGGCTGACATCATAGCCACTGGCTTTAAGCAACGTTTTTAAAAAACTTTGCAGTGGAGGTGAGTCTTCTAACACTAAAATGTTAGCCATGCTGTTTACTCCAAATCAACTGGGCTTTCGCCTGCCCTGTTTGCTCATTAAGGGTTAACTCAAATTGACCTTGCTGACACTTAGCAACCACATCGCAGATAATACTGCCAAGACCAACGCCTTCGTCTTGACTGGTTTCATTATTGCGATTAATCGAGTTTATTAGCACGAGTTGATACTCATTTTCTCGTTCAATAAATTGCATATCCGCCGTTCCGTCACCATAACGCGCTGCGTTCTCGAGCATATTAGCACAGGCAATTTCTAGCAGTGTTTCATCACCATAGCAGGCACTATTTTGTGCAGCATTAATGGTTAATTTAAAGTCGCTTAATTGCTGTTGCCTACGCGCTTTTGCTTCGCTAATGAGGCTCGAAACGTTGAGTTTTTGCCATGTAATATTCTCACCTAACTTATTGACTTTGCTTAGCTCCATTACCTTATCGAAATGCTGATTAAGTATTTTACTTTGCTCAAAAATATTACTGGCTTGTTCTTTAACCACGTCACGACTTAATTCAATCTCCTCATCAGCCAGCATACTTGATGCCCCCATTATGGTTGCCAAAGGAGTTCGCAAGTCATGCGATAAACTGCGCAGCAAGGTATTCTTTGACCGCTCAAGTTCCGCTTGTACTGCAATGGCCGCAGACTGTTGACGCAATAACGTTTTTTCGTGAACTTGATACAATAAAGAGCACGCTGTATCTGCCAGCGCTTGTTGCTCACTCGTCAAGGGTTTTGCAAACGCGATCCCCCCCAATTCAGGCAGCTGCTCATTTAAATACATAACATTGTTTGTCTGCGTCACTTGCCAATCACATTTAACCTTTAAATGCGCCGTCATCGCGGCTATAAATAATTGCTTTTGCTCATCTAAACTGTCGAGTTCATTTAATTTTTTCGCAAGCTCGTAGAGCAGTCGGCTATTGCTGGCGTGTTCTTGCACATCGCGCACTTTAGTATTGAGCTCACCGGCTAAATGGCTTATCACTAGGCCAACAATAAGCATCACCACAAATGTCACCACATATTCAATGTTTTCAATATGAAAGGTAAAGTACGGCACCACATAAAACCAGTCGGTGCAGGCTACACTCACTAGGGTTGTCAGCGCTGCAACACGGCGATTACTTCGAACAGCCACCCACGTCACCCACAACAGCTGTAACATCACAATATCAGTGGTTGTAAACAGTTCTCTAAACGGAAAAATAGCAAGCACCACCACAAGTGGCATCAATACACTTAAAAATATGGCCTTAAATAACGGGGGTTTGAATACTGACTGCATCATCTGTTTATGCTCATCTAACGAATTGTCATTAGATTAAAGTGTTTTTATTTTTGTCACTATAAAGTTTTTATAAAGTTTTTTTATCTCGGCATAAAATCTTTATAAAGCTTTCACTCTCTCTAAAGACATCTACGCCTATTTCAATAGCATGCTGATTTAAGAGCCGTTCATTAAATCAGTAGACGTATGATCAATTGGAAAATCACATTTCGATTACTCGCTTTCCCTATTTTGTGGATGAGTATAGTGCAATTGATATTTGCAGCTTTATCTGCATTTTTATTTAAAGATAATGTATCCGTGTCATTCCTATTGCCTGCGTCAATAATGCTTTTTACAGCAAGTGTCATATTGTTAAAAACCCAGCATGTTGATTCATCACTGGCCAACTTTAGGGATGCACTGATTTACGCGACAGCCACGTGGGTGATTGCAGGCTTTTTGGGGGCAATTCCAATCATTTTAGTCACCAAAGTGAGCTTTACAGATGGCATGTTTGAATCAATAAGCGCATTAACCACCACCGGCGCCACAATACTGTCGGGCTTAGATGATATGCCGCGTACGTTTTTATTATACCGCCAGTTTTTACAATGGATGGGAGGGCTCGGCATTGTGATTTTCGTGGTGGCTATTTTACCCATGCTAAATATAGGTGGCATGAAGCTCTTAAAAGCCGAAACACCTGGGCCAATTAAAGATGAAAAGCTATCACCTCGTATTGCAAACACGGCGCATTACCTTTGGAGTGTATACTTAAGCATAACCGTGTTGTGTACTGTTTCTTACTATTTTGCAGGCATGACTTTTTACGATGCACTGGCTCATGCACTGACAACCGTTTCAACGGGAGGGTTCTCGACCCACGATGCCAGTATGTGGTTTTACAAAAGTCATTTAATTTTATGGGTCGCCAACTTATTTATGATTGCAGGTGCTATTAATTTTGCACTGCACTTTAGAGTCGTCCACAAACGAGCGCTCGGTAGTTACTATGCTGATGAAGAAACGCGTTATTTTATATACATCATTACAACCCTTGCAGTGTTGTCGGGCGTAATTTTATACAGTCACGATACCTACTCCTCTTTTTTTGAGTCATTGAGTTTTTCAACTTTTCATATAGTGTCGTTTATAACCAGCACCGGATTTGGTGCAGCAAGCTTTACTGAATGGCCCGAAGCTGTCGGATTTTTACTTATTATCACCGGCTATTTAGGGGGATGCGCGGGCTCAACGGCTGGCGGAAATAAAATCATCAGAAATATTCTAGTGGTTAAAATGCTCAATAATAACTTTAAACAACTTCTTCATCCCCGCGCTATATTCACCATTAAGTACCAAGGCAGCCCTGTAAAAGATGATGTACTTCATGCCGTTATGGCATTTATGACTTTTGCCGCAGGATCAAGCATGCTGTTTACATTATTACTCATGTTTACTGGGCTGGATTTTTGGAGTGCGTTTTCAGCAGTCGCCGCATGTGTCAATGTGCTCGGACCGGGGTTTGGTGAAGTAGGCGCTAACTTTGCACCAGTTTCAGACGCAGGAACCTGGATATTAACCAGCGCAATGCTTGTGGGTCGTTTGGAATATTTTACTGTTTTTGCCCTTTTTACGCGTACGTTTTGGAAGCAATAAAAAGAAGCTCCTAAATACTCAGCCCAAAACTGATAAGTGGCACGTTGCAATAGTTACCACTTGACAAAGAAAACTTTCAGTTGTCCTTACAAAGTACACTGACAGAGTTATTCAAGACAAGTTCGTCAAAATGGTTACCTAAGCTACCGAAGCTTAAGCACATGCGTTTAAAATTTAAAGCGATGCTACAACTGCTGTAGCACCGCTTTAATATCGCTATAACGCAGGTGTTCACACACCCCAAAACCTGAAAGCTGCCTAACTTTATTGCGGGTAAACAGTGGCACACTCATTCCCGCTAAAAAACGGCATTGAGTATCAATACTGATTTCAGTTACCCCTTTAGTGGCTAAGTGCTCTTTTAGCTGTGTAACTTTAGCTGCAATAACCGCAGTGTCTGGCATGGTGTGCTCAAGTGAATAACTAAGTTTTACAGACTGGCCTCGACACACAGAACAATGGCCACACCCTTTTGGGGCATTATGATCATCAAAATAACGTGCAAGGTTATAACTCAAACAGCTATTAAGCTCAAAAAAGCGCACCAATGCAGCAATGCGTTTTATTTCTGCCTGCTCTTTTTCAATAAAGTACTGATGTAATTGCGACGCTAAATTGTCTGCATTAATGACTTCGTTATTCACCTCATACACTTGTGTAATGCGTTTAGTTTCAAGGGCTATGTGACCTTTTTCGGCCAAATAATCGAGCGCAGCAACCACCCGTTTTCTATCGACTTGCGTGGCATGTGTTAAGGCGTCAAAGTTGAGAGTGCCCCAAATTTTCTTAAACTCAGTATGATTAAATACCTGCTGTAAAAATGCTTGGCGCTGCTCATCAAATTGCTGAAGAAGTGTGTCTTTGCCTGTTAAAAACTTATATTTAAAGTCAGCATAATAGGCATACAACGGCGTGATAGCGCCATGAATTTCAAGCTGTACTAATAACGTTTTTAAGGCTAATGCACGAATATTACTGTCACTCGACAAGCTGTATTCTTGCATTTCCCACTGACCATTCGTTTGCTCCGTGCGAATATTGTTGATCACATATTCAATACCAGTTTGCTCGGGGGTATCGGCATAAACAAAGTTTTCAACCGTGTTCAGGCCATCTAGATTTGCCAAGGTATAACAATTTGATTGCTTAGAATCTCGCCCTGCGCGGCCTATTTCTTGGCTGTAGTTTTCAATTGATTTAGGTAAATCATAATGAATAACAAAGCGAATATCCGACTTATCAATGCCCATACCAAACGCAATGGTGGCAACCACAATATTAATGTTACCCGCCATAAAGTCATCTTGAATTTGCCAGCGCTTATCATCGTCAAGACCCGCATGATACGCCACTGCATTAAGTCCTGTCTGCGCTAACGCTGCGGCCACTTGCTCGGCAGTGTGTTGCAGCGTCACATACACGATGCCAGCGCCCTGCTGCTCAGCAATAACGCGTGTTAAGTGCGATTGTTTATCTTGGCTCGCCACACTTAACACCGATAAATCAAGGTTCGCACGATAAAACCCTGTTTGCACAACGCATTCAGGTGCAATGGCAAACCGCTCACACATGTCACGTTTTACTTTTTTGGTTGCCGTTGCAGTTAATAGCAACACCAGAGGAATATTAAGCTCATCGCGATAACGCGGCAGTTTTAAATAGTCGGGTCTAAAGTTATGCCCCCATTCAGAAATACAGTGCGCCTCATCAACCACCAGCATTGAAATCGGCACTTGCTTGATGAACTCGCGAAAGCGTTCGTTCTTAAAACGCTCCACCGACACCATTAAAATTTTAACCTTCCCGGTTCGCACATCACTCATCACGGTATGACTTTGTTCGCTCGTTTGACTCGAATCTAAGCTGGCCGCATATATACCTTTGCTATTCAAAAAGCTGATTTGATCTTTCATCAGCGCTAACAAGGGTGAAACCACCAAGGTCAAATTAGGCAAATGCAATGCAGTTAATTGATAACACAACGACTTGCCCGACCCCGTCGGAAAGATAGCCAATGATGATTGTTGATTTAACAGTTGTTCAATCGTTTGTTGCTGACCCTGGCGAAATTCAGTAAAGCCAAAGTATTGATTTAGCGAAGTGTGGAGTGCTGTAGTCATCCTGATCCCTTGTTTCATTTCCCTGTATTAGGTAATGATAGGTGCCTTAGTGCGAATTAGCCATGTTAACGTGTTTAGGCTCATCACCCAAGGCCATTAATATCACTAAACACACTATATTGTTCGTAAGCTTTGCTGACAAAGCCAGTAAAAAGGCGCACAATAGACCCGTTGCCATGGGGTATTGAAGAATGGATTTGCAATACCTAAGCGCTTTTAAATCGAGAGTGTTTAGGTATTATACTTTTGAGGGCAACGTAATGACTAACCAACCTCCTAAAATCGTGATAGTCGGTGGTGGCGCAGGCGGCTTAGAGCTTGCAACACAATTAGGACATAAACTCGGGAAAAAACGCCAAGCAGATATTTTATTAATCGATAAAAACCGTAGCCATATTTGGAAACCGTTACTTCATGAAGTAGCGACGGGGTCGATTGATGCCGATTTAGACGGCGTTGTGTACTCTGCTCATGCAGCAAAACACCATTATAATTTTCAACTCGGCAGTTTTTGCCACTTAGATTCAACCAACAAAACCATTACCTTAAGCGAGTTAAAAGACGAACTTGGCCATCGCATTTTGCCACAGCGACATGTCAGCTATGACTACTTAGTGCTCGCCATCGGCAGTGTGAGTAACGACTTTAATACCCCCGGCGTAAAAGATCATTGCTTTTACCTTGATTCAAACCAACAGGCCGAGCGTTTTCAACATGCATTACTCGATAACTTTACTCGCTTGCACCAAGATGACGACCCACAGCAGGCTCTAACAATTGCCATTGTTGGCGGTGGAGCGACGGGCGTTGAGCTTTCGGCTGAGCTGTATCATGTATCCGACATGCTAAAAATGTATGGCCTAGATAAAATGACAGCCAAGCGCCTACACATTGATTTAATCGAAGCAGGTCCTCGTATTTTGCCTGCCTTGCCTGAACGCATAGCCAACTCGGCAAAACGAGAACTGGTAAAATTAGGGGTCACGGTGCGCGAAAGCACGCAAGTAAAAGAAGCCACAGAAAACAGCTTTATCACTAACAATGACGCCATTATAAAGGCCGATATCATGGTATGGGCAGCAGGTGTAAAAGCCCCCGATTTTATCAAAGATATTGGTATTTTTGAGCTTACACGTAACAACCAAATTAAGGTAAATCAATACCTACAAAGCAGTGTTGATGAGACTATTTTTGTGATTGGTGATTGCTGCGCGTTTACTCAAGACGATGGCTCGCAGGTTCCACCACGCGCACAATCAGCGCATCAAATGGCACAATGCGTAGAAAAAAACCTACTAGCCACACTCAAAAACAACCCGTTAAGCGTGTTTACCTATAGTGATCATGGCTCTTTGGTGAATTTGTCACGTTACAGCACCGTGGGCAGCTTAATGGGTAACTTAACCAGTAATAGCTTTTTTATTGAAGGGAAAATAGCGCGGTTTATGTATATTTCTCTTTATCGTATGCACCAGCGCGCCATTCATGGCAGTGCCAAAACCTTTGCATTGTGGATCAGCGAAAAAGTACTCCGCGTGGTAAGACCCAAAATGAAACTGCATTAACAAACAGCGCGACTCACCCTAAGCCGTAAATTACTCTACCTGTTTACGGCTTATACGCGTATAATGCGCACTTTTTGTGGGGCGCAAAAATTGAATATTATTACTCTCAGCGTATTGTCGCTTGCAATGTCAACCGACGCGTTTGCTGCATCAATCACCAAAGGCAGTTCACTTAAAAACCCACGTATTCTTAGTGCCATTAAATTGGGTTTAATTTTTGGCTGCATTGAAGCAATTGCCCCTGTCTTAGGTTGGTTAATTGGCAGTGCGGGTGCCGAGTACGTTGAAGCCTATGATCACTGGATTGCGTTTGTATTATTGGTGGGCCTTGGCATACACATGATCATTGAAAGTCGTAAAGACGACGATGACGACGCCGACGAAGTGCCAAGCAATAAGCGTTCATTAATGGCAACCCTGCTGACCGCAGTAGGCACCAGTATTGATGCAATGACCGTGGGCATAAGCCTTGCGTTTATGAAAGTTAATATTTATGTTGCTGCCGCAATGATAGGTCTCGCCACAACCGTAATGGTGACTATCGGCTCATTACTGGGGAATGTGATGAGTGGCTGGGTTGGCAAAAAAGCTGAAGCCATTGGCGGTATTGCCCTTATCTTAATTGGCTCAGGCATTCTATACAGCCACACTTACGCTTAATTTTAGCTGTTCAAACGGCTATTTTGGGCAAGGTTAACCACACCTTGCCCAAATCTCTCTCCTGTCTTCTGTGTTCTCATAAAAAGCCTGATATAAAAAGCCTGATATAAAAAGAGTGCCATCACGCATAATTTGTCTTCAAATTTTAATAAATGCCTTGTATGTTATGACAAACCACTAAAGGAATGACGCTATGACCCCTAAAACGCTGATTTTCAACTTTGATGGCACAGGCAGTGAGCCCCGTGATGCAGAACAATTTAGTGCCGCTCATTTCAAAGAAGATGCCAGTATTTCCAATATTCTTAAACTTCATTTGTTATTTGGCGGCACACTCAACAGTGAACCCGAAACGCCATTCCCAAGCCAACTTAGTTTTTATTACCAAGGCATAGGCACTCAAGGAAGCCGCTTCAGACGTTTATTCAATCAAGCATTAGCCCCAAGAGGCGACGATGTCGCCAGTATTTTAAACCGCGCAATAAACGACTTTAAACAATATTACGCTGTGGGCGATCGGGTTTTGCTAACGGGTTTTAGTCGTGGTGCAGCATTGGCAAGGCGTTTTGCAAAATGCCTTGAGCCCTTAATAAGCGACAATGTTTTTTTATGCGTATTTGATACCGTGGCATCTATTGGTTTTTCAAAAGTGACCAAAGCAACACGTGGCGCTGAACACGTTATTTTTGAAAACTACACCCTAGCCAGTAATATTAACGCAGCCCTGCATTGTGTTGCGCTGGATGAAAAGCGCCGCGCGTTTGAGCCAACACTCATAAACAAAGCGCCCCATGTAGAAGAGGTATGGTTTGCGGGCGCACACTCTGACGTGGGTGGCGGGTATTACCGTGATGGCTTAGCCGACATTTGTCTGCGTTATGCTATTGAGTGGTTAATAGAACAAACTATTTCACTTAACCTTCTGACCAGTGCTGATATTAATTACCATAGCTTACTGCCCGATGAGCACCGTAATTTAATTGCCCAAGACGATGTCACTGTTACCCCCGATCCGTTGGCGCTTAGTCACCAACAAAATTACTTTTGGTTTAATCCTTTATTTAAGCTTGTTGACCGAGAGTGCTGCGTATTGGTTGATAATGAGCAAAGTGAACATCCTCCCACAATTCATTACACCGTGGCAGAGCGTATTAACCGTTTAACCAGTTATCGTCCTGAGTCGCTAAAAAGCCTTACGTATGATGTGCTCTACAGTGATGAAAGCCGCTTAACCTTCAACGGCTTAAGCCCACATATTGCGCTTGATAAACAAAACATGACCGTACTCAGTATTGGTCAAAGTAAAGATGTATTTGTTTATGGCGCCGAAAAATATAACCACACCGGATTAATGTTAGCGCAAGGGGCGACCTATCGGTTTACGCCTTATCCTGATCAAACTTGGTATGACGATGGCATTAGTTGCGGCCCCGCGGGTTGGCATCGTGATAACGTGCAATTAGGTGTAAAAGAAATTCCCATGGCTGTGCTTGAGCCATTTAGACGCTTAGCGCATGCACAGTGGTTTGCACTTATTGGCGCGATTGATGACAACGATGAGCATTTATTTGAAATTGCTGAAGGTGCCGATATTCGCATTACAAAGTCAGGCGAGTTTTGCCCCTTTGCGAATGACTTAAATCGTTTTTATGGTGCCAATGCCGGACGTATCAAGTTGCGTGTTACGCGGTTAGGCTAACTCACTGTGTTTTATAGGAACTAATAATATCGGTTATTGCTTGCTTGTTGAATTGAATCGCGTGGTTAATAGCCTGTCGTTCCTCCTCGGAGAGGCTCAAGTCGCTTAGCATAAAATAAATATAATCGTTATTAATAATATACGGATGAATTTTTACGTTGTTAGCCTGATGTTGTTGAATCAAGCTTAAGCCTGCTAGTTCATCGTCAATAAAAAAATCAACGCGTTTGGCCACCAGCATTGCTAAGCGCTGTCGTAACGAGGGGACAGTAACAAACTGATCTTTATATTTTTTATTCTTACTTAAACGTGTCAATTCATCGCCATAATAACTGCCACTATTGGTAAGAATAGTTTGTTTATGGTCGAGTAAGCCTTTTAAGTCTTGTGATTCTAAATGGCTGTGCGGATACCAAAAAAGACGCATAACTTCGTTACGATAAGGCACTGAAAAAGTACTAAAATCATCTCGCTGTTGGCTGTAGCTGGCTGCGGGAAGTAAATCAACAGTGCCATGTTTTAATTCAGCAAATCCACGTTTTGACGAAGGCATTGCGATAAATTGACTGCAAAACCCTGCTTCTTTTAACACCAAGTCAGTAATCTCTATATCAATCCCAGTGAGCTGATCATTTTGGCTAAAAACATAGGGTCGCCACGATTGGCTCACTCCGACTTTTAAAACCCTATCGCAGCTAAACGCTTCAGTGCTTAACGCAGCAAAAACCAATAAGAAAAGCACTTTCATCGTCATCAACACACCTGTAGTTTAAGAGCCTAAACTCATCACTCTTTTAGTATGGTTCATAATAGGTGAAACACAAAAACTAAGCGAGGAGGAAAGTGAGCAATTAAAATAAGGAAAAGTTAGAGATTAGACACTAAAAAAGCAGCCCGAAGGCTGCTTTGTAGGGAAATCACATTTTAATAAAATACACTACATGTAGCTAGGTAGGTTTAAAGTGCTTTCCATACATCCACAACGCCTGGCTCTTCTCCTTGAGTCCACCACTTCGCTTCGTATTTTGTACCTTGGTGAACGACTTGGTCGCCCCCGTTGTAGATACCAGCAGCTTGCCAAACCACATCACCATTACCGTCTGTTGGTTTTGAGCTTGCTCCCCACGGGCCACCTAAATCAGGACGGTTTCCTTGTGTCCACCATTTTGCAGTATATTCAACACCGTTATAAATTACCGTGTCACCGCCCACATAAATGGCTGCTTCATCCCATGTTGTATCGCCACCCGGTGGGTTTGTTGTGCCAGAGTCAGTTACTGTCACGTTGAAGCTTACCGATGTCGTAGCTTGTGTGTCAGATACCTCTACCGTTACAACATAGCTTGTATCGGCATCAACGCTGCCCGCTTGCAAACTAATATTTGCACCTGAACCCACCAATGTTAAGCCTGCAGGCACTGTCCAGTTATAGCTAAGTGCATCATTATCTGCATCTGTAGCAGACACAGATACCGCAACGCTTGCATCTTCAGCAACGGTTTTATCTGAAATTGCAGCCACGACAGGCGCTGAATTGCCGCCCGTACTTGGCGCCACAACATTCACTGTTACATTACGGCTCACCACGGCTTTACCGTCGGTAACCGATACCGTTGCTAGGTATTGCGCATCACTTGTCACTGATGGCGCAGCAATAACCAGTGTATTTGAGTTTTCACCCGTTACAGACAGCGCGGCGTCTGCTGTCCAGCTATAAGTCAGTGCATCGTTATCGGCATCGGTTGCTGATGCGACAACTGAAACAGACTCACCGGCGTTTACAGTTACGGTGCTTGATACTGACAGCACAGGCGCTCTGTTGCTAGGCTCTGTAACCGCACCACCTAAACCTTCGTGCATCGCATTCAGGATATCACCATTATCGGCATCGATTTCCCATGCAAATAATCCCCCTAAGTCATGTTGATTAACATAGTTACCCTTTGCAATAACAGAGGCAGGGCTGTCATACGTAATCAGTTTACCTGTAGAGCGATTCCAGACATATGCGCCTTTTGCTTGCTCATCGTAGCCCACTTCAAAGCCATTAATACCGGTGCCTGCTGCGCCGATCATATGTGCTTTTATGCCTTTATAATCAATAACACCGTCTTCCCAGACGCCTTGCGCAGTGCTGCCTTTTAAAGGACCCGACCCTGTTGCAGTCATAGGGTTACCATCAATAGTCGTGCCTGCTGGGTAAACCCCTTCCCAACCACGACCATACATCGCTGTGCCCACAACAATTTTCTTCGATGGAACATTTTGCGCAAGTAATAACTGCACTGCGTTATCGGTGGTGTAAGCAGGTCCTTTGTATGGTACGCCTTGGGCGTCAACACCCGTGCCATCACATTGACCAGGGCGGAAATGCGATGAACAGTACAAGGCGGTTTGATGGCCTGTTACTCCACTCCACGCGCCGTAAAAATCGTACGTCATGGCAAAAATGTAATCCATATATTGGCTTGCTGCTTGGTAATCAACATCTTCAATTTTGTCGTAGCCTGCACCAATCGCTGATGTTAGCTCATATTGACGACCAGTCTCGGCTTCAAGCTCATCAAGCATAGCTCGCAGCTCTTGCATTAATGCCACATAAGCAGGGCCATCTGCAATTGGGTCACCTAGCGCCGGATTAGCACCGTCGCCACCAGGGAATTCCCAGTCAATATCGACACCATCATAGAATTTCCATGTTTTTAAGAACTCTTTCATTGATGCGACAAACGTGTCGCGGTTTGCTTTATTAGTAAAATATGCGAATGGGTCAGATAACGTCCAACCGCCCACAGATGGCAATATTTTTAAATCAGGGTAGCGTTGTTTTAGCGCCATTAATTGTGAGTAAGTACCACGGATTGGATCGTCTGCACTCACACCCGGAAGGGCTTTTTGAATCGCCGCCCACGGATCATGAATAACGACTTCGAAATCTTCTGAGCCCGCACACGCAGTATTTAGCGCGTTTTTAGGGCCTCCAGTCAGTGAATCATTCGGACCACAAATTGGAATAAAACCATATAAAATGTGACTTAAGTTTTGTGCAGGAATATTTGTGACATCGTAGTCACGCCCATAAATACCCCATTCAACGAAATAAGCCCCTGTTACCAACCCTTCTTTTGTACCAATGTCTTTATTATTTGGATCGTAATCCATGGGTAATGGGGCTAAGTGCGCACCGTCGGTGTCGGCAATAACAATGGGTTTGCCTTCACTGCGCGCGCACGTTGTGCCACCTTCACAAAGCTCAACATACAAAGTGTGGCGACCCGCTTTATCATAAGGGAAACTAATCACTCCGCTTTTAGTTCCCGCAGCCAAAGGGCCTTCATTTACCAGCATATTGTCAAAATACACTTTGTAACTATCGCCACCATCACCGCTCCATGCATTCCACTCAATGTTAATCGTTACTTGATCAACACGTTTAACGAGGCTTTTATACGAGCCCGTTCCTTCAAGGTTTACTTCAACAAACGAGTACTCTTGCGGTTCCCAAATAATGGTCGGTGTCGATGGTGCAGCATTCGCTGCACTGGCACATAATGCAACACCAATGGCTGCGCTTAATTGTTTTATATTCATGATTCTCTCTTATCTATTTTTATTTAGCTGTTTGCTGTTATTGATAAAGTTTGAACTACAAAACTTTAGATTTTTGCCCATACTTGGCTGGTACTCGGTGTATCGCCCTGAGTCCACCACTGCGCACGATAGCGCTGTCCTTGATAGGTCACCTCGTCACCGCCTTGGTAGGCTTTGCCGATGTTCCATTCGCTCGATGCCGAACCTGATTCAAGCTGCCATGCATCACTGCTGTCGGGTTGTGCGCCTTGGTTCCACCATTTCGCACTGTAGATCCCGCCGTTAAAGCTCACTTTATCGCCGGTGTTATATTGCGCGCTGTTATCCCACGCGGGCGCATCGGGGTTTGGCTCAACCACACTGCTATTAAGTACCGTGACCGTAAAGCTGGCTTCGCTGGTAAGCATGCTGTCAGATACTGAGGCAGTGACAGTAAAAGAGGTATCTGCATCGACTTCTGGTGCTATTAACGTGATGTCGGCACCCGCCCCAGTAAAGCGAAGAGGAGCCGGTACATTCCAGCGGTATGTTAATGCGGTTTGCTGATCGTCAAAGGCATGTAAGTGCACATCTGCCGTGCTATTTTCATTCAGGGTGATAGCTTCAGGTTGATGGATAATAGGGGCAGTATTTTCAGGTGCGGCTTTTACGCTCAGTGCAAAACTGTAGTTGGCGTTTGTTGCAAACACCTGATTGGTTAATATATCGCTGGCATTAAAAGCGATTGCGCCACCAGCATCTTGCACACCAATGCGTAGTAAATGGCTGTAATTCAGATTAAGCAGCTGAGCAAACTCTGCTTGCCAATTAGCCTGATTATCGCTGGTGACTTGCATTTGTTGTGTAAACAGCTCTTGCCCTGTTTCATCAAACAAACGCGCAGACACACTGTCACCCACTTCTGCATTTTGACCTTGGCGCACAAAATACGTCAGTGCAGACCATTCACTCGGATCAGTCGGTGCTGTGTCTGTAACAATGGTAATATCGCTACAGTTATAAAAGCCCTCGCCACCTGCATCATCACGCTGCCAGCGAGTATATAAAATAGCGTCGCCACTGCGCTCAGCAGGAATAGACACGCTCATTTCATAGTAACGGTCGTTATTATCACCAATCACAAAATCAAGATTGCCGTATTCCTCAACCAGCTCTAAATCGTCCCACGTGAGAACGTCTGTGGCGCTATCAAATCCAGGCTTTGTCAGGTAAAACTGCCAAAAACTTGGGTTATGAGGCGTACTTGCTAAAAAACGCACTAAAATATCGCCATTCGCGTTAGGCACCAGCTCGGTACGTTGCCAATGAGCCGAGGGTAAATCCATGCCTCGTTTTTCACTGTCGCCTGCCGCACATAAACGGCCATCGGGCACACTGTCTTTTACCGCTGCTAGGTTGGTGTAATCAATCGTGTTCGCTGAATATTCAATATCTTGCACAAACTGCACATGCCCTGCCTCTGCAAATGCTGCACGGCAAGCAAGATTAGGAATAGCGCTACCATCAGCGGGCCACCAATAGCCGCCGTCTGCCTGACAAAATGCTTGGCGAGCTTTAGGGCTTTCTAAAAATCCGTGGGCATTCACGTGGCTTGATGCACAGGCAAGCAGCATGCTGGTTGCCACTGCCGATAAAGACAATGCCTTCGATTTAGTTGTTTTCATTGCTGTATTCTCGCTGTAGAAATGCGGAGCACATTGCGTGCCCCGCTTTGTTGAGTTAAAGCGTGCAGCTCACAGTCCAATCAGCTGATGTGCCTGGCTCTGTGCTTGTCCACCACTTAGCTTCGTAAATCACATTGTTGTGATTCATCAGATCACCGCCAACGGCATGGCTTGGGTTACCAGCCCAGTCTGTTTGCGGCCAATTTGGATAGACCGCAATGCTGGCGACATCGACACCGTCACACGTTGCATCGTTACCCCCTGTGTCACCGCCATTATCACCACCATTGTCACCGCCTGGATTTGTGGTGCCCGGCACGGCATCAGGCAACATTGGGTACTCGTATTTAAATGCGTAGGTTTTGCCCTCTTTTTCAATAGTGAAATTAGTTGGGCCAGTAATAGGCATGTAATACATGACTTGTGCATCAACGGTTTCACCGGTGTTAAAGGCTTTTTCAATTCCACCCCACTCATTTACAAGAGTGATTGAAAAGCGATGGAATTCATTCTCATAACCACCAATATTGTTGCCCGCAGCATTCGAGCCATTTGCCTCAACCGCCATACCGAGCTTTTCTTGCGCATTCCAGTTCGACTTGAAAATAGCTGACGTCGATACCGGCACATCAAAGCTAATTTTCGCGCCGCTTAAATCAATATTTGAGTTATTAGTAAATGAGAAAGTCGGTGAAATTGGGTAGTTATCATCACCAATAGGGAAGTCTTTAACCGTAAAGCTCACATCTACAGCTTCGCTGGGCACGGTAAAATCAACATTGCCTTGATGTGTGTCGTATGCCACACCGCTTTGATTAAACTTATCGTAAGCCAGCGTCGTTAAACTTGACCCCATAAAGTACTCGCCTTTTGCCGAGTCGTAATCAAAGTCACCCGCCAGTTCCCAGAACATGATGCCACCTAAGCCATTGTTGATAACGTAATCAACTTTGGTTGCCATCGACTGTTCATCTTCAATTGATAAGAACACCTTTTTATCTGCGTTCCATAACCAAGGCGCCACGGCAACATCATCGTAATAACGTGTATAAGTGCCCGTTAAAACATCATCTGTGTCGGTATCTGGCGTTAAGCCGTAGATTTCAAGGTAAGACGGATTAATCCCGTTTTCTAAGTTTTTCGCATGCCATAAAGGATTAGAACCTGCAGGCATTTCTTCACCTACATCGTTCTTGTCATGCCACAGGTTATCAATGCCTAGCGCACCATTGCCGCATAGGTTTTTCTCACCGACTCCAGTACCTTTTGCACAGTTAGATTGATCAGGTAACGCAGCTTGTCCCCACAGGCCATGTGTGCCACCCGACACATCTTTAAAGCCACGCGTGTAGTAAGGAATACCAATATTGATGCGACCCGCAGACACCGCGCCACGGAAATAACGTACAGCCCAATCGGTATTTAAGTAACCAATGCCTTCGAACTCAGCTGTTGTATACACGCCCCATTGTGCAAGCTCTGAATCAAGGCCAGTGTCATACAATGCTGCGTTGTGACCTACGTGTGAGTTCCATGCGCCATGTAAGTCGTACGACATAATGTTCACGTAATCTAGGTACTTCACGCTTTGGAAAGTTTCCATACCACGCAGTAAGTAACCCGAAGACGGTGATGCAATCGTGAGTAGGTAATGCTTACCGGCTTTTTCACCCGCAATATCAAGCTCTTCACGCAATTTTTGCATCAGCACACGATACGAGGCATTTAAGCCTGCTCGACGCGCATTCGAAATAGCAAAATCATCAGGATGGCCCGAATCATTCATCGACGATGGGTATTCATAGTCAATATCAACCCCATCAAAACCATACGTTTCAATGAATTCAACGGCGCTTTTCGCAAACGCATCAATACCAGCTTGGTTTACCGAGCCATCGGCATTCGTTGTCATTGTGTAAAAACCACCGCTGTTTACGCGCGTGCCATCTGCACCAAAATAACCACCGGTTTCGGCCCAGCCACCCACAGAGATTAATGTTTTTACATCTGGATGCTGTTTTTTAAATTTATTCAGTAGATTAAAGTGACCTGTGTAGCTAAAGCTAGGATCCATTTCGGCCCCTGTTACCCCCGGCCAAGTCATATTTGTTGCGGGGTTGCCCGCAGCATTCGGATCGCCTATCGACACCTTGTTATTGGCATCAACGTGCGCAAAGGCATAGTTAATATGGGTAATTTTGTCCCACGGAATATCATTCACTAAATAACTCGGTTGACCATTTGCACCATTGCGCCAGCTAGTGAAATAACCAATCACACGACGCGGATGATCAGCGCCCATTTTTTCACGGCCATTGCTGTCATAAACTGTACAATACGGTGTATTCACACCCGGTGTTTGGTATAAACCGTGGGGCTTACAATCAGCACCTGGCGGCGTCGCTTCAACCACATTCACAACGTGAGTGGCAGTGCCAGTTGCGCCTTCATTGTCTGTCACGGTTAACGTAAAGGTAAATTGACCCAGTGCCGGTGCTTGCCATGTATAGCTTGATGACGCGCTACTTGCCTGATAAACAGCGCTGTCATTTTCTGCCAAACTAAGCCCAGTCACCTGACCATCGCTATCACTGCCCGAAAGTGCAAATACAATATCTGTACCCACGGTAACTTGACTCGCGACAGTGCTAAATTCAATGCTTGCAGTCGGCGCTTGATTACCCGGTTCGACAGCATCAGACACACTCACCGAATGTGCCACCGCTGTTGATGCAAGCCCTAACTCATCCGTTGCAACTGCACTTATTACATGGCTTCCGACGGTTGCCTGCCAACTTGTTGAATATGGCGCACTGCTTGTAACAGCCACCGATGTTCCATCAACAAAAAATTCAACACTCGCAACTGTGCCATCAGTGTCAATGGCGTCAGCCTCTATGACAACGCTGTCACCAGTGGTAAACAAAGAACCCTCAGCAGGGTTTAAGCTTGTTACTTGTGGTGCTTGATTCTCACTGACAGCGCTGTCACAAACACCCAATAAACGCCACTCTTGATCAACACCCGATGTCTCCACGGGGTTAGTCTGTGTCCACCATTTAGCTTCATAGGCACTGTCTTGTGCTTGCACCTGATCGCCACCGACATGTGTTTGGCCTTGCTGCCATACTTCTAAGTTACTGCAATCAATTGCAGCCTGTGCTGTAAAGCCAAATACACTGAGTGACAGCGCACTTAGTTTAAAGGCATTTTTTATTAATTGATGTGAGCTCATTCGCTCCCTCCGCCCAAGGTTGTTATAACAATTATTTTACATTTACAACCTAAAAGTAACATAAAAAATAATCAGGTCAACCTCTAATTTACCCAATAAAGGTAAATGCATTCTTATTTTTACTGAAAAATACCGTTAATCTCTGTCAAAACTGATAAAAATTATTGAGCTGCGACTAAAACTTGCTCGATTCTACAGCGTAAAAATGAACACAAAATTAACAAGTTTTTAACCTTGAAGCGTGCGGCTTACAAGGCATTTAGAATTTGGCGAGGGAAAATAGCGGTAAATATCGTTAATAAAAAATGTATCTTTTTTGGGTATATAGCGAATAAATTAGTTTTATTGTAAAAACATATATAAAAATTGTGTAAAAAGTAAACGCGGTGACTTTTTTAGAAGATGTTTGAAATAAAAAAAGCAAACAACGGGTGTTTGCTTTTATAAAAAATCCTATTTGATCACAACTCAATTAAGCAGCGATTAAATAGGACTCTCGTCCTGCATGTTTTGCCTTACGCTGATATGCACCTTTGCCTTTTTTAGCTTTTTCAACTTTAGCCTGAAACAGCTTAGAGGTAACCAATGCAGCATAGGCATTGTCGTTAATTACGCCGCGGCCAATATCAACTTGGCTTTGGTTTTTTTGTTTCTTTTTGCTCATTTTTTACTCCTCATGAATGTGTCGCGATTGTATACCGTTAATACTGCTACGCAAGTAGTTTTATTAAAAATATGGCTCTTTTTTCACCCTTATTTTGTCGTAATTTAAATCAATGGCTGCCATGCATTTTTGCCATTTTTATGGTTAAGCGTGTTTTTTATTTGCATTCACATACCAACAGCTGGCAATACTGATTAAAACAACCATAGTTATTAAAAAATAATGACTAAGAATCAAAAAGAACAACAGGATCATAATGACTGACTTACTGTTAATAGCCTATATTTTCCTCATTGCAGGCATTATTGCCGTGCCAATAGCCACCAAGCTGGGACTCGGGTCTGTACTGGGTTACCTACTGGCTGGTATTGCCATTTCTCCTTTGCTAACCACCTTAAATGTGGATGTGATTGCCATTCAGCATTTTGCCGAATTTGGTGTGGTGATGATGCTGTTTATTGTTGGTCTTGAGCTTGAACCTAAAACACTGTGGTCAATGCGCAAACAACTTATTGGTCTTGGCGGAGGGCAAGTTTTATTAACCAGTGCAGCATTTACTGCACTGGCTATGATGTTGGATCACCCGTGGCAAACAGCCCTCACTATTGGCTTAATTTTATCGCTTTCTTCAACGGCGATTGTGCTGCAAACCCTGTCAGAGCGTGGGTTATTAAAATCAGACGGCGGCCAAGCATCATTTAGCGTGTTACTCACGCAAGATATTGCGGTTATTCCCATGCTCGCATTTATTCCATTATTAGCCCTACCAGAGCTGGCAACAGGAATAACAAGCACCAGCAATAACAGTCATACAGGGCTTAGCCTCGTAGCAGGGCTTAGCCTCGTAGCAGGGCTTGAAAGCTGGCAAGCAGCCTTAGTCACATTAGGTATGATTGCGCTTGTGGTGTTTGGCGGAAGCCATCTCACAGCCCCACTTTTTAGGTTTGTAGCACAAGCACGGCTACGTGAACTCTTTACCGCCACGGCGCTATTTTTTGTTATTGGCATAGCATTGATGATGTCGTTAGTGGGCCTTTCACCCGCATTGGGCACATTTTTAGCAGGCGTGGTGCTTGCAAACTCCCCCTATAAACACGAGCTTGAAAGCAATATCGATCCTTTCAAAGGGTTACTGTTAGGGCTCTTTTTTATCACGGTTGGCGCCAGTATTAATTTTCAGTTATTAACTGATAACCTCGCGACTATTGTGCTTTTAACGGCGATACTGATCCTTACTAAAACAGCGGCGTTATTAATACTTGGGCGACTGTTTGGCTTAAAGGGAGCCGCCCTGTGGTTACTGGCGCTAGGGCTTGCTCAAGCCGGTGAGTTTGGGTTTGTGCTATTAAGCTACAGCGTGGGCAATCATGTGCTTCCATCGGCTTTGGCCGACCAACTGTTATTGGTTGTCACACTTTCTATGTTGTTATCACCGGTATTATACATTGTGTATCAACGTTTCATTGCCCCTCGTTATATTGGCGAGCAAGCTCACCGAGAAGAAACCTTTCCTGAAGATAGCCACGTCATCATTGCTGGCTCTGGTCGTGTTGGAGGGGTTGTCGATTTAATCTTAAAAGCGGGCGGCTTTAACACCACCGTTATTGATTACAATTACAAGCAGCTTGATCGATTAGAGCGTGTCGGGATCCGCAATTTTTTTGGTGATGCAACAAGACCCGACTTACTCAGCGCCGCCGGAATAGACAATGCAAAATTACTGGTTGTTACACTCGATGATGCCGAGCAAATAACCAAACTGGTTCGCTATGCAATGCAAAACTATCCGCACCTTCATGTTGTCGCGCGTGCTGTAGACCGCCATCATGTTTATGACTTGTGGGCATACGGGTGTCGCGACATTATAAGAGAAACCTACGACAGCTCCCTTCGCATGGGTCGCAGCGCATTTGAAGCACTCGGCATTGAGCAACAAAAAGCACAAGAGCTGGTTAATATCTTCAGCGAATTTGACAAAGAAATGCTGCGCTTAGCCGCAGACGCCTACGAAATAGGAGTGCCATTTGAAGAAAACCACGCGTATATCGACTGCATTAGTAAACTACTCAACGAAAAAGAGCCTGAGATTAAACAGCGAATGCGCGACATATGCGAACAGGCTGCCAGTAGTTCAAAGCAATAAAGGCTTACACGTAACAGCGGCTTTATGCGGTATAACTCAAAGTGAATTAAACCGCTGCTATACGCTTTGCTTTACCCCAGCTGCGTTTTATAAATGCAGGGCGCTATACGTATACCACTGTGCTTAATTAAGTATTAGTATTCACCTTCGCAAAGACAAAAAAATAGCGCCTTTCGGCGCTATTTAAACTTCATTTCAATATAGGAATTAAAAGCTAAAACTAAGTTTTGCATAGTAGGTCATGCCATCAAAGCCATAAGGCAAGGCACGTACAGGGTACTTAAACGCTTGATTAGTGATAAAATCAAGTGCTTCATCTTCGCCTAACTCATCAGGGGTCACGTCGAAGATATTATCAATACCTGCCGACAGCATAAGCTCATCAGTTAACTGATAACCCACGTTAATATCAACTAAAACCGCAGACTCTACCGTACTGGTATCTTTAAATTCGCCTGTAGGTGAAAGCTCATCTGGTAAGCCTATGTGGTCATTACCAAAGTACTTAACGTCTGTTTCGCCATAATAATTAAAGCGCAACATACTGTTAAAGTCGCCACGATCATATTCAAACGTAAGCGTTGCACGCTCACCAGGTTGACCATCTGTTAAAAAGCTACGCTGCAAATCATCCAGTGCAATCGACTCAGGGATCCCCTCTGGGGCATTAACATTATCAATTTCGGTGTCGTTAATGTTACCAGCAAACGTTGCTGAGAAATTACCGTCGTACAAATCAGTACGGTACGAGGCAATAATATCAACCCCTTTCGTGGTTGAGTCTACCGAGTTTGAAAAGTAGTTCGCTTGCTGTGCGCCAGTGGCGTTCAATGCAGCCACAGCCGCAGGGCTAAAGGCTACATCATCCGCAGACATTAAGCTGCCAAGCGTAATGCGGTCTTTAATTTCAACATGATAAAAATCAACGGTTAACGACAGTTCACTGCTCACGTTATAAACAAAACCTGCGCTTAGGTTCTCTGAGCTTTCAAGGCCAAGATTATCAACGCCCAGTGCTGAAGGAAAATCAGATCCCGCCGTTGCAGTAAATGACTGCAATAATACCCCACCCGCACCTAAGTTAGTGGTGTAAGCCGTGTAGGCACTTTGCTGTAATGAAGGCGCTCTGAAACCCGATGAGATTGCACCACGCACTGCAAAATCATCAGAGATTTCATAGCGTGTCGCTAATTTACCAATGATGTCGTCACCCGCATCAGAGAAATCTTCATAGCGCAGTGCCGTACTCACTTGCCATGCATCTGTCAGCAAGGTTTCAGCATTGACATAAAATGCATAGCTGTCGCGGCTTTCTTTGTTTGATGCCTCAGGACGAAGGCCGTTATAAGCCTGAAAACCACATTCAGCAAATACGCTGTCATCGTTTACCGCTGGGTAAGAAGTGTCTGTATTAGCAAGGCCGCACGCATAGGATGCTTCTTCGCCTGGGACAATTTGATAGTTTTCTTTGCGGTACTCAGCCCCCACCGACACATACACAGGCTCACTGCGGCCAATATTAACAACGCCGTTTAAATCGGCATTAACGGTGGCTTGATCAAATCTAAACCCGCCCGAATACCCGCCTCGTGGGCCCGCATTAGCAGCAATATCTGCATCACTCGCACTTGGGTTATTAGCTACATATTCAGCAGCATAAGAAGCATTTAAGGTATTTTTTGAGGTGAAATCATAGCTATTTTCACCGTACACAGCAGACACATCATAACCCCAGTCAGGGTTTAGCTCGCCACGCAGACCCACTGCAAATGAAATATCTTCGGCTTCGTTGTCTATACGAGGTAAAAAGCCATCGCTGTATACTTGCACCACATTCTTTGCGGCCTGATTATAGTTACGGTAAAAACCATTCCCTAATGCTGTTCGGTTTGAATAGCCACCAAATGAGTAAAGTTCTGTGTCACCCAGCGGGAGTGCCATATTATAAAAAAGTGACGTAAACTCACTGTCAGCATTACCTTGCCCCCAGCGGACATCGTCAGATAATGTGCCAGCAGGGACATCTAACGACCCACCCGTATCACGCTCGGCTCTATTAGTGCCATCAGCATTACGGTATTCAGCCGAAAAATTAATAAACCCCCCTTCGTCGCCTAAATCAAAACCACGATTTAAACCAATCGAAATCGTATCGCCGTCGCCTTCGCCCGTACTACCTGCTTGCACATAGCCCGTTGTCACACCGGTAGAATCGTTAAGTGATAAGTTAATCACCCCTGCAATTGCATCAGAGCCATATTGCGCCGCTGCGCCATCACGCAATACTTCAACCCCTTTTAATGCGCTAAGCGGAATAGCGTTCATGTCGGTTCCCGCTGCACCCGCGCCCACTGTGCCGTTTAGGCCAAAAATAGACTGATTATGACGACGTTTACCATTAAGAAGCACCAACGTTTGATCTGGCTGTAAACCGCGCAGAGTCGCGGGTCTAAATAAATCAGACCCATCTGACACTTGCGTACGAGAAAAGTTAAAAGACGGTGCGGTCGCTTGTAAACTTTGGCCAAGTTCAGTGAAGCCCCCTTTATTCAGGGTATCAGCATCAATTAAATCAATAGGAGAGCTTGATTCGGTCGCAGTGCGGTTTGCTACTCGCGATCCCAAAACTGAAATTTGTTCAATATTTTTATCAGCTTGAACGTCTGTTGCTTGTTCAGCAGCCTGCAATGAAGTCGCCGACACAGCGACGCTGACGGCAATAGCCAGCATACTAAAAGAATGTGTTGTCATGTGAATCCTGTTGATATTCTGGCTTTTCCAAAGCTAAAAAATAAAGCGCCTCACAGGGAGAAACAAAGGAAAAGCATTAAGCACGTGTTATAGATTTATAAAATCTTAATTTTGAAAGCTAACTCAAGCCTGCGAGTTAACCTTTATAAAACATCCTATCAACAAAAAAATGAAAAGAAAGAAAAATTAGCTACGACTTAGGTATAATTATACCTATTTGTACTATTAAGTGATTAAAGAAAGGGGTTTTGACTATTTAATGAGCATAAATAAGCAAGAAAATGCAACTACACACTTATCTCTGCTATTAACAGGGGGAGGTTATTCTTGCTCTATCATCGCGAGTTTTTCATCTTCAAGCATCAGCGCCATCGTTGCAATCTCAGACAAGCTTTCATCTAACGCAGTAAAAAAGGTCGCAAAACCTTCTCCTAACTTATCAGGCTCGGGGTGATTTGCAAGCGCCTGATCCCACATTGCTAAGGTTGTGAGTAAATCAAGCGTTGCTTCAAAATTATCAATAAACAGCTGACCATCACCTGCGTTGTCATTCTGTTCATCGGCTTTCAACAAAAATTGTAAATCACTATGCCAGATATCTTGGTTAACAATATAGGCTGCAATGTAGCCACTGCAAAAATCTTGCAATGCTTGGCTTGGCTCGTTGGCTTTCACTTCATCTGGGTATAAATGTACGAGTAATTTTTTTTGCTCAACTTGTGCTTCCGTTACATTATCAAGCAGCTCAATCATCGCATCACGAGGGGCTGACTCAGTCATTAACGTGTTAAACACCGTTTCGTCGCCGTCGGCTATGTAATTAGCCAATTCAGACTCGCCAAAAAACTCAGAACACGCTAACAAGCCACTCATAAAACCGATTACTTGGTCTAAACTAACCTGCTGTGTTTCGCTTTGACTTGCGAGATAATTTTTAAATACATCTGCACTTTCTTTATTAAGCATATTGAGCCTTTATATTTTGCCTTTGTTAGGGTGTATTCCTACACTAGCGAATCCACATTTTTTTGCAACAACTTAGGTATTGTCAACAACTTGCCTTACATGACTGAGGATCGGAAACACACAGCTAATACGCGTTCCCATACCGTGTGTACTTTGAATATCAATCCGGCCTTGATGCTCATGCACAATAGCGTATGCCATAGTCATGCCCATACCGGTTCCCTCGCCTACAGGTTTAGTGGTGTAAAAGGGATCATAAATTTTAGCCATTGTTTGCTCCGACATTCCCTCGCCATTGTCTTCAATATCAATGTAAATATGATGCTCAATCTCATACACCGACACCGTAATCTGTGCCTCTGAGCGATTACTGTCACATGCTTGCTTGGCATTTATTAAAATATTAACGACAACTTGGCTTATCGCAGGCAAATTACACCAGCTAATCGAAATAGGACTGTAGTGGGTGTGTAAGTGGTAATAGTTTAACTGATTTGCTAACAGTTTTACGGCACTTTTCACCGCGTCAGTCATATCGGCAAATTGCTTTTCGTGCCCTTTAGGCCGCGAAAAATCGAGCAAATTTGCAACTATTTTACGGATCCGTTGTAAGCCTTGGGCAGTGTCGCTAATTAGCTCGGGCAAGTCGTTGGCTACATAATTAAATTCATGCTTTTTATTCAGTTGCGTCAATTGCTCAGAAAAAACATCTCTTTCAATGTGTCGCTTGGCAAACTTGTCACATGCACTAAGCAACTCACTAAAAAAATCACAGTAATCTTTTAAACAGTCAACATTACTAATACTGTAAGCCAGTGGATTATTAATTTCATGTGCAACACCCGCGCAAAGCGTGCCAAGTGTTGCCATTTTCTCGGCCTGAATAAACATCGCCTGATGATGCTCTAAATCAGCAATTTTTTGTTCAAGTTCACTGTTTAATGCAACCAACAGCCGACTTTTATCTGCTAACAATTGCTCCGCTTGTTCACGCGCCGCTTTTTCTAGTAAATAGGCTTGTTTAAAATCACCCATTTTAGCCTCAAACTTAGCTCATCTCTTATAAAACCTAGCACAAGCCCTAATTTAAGGCTATGTTATTGATTAAAGATGATTCAAAGCAATGTGGTATGGCAAAACAACTTAATAAAGAACATATTCAGGTTTTATGCATTGATGACGATGAAATTGTTTTACGCACCTTAGTTAGGTTGTTAACGGCAAATAATCTTTCGGTTAAAACCAGCCTTTCGCCCATTGAAGCACTAAAACTTTTAGACAGTTTCACCTTTGATGTGATCATTTGTGACATGCGCATGCCCGGTATGGATGGCGCAGACTTTTTTGCACAAGCAATCAACATTGCCCCCGATACACAACGTATTTTATTAACCGGCTATTCCGATATCGACAATACCATTGCCGCTGTAAATAAAGGAAAAATTCACGCTTATATTCAAAAACCTTGGCAAAATGAGCTGTTGTTACGCAACATTCATGACGGTATCGAAAAAACCTCTTTAAAACGTAAAAATAAGCAACTTGAGCAAAAAATTAAAGCCCAAAACAGCCAACTAAAAGAGCTCAATAATAACCTTGAGCAGATGGTTGAAAAACGCACCCAACAAATACGCAAAGTGCTTAAACAGCTTGAAGAAGCAAACGAACGTGAAAAACACGAACACCGCACAACTTTCGAGATTTTATATAATTTTATCAACGCCAACCCATACCTAGATGGTATTCAAGCGCAAAATATAGCGAACACCTGCAAGCAAATTGCGCAGGCACTTGGGTTAGATAAAAAACACATAGAAATGGCCGAAATGGCAGGCTATTTAGCGCAAATTGGCTTATTGGCAATGGAGCCAGCCCTGTATAAAAAGCCCACGCGTGAATTAAACGAAAATCAAAAAAAGCTCTTCTATACGCACCCAAGCACCGCGCAACTGATGTTAATGCCCGCAACCCATTTACACGATGTATCCGAAGCCATTTATTACCAATTTGAGCAATACAATGGCAATGGTATTCCAAAAGGATTAAAAGGCGCCGACATTCCGATAACCGCCATGATTTTGGCTATTTCTCGCGATTTTTGGCAAGCCGTGGCTCAAGTCAGTTCGCTGGGAAACAGCAAGTTCGAAAATGCACTGGGGCAATTACAACTTTACAGTGGCACCTACTACCATCCTAAATTGCTCGAGATTTTAAGCGGATTAAAAATTAGCTGCGCCAGTAACCAAGTCGTTGGCAGCATGAAAATCATTAATGCAAATGAGTTAAAAAACGGCATGGTGCTTGGGCATGCCCTGAGAAACTACGATGGAATTTTGCTTTTACCTAAAGGGCATGTATTTGGCCCTAAATCGATAAGTAAGTTACAGCAGCTCGAAGCGAAAAAACCGAATCCTTTCAGGATCATGATCAAAAATTAACGAATAAAGTGATCACTTATTATCGCTACTTCGTTACAATGTGATTTATATTACTTTTACTTCTAAAGGAGCGATCAGTGTCGCGATTTTCCGCTATAACAGATAAGCCTCATGATGGCCGATTTAATAAAAAAACCGGTATCTTATTGACCAACTTAGGCAGCCCTGATGCCCCAACCACAGCGGCACTCAGAACCTACTTACGCGAATTTTTATCTGATCCACGCAT
The DNA here is from genome assembly GCF_900116435.1 of Pseudoalteromonas lipolytica. GTDB lineage: Bacteria > Pseudomonadota > Gammaproteobacteria > Enterobacterales > Alteromonadaceae > Pseudoalteromonas > Pseudoalteromonas lipolytica. The sequence continues at coordinate 163,856 of NZ_FPAZ01000002.1, read as the reverse complement.
TGTCGAAATCCCGCGCTTCATTTGGATGATCATCCTGTATTGCTTTGTACTTACGCTTCGCCCAAAGCGCTCTGCTGCACTTTATAAAAGTATATGGACAGAAAACGGTTCGCCATTAACGCATATCACACGCCAACAAAGCGAAAAACTCGCCGCAATTTTAAAAGAGAAAGGCCATCAAGATACCGACGTTGTTATGGCAATGCGTTATGGTAATCCATCGATTGAAGCGGGGCTTGAAGCACTGCGCGAAAAAGGCATTACCCGCGTTATTGTGCTGCCGCTTTATCCGCAATACTCAAGCACAACGATTGGTTCAACGTTTGATGCTGTGTCGAACGTATTACGAAAATGGCGCTGGGTACCTGAGCTTCACTTTATAAACGGCTACCACGACCACCCTATTTACATTGATGCCTTAGCAGCCAGTATCAGCGAAGATTTAAATGCCCATGGTACACCGCAAAAACTGGTATTTTCGTATCATGGTATGCCAAAACTATTTTTAGAAAATGGCGACCCTTACTACTGTTTTTGTATGCAAACCACGCGTTTAGTGTCAGAAAAGCTAGGCTTAGACAAAGACTTAGCGGTGACCACGTTCCAAAGCCGTTTTGGTAAAGCAGAATGGTTAAAACCATACACCGACGCCACGCTTGAGAGTTACCCCGCACAAGGCATTAAAGATATTGCCATAATTAGCCCTGCGTTTAGCGCCGATTGCTTAGAAACATTAGAAGAGATAGAAGGCGAAAACCGCGAAATATTCGAGCATGCAGGCGGTGAAAAATACCGTTATATTCCTGCACTTAATACGCGCGACGACCACATTAACGCCATGTACGAAGTTATTAAGCCTTTGCTTAAGTAATTGTAGTTAGGCCCTAGTTACTAGGGCCTAATTGATACTCACACGCTGCCTTGTGTCTCGACCACCAAAATACGCGCTTCACCTTTTGGGTGAGCCACATGCTCAGTGCCAACACTGGCATAAAAGATATCTCCGGCATTTAACAGCTCAGCGCATACTTCACCCTGTTGCTTATAAAGCATCTCAACCTGACCACTTAACACCACAAACACTTCTTCACCGTCGTTGGTGTGCCACTTGTAAGGCTCATTCGTCCAATGCAAACGGGTTGTAATGCCGTTCATTGTGGCGATATCTAATGCGCCCCATGCACGGTCGGCAGTAAATTCATGACTTCGTATTACTTTCATTTGTTACTTTCACCTTTAATACTAATTTGTTTAATTAAGTGATCTATTTTGGGCAATATAAGCTCGTTAATAACTGGGCAAACATGTCGTTATTGAGGTGTTCTCGGCAATTACTCCCGCATTGCTCTGCCTCCAGCCTCCTGCATCCATGCAGTCGTAAATCAGACATTTTTAACGCAGCTTGCGACAGGTTTAATCTCTCAAAATGATTAAGCATCATTGCGGATTAGTTTAAATAGCCCCTAATCTTTGCGTGTCATCACTAAGGTTATTACCCCTGCAACAATCCCCCAAAATGCCGAACCAACCGTGAACAAGGTCAGGTTTGAAGCCGTCACTAAAAATGTCACTATGGCTGCCTCGGTATAATAAGCCTCTGTTAACGCTTGCTGTAAACTACTGGCAATCGTGGCAAACAAGGCTATACCCGCTAATGCTAAAATAAGTGCTTGCGGTAAACTGGCGACTAAACCAACTAATGTCGCAGCCAGTAACGCCATAATGATATAAAACACACCACCAGCAATACTTGCCCAATAACGCTTATCGGGATTTTTATCGGCTTCGGGGCTCATACAAATTGCCGCAGTGATCGCCGCAAGGTTAATCGAATACCCACCAAATGGCGCGATAAACACATTTAAAAGCCCCGTAACATTTAAAGCAGCCGAGACCGGAGCCTTATAATGATGTGCTTTTAACACAGCGATGCCCGGTAAGTTTTGCGATGTCATCGTCACAATAAACAGCGGTAAGCCCACACTGACCATGGCATTTAAATCAAACTCTGGCGCAATAAATGTAAACTCGCTTAATTTCCATTGCCAACTGCTTGTATCAATTTGTCCGGTCATTGCTGCCATTAAAAAGCCAACCACTACAACGGCTAACATCGCAAAACGGGGGAAATAACGTTTACCACATAAATAAACAGCCACCATCACGCCAATCACTAAGGGCAATTCGTTCATAAAATTGAACACATCAATGCCAAAATTCACCAAGACACCCGCCAACATAGCACAGGCCAATTGACTGGGAATTTTGTTCATCATTTTTTCGAAAATACCGGTGATACCGCATAAAAACACCAACACCGCCGAGAACATAAACGCCCCAACAGCTTGGTTTAAGGTGTAGCCTTGCGCGCTTGAAATAAGTAATGCAGCGCCCGTGGTAGACCACGCAACCAAAATGGGCACTTTATAGTAATACGACAATGCAATAGAGCTTACTCCCATCGCAAGCCCCAGCATTAATACCCAACTGGCCACTAAATCAGGGGTACCGCCTAGCACCATCACTAATTGATATATCAATGCGATTGAGCTGGTAAAGCCAATAATCACCGCCACTAAGCCCGCGGTTGCTCGACTGATCAGTTGACTCATAAAGGGGAGACTCCTTGCAAAACATGCAGATAAAAACCTACCTTATCGCAAGAAGCACACGTTGACACTGTACACTTTTGTAGTATTTGAAGAGTAATTTACTATACAGAAGGCCACCTAGTCACGGTGGCCGTATTTGTGCGTCTTTCGGTTAAGTAATCACTAAGCGGCAGTTTGATCAACCACTTCTTCGTTTACTTCTTTCGCTACGGGCTTGTCAAAAATACCTAAGCGGATACGAATAAAGTGCAAAATTTCTTTTGCGACATCAATGCCCAATGCACCTTCTAGGCCTTCAAAGCCAGGGCTTGAGTTTGCCTCACATATTTTAAAATGCTGCTCGTCAAATAATAAATCGATACCCGCTACATCGAGCTTTAAAACGTTGGCCGTTTGTGTTGCAAGCCACTCAATTTCGGGGGTAATTGGGAATGACTTACCTGTACCACCCGCACTGACATTTGCTTTAAAGTTTTTACCCTGCGAGTTGCGTTCCATACATGCAACGGCACGTCCACCGATAGTAAGTACACGCAAATCACGACCGTGGCTCGACTTAACAAACTGCTGCAAAATAATGTTTGCTTGTGGGTTTGCAGCCTCGATTAACTGCATAAGATCATCAAACTCTTCTTTCGACTTTGATAAAAAGACACCACTGCCTTGCGACCCCGATAACGTTTTAATCACCACCGGGAAGCCTATTTGTTTTTCAACTAAATCAATATTTACCGGAAACTTTACGAGCATTGTATTAGGGGTTGGTAAATTACACTCAGCTAAAATTTGCTGTGCAAATAACTTGTCTTTCACCGTTTCGATTGACTGCGAGCTATTCACGCAATACACACCTAAACGCTCAAGGTGGCGAATAATAGCCAAAGCAAAATACGTTGTGCTCGCGCCCATACGTGGAATAACAAAATCAGGTAGTGCAACTGATTGACCATCAATCAAAATGCTTTTGCCATCTTCGCGGGTAATGGTTAAATCAAATTGATCAGGCGAAAAAACTTGTAAATCAATGCCCTCTTCTTTGGCAGCTGCAAGTAAACGCTCAACTTCATAGGTTTCTTGCTTTAACAAGCCCGAACTGTCTTTATAAATGATCCACCCACGCATGGTTAGTACCTCTAGTCTTGGGGTTTAAGTGACAAAAAAACGCGGATTATGCGCAGCATTGCAGCCCGAGTAAAACAAATAAATTTTATCGTCACGATTACCAAAAGCAGTATTGATAGAACAACTATTGACCATTAAGTTAATTTAAGGTAAAAACTTACATTAAGTTAACATTAAAACCCGTAAGAGAAACATGTGAACAGGACGCTTGCATTAATCTTCATTCTTCCAATCAGTGCATTTGCGCTTAACGAATGGCATATTCAAAGCGATGGCTTTATCTCTACGCCAAGCGCTGAAAAGCCTGTTATAGCATACAAATCAGATGAGCAATTTATTGCACCTCAGCCTATTGTTAACTTAACCGCGCCCCTTAATCAGCTTTCAAACAAAGCGCACGACTACTTGTACAAACAAAGGCGCTTACCTAAAACGCTGAGCGATACCGCATTTAGTGAGTTTGATATTGAAACACTCAAAACCTTAAAAACCGGTGATCAGTATATTTTGAAGGTAGACGAATACCTAAGTTACACCGTCGAAATTACCGACATTATTGAAGCCAGCAACGGTGATCGCAGTGTGTTTGGTAAGCTAAATGATCACGCACAAAACTACCATCAAGCCGTTATGACCCTGACAGAAAATACCTTACACGGGCAGTTTAATGCGGGTAACGAAAACTACCAATTTGAAAGTTATGGCAAGTATGGCTGGGTAACCAAGCTGTAAGTGACAAGATTCAAGCAACAAAGGGCGAGTTTGTAGCCGCGGTTTTACATCGCACTACACGCTCGCTCTTTGCTTTTAAGCCGCGTATTACTTGTTTAACACTGGCCATAAAGTCGCGCCATCGCTGTCGATAGGGCTTAAAATTTTCAGGCCTAATATATTTGCAATAAGCGGATACACATCTAAGTTACTCACTTCATCAAGTTGCATACCGTTTTTAAACGCAGGGCCGGTGGCAATAAATGTGGCGGCCATATCATCGGTGTATGCGTAACCATGGGTGCCTAAATAAGGCGCCATTTTGCTGTCGGTGAATACGCGCGGTGCAGTCGTTTGTAAAATAATATCCCCCACACGCGGGCCTTTATCGTAATGATAATCACGCTTTTGTTGATCATTTAAAACGATGTATCGGCCATCTGCCGCCTTAGCAAGCTTTTTGCTAAACCCCGCAATATCGGCTTGGCTATCTGGTTTGGCGTAATAAAGCACGCGCGGACCGGTGTTTTTAACAATGAAGTTATCATCCTCTGGTAGCTGACTAATTTTGATGCTCTGTTGGGGATCAACTGTCGACATGCCATGATCAGAAACAATCACCAAATTAATATTCTCATCAAGCGCTTTTAAGCGTGTGTGCAAGTCTGCCATTAGGGCATCTAAGGTTTGTACTGCATCAAAGGTTTGCTTTGCATCAGGGCCATACTCATGCCCCATACTGTCTACCAACGAAAAGTAACTCACCACCAAACGTGGGCGCTTTTCTTTTGGTAAGCTTAACCATTGAATAATTTGATCAACACGTTTTTGGTAATCACTGTGCTTAGAATAGTGATAAAAATAATCAGGCAACATGCCGTTAAAGCGCGCATCAGACTCTGGCCAAAAATAGGTTGCCGCTTTAACCCCCTGCATTTGTGCAAGGTTCCAAAGCGGAATACCATTTAGCCAAGTGCTGTCGTCTTTGCCTTTGCCCATGCTGTAACACTCATTGCGCTGTGTATCGCAAAAACGGTTATCAACAATACCGTGGTTTACTGGCAACAACCCCGTAATAATCGACACGTGATTAGGAAAAGTTTTAGTTGGATAAACAGGGCGCATTTTGGTTGCCCTTACACCCTGTTCACTGATTGCTTTTAACGCAGATGCGCGGTGTTTTTCAATGTAATCCCAGCGAAACCCATCAATCGAAATAAGCACAACAGACTGCTCACTATCGGCTTTTACCGTTCCACTTATGATTAACAAACCTGCTAAAAGTAACTGAAAAATACGCATACAAAACCCTTATTAGTTTAATTTTTTGATTCGTTCGAGTATGTTACCGTACTCTTTTGAAAATTTTGTGATCGTGCTTTCAAGCTTTTTCACACTGCGTTTTAAACGTGTACCATTTGCTAAGCTATACATAAATCCCCACAGCCCAGTAACCACACTTAACACAATAAATACCACAACAGGAAAGCCATCTAAATGCTCCACGACTTGCGGGTATTGATCAAGTAACTCAATGCCGGCGTCTGGCACAAGCGCATTCACCAGTGGATATAAATCTTGCGGGTCTAAATACCAAGCCAAGCCAATTGATGTAAGGCCTAGCATTACCATACGGTTAAAACCATGCACCATACCAAAGCGTTTAACTGATGAGTAATCATATTTAATATCTTTACTCACATTCACCGCATACTCACGGAAGTACTTTGAATAACGCTGTGTTTCTACATCACTGTAGGCATAGTAAACCCAATCACCGACATCGACAGACCCTAATAAGTCTTCACCGGCTTTAAAAATATACGGCTCGCCCGAGGCTGTTTCGAGCATGATCTCACCTTTTAGGGTCGTGCTACGATTACGGTATACTTGAACGCGCTCTGTCACATCGGTGCCAACATAATTACCGCCACGGTAGGTGGTGGTGGTTTCTGTTGTAGTGACTGTTTCACGGGTTTCATTGGCGTGCGCGCTTTGTGCTTTGTCTAATACTTTACCTAGCACGGCACGGTGACGAATAGTGCCCTTTTCATTACGCGCCCACACGTTTTTATGCACATAGTTTGTTTTGTAGTCTAGGCTGTATTCACCCATTATGGCGTGTTCAAGATCAGCAATAGTGGTTGGTTTAACTAAATGTGATTCAGCCTTTCGCTCTGCACTCACCGTTTGGTTTTCTGTGCTTTGCTCGTCATCTGCCAAAACCGATGCTACCGGCTCAACATGCTGCTTAACACCACAACAATAACAGTGTGCGGCATCTTTACTAATACGCTGCTGACACGAAATACAAATTACATCGGACTTACTCGGCAAGCGAGCAAGCATGTGATACCCCAATTGATTTTGACTGGTTGATAACATGACATCGGTGGCCGCTAAAATCGCATCGTAGTGTGCTTCCTTTTTGGCCTTGGCTTTTTTATGGTATTTATGTTCTGCAATAAATACCCCGATAGCGACAGGCAAGGTTGCTAATAATGCCGGCACAAACTCAAGTTTGGCAGCAAATAGCATCACTAAAAATGTAATAAAGCCCAATACAAGCCATAGCACAGTCCCGCCGGTGTAGACTCGGTTAATGCTGCTATCCCAACTGCGGTATTGTTGATCAGCAAAGTGCACAATCACAATTGGCATAAAGCGGTTATTCTTCACGACTTTAATCGCGTCGTTGTTTGCTATTCGGTAATTTAGTGTCAAAGGGCTTGGCTGAAATGCAGTGATCACATTGCCCTTTTGTAAATTAGCAATCACCTCTTTTTCAGCATCCACGCTAAACTCGTGAATCTGGCCGTGTTTGTCTTCAACTTCTAACCACCAATAGCCATATAACATATCGTCATTATTGGTTTTATAACGGCGCTTATAGTAGTACATCGATTTAACAACACCGGTAATAGTGCAGGCTTGTGGCGAGTAGTGTTTTACTTCAGCAAGCAAGTCTGGGTTGAGCTCTTCAACCGTGTGCATTTGTCTTTTTTGCTCAAGAGCTTCACCACAATCACAACAGTGAAGATCGGTAGCATACACCGTATTTTGGCAATGTTGCATAGTCATTCCTTGCTTAATTATTTACTTAAATCAATTGTTAATGTTTGTTCGCCAGCCTCTATTTGATGCCAACGACGATACGTTTTATACCCCGGTGCCGACACCTGAATATCGTACGCGCCCGTTTTTAAAGTCATTCCTGGGCGGTACTTAGGACCTATATTCATAATACGAACCGTGGCATTAGGTGCATTGGTGGCAATGGTCAGTTTGGTTTTTTGCTCAACCAAATATTGTCTGCGAGATTGTTGCTCGGCGCTTAAATTTGCCGTCTCGTGACGTAAAATATCAACCTGTGCCAGCGCATGGCTCATCGGGCTAAAACGCTCGTATATATGCAGTTTTTCTTCAAAGGCTAAGCCTAAAGGATGCAGTACCGGCTGGGCATGAAGAGTCCAACGAATCGCGTAGCTAAATACCGGATTACTCGACTCATCCACTTTGTCTAAAAAGTAGTTAACCGGGCTTTGCTCATCTTCGGTAAAGCTATTATGAATAAAGAGCACTGGGGCAATTAAAATCACGGCAGGCATTATCAGTTTTTGCAGTACGCTCAGCCATGTTGTTGGCTGCTTTTCTTGGGCAGGTTTAATAAGTTGCCATAATTTCAACGGCAGCTTGCTAAACGTTAAACAAATTAAAAATAACGATAACGACATTGAAATAGGCGGAATAATCACCGAACGCAGCGCCTGTTTACCGTACTGTGCGTACTCACCGCCATCGGCAAATTTACCTTCAGCGCTATTAAGCATGGCTACGTACTTGTCGGTGCGTTTTTCAATATTCGGATCAAGCACCTGATCTTTAAAGTTCTTTTTATTCCAGTCTGCGCGAATGTTTTTCACGTATAAGTCGCCCATACGATCGGCGATTTTGGCTTGAATTTCTGGGTGTAACTGAAACTCAACCCAGCTTAAGTTAGGCTGTAAGCTCATACCCCGTTTGCGCATTTCACTTTGCCATTGGTTTGTCGCTTCTTGAGTGACTTTAGTCGCAACGGCATTAGCAAATACCTGACGTTGATTAACATTCCACGTGCTATCAAGCTCAAGGCCTTTGCTTGCAAAATGGGCACGCAGCTTTTGTTGCGTGGTGTCGTGTGCACGAAACGCCATTAAGTTTTCAAGGGTAAACGGGTAACCCGTTTCTTTAACAAACATTTTATGAAAATTAGGATGCTGTAAAAAACGTAGTTGATAATGATCAGGGTCGTCGGTGTATTTATACCGCTTATCTTTAAAGCCGCCGTCGCCACCGGTCGCTAAACTTGCCGCTTGCAATGCAGTGTAAACACCGCCCGTTAGCACACCCATTAAAATAGTGCCTGCGGCGTTTTCTGCTACCGAGACATCTTCTTCTATTAACCAATAGTCTGGCTCAATGTAACCAATACCGGCTTTTAAAATGGTGCTTCGGTAATCGGCCGCTTCACGTTCGTAACAGCGATTACGGCGGTCTTTTTCGCTGCTTTTATCGTAGCGCTCACGGCACTTCGCAATACTATTGTGGTAATCGTATATTTTAGGGCCGTACTTTTGTGCACGCGCAGAGGCTTTAGCAATATGGGCTTTTTGCGCTTGTTGATACTTATTCCACCCGCTGTTGATTTCTTGCTCAACCTGTTGCCAATAACCTTGCTCGCGCTCACCTATGCTGGCTAACGTGTGGTTATATTTTTTACTGCCCTGTGCGTAGGCTTTGTACTTAACCACCAGCTCATCGTACAACTGGCTGTAATTTTTATAATGTTTATCAAAATCTTGATACGCTTTCTTTTGCACGAAAGAGGCAATAATTTTACGCTTATCTTGCTCAAGGTTATCAGACAGTGCCGCATCGCTATAAAGTAGGCCACCAAACAACGCTAAAAAAGTCAGGTTTTCTGAGCTGTGCAACTGTTCGGGGTTGTAATCAAGGTCGTTTACTTTAATTGAGTTAATTGCCAAGGCATCACGCAGCGCTGCGCTATAGGTTGCAAACTGGCGTTGCTCAGCCGTTGAGGGTTCTATTAACGTTTTTTCGATGGCGTACTTTTGCCCAAAAAACACCACCGGCCACACAAGGCAAAGTAGCGCAATAAACGAAACAACACCGCGGCCAACTTTAGCAACCATGGCTTTGGGTAAAAAGTCGGCTAATAACAGTGCGACACCAACGCCCGACACCGCACGCCCATAAATTTCGAGGTGCTCTAAATCGGCCGCAGAAGGGGTGCCTAACCCTACGAGCGACACAAGTTGCGCATTAAAAATTGCTTCGGGTAATAAATATAAAGTAGCTAAAACAAGCAGCAGACAGCGCCACCAAAACGGCTTTATTATTGTAGTCATAGTATTGTTCTTTATTGCTTTTTACGTAGTTCTAATTCAACCGCTGGGTCGGTTTCCAAGCTAAAGTCTTCATCGGCTTGGCGTGTGCCAATTTCGAGATTGGGTGCTTTAGGCGTCTGTGTAACCTGTGGAACATAGCTCACTGCTTGAGTCGATTTAAGCGTGCCTCCAACAGCAGGATAAAGCTTGTTACTTTGATACGCTTTAAGCTCGTCTAGGCGCTCTAAATCAAGATCATCGGGCATGCTTGCTATTAACTTAGCGTCGGCTTCATCGCTAAAATAAGGGGTCACGTTTGGCAGCTCAAACACCGAGCAAAAGCCATACACTGTGTCGTCAATAATCACAGAGTCGGGACGCACCGAGCGCGACTGCGCTAGTAAACTGCGCTCATGATAGTCGTGACCGTTAATTGAATAAGTCGCAATCATAATGCCACGCGCCTTGGCACTGGGCTTTAAACGAGCAGCGGTTTGCTTGTAGTGTCGAATATCAAGCACGTAGCCAAAGTTACGCTTCAGCTGTTTAGCTAATTTGTCGAGCTGCAACGGGCTGTCGTAACGCTTTTCACGGTGATAACGATTACCTAACGCTTGCAAGCTTTCGAGCTGTTCTTTGTTACGCTCATAAATAGGGTCACTCCCTGCACCGCGTTTTAAGTCACTGGCAAGCTTGTTCATAGACGCTTTAGCTGGCGACTGAATAAACGCTAAATAAATGTCGGGGTTAATGTCACGCATACGCGTTAAATTGCGCATTTCTAAACTGCTAAAAAAGTAATTACCGCCACCAATGTATTCATACGCCAGGTAGTCGAGCATTTTAAGATCGTTGATCGAAGCGTTTGATTTAATTTCAATATTAAGCTTTTGATGCGGTTTACGATAACGCGCAAAGCTCGATGCTAACTCACGAAAAGAGGCAGGCAAGTCATCACTCAGTAAGCCTGTATCTTGATTGCGAAGGCGCAAATACCCCCACTCATTTTTATAACTCATCGACTCAATTTTGCGACGCTTGTTGTCGACCGTGCCCGTTTCGCGGCCGGTACGCGCATCGTGGTGTACAACCCACACATCGTCGCGGGTAATACGCACGTCAATTTCAATCACGTCAAAGTTATTATCAATGGCATCAATCACTGCATTAACTGAGTTTTCGGCGTAACGAATCGAACCTCGGTGGCTTTGCAGGTTAAATCCACTGCATTGTCGCGCCGACACATAGTTAATATTGCCAAGTTGGCTCTCAAAGAAGCCTCGGGCAAACAGTGCTTCTTGCTTGGCTTTCACTGCTTGCTTTTGTGCAACAGTGAGCGTGCTTTCGGGAGTCGCTTCTGGGGTACTTTTACAGGCCGTTAAGCCAACACAAATAAGTAAAATGCCGACCAGCAGCAAAGGTTTAGTAAACGAAGTTTGCATCATTGCATTTACAGCCAAAAGGCTTTCCTTTTTTATTAGAGCTCATAAAGAAGTGTGTAAAGCTGAATAATATATGAATAGAGGTCCCGATTTAAAGTAATAACTTTAATTAATCCAAATATTTTAATTTAAGATACAAGCTGTTAGATTAAATTTAATAACTATCGCAGTTTTGATAACAACACTGAGCAGCCTAATAGGAAGCGCCTCGTGGGAATGAAACATGATCGACTTTCGTAAAAAATTACCCCTGCGCGCGAAATGCGCTCAACCAACACGTTACACACAGCCCTTGAAAGTGATCGGGGGCGCATTATTAACAGTGCCGCCATTCGTCGTTTACAACAAAAAACCCAAGTTTTCCCACTCGAACGCAATGCAGCGGTGCGCTCGCGGCTAACCCACTCTCTTGAAGTACAACAAGTGGGGCGCTTTATAGTGCAAACAATTTTTAATAAGTTAAGCGACGCCCAACAAAAAGAGTATGGCCTTGCAGGCCTAGAAAGGCCCTTAGAGAGCCTTGTTGAAATGGCGTGTTTGATGCACGACATTGGCAACCCGCCATTTGGTCACTTTGGCGAAGCCGCCATAAACCAATGGTTTGAAAAACACTTAGAGTCCCTCACGCCAGAGCGCTGCAAAGCCAGTGGCATACATGTTATTTTTAAGCACCTTACACAAGACATCAAAAATTTTGAAGGCAATGCGCAAGGTATTCGCATTATTCATTCTTTGCTTTCACTTAACCTAACATACAGCCAAAGCGCCGGCATATTAAAGTACACCCGCCCTGCCAGCATGGCTAAAAAAGACATCCCTCAAGACAAAAATTACTTAATGAAAAAAGTGGGTTATTACTTTAGCGAAAAACCCTTTATTGAGGCACTGCAAACCGAGCTTGATATAGAGCAATATTGCCGCCACCCCTCAAGTTACATAATGGAAGCAGCCGACGACATTTCGTATTGCCTTGCCGACATAGAAGACGCTGTAGAAAAAGGCATTATAAACGTTGAACTATTGTGCGAAAAATTAAAAGAGCAATACACGCGCACCTTAACAAACCTCACGCTTAACGACACCAAGCACAGTGACTTTGCCGAAAAAGCCATTGATTACGCACTGAGTAAAGCCGCCGAGCAGCCCTATAACTATAATAGCGAGTTTTTTATTTACCTACGCGTGACCTTGCTACACCCGTTGGTAAATTATGCCGCAGAGCGTTTTGTTGGCAATATTGAAGCCATTTACCACGGCGACTTTAACCAAGCCTTACTGGAAGATCGCAGTCACTTGCATGCAGTCACACTCACGTTAAAACAAGTGGCCATTAAACATGTATTTTGCCACAAAGAAGTAGAGCGCCTAGAGCTGCAAGGTTATCGGATCATTAGCGGTTTGCTCGATTGCTACAAACCTTTACTCGCCCTTGACCACGACGCCTTTAAACGGGTTTTAAAAGGCGACCCTCAGTATTTAATTGAAACACGGCTCGTTAAAAAGCTCTCAAATAAACACATAAACAGCTACCAAAAAGCCATTGATGCCTTAAAAGCAGAGCCCGATCACTTTGCAGCCTATGAGTTTTATTACCGTTGCAGACTTGTTCAAGATTACATTAGCGGTATGACCGACCAATTTGCTTACGACGAGTACCGCGCTTTAATGGTTATTGATTGATTCATTTAGCTATTTATTTTAATTTGTTAACAAAATGTGGATAAAAAACCTATCAAGGCTTAGAATTAAGTCATTGTTTGGGTCACCAGATTAACCTTACTGGTCAGGAAACTATGCCAATTATAAAAACAACACTTTTACTGATACTTGCTAGTGTAAGTTTCACCAGCGAAGCGCAGTATAATGAGGCCATGTGCATTTTGTTAAAACAACAAATGCATGAATTTCGTAATAATACGAGTAATCGCAATTATCGCTCTGCAGCTCGTAACTATGAAAAGAACTGTAAAAATCCGACGCCTGTCCACAATGTCGAAGCATTTGAAAAGTTAACCGCGCAATCGGCAGAATCGACCCCCATAACCCCCAACAAATCAGTAAGCCCAACAGAGCACTCGGCAGCCATTCAAGGCATTGCTGACGATACCCCAGCACCTGAGCCACAAAACCTCGACGTAACGCAATTAGATCAAGCAACTCAAGATACGCCGCCTACATCAGAGCCAGAACTCATTTCTGATGTAGCCGCCATTGAACCTGTAGCCAATGCATCAACGCTCGAAACAACAGAGCCAGTGCAGAGCGTACCGCAGCCGCAAAACGAGACTAACGAAGCGCTAACAACGGCGCAGACAGCAACGCCACAAACAGCAACGCCGCATACAGCAGCATCACAAACAACAGCGCCGCAGACAAATAATTCAACCGATAACCTTGAAAGCGAGCCTGCATCTGATACACCCCCTGTGTCAGCAACAGAGGCAGAAAAACCAGTCGATGCCGCGCCAATACCCGCAGAGCCTGCACCAACACCACAACCAGCCCCGATGCAAAGCGCCGCGCCTAGTTCGTCAACGTCACTGCTTATGCCCAGCTTAATCGTGCTATTAGTGCTGCTTGTGGCGGGTTTGTTTATTGTACGATTACGCAAAAGTAAACAACAAGACACACACCCTGAACTTGAACACAGCTTACTAGAAGCGCAAGCACTAAAAGCTGCCGCAAACGCAAATAAAGAAGCCGAAGAACTTAAATCGGCCACCACCGCGATACTTGCAGAGCAAAGCACAGAACAAGCCCCCGACATAGAGAATGAATTAGAGCAAAGTCGTTCGTTTACAGCCACAGACAACGAAGACAGCAACGATGAGCTTTCGGAACTTGCCCGCTTTAGTGCTGAACGCGACTTTCACGAGCAACACACTGATTTTGCCGATGCGGCTCAGTTTAATGAGCTTGTACTCGATAACGACGAGACAGAGCCCAAAGATACTGAGCCCACGCAAACTGAAACCTTGTTAAGCAGTTCATCATTCGGCTTCGACGAGTACGCAAAGCAAGAGCCGCTTACAGACGACGAGCCATTGACCAATGAGCTTATAAATAACGAGCTTGAAAGTGATGATCTTGAAAGTAACGTTCTTGAAAACGATAGATTTGAAAGTGATGCTCTTGAAAGTAACGAGCTTGAAAGTACCGAGCTTGAAAATGACGAGCTCGAACAAGCGCCGGCTTTTACTAGTAGTTCATCATTTGGTTTCGACGAGTATGCAAAGCAAGAACCGCTTACAGACGAGCCATTGACCAATGAGCTTATTAATGACGAGCTTGAAAATGACGAGCTTGAACAAGCGCCTGCTTTTACTAGCAGTTCATCATTCGGCTTCGACGAGTATGCAAAGCAAGAGCCGCTTACAGACGACGAGCCTGTAAAAGATGACGTACCAGAGTACGACTTATCATCGTTAATGGGTGACGATTTATCATTTGCCGATCAATTTAACGACCAGCCATCGCTAGTTACTGAACCTAAGCCATCAAACACCGACGACGATATTAGCGACGACGATTTGGCAAAAGCGTTACAAGCACTTGAGCAAGAACTGTACGAAGAGCCTAAGCACACTCAGGTTGAATATACAGAGCAAAACGATGATGAAACACTAACAGAAACCGAGCAAGAGCAGGAACCAGCACAACAAGATGATAACGACGAGCATACCGACAGTAAGCCACACAATCCGTTTGCAAACTTGTCGCTAGACCCTGCGTGGGATCCAAACTCATCAGAAAAACCCTCGTTAGAGAGCAAAGCTAAACAGCCGAAATCTCAAGCCTTAATCGACGCCGAAGAACGCGCCAAACAACTCAAAACCGACGACTAGCGACTAAGGTTTTTTAAATAAAGGTTTTTTTAATCAATAAAGATTTTAAAAAAAGGGAAAGCACCGTGCTTTCCCTTTTTATTTCAGTGTGGTGCGCGGGCGCATCAACCAATGAAAAACAAATATCAACGAAAAGAAAACAGCCACGGCCAGCACACACAAAAGAATAATGTTTTTTGGCAAAAACGAGTCACTCTTGTAGGTGTGGCGCTTTATTTCGCGCTCAGCACTTAACTTTGTTCTTTCGGCTTTACTGGGTAATTTAAACTCATGAAATGAGTCGTTAGATGTTACTTCTGAACGCACCGTTTGGGTGCTCTTTTGCTGCCATAGCATATCAAACTGCTGAAACTGCACTTGCTTATTCTCAATACACCACTCTAAATATTGCACTGACAATGGCTTATTAAGGCAACGAGACGGGATCACATAAAAACGGTCCCATGCGGCCTGCTTGCTAATGTATGCTTGTTCTGACAAGGGTTTCGCTAACGAATTTTCAAGGTAAGCAATATCATGGTTATAAAATGCGAACTTGCGCTCAGCTATTTGCTCTTCGGTTAAACAATTCGATGCAATGCGATCAGATAAGTTTTGAATGCGCTGTTTGTAATCATCAACTTCGTCGAGCAGGTGAGTTTTACGCAGTGCCGATTGCAGTTCACTGCGTTTAGCTTCCATAGCGTGGCATTCAACTGAAGGTGCTGTTGTTTGCGCCCATGACACACACGGCGACAATAACAGAGAGAATAAAATCCATTTAATCATTAATTTACGTCACTGTAAAATAGAGAGGAACAGAGTACCATTTTTAGCTAAAAATTCAATACGGTTGCGTTAAATCTCCGCTCTTCTTTATCCGCTCTTCTTTAAATAATGGCTAAGATGAATACGCTCCTCGTATTCATTATTTACCCACTGGGCGCTGCCACTATTAAATCATTCTTGCTACAACAGACTGTACTACCTATTCACTTAATTAAATGAGCAATCTTGGGGCAATAAAATCCCGTTGATAACACGGCAAACATGTCGTTATTGAGTTGTTCTCGGCAATTGCTCCTGCATTGCGCTACCTCCTGCATCCATGCAGTCGTAAATCAAACATTTTAAGCACCGCTAGCGACAGGTTTAACCCCTCAAAATAATTAAGTATTCTTGCGAATTAATATAATGCCGCTTAGTTATTAAAGTGACTGCTGATGCTTATAAAATTGCTCATCGTCAAGCTCAAATTGGCGCATTAACCAGTCTTTAAAAACCTGCACCTTGTGCCATGTAAAATGCTCTGCTGGCCCCGCTAAATAGTATTTAAATTGGCATGGGTATTCAAAGTCGGGGTAAATTTCAAGCTGCCCAAGTTGTAATTGCGTTTCTATTAGGCGTCGGCGAACGATAGCAATACCTTGCCCTGCAAGGGTTGCTTGTATAACCAATGCCGCATTGTCTATTTCGAGCGAAGGTAACGCATCGGCGTTCATGCCTAATTGCTCTGCAAACGTTAACCAACCTCGTTCGGCATCGGGGCAAATATCTTTTATTAGTTTTTGCGCCATTACTTGCGGCTTAAGCGTTTTAGTTACATCAATTAAACCCGGTTTGTAAGCTAAAAATAAGCTGTCGTCGGTTAAAAGCTCACTTTGTAAGTCTGGGTAATTACCAAGACCAAAGCGGATACCTAAATCAACTTGCCCCGTTGAAAAGTCGGCCAATTGATCGCTAGGTTCAATACGTACTTTTATGTTTGGGTATTGGTGTTGAAAATCGCTGATACGCCCCAGTAACCAGCCACTAGCAAACGAAGGCAGCACCGATAAGTTTAACGTATTTGGGTGACTGTCTTGGCTTAATGACTGCACACCCGTATGCAAATGATCAAACCCCTTGAGTACATGAGGCAACAATTGCTCGCCCTGACGCGTTAGTTCAACGTAACGCGTATGACGGGTAAATAAAGCACAACCCAGTTGCTGTTCGAGTAGCCGAATTTGTTGGCTCACAGCAGCTTGGCTTACAAATAACTGCTCAGCGGCCAGCTTAAAGCTGCCAAGCTTTGCAGCATGCTTAAAATACCAAAGGCTCTTTAAAGGAGGAAGTTTCATATGCGCTTATGGTTAATAAAAACTTAAGCATAGGCAATTTTTAATCGTTTGTCAGCATTGTTCTCTCACGTAATACTCATACAGCCAACCGCCACCAATTAAGGATAACTGTTATGAAATACTGCATCATTTTACTCTTTATTTGCCTATCGAGTGCAAGCTATGCAAACCAACCCGCTGTAACACAGCTTGATACCGACGAAGGCTACCCCTATAAAAACTTAATTCAAAAAGTAGAACGCGTTGAAATTAGATACGTTGAAAACCAATACACAGTAACGTGCCGCGTGAATGTGCAAACACTGCATAATCAATACAATGGCAAAGAGTACACCGTGTCTGCAAAATTATTTGCCAAACGCCCCATGGCCGCTTGCCTCACACGTGACAAAGCCAAACAAATTTTAACCATGCTTTAACCCGTTTCAACCTTGTAAAACTAGGCTACGAAAAGCAGTACTTCCCCAGTAGCCTAGTTTTTTTAGCGCCCAAAATTTCTAACGTCTAATATCAAACGTCTAACTTCTAACTTCTAACTTCTAACGTCTAATTTATAACCTCTTCCACTTTCTCAACTTCAACCGGCTCTGCCAACGCATTCTCATAAAACGCGAACACCGCTTTGGTATAAGGCTGAGCATAATGCGCATCAAGCGCAGCTTGCGATACAAACTGCTCCACTAAAAACAAACAGCGCTGCTCCTTACTTGCAAACAACTCGAATCGGTTGCATCCAGGCTCTGCGCGAGTGGCAGCTAAAATGCACTGTAAACGCCCTTTACACTCTTCGAATAACGCCGCTTTAGGGGTGATTTTTGCAACTATATTTATCATACTGATTCCTTACTAAGTAACTTTAAAACCCATGTTCTAATAGGCGGTGCCACTGTAAACGCCACCACAAACGCAGCCGGCCACGCATTAGCAAAGGCCTTCATCCAACTTGCTATAAACGTATCGCTTAGGCCTAAATTCACGTATGTAACCCATGCCGATAATAAAAACGACATTAAGAACGAAAACGCCGCAGTAAAAATAAAATGAATTTTCATATGTCCTCCTTGGCGTTACTATATTTGCACAGGGCAAGTGACAACAGTCACGAAAATGCAAACTAAGATTGAGGGAGTCGTATGCTGGATGATCTGCATTTGTTTATTGAGATAGCACGCCGTAAAAGCATGAGCCAAACAGCAAAAGATCTCGGCTTAAATCTTTCAACCCTTTCTAGGCGCATACAGGCATTAGAAGACAAACTTGGCGAACCATTGCTGCAACGCACCGCCAGAGGCATTGTACTCACAGCCAAAGGTGAAACCCTTTACGATGAACTCGGTCAGCAAGTGCTTGCACTTAATAGCCAATTAAAACAATTAAATGACTCGTCGGGAGCAAAAGACTTTTACCTCCTGTGCCCACAAAATATCATTGCTGGCCCACTCATGAGCGCAATAAATCAGTTTGCCTTAGCCAACCCTGCGCTTAATCTCCACATTTACCCAAGTAATGCCAATAGCCAACTAAGCCAAAAGCGTTTTGACCTAGCGATTAGAGTGGGCGAACAACAAGATTCAAGCTATTTTCAAAAACGCCTAGGGGCGATTGCCATAAAGCTAATAGTAAAGAAAGGGGCGCCAACATCACGCCTAGTGCTGCCCTATTCAGAGTCGCAGCTGCCTAGCGGATTATTAACCGCATTAAAAAATGAATTTGAACAAATAAGCTTTTGTTTTGATATTACAATCGCCAGAAAAATGATCGAAGCAGGCTACGGTGTAGGCATACTGCCCATGAGTGAAATTAGCTGCATAAAAGACACCCACAACTTTAGTTATGTAGAAACGCCCCACAGCATTCCAGCAAGGCCAATATACGCCCTGTGGGCTCACTCGCGCACACCCTCTGCGAATGCGCAGTTATTAATAGCGCAACTACAAACCAGTATTGCGGGTTCACCAAGCTTACAGGGGGAAATATTAGCGCTTTAATACTTGCTGCTTGTGTTGTGAAAGAGCCTGTCGCAGCGATTTAACATCGCGTATTCGCTCTAGGCTTGGCTCTTTAAGCTCGACATCTAAGATTGACTCTCTAAGCTCGCACATCGCACCTTGGCGCTATTCCGCCCTTGTAGGCGTGAAATTTATTTCGCGCGTTTTCAATTGCAACCATACACAAAAACACACCGCCATACTTAACAGCCACCACCCGTAGGAGCCGTTTTAACGGTGAATCTGTCGCAGCGATTTATAGTGCGTATTCGTTCTAAGCTTAGCTCACTAAGATTGACTCTCCAAGCTCGCACATCGCATCTCGCATCTCAAATCTCGCACCTCGGCACTATTCCGCTCTTGTAGGCGTGAAATTTATTTCTCGCGTTTTTCAATTGCCGCAACATCCAAAAACACACCACCATACCTAACAGCCACCACCCGTAGGAGCCGTTTTAACGGTGAAATTTGGTTATCGAGCTTTTAAGTATTTTAATTAGGAACTAGAATGTTATCTTTCAAAAATACATGATGAAAGGATTTCTCATGATCCTAAAAGATAAATCACCCACTAAGTCTAATTCACCTAAGATCCAAGCTGGTGAAAAGCAAGAGCTAGACGTCGCATTTTATTTACGTCGGGCATTCAAAGATCATCCTCAAGTCTTCGTCTTTAATGATGTTAAATTTAAGCACAATAACGAAACGGCACAGATAGACCATCTTATTGTTTATACATACGGGTTTATACTAATCGAATCAAAAAGTATTACTGGTGAAGTTGCCATAAATGAACACCAAGAATGGAGCCGTAGCTACCGAGGAAAATGGCAAGGCATGCCATCACCAATAAAACAAGTTGAGCTACAAGTCGCATTACTTAAGAGTTTAGTTATAGACAATGCGCAACATCTACTTCCTAAAATGTTTGGCAAAATACAGCAAAACTTTGGTGGTCGAGAATAGCATAGTCTCTGTGCTATATCGAGTAATGCGATAATTAATCGAGATTGCATGCCTAAATCGCTTGAAGATCGATTAGTTAAGTCAGAGTTTATAGCTGATAAGCTTTTGCAAATTATGAAACTCCCAACTTCAACACCCAATGCATTGCACTTTTTATCAACAAATGTGCGCCCTTGGTTTAGTAAAGAAAGTATCACTAGAATTTGTAAGTTTCTTTTAGAGAAAAATATCGCGCCTACTGAACAGCTTATAACTGATACGACATCATTAAACCTTAGCGAGCCCACGCCAATATATAGTGGTGAAACAAAAGCAGAAGCCCTATCAAATAGTGAACAACCAAGAGTTATAAACCTACAATGTAAAGGTTGTGGTAGTGTAAATACTCTTGAAGCTCATTCAGGTCGTTATGGATATTACGTTACATGTTCCAAATGCAATACTAATACTCCGATGAAAGCTCCGTGTGTTCAATGCGAGGATGTAAATACTAAAGTAAGTAAGCGCAAAGATGCTTATTCTTTAATTTGTGGTAGCTGTGAAAATAAAGCATTAATCGTATTTGATAATTATGTCGCGTTGGCGACGGCAACCAAAGAGAAGTAACCGCCGACTTCTCTTTGGAATCTCTCGGCGCCCCGAGGTTCACACTGTTTCCTCAATTTGAATTAATTAAATGAACGTAACCAGCGTAGATAGGCCATCCATGGCCAAGCTACGCTTTCTACAGCATCCATGCTGTTAATTACTCATAATTAATTCAATTTCGGGTGTGAACACGGGGTGTAACCGTAACTAAAGCCTTCAAATTACCAATGAGTTATTATTTGTTTTCATTATCTATTTTAGTAAACTGACTGTTCGAAAACAGGGAGTCGTTATGGAACAGGTTGGTATTTACGAGCAACTGATTACGCAAGTAATCGAGCAACACCTAGATCGTGAACAGTTTTATGTCGGAGAACGCCAACTTGAATCAGCAGAAGCTGCCACTTGGCTGTCTCGATTTTTAGGTAAGTTAATTGCTCACGCGATTGATGCTATACCTAGTTCAAATAATCGCTTACAAGAGCAAATCAATCTAGCAAATAACTTAGTTTTTTGGCTTAAAGATCATATTCGAGATGATGAGCTAATAAGTGAAAACCTAATAGATAGCCAAGGTAGAATCCTCACTGCACTATTCAATACTGAAAACCCAATTGCAGCAAACCTCAAAGACTACGCCAAAAATATATTTCCATTAACAGGGCTTACCCAAAGCGAATTATTTAGTGGCGCGAATGCGGGTATATCGCTCGAGACAGAATTAAAGCGTGAGATAAAATCGGCCGACACTATTTACTGGTTAGTTTCATTTATAAAGTGGACAGGGCTAAGAATATTTAAAAATGAACTTGAAGCCTTTACCAAAAGTGGTAAAAAACTAAAAGTTATCACCACCTCTTACATGGGGGCAACAGATGCTAAAGCGGTTGAGTTTTTGGCAAGCCTACCAAACACTGAAGTAAAACTAAGCTATAACAATCAGCAAGAACGTTTACACGCAAAATCTTACTTATTTATGCGTAACACCGGTTTTCATACTGGCTATATTGGTTCGTCTAACTTATCGCATTCGGCACTCACCAGCGGCCTTGAATGGAATTTAAAAATTACAGCGCAAGAAATTCCGCATATTATCGCTAAAACCAAAAGCTCCTTTGAAACCTACTGGCAATCACCAGACTTTGAACTGTTTAGTGGTAAAGTTGAATGTAAAGAAAAGCTAATAAACTCACTGAATGAACAGCGTGGTAAAGGACAAGCAAGTAACCAGTTCTATTTTGATATAACCCCTAAAACTCATCAATTAGCTATTTTAGAAAAACTAAGTGTTGAACGAAGCGTTCACAATCGCTTTAAAAACTTAGTAGTAGCAACTGGCACAGGTAAAACAATCATATCTGCATTTGATTTTAAAACCGTGTACGACCAAAAACCAAATGCCAACTTTTTATTTGTTGCTCACCGAGAAGAAATCCTCACTCAAGCACAAAGCGCATATCGTGGAGTGCTAAAAAATAATGATTTTGGCGAGCTTTGGGTTGGCAACTACAAACCTCAAAGATACAACCAATTATTTGCCTCAATTCAAACCCTTAACAACCAAATCGACAACATAAAATTGAGTGCTGATTTTTATGATTATATTGTTATTGATGAAGTGCATCACGTAAGTGCTAACAGTTACCGTGGCATTCTTAATTACTTCAAACCAAACATTTTATTAGGGTTAACGGCCACACCTGAAAGGCAAGATGAGGCAAATATATTAGAAGATTTCTGTGGTGTTATTGCCGCAGAGATCCGCTTACCAGAAGCCATAAATCAGCGCCATTTATGCCCGTTCCAATACTTTGGCCTTGATGACGATACAGATTTAAGCACGGTAACGTGGCGAGGCGGTCGTTACGATATTAGTGAGCTTAGTAAGCTATATACAGGCGAGAATAACCGCGCGAATAAAATCATATCGAGTCTCAACGACATCGTTACAAATATTAACGCTATTAAGGCATTAGCATTTTGTGTAAGCCAAGATCATGCTGAGTTTATGGCCAGTAAGTTTAACCTTGCAGGTATAAGTGCAGACGTACTTACCAGTAAAAATACTAGTGAACGAAAACACAAACAGCAGGCGCTTAGACGAGGTGAAATACACATACTCTGCGTCGTTGATATTTTTAACGAAGGGGTCGATATTCCAGAAGTAGATACCCTGCTCTTTTTGCGTCCAACCGAGAGCCTAACGCTATTTTTACAGCAATTAGGTCGTGGCCTACGTTTACCCGACAACAGTCAAAAGCAATGTTGTACTGTACTCGACTTTGTTGGTAACGCTCGCCCCGAATATGACTTTGCCAATAAGTTTCGCGCACTCATTGGAAAAAGTAACCAGCCAATAAAAACCGAAATAGAAAATAACTTTCCGCACTTGCCGCTGGGCTGTCGTATAGAGCTACAAGAACGCACGCAAAAAACTATTTTACGTAATATACAACAAGCAACAAACAGCAAACGCCGTTTGCAACAGCTTATAAACAGTTATTCTCATCATACAAGCGACGAGCTAACGCTAAGTAACTTTTTACGTATAAACCCACAAGTCACATTAGAAGATATTTATAAACCAAAAGATACAAGGCATGGCGGTTGGCATTGGTTAAAAGACGATGATATTCCAGCAGATCAAGTTGATATATATAGTGCCTATTACAGAGCTATAAATACGCAATTACTTAGCTGTGATTCACTGAGCTATTTGTGCTTTTTACGCGATTTATGTAACAGCGACTTTAGCATTGAGATAACACCTCAAAATCAACAGTATGCACTCATGGCACATTACAATTTTTGGGATAACACTGGCACAAGTCTAGGGTTTAAATCCCTTAAGCAAAGCTTACAAGCACTAAAAAACCCGTTATTACAAAAAGAGTTATCAGAAGTGATTGCGCTTTTAATAAATCGTATTCATCAACAAGAAAGTGATTTAGCGTGCTTACCAAACCATGCAATAAAATTGCACAGCCGCTACACTCGCCAACAAATATTAGCGGCGTTCGGCGCGCATACGTTTGATAAAAAATCGACCGCTCGCGAAGGTGTATTAGAGTTCAAAGAACAAAATTTAGAGCTACTATTCGTCACGCTCAATAAGTGCGAAAAAACCTACTCACCAACAACGCTGTATCACGACTATGCAATCAGCCCAACCTTGTTTCATTGGCAAACGCAAAACAGCGCCCGACCAGAACACGGCCGCGGCCTAAGCTACATTCAGCACCAACAAACAGGCAAAACCATCTTGCTGTTTGTGCGTGAACAAAGCAAAGATGAAAACGGCCGAACCATGGGATTTGTGAACTATGGCGAGGTTAAATATCAAAGCCACAGCGGCAGCCAGCCTATGAACATAACATGGGAATTAGTAAGCCCCATGCCAAACGAGATGTGGCATGAGGCAGGAAAATTGGCGGTTGGGTGATAATTTAAATTAGAGGATATTATTTGAGTGATTTGTTTCAAGCCACCAAAATTATTGCAGCTCTATTTAAAGCTGCAACAGCCTTCATAATTGCATCTACGGGTGCATTTTCTTTCTTTTACCGATTGATAAAACGACTCATCGCTTGACTCATTAAGGACCTTGTAATAGGAGTTTTTACATATTTTATGCAACTGAAGACCTCCCCGATTAAGTTCAACCCAATAGAAATATTTACTGAAAGTAATAGGGGAGATAGTTTGCTGCTAACTTAGTATGTAATACATAAATTGAGTGAGGAGCACTAAGAACCCACCAAATAAGACATATATAATTCGCTCCCAATTTATCTTATAACTTTTCCCCTCTATCGCGGACAACGGCGTCAACGGTGCATTTTGTGAAGTATACTCCCACTCAATTCTTAGTATTTTAAGCTTATAATCAAGCTTTTCCTTTTCAATTGAGCCTTTTTCTATCTTAAGCTTTTCTAGCTGTCTTCTTAGCTTTCCATAACAACCAGCGGCAGATCTGTGCTGCTCCGCTTGCTCTGAAAATCTGGCAAAAGAAACAACACCAGATAAAACAGCTGCAAAAATGCTCATACAAACCATGAAGTATTTTAAAAAGCCTGATGCTTGTATAAACAACATAGCTGTAACTATTGTTGAACTAATTATTAATGCATATCCTGTTAAGTTAGCTCTTTTATATAAGGTTTCAGAGCGGGAGTAGTGACCTTTTTGAGCGTTATGTAGTCTAGTTATCCAGTCATTGATTAACTCTTTTAGATCAGTTGATTGCGTATTGTTTACGGCAGACATATTCTTCTCTTTACACTTTACTACAACTGAACTCGTTCTTTATGGACCTATGATGATAAGATCCTAAAGAACTAGAGCTAATTAACTCTTCGTAGATGTACTGAGGTACATCATAATATTGATAAATACCACTTTTAAATTCAATTTCGAGAGTTAAACTATTTTCGTCATATCCTACTGATACTAAGTTGCTTGATTCTACGGGTACTCTTTCCATATTATTTACTCTTATTTAGCTATTATTCATTTAACTTCAGTACATTGCGAGCGCCATGCACTCACCAAAACTTTAAAGTCGTGAGCCTTTCTTACATTAGTCCAACTTTTCGATACTTGAGGGTCGTGGCTATTCGGAAATTGGCCTGTTTTAGGTATCCTAAACTTAAATCGCATAGGTAACTTTGCTGCTTCGCCTGTCACTATAGCCTCACCAGTTCTTAAAACAGGTAAAGAATCAACTATACCTGAAAGGCTGTCTGCCATTGCCGACTTAACTCTACTACGATCCGCTGAATTACTTATTCTTAATGAAAATAGAGTTCCACATTGCGAAAGAATAGTTTCATCTATCTCTGAAGGTCTTTGACTTATTAACATTGAACCAACACCAAATTTTCGGCCTTCTTTTGCAATTCGTCTTACCATTGCTTTAGATAAACCACTATTTTCCACAGAAAGATAACGATGCGCTTCTTCCATAACGAGTAATAAAGGATTTAAGCGCATACCTGCATCTAAATTTCTACTCCAAATTGCGGACTCAAAGAGAATATCAAGCATTGAACCCAGTAAAAGATCCAGTTTCTCAGATGGCATCCCTGATAAATCTAATATTGTGATAGGTTTATCTTCACCTACCCAGCTCTTAATCAAATCCTGTAAGTCTTTCTCTGATTTGTAGTTTACGTCCGGTGACCAACCTCCAGGCGATAGGAAGAAGCTATACTGACTATCAAGTAACTTTGAACGCATATTATCAAGGTTTTTCTTCCATCGATTATCTCCTCCTTTCTTTGTAAAACCATCCGTTGAAGTATTTGGAGGCCTAAATTTTGGAGGTATTAAATTATCTATATCACCTTCCCCATTAACAGCAAAGGCAGGCGTTTCCATTTCTTTTTCATTCCAAGTGATTGAATCAAACTTATATAGGTCATACCATACTTTCTTTAAGCTAAATGGTATTGGAGTTGTTGCAGTTACTTTATTTGGGTCTAAATTAATTTCCGGGTTCTTATTAATAAACTCTTTTTTTTCTTCCACTATAAAGTCTAAAAATTTATTTTTTAAATCCTGGGTATTACCACAAAGAAATTCAATCAAGCTTTCGGGGGCTACACACCAGTATGGTATAAATAAATTCTCAGTACCTTTTTCACCATCAATGGTAAAAATATTCGCAATATCACCTAAGGCAGATGAATATTCACCATGAAGATCAAAAAGAACAACTCTAGCAGAAGGCATTAAAACTTCTGGTGTATGAGAAGTAATGATTGCTCTCAATAGACTAGCAACACTTGTTGATTTCCCTGAGCCTGTGGAGCCAAGAACAGCGCTATGCTTATTGACTAAGTTATCTAAATCGATACTTACATCAATACTATCAGAGCTTGAAAGCTTGCCTATTATGATTTGACCTAGATCTCCAGTACCATATATCTTTTTTAAGTCAGTCTCAGTGACTAAATGTACTTCTTCTGAAATTGAAGGGAATTGACTGATTCCACGCTCAAAATCACTACCTATGGCTTCACCAACTAACTCAACTTTAATTACCCTGCTTGTACTATGGTTATTTTTATCTGATGAATGTTCTGCTGTTTCCGATATAATACCGTAAAGATTGTTATAACCTTGCGGTATCCGAACAAAGCTGCCAACTTGTCCAATCCTATGAGTTTTTCCTTCAATAACTAATAAACCAGAAACTACTTGTGGTGTTAACTCAACAAAAATAGAAGCACCAGAGACCGATGTAATATTTCCTAAAAAGGTTGGGACTTTATTCATCTACATGGCCTTGTTCTACTTTTTTATCCTCTAATAAAAGCTCTTGTAAACGAATTGAGGATCCACCTGAACTAGCTAAAAATTTAGCAAAGGTAACAAAGTCACCTAACTTGAATGAATTATTCATCCAATATTCACTTCGAATAATATCCCAATTTTTGCTTGGTGATTGGCCTATTGCCCAAGGTGCTTTTATTCCATTAATTACAGCACCATCAGAACAATAGACACTTATATTTGGTGTTCTTAAAGCTGCACAAGTTGCATAAAGTTCTTCATCTAATTTCTTATATTGAAATGCAAGTATTGCTGAAGATTTATTTTCCGAAAGACATTCATCTAACTTAGCAGTTATATGTGCGTCGGCAAAAGAAAATCCGATTGTTAAAAGAAGGGTATCAGGTTCAAGAAGAAAATTTTTAAGTCTATCAAATAGAGCTGAAAATGGAGCTGATTGAGTTTGGTCATATTTTATATGAGAAGGATAAACCATCGTATCTTCATCGTTGCTATTTCCGCGTATTACCTCCCCCTTTTCATTTTTTGACCAATTAATTGACCCATGTAACTTCCATAACCTAATCCATTTAGCAGGCAAATCATTACTTGAAATACTAGATGGGTCAAAGAAAGCATTTCTAGAACCTGAAAAACCGTCAAAATATGGTGTTCTTACTCTCTCCATAGCCTCTTCTAATAATAAATCATAGTTTGTTGTAAATAGCTCAACTGCAAAGTCTCTGTTTATTCCATTAATCCATGAAATCAAGTGGCTATAAGGATTATCGCAGCTTGGTAGTTCCTTGCTCACTATAGCTTTAATAATACTACATATTTTGAATGATAACTTTTCATAACCTTTAGCATTAAGTCCATATACTTCAGTTATACCAATTACTTCAGCTAAAGAACGTACGCGAGAAAGTATTAATTCGATATTTTTAATACCGAGATCTATTTCTAAAGCATCGAATACTTTTTTCTCCGAATCATCTAAACCTTGATATACAAGCTCTGTTAACCCAGCAATATCTGGAATCAAGGGCTTTCTTGGAGTATTTGGATCAGCAGTGTTAATACTAACAGGTGCCCCTGCACCTATTAAAACTCCTATTTTCTTTTTGTTGTGCGTTAATAAATGGCGAAAGTCATACATATACTGATCTGGATTATGTACTGTCGTGGTCGTCATATTATTCCTTGAATATTTGTGGACTTTAAGATTTATATATTTTTCGCTATTAACTCAGCTTTCAACAAGCCACCCTTAGTCAATAATTTAGGGGCAAAGCTTGGATTTCGCTTAGATTTATAAGCGTCGAGTATTAACTTCAAACCATGTGCCTCGAGAAGAGAGATATTTACCTCTGTATCCATTTCAGCAGACTCAATAAAATCCTCAGAAAAACTCGGTGCAATTATTAGTACTTGAGCAACTCGTTTGCCCTGATTTTCAGCGCGAGTTACATAAGCTTTAACTTGGCGAGAGGTCGTTGAGTATTTAGCAAAATCACCGTTTTTGCAGGTTTTCGCTTCACCAATAATGATATCGTTATCACTCAACGAAATAACAATATCAGCCTTGTCTTTGGTTGTATTGAGGTCTTTACGCAGATCTTCATCAATGTTTAATTCTAAAACTTCTAATATAGCTTTTGTGACTTCTTCAAATTTAATACCTAAATCTGCCTCTAAAACTTCGACACCTGCATCTCGAAGTGCATTCACATCTCTTCTTGCTAAGGCATCGTAGTTTTCAATTAATTTATCTGTGGCATTTGCAAAGCTTTCCAATATTGCAAAACGAGGATTACCACGCTTTGATAAACCTATGCTGTCGCGCACTTCTTTTACTTCATCATTTGATAGCAGATATAAAATGTCATGGGGTGTGATACTAAGTGAACGAAGTTTTTCTGTGTCTATAATTTCAGTTGGCTCTAACTCAAAAGCTTCTTTCAAAACTGCTGGCATGGTTGGGAAGTGCTCTTCGAGCGTTTTGAGTAATTGTTTAAACCCACTAGCACTCAAAGAATCAAACTCTTTTTCAGTTGCACCAGACAACGAATTTAAAATTAAGCCTATTCTTTCATCTAAAGTTGTCCCCAACTTTTCAGTATCAATTTCAAGATCAGTGATTAACTGCTTTAAGCGTTCTTTTCGCTGATTTTGTGTATCTTCAGGGCTATGTATATCATCACTTAAAAGCTTAGATGCACTTATACCTGAATGAATAATTGTTTGAATTTTCTCAGCTCGACTAATGCCTCGGATCTTACGGCCATGAGCTTTTAGTGCATTTGAAAGTTCAGCATCTGTGCAAGTTCTTAATATTCTTAACACATATTTATCAGCTAAATCTTTGCCTTGTAATTCATTTAATAATGTAACAATTTCATCTGGAACAAATACTTCTTGTCGTTTTTTGCTGATAAATACTAAGCCCATATCTCTCAAGCTATTTAGCGCATCTAGAACACCATTTTCTGGAATCACATCTACTAAATGCTCTATTGCAGCGCACTCATCAGTTGTTAGCTCTAACTCATTAGAAAGAACATTTAGAATACTTCTTTCATCATCAGTTACTTTTGCATCACGATTATTTTTTTGATCATTAAAATACGCTTCATTCATGCAAGCATGATAAATTTTGAGAGCTTTATTTCTGTCGAATGTACTTTCAGGTGAGCCTTGCTTTATACATGTCAGTAGATCTTTAGATAGCTTTGACAACTCTTTCCACTCTTTTGCGTATAGAGTTTCAATCCAACTGATTCTTGCAACACAGTTACCATCTCGACTTAACAAATTAATTAATAAGTTTAGCTGTGCAGAACTCATTAAAATCTGTTCTTTAACAGACTCTTTAAAGAAGTCTCTCACTGTATTAAAAAGCTGAGTTATTTCACTGCCCGATGCATTTTTTATTTGTCCATCAATATTATCGATCGTTTTAGCTAGCTTCTTATTATTTTTAGCTGCATCAGAACAAAGGCGATCGAGACATGAAATGAATTTTGATTTTTCAACTTGGTTGACGATAGATAAAACTTGATTAAGTTTCATTTTACAGAGTCCTTTCTTATTATGTGGTTATTAACCTAGCAGTTATTTGTAATTAGAGCAATTTTCGTTCAGTTAATATTCATTTCTAGAGTTTAATGGAACAGCTATTAAGTAACACCAATCTACCAGCACACTCCAATTCCCCGTGATCACACCTGAAACTAAGTTAATGATGAGTAATTTACAGCATGGATGCTGTACAAAGCGTAGCTTGGCCATGGATGGCCTATCTACGCTGGTTACGTTCACATCATTAACATAAGTTGAAGATCAAGTGTGATCCTCGGGTGCGCCGAGAAAGTCCAGAGAGAGGTCGGCGGCAGCCTCTCTTTGGTTGCCATCGCCAACGCGATAAAACCTCAAATAGAGGTTTTTAATCCCTTAAAAGTCCTGCACGCAAACTCTAGGTCTGTACGTTAAACTTCACTATCTACACGTTATAACTTGGCTTACTTTCCGCCACTAAACCAAGCTCATTATTTTGCTGTTGATAAACAGCACTTTCTGCAAACTCAAAACTATTTATGCCTACCCACAATTTGGCGCTGTTTGCCTGTGCAACCTGATACGCCCAGTCGCTCACTGAGCGTGATTTTTCGGCATCACAATTAAAGTAATCGCTCAACTCACGAGATATATGCTGGTTATATATGACAAGGTTTTGTTCTTGCCAGCGCTCACGGTGCTCTTGCGCAGCTAAAAAGTCGCGTTTGTTGTTATTGCATTTACTATGAGCTGCCACAAAGTTGTGGCCTAAATCGTTGGCGTAACGCGTAAACGGAATAAAGTGATCAACCTCGGTTTTGCTGTTTAATGCCTTTTGACAATAAAAGCAGTGACCGCGTTGTAGTTCTATTAATACAGGCTTTGCTTTATTGAGTGCATTGCGATCAAAGCCAAATAAAAAGTCATGAAGTTGGCTTTGTGGGCCGATTAGCGCTTGGTTGTATTTAATACTTTGAATTTTTTGTAGCCATGCATTTTTAGCTAAGTACACAACTAAGTCGTAAAAGCGTCTAAAGCAACTGGCAATACCTGCATTTAAGGTAATGTATTGCTGCCCTTTAACATGAGGATATAAGAAACACTCTTCCTTGCCATTTAGCTTTTGTAATAACCATAACGGTCCATCTTTTATGGTTTGTAACGTTGTTCTGCGTATGTTTTTCCAATCACTGCACTTTTTTAATTGGCTAACTGAATTAATGTTATTTAATTTTGCATCGTGCAGTGTGGTGATGATTTTGGCTTGTTTTTTGGAATTGGTATTTTGTAAAAGCAGCTGGTCTCTATTATTACCAATGGCACCAAAAGGAGATGCTTGGTGCCAATACAACGCAATAAACTTTTCGACTAATTCGTCAAACGTTATTTGTAATTGCGCATTCGGATCTATTTGCTGTTTTTCAATGCTGATATCAGCAAGCGCATGCAACAAGGCAAACTTGTAAGTGGCACTAAAGTCCCCTTCCACCAGCATGCGTTGAATATAAGCGATAAAGTCGAGCTGTTGCTGCATAGCCATATCCAAACTATGCCTTTAATGAAGGCTTTGATAAAACGCTGAGGGCTTCTTTTAAGCGCATAAGCTAAATCCTGTTACTGCGGCTTAAAATGAGTAAACCGCTCCATGGTTATTTATTAATACTAAATAACGAGCCGTTAAGCTGCTATTAAGTTTAAAAACAATCTAGCACGAATAGCCATGATAAATATAGGGTTTATCGATGAATAAAGTGGTTGCTCTAAATTAACATGTGAGGGATTCGTTTAAAAATGCGGCATAACGGGGTATGCCGCACTGTCGTTTTGTAATTTACAAGACTAAAGACTTACTTTGGCGTTCGTTTATGCAAAATTGCGTTTAGCCATATTTCGTTGGCGCGCTCTGGGCGCTGGTCGGCGCTTTGCCATGACTTTAAAATAAACAGGTTGGTGTTTTTAATAATGCTTTCGAGGCCAACTTCGTTTAGGTCGGTAAATTCGCGGCCGTTGTGTTCTCGCTCGCCGTCGCCGTATTTAAACGATACATACACAATACCTTGAGGTTTAAGTGCGCGGGCTAGGTTATTAAAGGCGTCGGTTAAGTCGTTTTTTGAGACATGAATTAAACTTGCGCAGCACCAAATGCCGTCGTATTTTTCAACGTCTTTTAGGTCTTGAAAGCTGCTTACTGCCACCTCTTGATTTAAGTATTCTGAGGCTAGCTTGGCTATTTCGGGGCTTATATCAAACGCATCAACGCTAAAGCCCCGCTCTTTAAAAATAAAGGCGTCGCGGCCAGAGCCACACCCAGCATCTAACACGGTGCCATATTTTGGCAGCAGCGGTAAAAACTCATCGTAAAGCTGAGTTAAATCTACATCGAGCGTGGCATCAACAAATGCTTGTGCGTTTTGGTTGTAGTAATCGATTGTTTTGGTTGCCATTTTACGTCCTTTATCGTGGCAGTAATGCTTAAGTTAAAAATAGCATTAAAGCGAGATATCGGTAAATAAAATGAATGAAGAAAGTTCAATTAGGCCAAACCAGTTAAACAAAGCGAAGCATGAAGCCGTTATTGCATTTTTTACTGCTAATCGCCCCAAAAGTGTTAATTAATATAAACACGCGAAGTATTCCCCTGCCTACCTCACGACCAATTTAACACTTTAGCAGGTAAAAGCTGCGCCATTGCTTGCGTTATGTTTGATATATAACAGGTTATTTGTTGCAAAAGTCACAATTTAATAGTGCTTTTGTCGCCCATTTCTAAACATACGACTATAATGTTAAGTGAAATCAACATTCTTAATACTAAATACTAGGGATACACAATGAAAAAACTTCCTATCGCATTGGCGCTATGTGCTGCTTTCGTGTCTGCAAACACGCTTGCAGAAGTTCGCATAAATGGCTTTGCTTCAATTGTGGGGGGTAAAACTCTCGACGACGACACAACTTTATACGGCTACGATAACGATATCTCTTTTAAGAATGAGAGCATGTTTGCTTTACAGCTTTCAGCTGATTTACAAGAGAAATTAAGTGCGACAGCACAAATTGTTGCCCGTGGCGATAACGATTTTGACGCTGAGTTTGAGTGGGCTTATTTAACCTATGAGTTTACCGACGAGCTGCAACTAAGCGCAGGTAAAATGCGTGCGCCGTTTTACCGCTACTCAGACTTTTTAGATGTGGGTTACACGTACCGCTGGGTTCGTCCACCACAATCAGTGTATAACTTACCGTTTTCGACCTATGAAGGTTTAAGCTTATTGCACAATACCCAATTAGGCGATTGGGACTCTACCTTGCAAGTTATTTACGGCAGTTTCGATGGTGATATTGCGGTTGTATCTGTTAATGGCGACACTGAGTTAAACGACATTGCGGGTATTAACTGGACTCTAGCCTACGACTGGTTTAGCGCTCGCGCTGCTTACTTTGTTGCCGAAACAACCATTGATATTGCAAACGATACCGACGCAGGTATTGCACTTAATGGCTTAGAGCAAGCATTACGTGGTGCAGGCTTTGTTGATCAAGCCAATGATATTGCTGCAAATGAAGATGATGGCTCGTTCTTTGCGATTGGTTTTTCGATTGATTACAACAACATTTTATTTGACGCTGAGTACACTGAGTTTGAAGTAGAAAACAGTGCGCTGGCTAAACAAACACAATATTACACGTCGGTTGGTTATCGAATGAATGAGTGGACCGTTCACTTAACTTACGAAAACAACGACGACAAACACGATAGTAATCGCTATAACGCGTTACCTGCTGTACCGGCATTAAACGCGGGTATTAACCAGGTATTAGAGGGCGTTAAAGCAAAAAGTAACGTTTACACCATTGGTACTCGTTATGACTTCCACCCGTCTGCCGCTTTAAAAGTTGACTTTAGTCGCTTTAAAGATGACATCACTGATACAGAAACTGATGTCGTTGCTGTTGCTGTTGATTTAGTTTTTTAATTGGAGTTCATAATGAAAAAATTACTATTAGCTACAGCGGTAACGCTTTTATCGAGCACCGCTTTTGCAGACGTTGCCGTGATTGTTAATCCGGCCAATGGCAATGCAATTGATGAAGGCACCATTAAAAAGATCTACCTTGGTAAAGCAAAGTCGTTCGACGATGGCACTAAAGTAAACCCTGTAAACCAAGATGGTAACAGCGTGAGCGATGAGTTTAACGACAAGGTGGTAGGTAAGTCGAGCAGCCAGCTTAATGCGTATTGGTCTAAGCTGGTTTTTACCGGTAAGGGCACGCCTCCTGAAAAGCTGGCGAATGATCAAGCCGTTATTGACTTTGTTGCCTCTAATAACGATGCGATTGGCTATATTGATGCTGCGAAAGTGACCGACAAAGTAAAAGTTATTGCGACGTTTTAATCGGTATTTGTTTACGTAGTAAAAAGCCACTTCAATATGAAGTGGCTTTTTTAATTTTAGCGTGTCGTTTTTAGCTTATTCAACTTTAAATTTTGCTGTGGCGTCTAACAGTGAGTCAGACAGGTAATGTAAGTTTTTAGCAACATCGCGTACTGCCGAAAGCGAGTCCATGGTCTCTTCGAACGACATGTGCATGTTAGACACATTTTCTACAACCATGCTGGCAACAGAGGTTTGCTCTTCGGTTGCGGCGGCAATTTGCGAGTTCATGCCGTTAATTTCTAAAATTTGCTCAGAGATTTTCTCAATCGATAGGCCTGTATTCTCTGCGGCTTCGGCGTTGTTCATTGCCATGTCGCGCGCTGAGTTCATTGCATTTACCGATTCACTGGCTGCGGTGGTAAGTGTTGAAAGCAGCTCTCTGATTTCATTTGTCGATTGCGATGTACGTGAAGCCAGTTCTCTTACTTCGTCGGCTACCACGGCAAAGCCTCGACCTTGCTCACCGGCGCGCGCGGCTTCAATTGCAGCATTCAGCGCTAATAAGTTAGTTTGCTCTGCAATTGAAGT
This sequence comes from Pseudoalteromonas lipolytica, assembly GCF_900116435.1. Taxonomy (GTDB): domain Bacteria; phylum Pseudomonadota; class Gammaproteobacteria; order Enterobacterales; family Alteromonadaceae; genus Pseudoalteromonas; species Pseudoalteromonas lipolytica. Next base: position 128,793 of record NZ_FPAZ01000002.1, on the reverse strand, counting down.
AATCACGTTCAAAATTTGCGTTACGTTTTTAGTGTCGCTTGCCAATTGGTTGATTGTTGAAGCGGCTTGGTTTATTTCGTCGCTTAAGGTGCGCGACTCTATCACTGAGCGCTGAATTTGCGTGCGGCTTTGCTCTACTTCGCGTTCTGCTGTTTGCGCTGCTTCTGATGCACTTGCAGCAGAATGAGAGATGTCGGCCACGCTTTGGCGCATTTCTTCCATTGATTGCTTCACTATTTCTGCATCGGTCGTTTGTTTGGTTGTGGCTTTTTCGGCGCGTTCCATACCTTGTACTAATCGGGTTGAGTTTTCCATTAGCGGCTCGCACACTGCAATTACTTCAAGTACTGCGGCCTTTAATAGCTTTATAAAGGCATTAAAGTTAATGGATACATGACCAATTTCGTCTTTAGCATGCACAGCCAGCTGCGTGCTCAAAGAGCCTTTGCCATCTGCAAGTAAGCGTAAGTTGTCGGCAGCCGCACTTGCAGACGAGCCAATACCACGGGCAATCCAAATTGAGGTAATCACCAATAAAACTAACGATATAATCGACACAACGAGCATTAAATGCAGTGCGTTGTCAGAACGCGCTTTAGTGGCTTGTACTAATTCAAAAAAGCGGTCATCAGCGCGCGCCTGAGCCCCTTTAAAACCGGTGAGTACGGCTTCATATAGCTTTGTTTTTTGCTGTGCCTGTTGCTGAATTTTACTAAAGTCGGCTGTACCGTCGATCATGGAGCTGGCAATAGCAGAAGAGGTTTTTGCGTATTGCTGTAGTTTTTCTTTTGTTTCTGCGTTCACATAGCTGTTATTGATAGCAATAATATTTTGCAGGTTTTCGTTAATTACTTTGTACGTTTGTGCTGCGCTATCGACTAAGTCTGACTCGCCAAAGGTGACCGCTTGTGTGTATAGCTCATCGAGCTTTTCGAGTAAGGCCACATTTGCAGAGGTGAGTTTAACGACTTGATAAGACGACTTTTCTAGCTCATCAAGTGAGCCTCTATTATCGCTCATCGCGATATAGTTGGTTAGCACAATAATGACAAATGCAATGACTGCAATGCATGTTATGGCATGAATTTTTTTTGTAATACTTAGATTTTTAAATGAAATACCTGCAGACATTGAATCCACCTTTGCTGTCTTGTTACCTAGTATTATCGCCTGTTTTCCCTAAAGTATTAATTATATTTTCATTTTCAGACTTTATTCGTATAAATAAAGTGTAGTATCATCATGATATAGGCTTAACTTGTGTGATTTTTCTAGTATAGCAGTTATCTAAATAGACACGCTTTTTGGTGTCAGTATTTTTAGATGTAATTCATTTATTTTCGCTAAGTTAGCAGATTATTTCGAACAGAAAACCGGTGTTAATTTGGGGGGAAAGGTCACATTTAGGGCAACAACACTAGGCCATGTTTATAAGGCATGCCCCTACTTTATACCCCCAGCCTAAACTTAAGGCTTGTAAAGTATGTTTGCTGGCTGTTTTTTCGCTACACACCTTACGTGTTAAGTAACTAACTAGCATAATAATCACGTTGAAACGAAAAAAGGCCCTTTCGGACCTTTATGTTACACGGGCATTACTGGGCGTTTTGCTTTGCAACTAACGCTTTTAAGCTGTTACCAGCAACAAACAACGACGCTGCAAACAACCCTATATCTTTTAATAAAAACTCACCCACAAAGCTCAATACAGGAAAACCGACATCGCTCGTAATACCTGATAAAAACACCATCATGCTAATGGTTACTGTAAATAACGCCATGGATAACAGCCCACCAAGCACCGATAAAGCGGGGTTAATAAAGCGTGCGAAAAATAATAAGCCGATGATAATTTCAAGCGAACCTAAAAAGTTTACCAGGCCTTGCTTTGAGAAAAGGGCATACATCCACGAAACCAGTGGGTTATTAGCTATCATGCCGTACATGCCCTCAGCCTGCCCCGCAGAAAACTTAATACCACCAAACCAAATATAGATGATACCGAGTGTAATGTAGATAAGCGGCACACCTGCTTTTTCTAGCTTTTCACCAAGGGCGTTAAACGTTGTTAATTGTGTATTCGTAAAAGCCATAACAGCTCTCCTTTATTTAACCTACTAGTAGGTAGGCTTGCTAGGTAAAATTTTTTGAGTGCTGAACTAGGCCAGCATCTCAATCCATGCATCACACGTTTGATTAAACAAACCAGCATGATGCTCACTTCGGTTTAGCATAAGTGCGCCTTTTATTGCGCAACATATAATGACCGCTTGCTGATAAGCAGTCGGTTTAAAATTAAACTCACCGTTATCAAGTCCGACTTGCAAAATATCACTGAGTATATTTAGCTCAAGATCAGCCATTTTTAATACCTGCTTTTGCAGCGGTTCGGCCATGAGTCGCAAGTCGGTTTGCATGGCGTAAATACCACACATTTGCCCATCGTTCGCACAACTTTGAAACACAGCAAAATAACCTTGTAAACGTGCTTTGGCTGATGGCAGCGTTTTTAAGTGTGATTCTAGCTGCTTTAGCTGCTCGCATTTTAACTGACAAAACGCAATCCCCAAATCGGCTTTGGTTGCAAAATGATGGTGGATACTCGCTTTGCGAATATCGAGCTCTTTTGCAAGGTCTGCATAGCTAAAACCATGGAAACCATTGCTTTGAATAAGCGCATCGGCGTGTTGCAGTATGTTTGTATATGTCGTGTTCATGCTGAGGATATTACCTACCAGTAGGTAGGCTTGCAAGTTATTTTTTAATCAATGCGTAAAATAAATCATGCCTGAGCATAAAAAATACGGTGCGTTTAAGGCTAAAAGCCGCGTTATTTCTGGCATGAGCACAGCGAGTAAGCTGTTTTTAAAAACGACTTTTTAAGCTGCATTGCGTTTTAAGTGCACTGTTAAAGGTTCACTGTGAGAAACATTTTTTAATCGATTGATCTGTTATCAGCAGCTTTATTATCAATTGTTCTTTTGTCAGTTTTTTATTGTCAGTGTGTTCTGCTAGTTAAAGGCTTGTAGCAATGTACTTAAGCGAGCAGCACCACACAGAACTAAAAGATTACAACAACCTATGTAAAACAATACAGACGAGAACATTGCACATTTACGAATTTACTAGCACTATTATATAAGAGAGTACTTAATAAATAGGTAAAAAATGCGCACTAACCAAACTAATTGCCAGCAAGTAAGCTGTAAACAGTGTGAAGACAACTTAGAACTAGGCTTTGACTTCACCATGGCTTTTCAACCTATTATTGACTGCTCCGCAAAGAATATTTTTGGTTACGAAGCCTTAGTGAGAGGCCCTAATAATGAGTCGGCTTATTCTGTTATTTCTCAGGTTAATGACGATAACCGTTACACATTTGATCAACTGTGCCGTGTTAAAGCCATTTCTCTTGCTGCAAAGCTAGCGTTACCGTCTATTTTAAGTATTAACTTTTTACCTAATGCGATTTATCAACCTGAGCGTTGTATTAAAACGACGCTAGCAGCCGCCCAAAAATACAACTTTCCTGTTAAGCAAATAATGTTCGAGTTTACCGAAGTTGAACAAGTCGAAGACACCGCTCATATAAAACGCGTTATTGAATATTATCAATCACTTGGATTTATTACTGCGACCGACGATTTTGGCTCTGGTTACTCAGGGTTAAATTTATTGGCCGATTTCCAAAGTAATATTATTAAGCTTGATATGGAGTTAGTTCGCGATATTCACCTTGATAAAGCACGCCAAACAATTGTTAGCCACTGTATTGCAATGTTCGAAGAGCTTAATATAACACCTCTTGCCGAGGGCATTGAATGTATTGAAGAATACCAATGGCTGCGCAGTGCTGGCGTCAGTTTAATGCAAGGGTATTTATTTGCTCGCCCAGGATTTGAATGCCTACCCGAGGTCGATTTTAGTTTGTTGAATTAGCATAAGCTGCGAAATTCGAGCTACGAAATTCGAGCTGCGAAGTACGAAGTGCTAAGTGCTAGCTACGAAATGCGAGTTACGAAGTGCGAGCTACGAAATTCGAGGTGCGAGGTACGAAGTGCGAGGTGCGAGGTACGAAGTGCGAGGTGCGAAGTGCGAGTTACGAGGAGCGAGTTACGAGGTGCGAGTTACGAGGTGCGAGTTACGAAGTGCGAGCTACGAAGTGCTAAGTGCTAGCTACGAAATGCGAGCTGCGAAGTGCGAGCAGCTAAAAGGGTAATGCGAGGTACGAAATTCGAGGAGCGAGGTGCGGACTAAATACGCGATGTAGAGCCATTGCTACCGATTGAACTTTTCGCACGAAATAAATTTCACGCCTACACTGTTTAAACTGTGTAGGGTGCATATAGGGCAATAAAGTCTGTTTTATTAGCTCTAATCTTTCCTCGTTAGTATTCATATAAATTTAATAGCCTTCCGGTGGGTGGATCTGTATAATCCGCGGCCTATTATTTACCCTATTGCTTGTTTATTTTCGCAGTTTTGCACCATAACCCTGTCAGTATTTTTCTAGGAATAATTCGTTGATCTCAACCGCAAATATCACCATGCAATTTGGCGCAGAGCCGTTGTTCGAAAACATTTCAGCCAAGTTTGGTAACGGTAACCGCTATGGTTTAATTGGCGCAAATGGTTGCGGCAAGTCAACCTTTATGAAAATTTTAAGTGGTGCACTTACCCCTTCTTCAGGCAACGTGTCGATTACACCAGGCTTAAAAGTCGGAACGCTAAGCCAAGACCAATTTGCGTTTGAGCAATACACAGTGGTTGATGCGGTAATAATGGGCGATACAGAGCTTTGGAAAGTAAAGCAAGAGCGTGACCGCATTTACTCATTACCAGAAATGAGCGAAGAAGACGGCATGAAGGTCGCAGAGCTTGAAAGTATCTTTGCCGAAATGGATGGTTACACGGCAGAAAGCCGCGCTGAAGAAATTTTAATTCAAGCTGGTATTGAACAAGCGTTTCATTACGGGTTAATGGCCAATGTAGCACCGGGTTGGAAACTGCGTGTGTTATTAGCACAAGCGCTGTTTGCTAATCCTGATATTTTGCTTCTTGATGAGCCAACCAATAACTTAGACATTTACACCATTAACTGGTTAGCCAATGAGCTTAACCAACGTAAGTGTACGATGATTATTATTTCGCACGACCGTCACTTTTTAAACTCGGTTTGTACGCACATGGCCGACATTGATTATGGCGAACTGCGCATTTACCCGGGTAACTACGAAAAGTTTATTGAGGCATCTAGCCTTCAACGCGAACAATTACTGGCCGAAAATGCGAAGAAAAGCGCTGAAATCGATGAGCTTCAAGACTTTGTAAACCGCTTTGGCGCTAACGCCTCTAAAGCGAAGCAAGCGAGTTCACGTGCTAAACGTATGGATAAAATTAAGCTAGATGAAGTTAAATCATCAAGCCGTATGAGCCCGTCATTGTACTTTGACGAAGGCAAAAAAATGTACCGCCAAGCACTTGAACTCACTAAGTTAGGCCATGGCTTTGACGGCGAAACCTTATTCAGCGGCGGCGACTTATTACTTGAAGCGGGTGCAAAACTGGCTGTTATTGGTGAAAACGGCGTGGGTAAAACGACGTTTTTACGCTGCTTAGTGAACGAACTTCAAAGTAACGAAGGGGTTGTTAAATGGTCAGAAAATGCAAGCGTTGGTTACTGCCCACAAGACAGCACTAAAGACTTTGATAACGACTTAACCCTATTCGACTGGATGTCGCAGTGGCGCACAGCCAAGCATAACGATTTAATGGTGCGTGGCATGCTAGGGCGTTTGTTATTTACCGCAGACGATGCCAACAAAAAGGCGCGCAACTGTTCTGGTGGTGAGAAAAACCGTTTGTTATTTGGTAAATTAATGATGCAAGACATTAATGTACTCGTAATGGATGAACCCACGAACCACATGGATATGGAAGCCATCGAAGCGCTTAACAATGCGTTAAAAGATTACGAAGGCACGCTTATTTTTGTGAGCCACGACCGTGAGTTTGTTTCGTCATTGGCAACCCGCATTATCGATATTAAGGACAAACAGATCATCGATTTTCAGGGCACATTTGACGAATATATGGACCATGTTGCACAACAAGAGTCATAACCCCTTTTTATACAGGTGAGCTATTTAGCTCACCTTTTTGTTTACGTTCAGTTACATAATACCTTTGACCTACTTACCCACTTTAGGTAATTTACATCTCCCTTACAAAACATAACAAATTTTTAGGATGTAAATGAAAAAGTTCCTTGGCGTATCGGCACTGACGCTTGCGCTCACGGCCTGTGGCGGCTCATCAACAGATAAAAAACCAGATGATAAAGTAGTACAAAATACCGCACCTACATTGTCTGGCTCATTAACAATAAATACAAAAGCACTTGAGCCTGCAACCTTAGTGGTTGATGTAAAAGATGAGCAAAACGATACAATCACTGCAACAATCATTGATAAGCCAGAATGGCTGAACCTCTCTAGCAAAAATAACCAAGTCACCTTTAAAATTGAACCCAGTTTGTTCGATATTGCGAACCATACATTTACGGTTGAGGTGTCGGATGGCAAAGCGACTAATCAGTATACGCTCATTGTGAATGTCGCTGAAAATCGCGAAGCATGGCAATCTATAACGTTAAGCGATGACGATATAATCGGTAATTGGCACACTAAGGATGCGAGCATTCAACTCATTTTTGCCTCGAAAGATAGCGGCGTTCTATCACACAATGGTGAGCTAAGTGCTTTTAAATGGTCAAATCCTGACGTGGTAGCGTTAAACACACACGCTATTGACTGTGTTTTGGACTGTTCTCAAAAAGCATTGATTGAAATTGATGTTTTGGCTAAGCGTGATGATGCACTGCGTGTTGAGTTTTTTAATGTATCTGAAGACAAAGGCGACGTAGTTACATTGTATAAAACACAGCCTGAATTACGCTCACACTATTATGTTGATACCCGTGTGAGTACATTTCACACTGTAAATCATTTGAATACAGAAGCAGAAGAAAGCTACTTTGAGTTTGTGTTAGCCAGCTCAGTGCCGACTCCCTCAGGAAAAACACTATTCCAACCTTATGCCGATTTTTCGGCGATGCTTAATGGCACACAACTTACAATTACTAGCGACACGCTTGTTAATACGTATAACACGTCGCAATTACACAAAGATGGCTACGAGTTTAATGTTGCATTTGACTTAAACTTAATAGATGCAGAAATTATTGCGCAATTTGATGACTTTTTGGTCGTAAAAGTAAGCCACAATTTAACTTATCACGATGAAATAACCCCAAGCCAAATAGCTGAGTCAGCAGAGCTTGTTGCCGCAATGCAAACGCAAACATCGATCGGCACATTTCGCCGTATTACACCAACCGCAGTACCCAACCTTGAAATTGGCACACGTTATACAGGCCGTTTAGATAATAAGATTGCAGACACTGGCGAGGGTTTAACATTACGCTATGTGCCTACACACTTTGCTATAACAGCTGCTAACCAAGCGACCGTCACGTTTAACACACCAAAAAACAACGATTCATTTAAGTGGCATTACACCTTAGATAATAATGGCGAAACCATAAAGTTAACAGGCAATGGCTCAGATACATCATTGCAATTTTTTACAATGCACACAGGTAAAATGCTTTATGCGCTTGAACGTAATAAAGAAGAGCGCCAAGCACGCCTAGCCTACGAGCTATTAGAAGTCATAGACGAAACCAATATCACATTAGCTGATTACAAAGAGGTATTTAGCTACTTACGCCAAGACTTTATCATCGGAAATAATAAAGTATTTTGGTTTATTAACGACGATGGAAAGGGCAGCTACTATTTCAACTCTAGTTTTGGGGAGACAGACGCTGCTTATTTCACACCAAACGCATACTGGCAACTCGAAAGCGACAATAGCATTACGTTTGCATTAATGTCTTTGTGTCCAAACGCTGATGATTTTGTAAGCTGTAAAAACGAAATATTAGCCAATGAAACTGGCAGTTATTTGTCATTAGCTAACTTTAAAATGCTTTATAAAGACGGTGATAAATACATTTTCGACCGCTTAATATGGCAACGTCTATATGATTACAGCGATCAAGTTTATAAAGAAAACGTATATCAGCATAGTTATTGGATGGGTAAGCAATAAGCAAACAGGTTTAGGTTTTTGTTTTTAACCTGCGCGCGTCAATTGTTTCATGATGTGGTTACACACTATGGCGCGATGACGCGCGAAATAAATTTCACGCCTACAAGTACGGGTTACGAGGTGCGAGGTTCGAGCTACGAGGTGCGAGGTGCGAGGTGCGAGGTTCGAGCTACGAGGTGCGAGGTGCGAGGTGCGAGCTGCGAGTTTCGAGCTACGAGCTACGAGCTACGAGCTACGAGCTACGAGCTACGAGCTACGAGCTACGAGCTACGAGCTACGAGCTACGAGCTACGAGCTTAGAGATGCGAGCTTAGAGAGTCAAGCTTAGCGCTGAATACGCGATATAAAATCGTAAAAAAAGCGCGAGAGATAAGTTTCATGGCTGCATTGCGCGGTATTTTTTCGTGGCATTTATATTATAAATTTAAAGCAGGGATGATACGCTGGAGACACTTTTTTAAAAAATGGTGGGAAAGGATAATGGTATTATTACGCGTAATATTAATCTCAGCAGTAGCGCTGTTTAACGTAAGTTCGGTGCTAGCAAATAATGAAAAACTCAGTTACGACGCTGAGTTGAGTACGTACTCGTACGACTACCCTGTTAAGTTTTTTAACCTGTCTTCTCAACAATCTTCTTTAAAAATGGCTTACTCATATTTAAAACCTAAGGGTGATAAGCCTACCGTTGTACTTATGCATGGTAAAAACTTTAATGGTCATTACTGGACATCGACAGCGAAGTATTTAAATGAAGCGGGCTATGGTGTTTTAATCCCCGATCAAATTGGTTTTGGTAAGTCATCAAAGCCTAAAGATTATCAGTTTTCGTTCCCTGCCCTTGCCAATAATACGCATCAATTAATTACGTCGTTAGGTATAAAACGCCCAATTGTTTTGGGGCACTCTATGGGTGGAATGCTGGCAAGCCGCTATGCATTAATGTTTCCTGAGCAAGTGCGAAAACTTATTTTATTGAACCCGATTGGGCTTGAAAACTACCTTAGCTATGTTCAATACAAAGACACTGATTTTTTCTATGATCTTGAGCTTGGTAAAACACCCGAGAAGATCATTGCCTATCAAAAACAAAACTATTATGACGGGAAATGGAATCAACACTATGAGCAACTTACGCACTTTTTGAGTGGCCAAATTCAGGGGCCTGATCATGAGTTAATGGCATGGGTTAATGCTAAAACCTATGACATGATTTTTACTCAGCCGGTTATTACTGAGTTCGACCAATTTAAAATGCCTGTTGCTTTAATTATTGGTACTCGCGATAGAACAGGTCCTGGCCGTAACTGGAAAAAGCCGGGTGTAGAATACCAACTTGGTCGCTATGACGAGCTGGGTAAAACGGCCACTAATCTCATTCCTACTGCGCACTTAATTGAACTAAAAGACATTGGTCACTTGCCTCATATTGAAAATTTTGAGCTATTTAAAAAGGCGATGAATAAAGCGTTAGCCTTTAAAGAATAACGCTCATAATGTGCGTATTTTTGATATGCAAGCGATGCTTACGCTTTAATAATATTGCTATAAAAAAGGCCACAGCAATGCTGTAGCCTTTTGATATTTATTAACTTAAATTAAAGATCAAAACGGTCAGCGTTCATTACTTTCACCCATGCGTCGACAAAGTCGTGTACAAAACGTGCTTTGTTATCGTCTTGTGCATAAAACTCGGCGTATGCGCGTAAGATTGAGTTTGAACCAAACACTAAATCAACCCGTGTTGCAGTCCATTTAGTAACGCCTGTGCTGCGCTCAATTATGTCGTAATAACCTTTGCCTATTGGTTTCCACGTGAAGGCCATGTCGGTTAGGTTTACGAAAAAGTCGGTGCTGAGTGTGCCTACGTTATCGGTGAATACACCGTGCAAAGTCCCCTCATAATTAGTGCCAAGTACACGCATACCACCCACAAGTGCTGTCATTTCTGGTGCCGTTAAGCCCATTAATTGCGTGCGCTCTAACATGAGCTCTTCTGCTGATACTGCATACTCTTCTTTAAGCCAGTTACGGAAACCATCGTGTATTGGCTCAAGCACGTCGAACGACTCGGCGTCGGTCATGTCGTCAGTTGCATCACCTCGCCCTGGTGCAAATGGTACGGTTACATCGACCCCTGCAGCTTTTGCTGCTTGTTCTATTGCTGCACTGCCACCTAGCACGATTAAATCGGCAAGGCTTACTGGCTTGCTTAAATCTGCTTGAACCGACTCGAGCGCACTGAGTACGTTGGCTAAACGTTTTGGCTCGTTGCCTTGCCAATCTTTTTGCGGTGCTAGGCGAATACGTGCTCCGTTTGCGCCACCTCGGTGGTCTGAACAACGATAGGTGCGGGCACTATCCCACGCGGTAGTAATAAGATCGGCTTGGCTTACGCCACAATTCAGTAACTTGGTTTTAAGCTCGCTAATTTCGCTGTCTGTTAGCGTGTAATCGACCGCTGGGATCGGATCTTGCCAGATCAGATCTTCATTCGGTACATCGGCCCCTAAATAACGAGACTTAGGCCCTAAATCACGGTGCGTTAACTTAAACCATGCACGCGCAAACACATCGCTGAAGTATTCAAAGTCGTCGTTAAAACGCTCGATGATCTTGCGATACGTTGGGTCCATTTTCATCGCCATATCGGCGTCGGTCATAATTGGGTTTAAACGAATAGAGGGATCTTCAACATCAACCGGTTTGTCTTCTTCTTTAATGTTAATAGGTTCCCACTGCCACGCACCTGCTGGGCTCTTTTTAAGTTCCCAGTCGTAGTTAAGTAGTAAATAACAATACCCGTTATCCCACTTAGTTGGGTGCGTTGTCCATGCGCCTTCGATTCCTGATGTCATGGTATCGCGGCCAATGCCACGCGAGGTATGGTTGTTCCACCCTAAGCCTTGTTCATATACATCAGCGGCTTCTGGCTCTGGGCCTACATTTGCTTCGCTGCCATTACCATGCGTTTTACCCACCGTGTGACCACCGACGGTAAGCGCTGCGGTTTCTTCGTCGTTCATTGCCATACGAGCGAATGTTTCGCGCACTTGCTCTGCCGTTTTAAGTGGATCGGGGTTACCGTTTACACCCTCTGGGTTTACGTAAATTAAGCCCATTTGTACCGCAGCCAATGGGTTTTCCATGGTGTTTGGTTTTTCTACATTGCTGTAACGTTCATCACTCGGAGCGAGCCATTCTTTTTCGGCTCCCCAGTAGATGTCTTTCTCTGGATGCCAAATATCTTCGCGGCCGCCCGCAAAACCAAAGGTTTTTAAGCCCATTGATTCGTACGCCATGTTACCGGCTAGAATCATTAAATCGGCCCAAGATAATTTGTTACCGTATTTTTTCTTAATAGGCCAAAGTAAGCGGCGTGCTTTGTCTAGGTTGGCGTTATCGGGCCATGAATTTAAAGGTGCAAAACGTTGGTTACCTGTGCCACCGCCACCACGACCATCTTCTAAACGATACGAACCAGCAGAGTGCCATGCCATGCGGATCATTAAGCCACCATAATGGCCCCAATCAGCTGGCCACCACGGTTGGCTTTCGGTCATGAGGTTTTTTAAATCGGTTTTTACAGCTTCAAGGTCGAGAGATTTAAATGCTTCGGCATAATTAAAGTCTTTGCCGTATGGGCTTGTTTTGCTGTCGTGTTGATGAAGAATGTCGAAGTTTAGCGCGTTAGGCCACCAATTTGTGTTTGATTGAGCGGTGACTGTGTTACTACCATGCATTACCGGGCATTGACCCGTTTTTCCATTACTCATTTTTTGCTCCTTATAAGCTAAAATGTGACGAAATATTTTAAATCTCAATTAAATGCAGTTTCGCCATAAAAGGGTTTTTCTGTTAGTTATGAATCACTAATCAGTTAGAAGTTCCCGTTATTTAGAACTATAGGAGTTGTATGAAAATAATGCCAGACCCCAAACGCGACTTTAAATCGATTGCTCTGATAGAAAAATCTGATTTGTGTTAACAGCGAAAGTCGACCATTTTATAAGGGTATTAATTAACAGTGAGTCCCATATGAAAACCATTAATCCTGATGTTGCTAAACAATTAAGTATTAACTTTTTCATCGCCAATTTGCCAATACTAGTATTAACGGGGATCATCGCTGCCTCTATCGCAGGACTGGCTTTTAGAAGCCCATTACTATTTTGGCTCGTGCTTATTGTTACGCCATTCAGTATTAATTATTTATATTCAAAAAGACGTATCAAACAATTTTGTAAAGACAACCGCTGCGATGATGTGTCATGTCTTGGTAAACACACTGATTAAATTTTAATTTTATTACCCTGTCACCAGATTATTTTCACTCCATTTAGTCTATTTTTTAGTTAGTTAGGCTATTTTCATCGGTAATTTAAAGGTTGCAGCAACACCTTGGTCTAGCTCGCTCGCTATACTCACCTCGCCTTGCAATGCTTGGGTTGCAAGGTTATAAACAATTGACATACCAAGCCCACTGCCTCCTGTACCACGTTTGGTGGTGAAAAAGGGTTCAAACACTTTATGTATTACCTCTGCGCTCATGCCGTGGCCGTTATCTTTATAGCACAGTGTGTATGTGTCGTTTTCGTGGTTAACGGTCACTACTATATCAATGTGATTTTGCTGACGGCCCGTAAACCCATGCACACAACTATTATTCACCAAGTTTAATATTATTTGACTTAAAGCCCCGGGCACGGTGATCAGATTAAGATCATCGTCGCACTTTATGGTCACTGTAACGTTATGACCGCGGGTCAGCGGCATTAAACTGTGCACTATGTTTTCGAGGTAATGCTTAATGTTTGTTTCAAGTAAATTAAGTGAAGACTGATCAACGGCGGTCTGTTTAAAGTCACTAATCAGCTTTGCAGCGCGCTCAAGGTTAGTGAAAGATATTTTAAAGCATTCATTTAAATGGTTCATACCATCAATAAGCGCAGCCTTTGTTAAGGTGTTTGACTGGACAAGCTTATCGAGTTCGGTGAGTTTATCTTTTGCAGAGCTATTTGCCGTGACGGCGATGCCAATAGGCGTATTAACCTCATGCGCAATGCCGGCAACAAGATTACCTAGCGATGCCATTTTTTCGGATTCTATGAGTTTTTCTTGGGTGTCTGTAAGCTCTGTTAAGGTTTTTTCGAGTGTACGAGTACGTTCTGCAACCCGTTGCTCTAATAGTTGATTTGAGCGCTCTAATTCAGCGTTGATGCGTTCATTTTCTTGCGCCGATAGCGCACGCCCATATAAATCGGCTAATGCCCCGATAAATGAACACTCATCTTCTGTCCATTGGCGTTGTCCACCAATGTGTTCACAGCAAAAAATACCTATCATTTTGCCTTTATAACGAATGGGAGCATCAAGCATCGCACCAATATTGAGGGGAGCAAGGTAACTTTCGCTAAATTCCGATGTTGCAGGGTCTGTGTGAGCATCAACAGCGGTAATGGTGCGCTGGGTATCGAGGGCTTTAAAATAAGCAGGATAAGCATCACGAGGCAATACGATCATTTGGATCTCTTTGTCGTTTTCTCTGTCGAGTAGCAAACGACATTCAATCGCGGTGTTTTCTTTATTTAGTAACCATATTCCTGCCCGACCAATTTCAAGGCCATCAAGTACAGCATTTAGAATTAAGCGTTCAGCTAATTCAACATTACCACTATCAAGATCCGAAGACATTGATACGCCGTAAAGCAGTTGGACTAGTTGTTGGCGCATTACACTCACCTTTTAGTTGCAGGACACCTTAAGTCTAGACGAACATAGAAAATCTGAGATATCAAAAATTACTTTTTAGAAACTCTTTTAGTATTAAGTAGTTGTTCAGATTAAAGTGGCTATATTGTACCTAACTCCTGTTGATACCCCCTACAACGTTATGTTGTTTAAGCAGTTTGACCAGCTCTATTTTGAGCTGGTTTTTTTTTGCCTAGTCCACACAGGCCTCGCATGTTAAAGTTACTTTAGAATTCACTAAACAATGAATATGTCATGCGTTATACCTTAATTTTATTCACCTTTTTAATGAGCTTTAGTCACTTTGCCAAGGCTCAAACAGCACAAGAAAACAGCCCTGCCTTAACCGAAGCAGAGCAACAACAAGCACTCGATAAACTGCAAGAGCCTATGTATAAGCCTTTGTTAGAGCGCTATATTCTTGATGAGCTTAAAGCGGTACGCCAAGATCAACAAAAGCTGCGTGAAGATGTAACAAAACAAGTTACTCATACCCAGTTAGATACTGCCGACCGTGCATTAACTTATACCACCGACACCATTAACAATGTGTTTTTCATTATTACTATTACGGCATCTATTTTAGTTTTAGTTGGTTGGAACTCATTACGTGATGTAAAAAATAAAGTAGAAGACATTGTAAATACGCGAGTGAGTGCAATTACTAAAGAATACGAAGAACGCTTAAAAGTACTAGAAGAAAAGCTACGAGAGCGCTCTGAAGAAATTTTAACGAACCAGAAAAAAATCTCGATCACCAACGAAGTACACTCTTTGTGGATGCGTGCGAATTTAGAAAGTGATGTAGCTAACAAGATTGAAATTTTTGATGAGATTTTAAAACGTAAACCTGAAGATGTAGAAGCAATCGCGTATAAAGCCGATGCACTATTAGAAATTAATCAAACAGGTGAAGCGATTGAATTGTGTAATCAAGCACTCGAAATGGACAGTGATTATGGGTATGCCTATTGGCAACGTGCCTGTGCTTACGCGCTGTTACACAAACATGCTGATGCGATGGCTGATATTCGTATGGCCCTTGAGTACTCGCCAAACTTGCGTAATGAGTTATTACACGAAAGTGCATTTGCAAGCTTACACGATAACGAAAGCTTTAATTCGTTATTAAATGAAACGGCTTAAGCAGGTTCGAGCAACGAGTTTCGAGCAACGGGGTTCGAGTAGCGAGGTTCGAGCAGCGCGATTCACTTTTATACTAAATAAATTTTACGCCTACCATTCAACAAAAAAGAGCAGCTCAGCTGCTCTTTTTTACTTAACGGAAGAATAACACCTTGGTTATTTTGCCATTCTCAATTTGGTAACTGGTCACAAACTCAGAACGTTTATCCACTACATTGGGGTCTTGTGAGCAAGTTTCTGATAACTCGTGATCAATAACAATGTTGCCAAGCACAATGCGTTTTATAGGCGATGACTTAATACACTTCAATTTTTTAAACATAATGCCGTAACGCGCAATCAGTTTTTCCTTGCCTGTGAACATTAACTCATTAGGAAACGCATAAAACTCAACATTCTCATCGTACATTTTAATAAATGCTTCAATATTACGCGCATTATAAGCCGCTATCACTTGCTCAATAACCGCCATAGACTCGCGAGATTGACGCGCTTTCTCTTGCTGTTTAGCCGTTAACGCTTCTTTAGCTTGGTTAACTGCTTTTTCGGCCTCTGCGACAGCTTCTTGCTTTGCTTGTGCTGTTTTTGGTTTTTCTGCTGGTACTGGCGTTTGTGTACCAAGCACTTTGCTGTCATCAACCTGAGCTGCTGCTTTTTGTTCTTCAGCAACGACTTTAGGTTGCGCTGTTTCTGTTGTTACAGGCTCTTGCGGGTTATTAACGGCTTGCTCTGTTGTCGTTTGTTGGTCTGTCTTTAAGGCGCGGGTGTCTGTGTGGGTTGCTGTTGTGTTGCCTTCAATAAATTCTAAGGCTGGCACTGATTTTTCTGTTTTTTGCTCGCTTTTCGTTTCTTGTTCAGCTTTTGTTTGTGGCTCGGCTTTTTGGGCAGTTTCGTCACTTGCAATAGACTGCCATGTGAATAATAAACTAATTGCAAAAAATAACGGTTTCATACTTTTCCTAAATGCATCATTCCTGATTTGAGGCGCTAAAGTAGCAAATTCTCGCTGTTAGGCATAGTCTTTTACCAATACTGCTCAACGGTTATCTGCCCAGGCTCGCGGCGACGGTTGCGACTAAAGCCAAGCTCTAACAAAATTGCCGTGGTGTCTTTTACCATTTCGGGGTTACCGCAAATCATAAATTGAGCCGTGTCTGGATTAACGTGTTTGCCAGTGACCTCAAATAAACGATGATCTTTTATAACGTCAGTGATCCGGCCATTAAACCCGACTGATGCTGACTCTCTGCTGACTACGGGCGAATAGTGAAGATTAGGGTTTTGCTTTTGCAAGGCGGCAATACGCTGTTGATAGCTTAGGTCTTCGTTTAAACGCACACCATGCACTAAATGCACGTGCTCAAACTTTTGCCACACATCGCCTTGCTCTAAAATTGAAATAAATGGCCCAAGCGCGGTGCCCGTACTAAGCATATACAGTTGCTCGCTACTCGGTACTTCGTCTAGTGTAAAAAAGCCCGTAGCGCGGCGTTCAATGGTCACCGAATCCCCCGGTTTTAATTGCGCTAACTGCTGAGACAGTTGACCGTCTTCAACATTTATTAAATAAAACTCAAGATCAGGGTTGTCTGGTGCATTCACATACGAATAAGCGCGTGCTACCCGTTTATCACCCACTTGCATCGCTAATTTAGTAAACTGGCCCGCTGTAAATGGCTCGACATCTGCATTCACTATTAGGCTAAATAGCGAGTCGGTCCACCATTTTACGTCTTTAACCTTCGCTTCAATCCAATTAGACATACGCATCCTCGAGTTATGTTCCTTTATTAAAGGTGGCAAGGATTGGTAGTGGTGTCAATGGGCATAGTAAGAAGTTTTAAAATACGCGATACGAAAAAGATAATACACGTTAATAGGCTAGGCAAACTCGCTACGACCGTTTCGCAGCTGACTAGTTTTTGTTGATTATTTGCTGGCTATCCCTTTTAAATTAATACATTACACACGCATAAAAAAAGCCGCATAAATGCGGCTTTGAGGTTAGTCTCACTTCACTTTGGGCGTGTCTCCAAATTTCAGTGAATACGTTACCAAGGAACTTTTTTAATGTAATTAAATTGATTCTAAAGCAATTTTAACCATTTCGTTAAAGGTGCTTTGACGCTCTTCACTCGGCGTTGCTTCTCCGGTGATCACGTGATCACTTACGGTAAATAGTGCCATAGCTTTTGCGCCATACTCGGCTGCTACGCCGTACATGCCTGCTGTTTCCATATCAACGGCGAGTACGCCTAGTTTGTCGAGCTCTTGATAGAATGTGTTATCTGCTTGGTAGAATGTATCTGTTGTGAATACATTACCTACTTTTGCTTCGATACCTAGCTCTTTCGCAGCGTTTACGCCATTAAGTAGTAAACCAAAATCAGCAATAGCGGCAAAATCGTAACCACGCACACGTGCACGGTTTACGTTTGAGTCAGTGCTTGCACCTTGTGCAAAGATAACGTCGCGAATTTTAATATCGCTACCAATACCGCCACAGGTACCAATTCGAATTAGATTTTTAACGCCATAACTAACAATCAATTCACGGGCATAAATTGACATCGATGGAATACCCATCCCAGAACCCATAATACTCACTGGCTTACCTTTGTAGGTACCGGTAAAGCCATACATATTACGAACGCCTGTTACTTGTTTTGCGTCATCTAAAAAGTTTTCAGCAATGTACTGTGCGCGCAGTGGATCACCCGGCATTAATACCGTTTCTGCAAATTCGCCTACATTGGCACTGATATGAGGAGTACTCATTATTGGTTTCCTTTTTTGTTCGCTAATAGCTCATCTTTAAAGCCATCACCGTATTCAAGTGCAGGCAGATTAAACCACTGGGCAAGGGTTTGACCTATGTCTGCAAAGCTAGCTCTTTCACCAAGCGGGGTGTTTGTCATTCCCGGTTGGTAGGCAAGTACTGGCACATATTCACGTGTGTGGTCAGTACCCGCTGCGGTTGGATCACAACCGTGATCAGCGGTAATGATAAGTACATCATCACTCTGTAGCTGATTTAAAATAGTCGGTAAGTAATCATCAAACTCTTTTAACGCTGTGGCATAACCCACTGCATTACGGCGATGACCGTACTTTTCATCAAAATCAACTAGGTTTGTAAAAATCAAACTATGGTCCGGAGCCGATGCTATCACCTCTGAGGTTTTCTCAAGTAGGTTCATCAGGCCCGGCGCTTTGTGTTTTTGGGTAATGCCTTGGTGTGCATAGATATCGGCAATTTTGCCAATACTGATCACTTCACCGCCGTCTTGCGATAATTTATCAAGCAAGGTTGGCGACGGTGGTAACACCGAATAATCACGACGATTACCTGTGCGGGCAAAATCATCGCGGTTAGAACCCAAAAATGGCCGCGCAATCACTCTTCCTATGTTCATTTCATCAAGCAGCGCCCGTGCGATTTCGCAAACCTGATAAAGTTTCTCCAGTCCAAATGATTCTTCGTGCGCGGCTATTTGAAACACGCTATCAACTGAGGTGTAGCAAATCGGCATGCCGGTTTTCATATGCTCTTCACCCAGTTGTTCTAAAATGGTGGTTCCTGAGGCATAACAGTTACCTAAAATGCCAGGAATACCCGAACGAGCAATTAGCTCGTCAACAAATTCTTGCGGAAAACACGGCTGTGTATTAGGGAAATAACCCCAATCAAATAACACAGGAACGCCCGCCATTTCCCAATGACCAGACGGTGTATCTTTACCGCTTGATAACTCTTTAGCATAACCCCACGCACCTGTTGGCGCTTGACGGTCACTGACTAAACAAGGCTCTTTACCTGCAGCTTCACATGCATCGGCTAACCCTAAACGCGTTAAATTAGGCAACGCTAAATGCTCACCCGTTTCGTCTGCATAGGCTTTCAATAGATGAGCAAAGGTATTCGCGCCTACATCACCAAACTTCTCTGCGTCAGGTGCTGCGCCAATTCCTAGGCTATCTGCCATTAAGATGATTGCTCTTGCCATGGGTACCTCGTTATCAATGTGTGAATACTTTATATGCTCTTTGAATTTTTGGTACAGGACATAAGTCCTGTTTCATTAAACGGAAACATTATAAATTTGCGTCCTTAAGCGAAGCAAAAGAGATTAATCGTGTCTTTTTTGCTATTGTGATCTACCTAACAATGTTTCCTTCTGTGTGGGCGAGAACTTTAGTGACACGAACAATTATAGCTATTGCTGGCGCATCTGCGTCGGGCAAGTCTCTTTTTAGCAAGACAATTTATAACGAATTAGTCAGTGAGCTTGAACCGGGCGCGATCGCAGTGATCGAAGAAGATGCTTATTACAAGGACCAGTCGCATTTACCGTTCGACCATCGAACGCAAACTAATTACGACCATCCTGATGCTTTCGAGCATGAACTTTTACATGAGCACTTGCTTCAATTACGCGCTGGTAACTCTGTAGAAGTACCTACTTACGATTATGCAATGCATACACGCAGTGATGAAACACGTCGTGTTGCACCTGCAAAAGTGCTCATAGTCGAAGGTATTTTATTATTGAGTGATCCGGCACTTCGAAAAGAATTTGATATTAAGGTGTTCATTGATACACCGTTAGATATCTGCCTTATGCGCCGTATGCAACGAGATATGGAGCAGCGTGGCAGAACATTACAGTCCGTTGTTGAACAATATCAAGCGACAGTGCGACCTATGTTTTATCAGTTTATTGAGCCATCAAAGCACAAGGCTGATTTAGTGGTCACACGCGGCGGTATGAATCGCGTTGCGATTGATATAATTAAAAGTAAAATAAAATATTTACTGCAACAATAACAACGGGAAACAGTCAGTATGACAACATTTATGAGCTTAGTAGGCATTGTTGTGCTACTAGCCATTGCATTTGCGGCATCAACAAACCGTAAAGCAATAAATTTAAGAACAGTCGGCATTGCCTTCTTGCTACAAGTATTAATTGGTGGCTTTGTCTTGTTCTTTGAGGTGGGTAAAAACGTACTGGCAAGTATGTCTAAAGCCGTTTCTTCAGTCATTGGCTATGCAAATGACGGGATCAGCTTTTTATTTGGCTCACTCGCATCGCAAGATACCTTAGGGTTTATTTTTGCGATTCAAGTATTGCCCGTTATTGTGTTCTTCTCAGCGCTGGTCGCTGTGTTGTACCACATAGGGGTGATGGATTGGATAATTAAAATTCTTGGCGGTGGTTTACAAAAACTATTGAAAACCTCGCGTCCAGAATCGCTTTCTGCAACCGCCAATATTTTCGTTGGCCAAACAGAGGCACCACTGATTGTTAAACCGTTTATTGCCAGTATGACTAAGTCAGAGCTGTTTGCAGTGATGGTGGGTGGCCTAGCAACCGTAGCAGGTTCTGTTATGGCGGGTTATGTGACAATTGGTGTAGAGCTCAAATACTTAATTGCGGCCAGCTTTATGGCTGCACCGGGTGGTTTCTTAATGGCAAAAATGATTGTGCCAGAGACTGAGACCCCTAAAGAAGATTTAGCCGATTTAGACGTGCAAGAAGAAAAGCCCGTTAATGTCATCGATGCTGCGGCGTCAGGTGCCGCAAACGGGATGCATTTAGCGCTCAATGTGGGTGCAATGTTACTTGCTTTTGTGGCGCTTATTGCACTTCTAAATGGTTTATTAGGCGGTATTGGTGGTTGGTTTGATCACCCAACATTAACGCTACAAGAAATTTTAGGTTATGTATTTGCCCCAGTTGCCTGGTTATTAGGTGTACCGTGGAGCGAAGCCGTAATCGCAGGCAGTTTTATAGGTCAAAAGGTTGTAGTTAACGAATTCGTTGCTTACCTCGACTTTATAAATTATCGCGATACGTTAAGTGCGCACACACAAGCGATTGTCACATTCGCGTTATGTGGGTTTGCTAACTTATCATCGATAGCAATTTTACTAGGTGGATTAGGCGGTATGGCGCCTAGTCGGCGAAAGGATATCGCACGCTTAGGGCTCAGAGCAGTGTTAGCAGGATCTATGGCTAACCTCATGAGTGCAGCAATTGCAGGTTTTTTCCTCTCGCTAGCTTAGAAACTTAATGAGATGAGCCGTAGTTGCAAAACAATAGGATAGGACTTTAAGGGGTTAAAGGTCTATCTGACTTGAACGATACTTCACCAAGGGCCGCAAGGCCCTTTTATCGTTTTATGTGCTAATATTTATTTACTAAGTCTTTTTAAGTACATAAATGAAATCTTCTCTACTTATATCTTTATTCTTATGTATGAGTTGGTCTGTATTCGCCGCACCATCACTCACGGTCGTGACTGAGCTCTCTCCTCCTAATCAAACGCTCATCAATAATCAGGTTACAGGCGTAAGCACTGAGTTAGTGAAAGCCATTTTTGACAAAGCTGACTTGCAAGCAGATATTGAACTTTACCCTTGGGCACGCGCCTTTAATATGGCGCAAAAAAAGCCTAATACCTTTATTTACAGCATTGCAAAAACGCCTGAGCGATTAAATCAATTTGAATGGATTGGTGAAGTAGCGACGTACCATATGGGATTTGTTAAACTGACCTCCCGTAAAGACATTAAAATCAGCTCAAACGAACAAGCAAAACGCTATAAAATAGCGGTACAACGTGATGATCTTGCTGCAAAGCAATTGACCGAGCGTGACTATATTCTGGTCTATACGACGGATATTACAAAGTCGTATCAGTTATTAATTTCGGGTAAGGTTGATTTAATTATCGATGATAAAAACTATCTTACTGCGATGGCCGATCAACTGGCACAGGATGAGTCACGTTTTACCTTTGTTCATGCTATCGATTTTTTAAGCATAAATGGCTATTTAGCTGCCAATAAACACACCAACCCACGCTACATAATGGCCTTAAAAGCCGCATTCAATGAAGTATCAAAAACACAACGGTATAAAGAAATAATGATGCTTAACAAACAACATTAATTATTGGGTGGGGCGTACTTAGCAATATTTTTATCAAGTAGCCCTTGGCGACTTAACTTGTTGTAGCTCGCTTGCAAACGCTCAACAAACTCTTGAGGCATGTTTTTGTTAAGCGCCAAAAAGTTACCCACGGTTTCATTTAGTGGCAACTCAATAAGTTTTACCACTTCTTTTCCAACATAACCATATTGCGTAAGCTGGTAATGAAATGACAACTCAGAGCCAATTATTAAGTCGAGTTTATTTTTGAAAAAGAGGTTGATGCACTCATAATGATGGCCGAATTTGAGTAAGTTTTTATTATTTTCGAAGCCAATACTTTCGACAAATTTTTCGTAAATGCCATCTCGTACAACACCTAAGGTGTAGTCTTTCACTTCTGATAAGTCACGGGGATTAACATGGGTATTCGATTTTAAGCGGTAAAAGTAATTGCGCGATGATGCCAATGGTCCAACCCACTTAAAC
This sequence comes from Pseudoalteromonas lipolytica, assembly GCF_900116435.1. GTDB lineage: Bacteria > Pseudomonadota > Gammaproteobacteria > Enterobacterales > Alteromonadaceae > Pseudoalteromonas > Pseudoalteromonas lipolytica. The sequence goes on along the minus strand of NZ_FPAZ01000002.1, from coordinate 106,294 downwards.
AATGCTTCACGCTCGCTAATACGCGCAGCTGATATAAGCCCAGACATAGGATGCTGCTGTGCTAAATGGTAGGATCTTGCCCAGGGTAACAGTTCGAAGTGACACTCAATGCCTGCATCAATACACATTGCACTTACAAACTCGAGATTAATGCCTTCTAAGTGCCCTTTATTAGAAAAGTTATATGGCGGAAACTGCTCAGTGTAGATCGTGAGCGTTTGTTTTGCTAACGCGACAGGGACAAAACATAGGCATACTAATATTAAATATTTTAAAATAGCTAATGCACTCAGATAAAATTACTGCATTAAATATAGGAATATTCATCATGCCAGTCAATTTTTAGGCATTAAAAAAGCAAGCCGTAGCTTGCTTCTTTTTAACTTTTACTTTTCAGTAAAAATTATAACGGAGTGATGTTATCCGCTTGAGGACCTTTTTGACCTTGTGAAAGAGTGAACTCTACACGTTGGCCTTCAGCTAAAGTTTTGAAACCGTCGCTTTTGATAGCGCTGAAGTGTGCAAACACGTCTGGGCCATTTTCTTGCTCGATGAAACCAAAACCTTTAGACTCGTTAAACCACTTAACTGTACCTGATACGATGTTAGACATAGTATTATTCCTGATATTAAAAAATTAAAAATGCCCATGTGGGCGGGTGTAGCAAAAAATGAGATGGTACTTAAAAACTTCAGGACGGTACTACAAGTATTACTTATACAACAACGAAATAAAGATTTATTAATTACACGCTTTCTTTCTAGCTGACGCCCACTATATAGAGTTAAAGCGATAAGTCAAACACTATCGACAATTAAAATTCAAATTCAAGCGCTAAACGAAAGCTGTGGTCTTTACCCGATTGACTTAATTCACTTATAAAGCCGGCTTCCCATTTAAGCTGGTGTTTAGGGCTAAAGCGGTGCAAACCGATAAAACCAGGTCCTACACCAAAAAAGTCTTCACCCGAATACACCTCTATCGATGGCTGAAACTCAGCGCGATAACGATAACGGTATTGTAAGCGGAACTCGGTTTCCCATTCACTATCTATGTCTGCGCCCCACTCGTACACTAAAAACGCATTCATGGTTAAGCTTGTACGACCAAATTCTTTTTCCCATAAAAAGCCTGTCGTGGCCTCGTAAGCATCAATTGTATGTTGTTTTTCAAGCTCGAATAAGGCGCCCCAGTCAGCCCATAACCGCCCTTGCTCAACAAGCTGCCAGCGCAGTTCAACCTCATAAGACGCTAAACCGAAATCGCCATTATCGTCTCTTTCGCCAACCATATACCCCTCAAGGCTCATGGTATCATTAATGGCTCCGCCAAAACCTGCACGCTGAGCAAGTACGTTGCCTTGGTCGGTTTGCCTTGAAACGAGCCGCCATTCAACCTCACGCTCAAACGGCATAACATAGGGGTGATATACTTTATCAACCACCATGCCATCGGCATGCGCAACATGCGCCATACTTGCCAATAACAAGCAACTAAAGCTAATAATTAAGAACCGCATACAGGCTCCTTAGTGTGTTTAACGTTTAAAACACGGGCGAGGACTAAAAATACAATTGTGGCAATTGCATAAACCCATAGCGCCGTTTTACTGGGCGTTGCTTCGTAGCCTAACAACGCTTTTAACACCCGACCCAGCTCGGAGTTTTCAACCACAAACCCGCGCCAGTCTAAATAGTTTGATGTTATATCGAGTACGTCGATTTGACTCGCTAAATCAAGCAATATGAGTAATTTCGCCGTCGCATTTAATGCCAACAACACAATTAATGGCTGGCATCCTGCACGCCTGACAATGCTCTCGAGTAAAAAAAACAACAGCACGCCAAAGCTAATGCAAATACCGACTCCTAAAAAGGTCCCTAATAGTAGTGGTTCGGCCGCGTCTTTACTGTGCCAAAAGCTCACCAAATAAATCATGTAATGACTTAAATACAACGCCATAGTCGCTACTAATGCCACTGCTGCTGCCACTTTACTGTGCCGACAGCTTATTAACGCGGCAACAAATATCACCACACACAGTAGCATTTGAATAAACTCTAAACCTCGGTGCTGAAACAGCTGACTGACCCACGCCGCACCTTGAACAAACAGTAAACTAACCGCAATACCTACCATGCTGTGTATCAGTACTTGTCGTTGGCTAAGGGGCACAATCAAACTTAATAAAACGGCTAAAATTACCACTGGCAACAACTGATTTATGCTCATTAATAAACTAGTTATCAGCATTTTTATCCTCCGTCGCAATCACGGTGCCGCGTGCAGTATTAGGCGAAAATTCACCAAAAAAGTCGTAGCGGCCGGGGCTTAGCGGGCCAATATAAATAACGCTGGTGCGACCTGGGTAAAGTACTTTTTCGCGGTTTAGATCAAAACTATCAAACTCTTCTGGGGTGTTATCTTGATTGTCGATCAATAAACGTAGTTTTTTGTTTGCCGGCACTTTAATTTCGGCGGGATAAAATAAATGATCTTTTAATATGAGTGTGTACTCTTTGCCATAGGCGAGCCAAGAAGGCAGACACAACATCATAGTGAACGCAAAAATCCATTTATTCACTCCTGTCTCCTTGTATAAAGGACACGCTCACACGTAAGCCACCTAAGTGACTATCGGCAAGCGCTATATCAGCGTTATAAATCGATACAATGTGTTCAACAATCGCCATACCAAGCCCTGCCCCTTGCTCTCCTGATGGGTGTTTATCGCCGCCCACCCGATAAAAACGGTTAAAAATACGCTGTTTTTGGGCTTCATCAATACCGGGGCCTGAATCATCAATTTGCCAGATATACCGACTATTGTCGGTTTTCAGGGTAATGCTCAGTTCTCCCTGAGCGGGGGTGTATTTTATGGCGTTACTGAGTAAGTTGCCAAATAAAGTGACGAGCGTAAATTCGTCTCCGTCGATGATAAAATCATCTCCTTCTATGCTGATTGTGTGCTCTTTTTCATCAATGCGATCATAAAGTTGCGACACCACTTGCTGGCTAATTTCTAGCACTGAAATGGGGCTAAATTGCGCCTGCCATTGCTCGGGGTAAGTTCGCCCTAAAATCAACATTTGCTCAACAATGTTACTGAGTTTATCGAGCCCTTTTTCCATCGCATCAAGTTCAATATTATCACCCCCTTGGGCAAGTAAATTATGTACATTGATTTTTAAACTGCTGAGTGGAGTTCGCAGCTCATGGGCAGCATCTGAAGCAAAAAAACGCTCCCGTAAATAGGCACTCTCAACACGCTTAAACAAGTCGTTTAAGCGGTTAATAACCGGTTTAATTTCTTGCTCTGGGGTTTGCCATGGTATTGCGGTAAAGTCATTTGCTTGGCGATGCTGAAGCTGATTAGAAAGACGTGTTAGCGGTGCAAGCCCTTGTTTTACAAAGACACTGATTAGAACAGCCAAAATGGGCACACTCCACAGCAATGGGGTCATTGCTGACAGAATAACGGTTTCGGTGAGCGCTACGCGCTTACTTAACGGCTCTGCAATTAATACCCGCTTATTAGCTTCGCTTAAACGGTAAACCTTGACCCGTTGCCCCGCTAAGTTTTCGACACTAAAACCTGGCTGCCATTGGCTTTGATTAATAGGGTTATTGTGCAATGACGTTGAACTTGAGACCACTTTGTCATCAACCCAAACCTGAAACAACAGCTGGGGCAAATCAGTGCTATGTGTGGGTGTTTCTTTGCTTAGCGGTTGTTCAATCAGCACATGCGCAAGCGTCACCAACTCATTATCGAGTAATGCTTCAGCCTGATTCATACTTTCGCGGTAACCTTTGGTGAAAGCCAAAAAGCAGGTCAAAATCACCATTGAGAGTATTAATAAGGTGAGTCGCTTACGAATTGACACTAGCGTTTACCCACCACATAGCCGATACCACGCAAGGTTTTAATAAATTCCTTAGGGAATTTTTTACGCAAATGATGAATGTGCACTTCGATGGTGTTTGAACCCACTTCTTCACCCCATTCATAGAGTTTACTTTCTAACTGCTGTTTGGACTGCACCCGACCTTGGTTTTCTAACAAGGCTTTAAGCAACATAAACTCTTTGCGGGGTAAATTGACAGGCTCGCCTTGATACCTCACGGTAAAAGCTGCGGTATCCATTTCGACGTCGCCCACTTGCAGTATACTCGTTTGCGCTTGCGTTAAACGCCGGCTTGCCACTCTAAGGCGAGCAAATAACTCGGCTGGATCAAACGGTTTAGCCAAATAATCATCAGCACCTAAATCAAGCCCCATCACTTTATCATCAATGCTGCCACGGGCTGTTAAAATCACCACAGGAAGCTGTTTACGATTCTTTTTTATGTGCTTAAGAATATCGATGCCATCACCATCTGGTAGCCCTAAATCAAGAACTACCAGTTCAATTTCATCGCTTTGCAACCATTGCATCGCAGACTTAACGGTCGCACTGTGTTCAACACTATAACCTTGTTGACGTAAAGAGCGACACAGGCCTTCTGCGACTAAATGGTCGTCTTCAACGAGCAATAAATGCATGAGTTATCTCTTTAATTTTTTCTCGACCTTCGCCAATAATTGCGTGATTTCTTGTTGGCGATAAAGATCTGCTTTTACTCTATCAGGGCGCGCAGGCGCTTGCTGAGCAACCAGTAAAAATTCTTTCGCTGATTTGTATTTATGCTCATCATATAAAAACGCGGCATATAAATAGTTGCTGTCGATGCCACGAGGATTTAGCTCAAGCGCCTGTTTAAATAGTTTTTTCGCTTCATCATCGTCACCAAAACCGATGGGCCAACCGGGTACTTTTCCGTATAAGGTTGCTAGGCTTGTGTATGCCGAGCCATCAAGTGCATTTGGGTCAAGTTTGAGTGCTTTTTCAAATTGCGCCTTAGCATCTTTAGCCAGACCTAACGCCCCTAGCCCGCCTTTTGCACCTGCATAGCTCGATAACACAATGCCGTACCAAATATGGCTTGCCGCTTGTGCGTCATTTGCTTTTGTAAATTCAGCCGTTTCACTGGCCAGCTTTTCAAACGCATTTAACTGTGCATCATCAACTAATTCGTAATTAACCACTGCCCACTGCTTTTGCACCGAGCTTAAATCACTATTAAAGTCGGCTTTTGCTGGGGCTGCCATAATAACGCCTAACATCATCAGGGCTTTTAAATTTAGTTTAGTCATAATCGTTCACCTTAATCAATTTAGTTCGCAAAAAAACTTTTTATTTTAGGAAGTTGTTTTGCAATTGCGTTATCAACTAGTGATGGAAATGCACCGTTAATACGGGCAAATAATGTTTCAGGGAAGCCGATAAAGCGGCGACGTTTTTTTGATTTAATTAACTCAACCAATGCATCAGCTACTTTTTCTGGCGGATCCATCGTGTTACCAAGTTCTTTATTCATTGCGCGTACTTGTGGCGAGTTAATGGCGGTGTCGGTTGCACGAGGTGCTAAATACAACACCTTAACCTCGCTGTGGCTCAGCTCTCTAGCAAGTGCTTCTGTCATACCTCGCAGGCCAAATTTACTGGCACAGTACACCGTTTGATACGGATACCCGATACTTCCAAACGACGAACCTATGTTGACTATGGTGCCTTTATTGCGAGTAATTTGGGGCAAAAACAGCTGGCATAATTTAATCGGTACAGTGAGATTAATATTCAATAGATGATCTATTTGCTGCTCACTCATTTCACTAAAGCCTTGCATAACGTTCATACCCGCATTGTTTATAAGTAAACTTGCCCCCCCTATTTGCTTCGCAAATTTAGCGAGCTCATCGCGTGATTCACTGTTATTTAGGTCGGCCTGAAAATATTCAGCGTCGTTGCCACATTCTAATTGCAGTGCAGCTAGCTGCTTAATGTTGCGCCCTACCAACACCACACGCCAGCCTTCTTTTGCAAGACGAAGCGCAATAGCACGACCAATGCCCCCCGTTGCACCGGTTAGTACACAAACGGGGCTACTCATGCGCTTTGCTCCAAATCTGACTCACGAAAGAAAGGCTCGGTATCAAGATCACGGAAAATATTGCCGTAAAGTTTATAAAAGCATTTAGCAGCGTGGATAATGGCGTGTTGATCGTCTTCGTTATCGATTTGATTCATTAAACTTTCGAAGAACTTCACATGTTCAATATCAAGTGCACCGTGTGACGTAAGGTAAGTAAACGCCTTTTTAGGTAAACCAATGACGTCACGAATTTGCCCTGCTGCGTTATCTGCCAGGGCAATTGAAGTGCCTTCGAGCACATGCACCATGCCAAAAAATGCCACTGGATTACCACGATTTATTAAATCGTACGCGTATGACACCATCAGCTCTGTTGAAAACTGCGGACGCGAATTGCGTACCCGCTCTTTATCAAAACCGCAGGCAGCAATATCGTTTAACACCCACTCTTGATGGCCCAACTCTTCTTCGATGTATTCTGCAACGGCTTCACGTAGCCACTCTTGTTTATCGCTGAGCTTTGCACCCAGCGCCATTAAAAGCGGTACGGTGTGCTTAACATGATGATACGCTTGCGATAAAAACGACGCATATTCTGCAAGGTTTACCTCACCTTTAAACACACGACCAATGATTGGTGCTGCTAATAGGTAATCACGCTCTTTTTGTGTTTCGGCTTGTAATGTATTGAAAAATTGACTCATGTTCGTCGCCTCTTGATAGAATGCTGAAATCTCGCTAGCAAAAAATGAGTTAATCACCTCGCGCTTAGGACGATTATTGCTCGTTAATAAACCTTGTGTGTGGCTCATTGGCTCTGCCAAACGGTGCCATTTTAGGATGTGTGCGTACTCAGGCAGCTGCGCGTTTTGGGCAGCAACATGCGCGGCAAGTTCATCATCAGTCATTGCTGGGTTGGCAAATATTAGCGCCGATAAAAACGCGCGGCCTTCACCAACAACGACCGCTTGCTGTACATGACTGTGACTAAGTAATAACGACTCAGGCCACTCAGCGCTGATATTGCGGCCAACGCTCGTGATTAGCTGGTTTTTTAAGCGTCCCTGGATCACTATGCGACCCTCATGCTCAGCGACCAAGTCGCCTGTTGCATACCAATCATCGCTCTTATGTGCCGCTTGCCCTAAGTAACCTAAAAATAATGAGCCTTTAATAAACAGTTGGTTGTTTTCAATTTTGTATTGAATGTGATTGAGCGCGCGCCCCGCCGTTTCAATATCATCATCAGCTGGGGTATTTAAGCTCACCACCGATGAAGACTCAGATAAGCCATAACCCTGATAAACCGGTAAGCCATATTCACGGGCTTGCTTGATCAGTTTGCTACTCACCACAGCTCCCCCCACAGCAATAAATTGTAAGCTAGTCGGGGCTTGCCATCCCTGCTTTGCAAAGGCCACTAAGCAGCTGAGAAGTTCTGGCACTAAAATGAGGGTATTAGGCTCAGTGCGCTCTATTGCAGCAATGAGTTTTTGCGGTTCACGTAACTGAGCACCCGAAAAACCAAGTTCAGCCAATGGCACTACATTAACACTCCCACCCGCTAACAAAGGCGCATATACACCGGCTAAGTTCTCAAGAAGTACAGGTAAAGGTAAAACACACAGATGGTTTGGTTTTTCTAAACCAATACGTTTATAAAGTGACGTTGCTACCTTGATTTGGCTTTCAAGCGATAAACACACCCCTTTTGGCGTACCTGTTGAGCCCGACGTAAAGGTTATTTTTTGCGTATTTTCGAAATATGTAATCGGCTGTGTATCAGATAACTGATATACATATAAAGGGTAGCGTTTACATACGTCAACCAAGGCCACTAATGTTGCATTTTCGCCTTCGAAAACACGATCACATACAAACAACTCAGCCCCACTATTTTGTAGACTCAGCGCAATTTGCTGTGCGGTAAAAAACGTTGGAAGCGGAATTGCGACTCTTTCAAGTTCAGTAATTGCGGCTTCAAGCACACACCATGCAGGCGTGTTATCCAGTTGGAAAGCAACGCCTTGGCCTGAAAATTCAGCCAATGTTGGTAATAAACGCGCGACCTCTTCAAGAAAACCATGCTTAGTTAAAGAACGCACACCATCAGGGTGCTGGCACATCAATAAAACGTCGCTATCGCGGTGCGGTAACTGTGCAAACCAATTCATAGCGCCTCCAAAAACACAGCAAGCTCAAGCGATGACAACAAACACTGTTGTTTAATATTGAATAAAGCGGGGGTGTTTATGATGCATTGATGCGCTTCATTTAAGTCAACGACACAAAGGGTCGGTTGGTTATCGTAATAGCTGCCCCAACTCGCAGGGTCTTGAAGTGCATAGGCATTCGCAACACCAATTTCATTGCAATGAACACCCAGCATTTTTAATAAAGCACGTACTTTACGAGTGGCGCAAAACACTAAATGGCTTGCCCCTGCTTGATAAAGCGCTTCGTTCATTAACACAAAATGCGCCAAGGTGGCTTTTCGATGCGTTGAGCACAAATTACCTAGCTCAAAAATCTGCTCACGCTTGGCATTCACGAAATGATCAATAGGCGCTGGCAGGTACTGTTCAATAAACAAAGGATATGATGCAGAACGAAGCCCTAGCGTACACACTTCTCCATCAATATTGAGCTCGCAAAGTAACGGCATAAATTGCGTAATTTTCGCATTATAGGCAGCAGCAAAACCTTGCTTAATAGTATTCTCGAGACGGTCACGGTCGTGTCCCCCTTCGCGTACACAAACAAAAGTGGGATCGTTTACTTGCGTATATTGTGAGTGTTTAACTGACAGCATTATCGTTCGCTCCACATAGGTTATGTGTAAAATTTATCGAGCGAAACTTAAATAAAACTTAAGAAATATTTATTTTTATAAAATATTTTTATTTCCTTGAATTGAAATGCGTTTATTTTCATTAAAAACAAAAATGCCAGTCGCAAGGACTGGCATTTTATCGCTCAGATAATAAAGCTATTTAACCGTGTTATTTAACGATGCTCATTTCTTTTAATAAGTTTTGGGCATTGTCGACCTTATCCATCACCCACAGCATGTAGCGTGAATCAACATGGATAGAGCGATTTAGATTAGCATCGTAATCCCAATCACCAATAATACTCTCGTACACACCGTCAAACAGTAAACCAACCAGCTCGGCATTGCCGTTTAAAGTAGGTGAACCTGAGTTACCACCTGTGGTATCAACATTCGATAAAAAGTTAACTGGCACCGTATTCATGCCGCCCGTGTAGTCGCCGTAAAGCTTTTGTTTAATCAACTCATTTTGCTTTTCAGGAGAGTTGAATGGTTCAACGCCGGTGTTCTTTGCAAGCAATCCTTCTAAAGATGTAAAGGGGGTTGCCACTAAGCCATCCTGCGGTGAATAGCCGCCTACCGTGCCATACGTCACACGTAATGTGCTGTTAGCATCAGCATAAACAGGTTTGTTCATCGCTTTGTTGTAAGCAATAATGGCTTCCATTAGAGCTGGGCGCGCAGCTTGTTGCTTACCTTCAAGCTCTTTTTTCGCATCTTCAATGTCTTTCATCACGTTAAAAATAGCGTGTGCGTATTGAATAAATGGATCGCTGCTTTGCTTTAATTGTGCAAGGTCTAAATCAGTCATCCATAGACGCTTTGTTTCATCGCTTAGCACTGAGTTAGCATACATATCATCAAGCAAAGCCTGTTGCTTTTGCTTGTCAAAACCAGCGCTTAAACCAAGTGCTTTATCAACTTCTGCAACACGCTCGTCGCTTGGTAGCGCTGCATACTGCTCAATAAAGTACAGTAAAATAGCTTTATCAACCGTTTCGTCGTAACGGCGGCTCATGCTTTCTAGGCGAGATTTAATACGTGGAATATCACGCTCTTGGTAGCCGCTTTCACGTTCTGCGTCTGGCTTTTGCTTTTCATAGGCTAAACGATACAGCATGCGCGCTGATGACATCATTTGCGAACGATGCACATACCCTAACATGCGGTCGCGTTGATTATGCTGCTGCGACTCATCGACTAACGCAGTTAAATCTGCCAACACGCTGCCGTATTTAGCTTTACGTTGACTGTCTTTATTAATCCACGCTGCTAGATCTTTTTCGAATTGCTGTTTGCGGGTATACATTGAACCTTTATTAAAGCTCTCTATCATTGAGCCATAATTTTTAATGTAATTGTTATAGCCAGCGATTGTGCTTTCGTAAGCAATACGCGCCGCGGAACCCTCTGGGGCATTTTCTTCAATCAATGAAACATATTTTGAATTGTATTTGCGTGCCAGTGGATAAGCCGTGTTAAACACGTAATCAACCTCAGGTGAAATACGGTAGCGGTTAGTGCTACCTGGGTAGCCCGTTACCATTACAAAGTCACCCTCTTGTACGCCCTTGGCACTGACTTTTAAAAACGCATCGCTTTGGTAAGGAACATTGTCTTTAGAGAACTCAGCGGGCTTGCCATCCTTGCCCACATAAGCACGGTAGAATGAAAAGTCACCCGTGTGACGCGGCCACATCCAGTTATCAATATCGCCGCCATATTTACCCACACCCATGGCTGGGGCATACGCTAAACGCACATCTTTAATTTCAAGTGACTTAATTAAGTAATACTCTAAGCCACCATGAAAAGTATACACATTACAGCGGTAGCTATCATCTTGCTCACACTCGCTTACCAATGCTTTTCGGTTTGCTTCAATGGCATCAAAACGCGCTTTACCTGTTAGGGTATCGGTGCCTTGGTTTACTTTATCTGTGACTTCAACGACGTCTTCAGTCACGTACACGCGTGAACCTGGTGCGGCAGGCACTTCTTCGGCATGATTTTTAGCAAGAAAGCCGTTTTCAAGAATGTTGTTCTCGGTTGTTGAGTTGTACTGGATTGAGCCATACGCACAGTGATGATTTGTTACCACTAACCCTTTAGGCGAAACAAACGAAGCGGTACACCCCCCAAGGCTGATAACTGCATTCATTGGAAACTCTGTCAATTTTGAGATTGACTGTACGTCGATGTTCAAGCCTTTCGCTTTCAAAATTGATTCAAGTTCTGGCAATTGGTGAGGCTGCCACATACCTTCGTCTGCAACAGCAACATTTGCAACAGCGAGACCCACTGCAGCTGCAATAAATTTAAAACGCATAGAATACCTTTATATTATTTTGTTAATCATTTTTAGCGGTCGTATCATTCACCTTGTTTTGTACAATAGCAATAATTTGCGACTACGATTGTCAAAGTTTGTAAACATTTAAGCCTACTTAGCCTCGTAAACCACGGCATTATGCGCATGCAAACTTTCTTGATGTTCAATTTTAAACTGATAGTCAGCAAGCCCATTCATTGCCTCTAAACATGCTTTTAATCGCCTTGCCGCATCCTCACAAAATAATAAGTTTTCTGCATTAAGGGCTGCAAATGCTTGCTCATCTTCACGCTTAACCGCGGTTTGCACGGGAGTACCAATTGCGTGTTCACATGTTTGTATAAAATGCGAAAGATCAGGCAATTGTTCACTCTCAAAGGTGGCGTCTATGTAAGCATAAGAGCGCTGGCTATGCGGCGTTGCAATCGAGCCTTCTTCACTGGCAAGCCAGCCTAACAAAGCGTGCTTATGGATGCTGTCCTCTTTAAAATGTGTGTCGACCGCTTCACTTAAAAGCTGTCGCGACAACGCCGCTGAGCACGGGCATGTACTACTGTAAGCAATCGTGACGTTTAATTTAACCGTTAGGTGCGCTTGCTGAGTAATGGTTAACACCACGGGGTAAGCGTTATACCCCGCGTTATCACTGAGCAATGCCGGTTTTAACAACGGTAAATCAAAATGCAGCACCAGCTTTGCTCCTTGGCTTAAGCCCTGTTGAGAAGCAAGCATGTGGTTCATACACTCAGCCAATCGATGCTGAGTTAATGTTTGCTGTGCCAACATCTGATTAAGCATTAAATACAAACGCGACATATGAATGCCTTTAGCATTGCTGTCTAGGCTAACAAACACATCGGCAAACGCATTAAGCGCCACATTTAATCCCGCCAACTCAAGCTTGATAGGTAAGGCTATTTTTTCCATACCGACCCACTTTAACGGAAATTGAAAATGGCTATTACTGTGTGAGGTTATATCGGGTAAATACATAGTGGATTCTTATAAATGACTAAAATTTAAAGCCTGATGGCCTTTTCCTAATGACTGACTTAAAAAATAAAATGCCAATACTGTTTATTGAATAATTAATGATACAATATAACATACCATTTAATCACTAAGAATGGGGCTAAAAAATACGGTTGCTTTTAAAATTGACAAAAAGGCGATATGATTTTGGTCTGTTTATATAATAAAGACAGTCGGGGTTTAGGGTAGATTCACCACTTATCGCAGCCAATAATCACCTTATCGCAACGGATGGGGTCATTCGTCGTCATCCACAGTATCCTCAGTCTATTGGTTACACAGTCATTGTGCTCCTAGTGAGCATAACTGCGCCGCGACTAACTATTAACGAAGCTTTCGCATTACCGGCGCAATTTAATTTTAGAAATAAAAAAGAGATAAACAATGAAACACTTACTCGCAACAGCGATCAGTTCAGCGTTATTGTTAACGGCCTGTTCTGAACCACAAACAACAGCAAACAATACCACTACAGAGCAAACAGCACCGGCAAGCGCTGTTGAACAAACAAACCCACTGTTTGTGAAAAGCGAACTACAATACGAAACGCCTGATTTCAACGCCATTAAAGATGAGCACTTCATGCCTGCTTTCAATAAGGGCATGACAGAGCAAATGGCAGAAGTTCAAGCGATCATCAACAACACAGCAAAGCCTGACTTTGCTAACACCGTTGTTGCACTTGAAAAAAGCGGTGAATTATTAACGCGCACACGCAGCATTTTTTATAACCTAGCAGGCAGTGATTCAAACCCTGCTCGTCGTGAAATACAAAAAGAACTCGCTCCAAAGCTTGCTGCACATAACGACAATATTTTCTTAAATAAAGCGCTGTTCGACAAAGTTGCTAGCGTACATGAACAAATGGATTCTTTAGCGCTAACAGCCGAAGAAAAGCGCTTACTTGATGTTTACTACAAGCGCTTTGTACGTGCAGGTGCAAAACTAAACGCAGAAGAAAAACAACAAATCCGTGATATCAATACAAAGCATTCAAGCTTAACCACGCAGTTCTCGCAAAACCTATTAGCACTGACTAAAACCAACGTTGTGTTAGTTGATGACAAAGCACAGCTTGAAGGCTTACCTGCGGGTCAAGTTGAACAGCTTGCTAATGCTGCAACAGAAGCGGGTCACCCGGGTAAGTACCTAATCAAAATCACTAACACCACACGCCAACCAATTTTAGCCACACTGAAAAATCGTGACCTGCGTGAAAAAGTATGGCGTGCATCTGCAGAGCGTGCTCTTTCAGGCGAAAACAGCAACCGTGAAATTGTTGCTGAACTTGCTAAGTTACGTGCTCAAAAAGCCAAATTACTAGGTTATGACAGCTGGGCTGCGTTTGGTTTAGAGTCGCAAATGGCGAAAAAACCAGAAGCCGTATTTGATATGTTTGCCAGCATGATCCCGGCATTGATGCAAAACGTCAACGCAGAAGCGGCAGCAATCCAAGCGAAAATTGATGAGTCAGGTGAGCAATTTAAGCTGCAACCGTGGGACTGGTTATTCTACGCAGAGCAAGTGCGTAAAGATAAATACAACCTAGATGAAAACGCTGTTAAAGAATATTTTGAATTTAACCGCGTATTAGAAGACGGCGTGTTTTACACAATGAACCGTTTATACGGTATTACTTTCAAACCACGCAACGATCTGCCCGTTTATCACCCAGATGTGAAAGCGTACGAATTATTTGATGCAGACGGTAAGAGCTTAGCTATTTTCTTTGCTGATTACTTTGCCCGTGAAGGTAAACGTGGTGGTGCATGGATGAGCTCGTTCGTGAAACAGTCTGGCTTAAAAGAGCAAAAACCCGTGGTTGTGAATGTTATGAACATTCAAAAAGGTGCCAATGGCGAACCAACACTTATCAGCTATGATGAAGCCACGACAATCTTCCACGAATTAGGTCATGGCCTACACGGCATGTTCTCAAACGTGAAGTACCCAACATTGTCTGGTACGTCGGTATCGCGTGACTTCGTAGAGTTCCCTTCTACCTTTGAAGAAGACTGGGCAATGTACCCTGAAGTTATCGCTAATTATGCAAAACACCACAAAACAGGTGAGCCTATTCCTGATGAATTACTGAAAAAAGTAATTCAATCTCGCAGCTTTAACCAAGGCTACGATACGCTTGAGTATGTTGCAGCAGCGCTGTTAGATATGGAATGGCACTCACTAAGTGCAGATGCTCCCCTGCAAGATATCGAGAAGTTTGAACAAGAAGCACTAACTAAACACGGCGTAAACGTGCCATTTGTTCCACCTCGTTATAAATCAGCCTTCTTCTCACACTCTATGGGTGGTGGCTACTCAGCTGGTTACTACGCATATATGTGGAGTGAAATCTTAGCGGCAGATGCCTTTGCTTATGTACAAGAGCAAGGTGGTTTAACACGCGAAATGGGTGATAAATACCGTAAAGAGATTTTAGAAGTTGGTAACTCACGTGACCTTATGGAATCGTTCAAAGCATTCCGTGGTCAAGAACCTGATACCTCAGCGCTATTAAAACGCCGTGGTTTAAAAGCGACTGTTCAGTAGAGCAGTTGCGACTCCCCACTTTGTGCTTATAAAGGCACGAAGTGGGGGCATTTCGCTAGGCAATGGCTATGTGGGATTAACCCCGTAGTTTCACACCGACCTGTCACAACGTTTTATGCCGCGTTTTTAATAATTTAGAGCTTTTCTATTCCACCACAAAGTCAAAGTAGGTGGCTGGGTATGCCTGAGGCTGATAAGTAAAGTGCCACCATTCCATTGAATACGGGGCAAAGCCTGCATCGGTCATCAACTGTTTAAGTTTATATCTATTTGCTTTTTGACTGGGGCTAATTCGTGAGTCGTCGGTGTTAGAAAGGGTATCAAACATATCAAACGGTGACCCCATATCAAGCTCTTTCCCCTTAGAGTCAACCAACGTTAAGTCGATAGTTGAACCTCGGCTGTGGCCTGATTTAGCAGCAATATAGTCGCCAAGCAGCTGGTCTTTCCCTAAATTTGGATAAAACTCAGCTTTTGTGCGGGTATCCTCTAGGTCGTTTACCCAACGCACAAAATGATTAACAGCGCGTTGTGGGCGGTAACAATCAAATATTTTTAGACCAAGTCCCTCAATTTGCGCCGCATTTTGCACTTTTTTAAGCGCATTGGCAGCGCTGGTGTGCAATAAACACTTAGGGGCGTTATAGCCCTCTATCGGTTTGCCGACAAAGTTATGATGGCCAAAATAACGAATATCGAGCATCGCATTTGGCAATAATGCACCGACATCTACAAACTCGCTGCGCTTATCTTCTTGCGGGGTTGCATTGACCGATGCCGCGCCCAGTAATGCCACACTGACAAAGGCCATTGATTTAGACACGCTATATAAGTGAGTGAATGCCATTAAATTTATCCGTTAATAACTTAATTAATTTCACTATTACACAATAAATAACTTATTCCAACTCTGTCGCCTCAAAAAGCGACGTATCCTGTTGATCATAAATCGTATCGACAACACAGCGATTGCGACCTGTTCTTTTTGCTAGATAAAGCGCTTGGTCGGCTAATTTCATAACGTCGTCTAGGCTTAATTGCTCAAGCGGCCAGCCCGCAATACCAATCGATACATTAATATTACCCACCGGTTCAATAATGCTTTTAGAAATGCGTATACGTAAACGTTCAGCCAATTGATACGCACGCTTAGGGTGCACATTAGGTAAAATAACAATGAATTCCTCACCGCCAGTGCGTGCCACAATATCGCTATCACGCGTCACATCGAGGAGTATTTTTGCTAAAGATTGCAAAACAACATCGCCAATATCGTGACCAAACTCATCATTTACGCGTTTAAAGTGATCAATATCAATCGCTAATACCGCAAATGAGCGCTGCTGTGCCATTAATTGGCTTAACTGCATATTTAAGCTTCTTCGATTGTGCAAACCCGTTAACGGATCAGTGTGTGCTTCGTGACGCAAAAGGCCTATTTTACTTTCTAACAGCCCAATGCCTTTGAGCATTGCTTTTCTCAGTTCATCGCTCTCATAATACCAAGAGCGAATGTGTTTAAGTGCAACTGATGTTGTGGGCTCATCCAAAGTATTTGCTGTTTCAGCCAGCTTTCTTAAAGGCTGAGCTATCAATTTTGCAAGCACCCAAATTAACACGAATGTTAATATTCCTATTGGCGCTGTTTTAATAAATACTTGCCACATTAAGCTATCAAGCGGTGCAAGGGTACTTTCAAGCGGACGTTGTGTTACCACACCCCAGGGTGCCATTGTCATGGGGGCATACCCCGCTAACATTGCAACACCTTGACTATTAATCACTTGTTGCTTACCAACTTTGCCTTTAAGCACAGCATTGATCACTTGGTTATCAAATACTTGCTCACCTATGCGCTCTTTATCGGGGTGATAAAGCAAACGGTTGTTTTCATCGACAACATACAAATACGAGCCGTCTTGGTGATAATGTACCTGCAATAGTTCGTTGAGAATACTGGCACGCTTTAAGTATAACGTGCCGCCTACATAGCCAATAAATTCATTGTTTGAGTTAAATAACGGCTGTGACATAAAAATCAGTAAGTTACCGGCCATTGAGATATAGGGCTCACTGATCATAGGCACGCGATACGACAACGCGGCTTTGGTACCAAAACTATCCACTTTACGATTTTGTAAGTTAAGTGAAAGGGGCGACACCCCTAATATGTCACCAAACTTATTGACAATAATTGTTGAATTAAAACTGTTTGTTTGCAGCCTTAATCGTTCTGCTTCAGCATTAATGAGCGTTTGATTTGTAAAATCTGCTTCAAGTATTTTGGCAACGTATGCTAATTGCTGCTGCGCCGCCAATAAAAAGTTATCGGTAGCAGACACAAGCTTCGCCGCATACGCTTTATGATTATTTAATGTGTTATCTATCAGCTGCTGTTTTTGAACTTGATAGCTTGAGTAGTAACTATTTAGCAAGGTAATGAGCGTTGCAGAAAACGCCAGCAGTAAAATTAAGCGATGCAGGTTCAAGCCCGCTCTAAGACAATTAAGCACGATACATCTCATTTTATAAAGCCCAATCTCCGTATCGAGCACATCTAATACCTTTATACTAGCAATTATAAATTTGTACCTCTATAGAACTTTTCTCAAATATTGATTTAGCGCAACAATAAGTGCATTTACTCTAATAAATCACTTTATTGATTAACCACTGCCATAGATTCATAGATTCATAGGTTCATAGGTTCATAGATTCATAGATTCATACACTTTCATTTAAATTCATGCGTGTGGTGCCCTCGTTTATAAAAAATTAGATACGGCTTGCTTTAAAGGAATAAATTATCTAGATTAAAATCATTAATAAAAGATAAAAAATTCAAAATGAAACAACACTGTTCATCCATTCTAAACACATTACCGCCGCATCGCTTAATGGCGTTAGACGTTATGCGCGGCTTAACCATCACCGCAATGATTCTAGTAAATAATCCAGGCAGTTGGAGCGCAATGTATTGGCCGCTAAAACACGCTGAGTGGCACGGCTGGACACCAACCGATTTAATCTTTCCCTTTTTTATTTTTATTGTTGGTATGTCGATTACTCTTTCTGTCGATAGCATGCGAGCTAAAGGGTTTAACCATGCTTATATACTAAAAATGGGGGCAATTAGAGCCGTTAAACTACTCGCTCTTGGTTGGTTTTTAGCACTGTTTTTTTATAATTTTCGTGATCCAACCTTTAGCTGGATTGATGACACACTTTTGCAACTGAGAGTACTTGGCGTGCTGCAGCGTATTGGCTTAGTGTATATCGTAGCACTGTGTTGTTACCTCTATTTAACGCCTCAAAAAATTGCATTAACCTGTATTAGCTTACTTGCAGTCTATGCTGTAGCAATGCTCTACCTTCCCTACCCACTGCCCAACGGAGATGTCGTTAATGGTTTATGGTTACACGGTAATAATTTAAGCGCGTGGATTGATAATGCAGTACTGGGCAGTCACCATGTTTATTATGCTAAAGCACAGCCCTTACCTTTTGACCCTGAGGGAATTTTCTCTACTTTGCCTGCCATTGCCAGCGCGCTGAGTGGCATACTGGCGGCGGTGTACTTAACCAAACAAACAGACCTAAAAAAACAAGCGCGCGTCTTTATCCTCACAGGTGTGTTAGCGGTTATTGCAGGCTACTTAATCTCGCCACTTACACCTATCAATAAAGCACTTTGGACACCAAGTTATGTGTTACTCAGCTCTGGACTTGCAATAATTACCTATGCGTTTTGCAGTGCAATTTTAGACATTTACAAAGTACGTGCATGGGGTGCTCCCTTCATTGTGTTTGGTGCTAACGCCATTTTATTCTTTATGTTTGCAGCCATACTGGCGCGGTTATTAATTATGATCCCCGTGGGGGATACAAGCTTAAAGGGCCTTATTTACGGCTCAATAAACACGTTGATCACAGATAACCCCTTAGCTTCTTTTGTGTTTTCGTTGCTGTTTTTAGCTGTGTCATACGGTGTGATGTATGGCTGCTATAAGAAAGGCATTTTTTGGAAAGTGTAAATAATGAATTAAGCCAGTTGTGGCAACACAACTGGCTCGTAAATAGAACTGACTGTTAATAAGACAGGCTCCTAATTAACAGTGCTGCTTTGCTTATCAAGTAAATACAAAATAGATTGATAACTAATGCCACTGTGTTCAGTTAAGCCTATTTCACAACTGCGGCTATTAGACACCCCTCGATTGCAGTTTTTTGGTACCTGTTGTTTGAGTGTTTTGAGCGCATTGGCGTTAAGCTTGGGCAGGTTAAACCCTTTATCGCCAGCAAAGCCGCAGCATTCTATATCAGCCGGAATAATAACTTCTGAGCTGCATGCCTTGGCAAGTGTGACTAAACTTTGCTCTTTTCCTAACCGCTTTGAGCTACAAGTTACATGCAACATAATAGGCTCGCTTGTTTGAGTTACCTGCAAATGCGCTAAAAGCTGCTCGGTTGCGAAGTCTGCACTTTCGAAAATAGTCAGTTGCGTATTTTTTGCTGCATTCAATGTGGTTAAAGCGCAGGGACTGGCGTCAAAAACGATGGGGTATTCTCCATTATTAGAACAGTCAATGAGCTCTGTTAGTAATTGCTCACTTTTGTTTTTAAACTCTTTATTAAGGCCTTTACTCGCAAAGGGCATACCACAGCATAATGAATCTGGCTGCTTAGGGATGATAACTTCAAACCCTGCCTTTGCAGCTAACGAATGCATTACTTCGACAAGAGAACGCGTATCATCACTGCCTTTATCGGCAGCAAAAACCCGTCCTGCGCAGCTTGGCACATACACCATTTTTTTATGTTGCGGCTTTTGCTTTACGTGACAATTAATTGGTTGCTCAGCACGAGGCCACGCCGAAAAATACAAAGGCGTACCCAGTAGTCGGTGAGCAGGTTTAGTTAAGCTCACAAGGTTGTTTGTGCCGATAGCTTTTTCAAGCACCTGCATCACATTTAAACCCAATCGTGCCCCACCGGCCATGACCGAAAAATGTTTACTCGCAAAGGCTGCAAGCGAGCGTGTGAGTTTGTTTGTAGCCGCTTTTTCGGCTCTTAATGATTTAATAAATTCGCCCGTGTTAATACCCACAGGGCATTTTAAGCCACACAGCCCTGTTGCTGCACACGAATCAATCCCCAGATATTTAAAGTCATTTTCAATAACGGTGAGCTTTTGATTTAACTGTTGCTTGGTTTTTAAATCGTCTGCTGCCTGTAACGCGGAGTGTAATTCAGTGCGATGACGCCACAAAGTTATGCGCTGTCTTGGGGTTAGAGTGAGTCCTTTTGAAGGGCACACAACTTCACAAAAGCCACATTCAATGCAGGTATCAATAATATCGTCACTTTTGGGCATGGTTTTTAAATGTTGCGTATGCGCATTTTTATCAGCATTGATGATCACCCCGGGGTTGAGTATATTTTTCGGATCAAACAATTGCTTAAGCTTCACCATAACGGCAAAACCATCATCGCCCCACTCTGTCGCCACAAAAGGCGCCATGTTACGGCCCGTGCCATGCTCTGCTTTTAGTGACCCTTTAAGCTCAACGGCGACTAAGTTGGCAACATCTGCCATAAATTGCTCATAGCGCGTTACTTGCTGCTTAGTATCGAATGCTTGTGTAAACACAAAATGTAGATTTCCTGCCAGCGCATGACCAAAAATGATCGCTTCATCGTAGCCATATTTTATAAAGAGCTGATGAAGCGCATTAACACCCAAAGCCAGCTTATCAAGGGCAAAAGCAACATCTTCTATAATTACTGTGGTGCCTGTTTCGCGCACAGCTCCCACCGCTGGAAATGTTCCTTTGCGAATATTCCACAGTGCAGCATTGTGCACGCTATCTGCCGAAAAGGCGATAGTAGCAAGCGCAGATTCGCTAAACTCATTAATTAACTGCTGCGTGGTGTGCGTAAGCTCATTGAGCGTGTGTGCATCTTCTGCCCTTAGCTCAATTAAAAGCGCCGCGGCGTGTTCTGGGTAATCAGCAACATTCTTGGGCATAATGGCGTGCTCTGCCACTGACATCAATGCACGTTTATCAAGTAGTTCAACGGCGGCGACATCAAGCTCGCTAAGTCTTTGCACTAACTCACACACTTTGTTTATGTCATCAAAAATAAAGAAGCCGGTGTGCTTATGGCTGTGTTCAATAACCGTGTGGTAAGTGATATCGGCAATAAATGCTAACGTCCCCTCAGAACCAATGATCACATGCTTAATAATGTCTATTGGATCAGAAAAATCCAACAACGCATTTAAACCGTAACCGGTGGTGTTTTTTAGTCGGTACTTATGCGTAATTAGCTCACTGAGTGCAGAGTTTTGCTTAACACTGGCTACTAAATTCATTAACTCATTAACCCAATCGCTATGGGTGCTTAAGAAACGTTGGCAGCTGTGTTCGTCAGCCGTATTAAGTTCTGTGCCATCGGCAAAAATAAGCGTCATATCTTTTAGTGTATGGTAGCTATTTTGCGCGACACCACAGCACATACCAGAGGAGTTATTAGCGGCCATACCGGCAATTTTACAGCTGTTAATCGACGCAGGATCAGGACCAATCTTTTTACCATAAGGGGCCAACACCTGATTGACTCTTGCTCCAATAATGGCGGGCTGAAGACGAATTGCATCGGCGTTATCTAAAATTTCAAAGTTGCTCCAACTATCACACAGCAAAACCAAGACAGAGTCGGTAATTGCTTGGCCAGATAAGCTGGTGCCCGCAGCCCGAAAGGTAATAGGCACGTTATGTTGATTTGCCGCGCTAATAACCTGCTTTGCTTGTTTTTGGTTACTGACAAGAACCACTAACTCTGGAATTAAACGATAAAAGCTCGCGTCTGTTCCATACGCATAGCGGCGCGAGTAATCTTCTATTAATGCGGACTCTGGTAAAAAAGGTGTAATGTATTGTTTAAACGCATGCAATCGGGTTAATGCCATCTCGCCCCCAAGCTAGCCTTAATCTGGTGTGATAAATATGGAATATATTATTACTTTAATTTTAATCAAAAAGCGACTTATTAAATTGATAAATTATCAACTTCGTTCTGAGCAGGTCGGGTTTTCGTTATATTTTTTGGGGTTATAAGTAATATTCAGTGTTTTAACTACGCTTTTTGCAGTCCAAACCAAAAACCGTTAGGGTAGCAAAAAAATACTGTATTTCTATTTAAAAACACATTAACATCGAGAATAATTTATTCTTAAAATTAATTAAGCGTTTTGCTTTGGAGCTTGCTGTGTTAAATAAGTTTGCACTATCGTCACTGGTTATCGGATTAGGGTGTTTCATGCCATTACAATCATCATTTGCTGAGTCTGCGTTAACTTTAAAACAGCAGTTAGGGCAAAAACTAATGCTCGACTTACGCTATTACTGCGAACAAAAAATCGGCGAGCAAGACATCGGCGAGCAAAAATGCCGCACGCCAGTTACACACTTACCCGCTGATTTAGCCAATATCATCACTAAACATAATATTGGTGGCGTAATTTTATTTGCCGAAAATATTGATACCGTGCCGCAAGTAATTAAACTTAATAACGACTTACAAAAAGCCGCGGCTAAGTCAGCGTTAGGCTTACCTTTGTTTATCTCGATTGACCAAGAAGGTGGCCGGGTTGCTCGTATACCACGCGATGTAGGCACGTCATTCACGGGCAATATGTCGATTGGCGCAACGTATAAAGAGCATGGAACTCACTTTGCCAAAGAGTCCGCTCGTATTATTGCTGATGAACTGCTCGCTCTGGGCGTTAACGTAAATTATGCGCCGACGGTTGATGTAAACATGAACCCCGATAATCCTGTGATCAACGTACGCTCTTACGGTGAAGACCCCCAATTGGTTGCTAAACTGGGTGGCGCTCAAGTGGCAGGCTTTGAAAATAATGGGGTTATTTCATCGTTAAAGCATTTTCCGGGGCATGGCGATACCAATGTCGATAGCCACACAGGCCTGCCTAAAGTGATGCACGACAAAGAAACTATTTGGCAACAAGATTTGCCGCCGTTTAAAGAGATCATTAAAAACCAGCAACCGGGTATGATAATGACCGCGCACATACAGTACCCAGCGCTTGATAACAGCACCTTTGTGAGCAAAGAAGGTAAAACCATGATCAAGCCTGCAACTATGTCGCGCAAAATCATCACCGATTTGCTACGCGATGAGCTTGGCTATCAAGGGGTTGTTATCACTGATGCCCTCGATATGGCTGGCATCAGCCATTTTTTTGAACCTATCGAAGCTGTAATCAACACATTTGCCGCAGGCGTTGATATCGCGCTGATGCCAATTGAAATCAGAAGCCCTAAAGACTTAGCCGTACTCGAAACACTGCTAGAGCGCTTAGAAAACGAAGTAAAACGTGGCACCTTAAATGCCGATGAAGTGAGTGCATCAGCAACACGCATTTTAAAACTTAAAGAAAAATTCAACCTAACAACGCAGCTTGACGATGAAGCCGCAATAAAAAAAGCGCAGTTACTGCTTGGTGATCAACACCACCGAAAAGTAGAGGCAGAACTGGCATTAGCGGCCATTACCGAAGTTAAAAACGAAAAGCACACTTTACCGCTTAAACTTAAAGAAAACACCAAAGTGCATATAATTATGCCTGACACACGAAAATGTTTCGCTCTGCAACAAGCTCTGCGGGATAACACACACACGTTGTTAAGCTTTAGCTGCACCAGCTTGCAAGGCTTTGAGCCACTTTCAACGTTAAAAGAGTTAAACGAAGCGGATGTGATTATTGCGGCGAATGCTTCACCCAAGCAAAGTGCTGTCGAAGTAGGTGGTATGGATGACTTGGCCGATAACCCAGAGTTTGCGATTGCAGACCAATCAGCCGCGCTAGAATCGTTACTTAAACAAGCTAAATTAGCAAACAAAAAGACCGTATTTGTCAGCTTACGCGCACCGTACGATATTGCCCAATTTGGCAAATTTGGTGATGCAGTCCTTGCCACCTATGCTTACAATATTGACGTGGACACTGACGAGAAAATCGCAGGCCCTGCATTCACAGCATTGGCAAAAGTTTTGCTGGGTAAAGCCCCTGCGAAAGGACAGCTTCCCGTTACAATTAACGGTATAAATTAATGTCTAATACCCTTAGATTGAACTGAATGTTATGGTTGGTTCAAGCTAAATACTGAAGGAGAGGCACGTGCAAAAAGATGCATCATTAACGACCCCAGCAGCGATTAGGAAATTGGTGCGGGCAGGTGACTACAGCGGTCATACTTCTGGCTTTGCTCCTGGTTTCGTGCAGGCAAATCTAGTTATTTTACCGAAACAATATGCGTTCGACTTTTTGCAATTTAGCCAAGCCAACCCTAAGTCATGCCCTATTATTGCAACCAGCCACTCGCCAGGTGTAACCGATATGCCAACCGTTGGTGAAGACATTGATATACGCAGCGACTTGCCTCGCTATCGCATATTCAAAAATGGTCAAATGGTTGAAGAAGTCACTGACATAAGCGATGTATGGCGTGATGATTTAGTGACCTTCCTAATTGGCTGCTCATTCTCATTTGAAGAAGCATTGATTGCCGCAGGGCTTGAAATTCGTAATATCACCGAGCATAAAAATGTGCCGATGTATGTGACTAATATGCCCTGTCAAAGTGCAGGAATGTTTCATGCAAATATGGTCGTAAGTATGCGACCAATGAAGCCTGCTGATGCGATTCGCGCTATTCAAGTGTGTAGCCGTTTTCCAAGTGTTCATGGCGCACCAGTTCATTTTGGTGACCCAGCAGCGATTGGTATAAAAAATATAAATAAGCCTGAATTTGGCGATGCTGTCACCATTAAAAATGGCGAAGTTCCGGTGTTTTGGGCCTGTGGTGTCACCCCACAAATTGCTATTGCGAATGCAGCACCCGATTTTTGCATTACACATAGTCCAGGTCATATGCTGATCACCGATATTCCAAACAGTAGAATGGCGGCGTTATAAAATGACCATGAAACTTAATTGCGATTTAGGCGAAAGCTTTGGCATGTGGAAAATGGGCCTTGATGAGCAAGTAATGCCGCATATTGATATGGCCAATATTGCCTGTGGTTTTCATGCGGGTGATGCCGATGTAATGGCAAACACATTAGCCCTTGCCAAGCAGCATAATGTCACTGTTGGCGCTCATCCAAGCTACCCCGATAAACAAGGTTTTGGTCGCCGCTCAATGGCTATGAGCGCTCAAGAATTGATAAATTGCCTGCATTACCAAATAGCGGCGATTGATGGCATGGCAGCAGTGCATGGTTTAACACTTAATTATGTGAAACCTCATGGCGCGCTTTACAATGACATGATGCGTGATGAGCGTATTTTAGAGAGTGTAATGCGTGCCGTTGCAAGTTACCCAAAGTCATTAAAATTAATGATTTTAGCTACCAATCAAGCAGATAAACACAAAGAACACGCAAGCGCACTCAATTTAGAACTTATTTTAGAGGCATTTGCCGACCGCCAATACACCGACGAAGGTACACTTGTGCCACGTAACCTTGCTGGCAGTGTACACGACAAGCCCGCGTTAATCGCACAAGTTAAACAGTTGATTAAACACGGTACTGTGACCACTCGAAGCGGTCAACAGTTAACGCTGAATGCAGATAGCCTCTGCGTGCATGGTGATAACGAAGCAGGCATTGCCCTAATTCAAGAGATTAAAACATTATGTCAGCAAGCCTAAGCGACGAAGCCCTCAGCCAACAAATTGAAACCATGATGGTTGAACAAAATCCACGTGGTATGCAGCATTTATACGCAATGCAAAGCACCGGCACGTACTTACGCGCAGCTCAGGCATTAAATAAAGCAAATGGACCGGTATTAATTGGCACTGGATTTGCGGTTAATAACACCTTTGAAACCGATGGCCCGGTTGGTGCAATTGCACTTTATAGCGTGTTAGACAAGCTAGGAAAACAGCCCATTTTAGTCACTGGCAACCCCCTTTACAGCGCATTAAAAAACGATTTTAACTGTTTTGAATTGCCGATTAACAGTATTGAAAATGCCCGCACTTTTAGCATTAAAGCGCTTGAGCAATTAAAGCCAGATTGCGTACTGTCAATCGAACGTCCGGGGCTTAATGAGCATCAACGTTATTATAATATGCGTGGTATCGATATTTCGGAGCACTGTGGCTGTTTTGATTTTTTTATAACAGAAGCAACCTGCCCAACCATAGCAATAGGCGATGGTGGCAACGAAATTGGCATGGGTAATCTTGCAAAGCATATGCATGGGCTCAACATAACACCCAGTGTAACGCCTTGCGATGAATTACTACTTGCCGATGTATCTAACTGGGCAGCCTATGGCCTTATCGCATTTTTAAGCCGCTGGCATAACACCGATTTTTTGGCTGATATAGAGCCTTTGAACATTTTGCAATACCTAAGTGAGCGCGGCAGTGTAGATGGTGTTACCCATAAAAACGAGCTCACTGAAGACGGCCTTCATGCAATGCATGGCCAACAATTAATAACTCGGCTTCGCCAACTTACTAGACAGAATGAGGTTTAACAATGGGTACGGTATACCTAAACGGTGAATACCTAAGTGCTGATGAAGCAAAGATTTCACCAATGGATCGCGGCTTTTTATTTGGCGATGGCATCTATGAAGTGATCCCATCTTACAACGGTAAAATGCTCGGCTTTGGTGCGCATATCGAACGCATGAATAACGGCTTAAATGAGCTCGAAATAAAGCTAGATTACAGTGCTGATACGTGGCGTAAAATCTGTAACGATTTATGCGAAAAAAACCACGGTGATAACCTCGGCATTTACTTGCATGTTAGTCGTGGTGCCGACACAAAACGCGCCCACGGCTACCCAAGCAATATCACGCCAACCGTATTCGCCTTTGCCTTTGAAATTCCTGCAGAGCCCAAAAGCGATATCGACAGTGCAACAACGTACACGGTATCACTTGAGCAAGACCGTCGTTGGCAACGCTGCCATATAAAATCAACAGCGCTACTTGGCAATGTTATGCATTACCAACATGGCGCAGCAGCGGGCAACAAAGAAACAATTTTATTTAACCGCTTAGAAGAAATTACCGAAGCCAGCTCAAGTAATGTGTTTATTGTAAAAGAGGGGGCGATCAGCACTCCACCTCTTGATAACCAAATTTTACCGGGGATCACTCGCTGGTTAATCCTCAATATTTTACACAGCCACAGTGATTTTAAGGTGCAAGAGCGCATTATAAGCAAAGATGAGCTACTCGATGCCGACGAAGTGTGGATCACCAGCGCCACCAAAGAAGTGGGCCCAGTGGTAAAAGTGAACGGTAAATTGGTGGGTGACGGTAAACCGGGTGCAGTATGGCAACAAGTACAAAGCTTGTTTACCAAGCATAAATTTGATTACTAGTTAAAATTAGAAATCTAAAAAACGCCTACTTAAAGTAGGCGTTTTTGTTTTATCTGCTATTTGCTGCTTTTTGGCTCAAACGGCCAAGCCTGTAATAGACCGTCACTGGTTTCTGAATACAACTGCGTACCATCGTAAGCCACACTCAGCACCGAGGTACGTTGGCGCTGCTGTTTTGCTTCATATTCAGCGATTAGCTCGCCATCAGCAACACGGTATAATCGCATCTTCATTTTTGGCGATCCCGTTAATAGCCATTTGTCTTGATTGATAAATTGCGATGCAGTGAACTCAATAAAGTTAGAGTATGAGGCTACCTCAGCAAGTTCTTTTTTATTGGCTAAATCAAAGAAAATTCGGTCATCGACCGAGTCGATTGCAAAGCCTAACGTGCCTGCTTTATTTAAGGTGACGCGATTCACTCTGGTAGCTAAACGCTGTTCAAAGCGTGTACTGCCATCACTCGTTGACCAAAGCTTAACGTATTTGTCGCTCGAGCCGGTAAACGCCCATAGCCCATCAGCCGACAACGCCACACTATTAATATCAAGACGATGAATGTCAAAGCACTTAGTATCGCCCGTACGGGTATTTATTACCTCAGCCTTGCCGCTACGATAAGCAATCACTAATGTATCGCCTGACGCTGAAATAGCGATATCTCTGGCTATCTCCTGCCCTGTTAGCCAAGAGCCAATACTTCGACCCGTGCGGGTATCAAATAAGGTCACCGATAAACGATTAGAAATATAAAAACGCGATTTGTTAGCACTAAACCCCGCAAGCTCTATATGCTCAGCGCCCTGCCCTGTTATGCAATCGTATAGACGTGCTTTTAACTGATTATCCCAAACACACACTTTAGACTCAGTTGCGAGTAGAGAGTGACTGGCATCTTCAGTCAATGCTGCGGCACTTAATAACTCATCACCATGAGCAAATTCATCCTTTGCAGGCGCGGTATACACCTCACCCCCACCACAACCCACAAGGCTTAAAGCAAATAAACAAGAAAGCGATTTAAGCAATTTCGACGTCATACTACTACTCTTATTTTTATAATTATTTTGTATAGCAGCAGTGTAATAAAAATAAGTAGAAGTGTGTAGGAGTTCTGACTTTAGCTGTCAGCTTTCGATGGTTAGTGGTTAGTGGTTAGTGGTTAGTGGTTAGTGGTTAGTGGTTAGTGGTTAGTGGTTAGTGGTTAGTGGTTAGATAGTCGAGGTGCGAGGTAGGAGGTGCTTTAGCGCCGAACAAAAACCGCTTCATCACTGCTAAGATAACCCCACGATTTTCTTGTAGGCGTGAAATTTATTTCGCGCGAGGCCATCACCAGTTGTGCAATCTTGCAGGTGCGAGGTGCGAGATGCGAAGTGCGAGATGCGAAGTGCGAGGAGCGAGATGCGAAGTGCGAGATGCGAGGTGCGAGATGCGAGGTGCGAGGTAGGAGGTGCTTTAGCGCCGAACAACAGCCGCTTCATCACTGCTAAGATAACCGCACGATTTTCTTGTAGGCGTGAAATTTATTTCGCGCGAGTCCGTCACCATTTGTGCAATGTTGCAGGTGCGAGGTGCGAGATGCGAGGTGCGAGGTAGGAGGTGCTTTAGCGCCGAACAACAGCCGCTGCTACATTTGCTAGGCCCTATTTTCTAGTGCCTAGCGCCTGCTCACTTTCCTCACCCATGTGTAAAACAAAACACATTAAGTTTATTACCATCTAGGTCTCTAAAGTAACCGGCATAGAAACCGGGCATTTCGCGAGGACCCGGAGCACCTTCATCTGTTCCACCGAGTTCAATGGCTTTTTTATAAAATTCATCAACTTGAGCTGGTGTTTCAACGGCAATTGCAATCATCGTACCGTTACCAACAGTGGCTTTTTCATCATTATAAGGTTTTGTAACTGCAAAGCCTGGTTTATCTTGGCCTGTGCTCCATGCCACAAAGCGGTCAGTTTCTAAAAAGCGCTCAGCGTTTAAGGTAGAAAAAAGTTCATCATAAAACTTCACCGCTTTAGCTAAGTTATTCGTGCCTAACATTATGTAACCAATCATTTTCTGCTCCTTAAGAAAAAAATAGTGTGTTCAACATAGAAGGGAATTGGGCATCTGTCTATTGATTTTTCCATTCATCGCAATGAACTATATTTTTATGGTTTGCTACTTTATAACAGAATATACACCGACCAATAACAAGGAATCATTATGAAGTTCAAAGCGTCTTTGGCGTTACTTGCTGTAGCCAGCTTTTATAGCCACGCACAAACTAGCAACACATTCCAACTTGAAAATGTCTTCGATCTTGAATACGCGAACCAATTAGAAATGACAAAAAATGGCGAGACCATTTTTTTCGTACGAAATCGAATGGACATTAAAACCGATCGCAAAGTCAGTAATATTTGGTCGGTTAATCCTGATGGTAAAACAATGCTACCGCTTACATCCGGCGTACATATGGATTACTCACCTGTGTTGTCGCCTGACGAAACTCGCTTGGCATTTATTTCAACCCGTGATGGGAGTAGCCAAATTTATGTTAAGTGGCTAAAAACAGGGAATGTCGCAAAAATTAGTAACCTAACGCAAAGTCCGGGTGGTTTAACATGGACGCCAGATGGTAAAAATTTGGTGTTTAGCCAATTTGTTCCTGAAAAATCAGCCGGCCCTGTGTCTTTACCGGGCAAGCCTGAAGGCGCTAAGTGGGCGGAGCCTGCAAAATATATTGATGACGTCTATTACCGTGCCGATGGGGGCGGTTATACAAAGGCGGGTTATCGCCATTTTTTCATGATCAGTGCAACTGGCGGTAACGCGCGTCAGCTGAGCTTTGGTAACTTTGATCATGGCGGCTCAATTAGCTTTAACGAAACGGGTGATGCTTTTTATTTTTCAGCTAATCGTCATGAAGATCATGAGTTAAAACCTACTAACTCGGAAATTTACAAATTAAACGTAGCTGACTTATCAATTTCACAGGTGACCGACCGGGTAGGTCCTGACTCACGACCAGCAGTCTCTCCCAATGGCCGATACCTTGCCTACACAGGCTACGATGATAAAAAAACAAACTATGAAAACAGTGACATTTACCTTCTTGATTTTAAGTCTGGTGAGACCTCAGTTTTAACAACAGACCTTGACCGTAGCGTTGAAGAAATTAAGTGGGATGATGACAGTAGAGGCATTTACTTTAGCTATGACAGCGAAGGGAAAACGCATTTAGCGTACCAACCTCGAAACGGTAAACACAAGGTTATTACCGAGAAGATAGGCAGTGTGGCATTTGGTCGCCCGTATTCAGGCGGAGATTTTGATGTAAGCGAAGACGGTGATGTTGCAATTACACTGGCTGACACTCAGCGCCCTGCAGATATTGCATTAATTAAACGCGGTAAAGTGAATCGTTTAACTCAACTTAACGAAGATGCACTTGGCAACAAAGAGCTGGCTAAAGTGGAAGAAATTTGGGTTAAATCAAGCCATGATGGCTTAGCTGTTCAAGGGTGGATTGCCTACCCTCCTGGCTTTGATAAAAACAAAAAGTACCCATTGGTACTCGAAATCCATGGTGGGCCCGTTGCAAACTATGGACCTCACTTTAGCCCTGAAGTTCAGTTGTTTGCTGCGAAGGGCAATGTCGTTCTATACATGAACCCACGTGGCAGTGACTCATACGGTAAAGAGTTTGCGCAAACAATTCATCATAACTACCCAAGCAATGACTTTGATGACTTGATGACAGGTGTCGATGCGGTTATCGCTAAAGGCTTTATTGATGAAAGCAAACTGTTTGTTACTGGAGGCTCAGGTGGTGGCGTATTGACGGCATGGATTGTGGGTCATACTGATCGCTTTGCAGCTGCCGTTGTTGCGAAGCCGGTTATCAATTGGATCAGTTTTGTACTAACTGCCGACTACTATCCTTTCTTTGCTGATTATTGGTTTCCGGGCAAACCTTGGGACAATATTGAGCATTATATGAAACGCTCACCCATTAGTTATGTAGGTAATGTAAAAACTCCTACTATGCTATTAACGGGTGAGTCTGATTATCGCACGCCGATTTCTGAAACAGAGCAATTCTATCAAGCGTTAAAGCTACAAGGTGTTGATACGGCAATGGTACGCATTCCAAATGCGTCACATGGCATTACAGCTCGTCCATCAAACTTAATGAGCAAAGTAGCGTATATTCAATGGTGGTTTGATAAGAACAGTGGAAATGATTAACAACATAGAGCGAAGCAAGAACGTTTCATTTGCGCAAGGTGAACTGATTTCGTGACGCAGTTTCGTTTAACTTATCGCAAAAAGTATTAGACGCGATTTTATATCGCGTCACTTGCAAAGCATAAAATGTAAAATAGTTTCGCACATACCAGTAGCAGTGGCTTTATGCCGTGTCATGAATAAAACCATTACGCGGGGTAAACCCGCTGTTACTTTTTGACTTTACTCTTAACCATTATTGTAAACCCCCTTTACAGTACATATGTAAGTAACTCCTTACATACATTTCTCAAATATCGGACATAGTCTCCTCATCAGTTAGTAAAAAATCGGTTTATGGCCAATATCAATAACTTGAGTTGGTAAAAAATCGGTTTGTGCCGCTAAAAACCTAGCATCAGTTAGTAAAATTTTGGTTTGTAGGTCGTTTAAGTTGGTAAAAAATCGGTTTATAAACGAAGTTCTCCTCGCAAATTACCGCCCATAATCAGCTATAAAAGCCAATTTTGGCCTTTTACCCAGACTTATAAGCAATAAATAGACTGAATCAACCAAGAAATAGCGGAGGTAGTTAAATCCTGATCCAAAAAATGCAGGCTGGTAAAAGCGTGATCTGTCTTTTCTAAAAGCTAGTAAATGGCTGATCCAAGACTTAGTTAAACTCTGATCTGAGATGCGAGGTGCAAGATGCGGGATACGAGGTGCGGGATACGAGATGCGAGGTGCGAGATACGAGATGCGAGATGAGAGGTGCGAGATGAGAGGTGCGAGGTGCGAGGTGCGAGATGCGAGTTACGGGATGCGAGTCTGAAGACTGATAACTAAAAGTGAAAAAGGGCCCGAAGGCCCCTAACAACATTATTGAATAGCTATAAAGGAATATTACAACTTGGTTAGAACTGGTTCATGGTGTTTGCTTCACCGCCCGCTTTCAGTGCGTTTTCACCAGAGAAGTACTCTTTGTGCGTATCACCAATATTAGAACCTGCTAAGTCTTGGTGTTTCACTGACGCTTGCTCACGACGGATTTCTTGACGTTGAACATCGCGAACATACGCTAGCATTCCTAAGTCACCAAAATAACCTTCTGATAGGATATCTGTGCTTAGCGCCGCAGTGTGGTAAGTCGGCAGTGTAATTAAGTGATGGAAAATACCGGCTTCACGCGCACCATCTCGTTGGAAGTTTTGAACAAGCACATCAGCCGCTGCAGCAAGCTCAGTATCATCCATTTCTGGTGCCATTAATGCTTTGTTGTCATCAATGCTTGGGTATGCAGATAGGTCTTTACCTTGCTCTTGCCATTCAGCGTATACTTGCTCACGGAACTTAAGCGTCCAATTGAACGAAGGTGAGTTATTGTATACAAGCTTCGCATTTGGCACGTGCTCTTTAACGCGGTTAACAAGCTCTGCAATTTGTTTAACGTTTGGTTTTTCTGTCTCAATCCACAGTAAATCTGCGCCTGATTGCAAGCTTGTTACACAGTCGAGTACAACGCGGTCTTTCTCTGTTCCTTCACGGAATTGGTATAAACCATTGTCTAAACGTGTTGGTTTACATAGTTGGCCATTCAGCTTCATTGCTGTGTCGCCTTCGTTTAACTCATCAACACTGTTTACAGGCGTTGTTTCTAAGAATGAAGTATATTGGCTTGCCAAGTCGCCAGGCGCTTTAGATACAGGTACTTTTTGTGTCAAGCTTGCACCTAGTGAGTCAGTACGCGCAACAATAATACCGTTATCAATGCCTAGCTCTAGGAATGCATAACGAACCGCATTGATTTTTGCTAAGAAATCTTCATGTGGAACGGTTACTTTACCCGCTTGATGACCACATTGTTTTGCATCAGATACTTGGTTTTCAATTTGAATCGCACACGCACCTGCTTCAATCATTTTCTTCGCAAGTAGGTATGTTGCTTCTTCATTACCGAAACCAGCATCGATATCGGCAATAATTGGCACTACGTGGCTTTCAAAGTTATCAATTTTATCAAGGACTGCTTGTACGTCTCCGCCGTTTGCTTTCGCCGCATCGAGGTCTTTATAAAGGTGATCAAGCTCACGTGCATCTGCTTGCTTTAAGAACGTGTAAATTTCTTCAATTAGCGCTGGAACAGAAGTCTTTTCGTGCATGCTTTGGTCAGGTAATGGACCGAACTCTGAGCGCAGTGCAGCAACCATCCAACCACTTAAATACACGTAGCTGCGTTTCGTTGTTTTATTATGACGTTTAATCGCCATCATC
This sequence comes from Pseudoalteromonas lipolytica, assembly GCF_900116435.1. Classification (GTDB taxonomy): domain Bacteria; phylum Pseudomonadota; class Gammaproteobacteria; order Enterobacterales; family Alteromonadaceae; genus Pseudoalteromonas; species Pseudoalteromonas lipolytica. The sequence continues at coordinate 72,643 of NZ_FPAZ01000002.1, read as the reverse complement.
ATTTGTTGTGCAGTAAAACCGTGCCAACACCCTAAAGATTGCGTGTATTGGCTGTGGTCTGCATCGTATGCTGCCATATCGGCGCGCATGATATCTGCTGTATACTGTGCGATGTCTAACCCTGTACGAAAACGGTTTTGTAAACGCATGCGGCTTGCATATTCAGGGTTAATTGATTGCCACGTTTTGCCCTGGCTTTGGCATAAAGTCGCTAAGTTATCTGTTTCGCGTTGATATGTAGTCATAATAAAAATCCTTCGAACGGGTTCATTTAATCTTTTTTGTTAGTGAGAGTGGCTAAGAAGTGTTCGCTCCGTAGCGCTTAAATCAACATTAGGCCGATTTTTTGGATTTAGTAAATTTATAGTTGTTATTGCCACTATATTTTTGGTGAATGACATTTAGCCTGCCATTTACCCTTTTTTACGATATGGTTGAGTCATGACTGATCGAATTACGACCGTTTAAAGGACACTATTATGACCACCACTCTCTCACTAAATGGGTTAAGTGTTGACCAGCAGCTAGCACAGTTCGTTGAACAACAATTGCTACCTGGTACAGACATTTCTCCAGCTGCGTTTTGGCAAGGCTTTGCCGATATTGTTAATGAGTTAACTCCTATCAATCGGGCGCTTTTAGAAAAACGCGAACAACTGCAAGCCAAGATTGATAACTACCATAAACAGCAGCCGGTATGGGATGCAGCCAATTACCAACGTTTCCTTGAGGAGATTGGCTACCTGGTGCCAGAGCCCGCCAGTTTCAAAATTGAAACCGAACACGTAGAGCCCGAAATAGCCAATACAGCAGGCCCTCAGTTAGTTGTGCCTGTTAGTAATGCACGCTTTTCACTGAATGCAGCTAATGCACGCTGGGGCTCCTTGTACGATGCGTTGTACGGCACCGACGTGCTCAGTGAAGACGATGGCGCAGAAAAAGGCACTGCATACAATCCTGTGCGAGGCTTTAAAGTAATGGCTTTTGCACGCCAATTCCTTGATAAAGCGCTGCCTTTAGCCAATGGCTCACACATTGAAAGTACCAGTTACGCCATTGTGAATAACGAGCTACTTATCACCTTGCGTGATAGCAGCCAAGTGCGTCTGGCACACCCAGAGCAATTGGTTGGTTATCAAGGTGAAGCACAAAATCCGAGTGCTATTCTTTTGAAAAATAATGGCTTACATGTTGAGCTACAAATCGATCATCATCACCCAATTGGACAAGCAGACAAAGCGGGCCTCAAAGATGTTGTACTTGAAGCAGCACTAACCACCATTATGGACTGCGAAGATTCTGTTGCTGCGGTCGATGCTGAAGACAAAGTTAATGTCTACAAAAACTGGCTTGGTTTGATGCAAGGCAACCTTGTTGAAGCATTCAACAAAGATGGGAAGACTATTGAACGTCGCTTAGCTGAAGACCGCCAATATCAGGGTATTAATGGCGAAACGGTGACCCTAAAAGGGCGAAGCATGATGTTTGTGCGTAACGTAGGCCACTTAATGACAAACCCAGCAATTCAAGATAGCGAGGGGAATGATGTGTTTGAAGGCATAATGGATGCCATCATCACCAGTACCGCAGCCCTGCATGACTTAAAAGGCACGCACGGCCTTAAAAATTCGTCAGCTCACAGCATCAATATTGTTAAACCCAAAATGCACGGCCCAGAAGAAGTGGCCTTCACCAATACCCTATTTACACGTGTTGAACAGATGCTTGGTTTACCTGCAAACACCATAAAAATGGGGATTATGGACGAAGAGCGCCGCACTTCAGCAAATTTAAAAGCCTGTATTTACGAAGCTAAAAACCGTGTTGTGTTTATTAACACAGGTTTCTTAGACCGTACAGGTGATGAAATTCATACCTCAATGCAAGCAGGTGTCGTACTGCCTAAAGGCGCTATAAAACTAGAACCTTGGATCAGTGCTTACGAAGACCGTAATGTCGATATTGGCCTTGCAACAGGCCTCAGTGGTAAAGCGCAAATTGGTAAAGGTATGTGGCCAATGCCTGATAAAATGGCGTTGATGATGGAACAAAAAATTGGCCACCCGAAAAGCGGGGCTAATACCGCGTGGGTGCCCTCTCCTACTGCGGCTACACTGCATGCAATGCATTATCATGATATTGATGTATTTGCCTGTCAAAAGACACTGATGGACCGTAAAGAAGCAAGCCTCACACGCTTACTTACCCCCCCACTGATGAAAGACCCAAGTACGTTATCAAAAGAAGATATCCAAGCCGAGCTTGATAACAATGCACAAGGCATTTTAGGGTACGTTGTGCGCTGGATTGATCAAGGTATTGGTTGCTCAAAAGTGCCAGATATCAACCATGTAGGCTTAATGGAAGACCGTGCAACGCTGCGTATTTCAAGCCAGCATATGGCGAACTGGCTGTATCATGGTGTATGCAATGAAGAGCAAATTCGTAAAACGATGGCACGTATGGCTAAAGTCGTCGATGGGCAAAACGAAGGGGATCCAGCTTACACCAATATGGCTGACTCAGCCGAAAGCCTAGCACAAAGTGTTGCGTACCAAGCAGCATTAGCCCTTGTTTTAGAAGGCGTTAAACAGCCAAGTGGTTATACTGAACCATTACTGCATGCGTTTCGTATAAAGTATAAGTCTCAACATTAATCACTTTTCTCACTCCCTTTCGAGTTTGATGTGTCGTTCTTTGCAGCCTTCGGGCTGCTTTTTTTCGTCTAAAAATCAATAAACGCATGTATATATACCATTTCGCTTAATTAAGTGGTCTATTTTGAGGCAATAATACATCGTTGATAACAAGACAAAAATTTTGTATTGAGTTGTGCTCGGCAATTGCGCCTACTTTTATATCTATACAGTCGTTAGTGAGCGCTGTCTTACACGCTTGCGACTCATGTTATCCCTACAATAATTCAGTATTTTTTCAGCTTGATATTGTTATTTAACGGAATAAATACAGTGAATAATGGCCATTCATCGGCTAATAAAAATTGATCAAAAAAGGGGCATTTGTTATCAAATGCCCCTTTTTACGTGCTAATTTTTTAAAATTAGTTTTTGACAATCGCATTGTGATAAACGTTTTGAACGTCATCACAGTCATCTAACATCGTGATGAACTTTTCAAAATTAGCAATATCATCTGGATCAGTGATCTCAGTATGTACTTGTGGAACAAACGTGATTTCGTCTATTTCAAATGTAATACCTTCAAACGCTTCTTCAAGTGCTGTTTTTGCTTTGTAGTATTCTGTATGCGGTGCAAATACTGACACTTTGCCGTCTTCTACTTCGACATCCGTCACGTCAACATCAGCCATCATTAGGGCTTCGAGTACCACTTCGTCATCTTCGCCAGCAAAACCAAGAACCGCGAAGTGATCGAACATGTGCGCGACACAACCAGGCGTCCCAATTTTTGAGTCAGTTTTAGTGAACGGTAAACGCACATCTTTAATTGTGCGGTTAGGGTTGTCTGTTAAACAGTCAACAATCACCATACAGTTACCTGGGCCATACCCTTCGTAACGTGCTGGAGAGTAGTCTTCCCCTGCTCCACCGGCTGCTTTTTTGATGGCATTTTCGATTACATGCGCAGGAACCTGATCACGTTTTGCACGTTCAATAATGCGTTTTAATGCTTGGTTTACTTCTGGGTCGGGTTCACCATTCTTTGCAACAACGTAGATCTCTTTACCGTACTTAGAATTTACTTTTGTTTTTGCATTGGCCGTTTTAGCCATGGCGTTTTTGCGGACTTCAAATGCTCTGCCCATCTTATGCCTCTATGAATACATTTGATAATTGCCGATATTTTAGCAATTCATTGTCGCTTGGGCTAGTACCAGGTCTGTTTATCGTTCTCGCTTAAATAGACAACAACTCAGGCGACAACCTTGAACGTAAAAAGTTAAGTAAAACGATGCAGAAATAATTAAAGGAAGCGCTATTTAACATAACACTTTATTTTGTTGAAATGCGCCAACTAAATTAGGTAACTCTGAAAAATGATGCAGTATGTAATCTGCCTGATCAGCATAGTCAGGAATGTCATCTGGCGCATACAAACAAGCACGCATATTCGCATTATGTGCCGCTTGAATATCAAACAAATAATCGCCAACATACAACAGCTCTGATTTATCAAGCTCCCAAAGCGTTGCAATCGCATTGAGCGCACTTGGATCTGGCTTTGCTGGCGCATCTGAGCGAGTCAGCACTGTTTCGATTGGCAAAGGGTTATTTTTAAGTTTGATTGCTGCAGCACGGTCATAATTGCGCGTAACAATAGCCATTGGAATATTATTTTCTTTGAGTGCAGTAACCGCACTGGCAACACCTGGCAATAAATGCGAGTGCTGCGCATCTAAAAGCTCATGTTGATGCACGATGTTCATCGCTTCTTCGCGCATATAAGGTGAAGGTAAAGCGGCTATAAAGGCTAACAAATCTTTTTCAAGCGGGCAGCCAACTTGCGCTTTAATCAGTGAAAAATCGAGTTCTGACGAAACCAAGGTGCCGTCTAAATCGAAAATGACACCACGTATATTGTTATCATGGATATTCATATAAATCCCTGTATATGAGAATTGGGGGAAAATTTTAAGACCCATTAATAAGATAGTGTACGATAACCGTTAATTAAAGGATCAAAGGATTAAAAAATAGACTTTTTAAATCCTTTTTTATCGGATAGGGTTATTATTTAATTGACTCAAATTTAGCTTCAAGCCAGTTATCATCTTGGCTAAAGGTAAGTGTTTTCACCTTTCCTTTGCCTTCAATATTAACCATATTGACCTGTGCAGGCCATAAATCACGTAACGCGCCATTGCTCATACGAATCCCTTTGATGCCTTCAGGGATGGTGACTTCTTGGTAAACCCAAAAGAACTTACCATCAACTTGCGCTCCCACTTTTTTAAGCTCAAGTTGCTTGCCCTCTAAGGTTTGCAGTGCAATGTGTGACTCAACATAATCAGCAAAACGCTTTTGATCTTCTTTGTTACTTAAGATATCGGCATTGCCATTAAACAAATGTTCAACAGCATGCTCCGTATCGTGCAAATAAAAGCGATGCATTAGCTCTATGTTATTAGTGCGTTTATTAAATAATACCGTAGTCACAGACGCTTTTAACTGGTGCGCCATCGTTGGCGCACTCAGTAATAAAGCGAAAATAATGGCTATAAAGCGCATTATTTTTGCTCCTCAGCATCTTTTTCGTCGTCTTTTTTCAGCTCAGTTTTGATATCTTGCATGATATCACGGCTCACTTTCGCTTTACTCTTCTCACGCTTATACACTTCGATACGCGATGGAATAATACGACGAGGGTAGTTATTGTTTTCCACATCAACATCGGCTGTTTCCCAGCGAGGGTCAACCGTAACAGACACTAAGTTTTTACCTTTTTCAGTAATAATTAGCTTTTGTACGTGCTTGTGGTTACGACGCCAGATTTCAGCAGGAATGTACTGTTCTTCTTTCGTGCCATCTTCATAGGTCAGCTCTAATAAGATAGGCATCACTAAGCCACCTAAGTTTGAAAACTCAAGCACATAGTAGTTTTTATCTTCCTTAATTGCACGTTCAAACGTTTTACGCTCCCACGGCTCTAACCCCTTAAGGAACTTGTTATACGCGTTACGTTCTTTGTTAGTCACTGTAAAGCGGTCGTTTTCGTCATAGAAATCTGTGACATCTGGGTTTTCTTCAACCCATAACTTTTTGCCTTCTTCTTTATTGCGTTTAACGAATAATGGCATTGGTTTATCAGCTTCAATGTCGCGAAGACGATTAAAGTCGATATCAGGATTCTTTGTGTCTAAACGCAGTTGATAAACCTTGTCTAACGAGATATCAACATGGTCTGTGGTGTAGAACCAACCACGCCAGAACCAGTCTAGATCAACCCCTGACGCCTCTTCCATAGTACGGAAGAAATCTGCAGGAGTAGGGCGTTTGTACTTCCAACGCTGCGCGTACTCTTTAAATGCAAAGTCAAACAGCTCACGACCCAGAATCACTTCACGTAAAATATTAAGTGCAGCAGCAGGTTTAGTATACGCATTAGGTCCTAAACGTAATACGCTGTCAGACTGTGTCATAACGGGTACTTGGTTTTCAGACTTCATGTATTCAACAATATCACGCGGCTCAACACCCCAAGGGATTGTGTGGTCCCATTCGCGCCCCGCAACACCATCTAGGAAGCTGTTTAGACCTTCGTCCATCCACGTCCACTGACGCTCGTCTGAGTTAACAATCATCGGGAAGTAAATGTGACCGACTTCGTGGATAACAACACCAATTAAGAAACGTTTTTCAGCTTGAGAGTAAGTACGGGTGCCATCGTCTTGAAGCTCTGTACGCGGACCATTAAATGTGATCATGGGGTATTCCATCCCCCCAACAGGGCCATTGACTGATTGAGCCACAGGGTAAGGGTAGTCAAACGAAAAGCGTGAATACACTTCCATTGTGTGCACAACAGCTTCGGTAGAATATTTCTTCCACAGGTCACCGCCTTCTTTCGGATAGAAAGACATTGCCATCACTAACGGCTGTTCTTTACCACCTTGATGGTAGCCTTTTGCATCCCACATAAACTTACGTGATGATGCCCATGCAAAGTCACGCACGTTCTCGGCTTTAAAGTGCCATGTTTTGGTTTTGTCGGTGCCTTCTTTCTCGTTCTCAAGTGCTTCTTCTTCGGTCACGATAAATACAGGGCGCTTAGCGTTTTCAGCTTCTTCAAGACGATTACGCTGCGCACGTGTTAATACACTGCCTGGGTTATCTAGCTTACCTGTTGCCGATACAATGTGATCCGCAGGAACGGTGATTTCGACATCATAATTACCAAATTCCAGTGTAAACTCACCGCTTCCTAAGAACGCTTTGTTAGTCCATGCTTCATAGTCTGTGTACGCAGCAAGACGCGGGAACCACTGTGCTAATAAGAAGATATCGTTGCCGTCTTCTTCAAAGTGTTCATAACCTGAACGTGCGCCTACCGCATCTTCTTCAACAATGTTAAAGGCGAAGTCCATGCTGAACTCAACGTCTTTACCCGGTTTAAGCGGCTCATTTAGGTCAATACGCATTAAGGTATCAACCACGGTTACTTTAAGCTCTTTTCCGTCTTCGTCTTTAACATTGGCGATTTGAAAACCTAGCTCGTTGTCGGCCATAAATTGCTGACGACGTAACTGGCCTAAGCTCAATTTAGTGGCTTTCGGCTGAGGGTCACCTTGCAATGTTTTACCATTGAAAGTAGCGGTCATCTCAGCAATTGAATCAGATTTAAAAATATTTTGGTCTAATTGTAACCAAAGGTACTTTAATGTGTGAGGTGAATTATTCTTATATTCGATAGTTTGACGCGCTGTTAAGCGACGTTTTTTCTCATCAAGGTTTACATCAATGTCGTAATTTACTTGCTGTTGCCAGTAGTTTTCGCCGGGTTCACCCGCGGCGCTACGGTATACGTTAGGCGTTGCAAGTGCTTCATCAAGTTGACGGAACTTGTCAACAAATGAGCCTTTAGTTTGCTCAACAGACGACCCCATGACTGCGGTTGATACTGCTAAAGGCAATACCAAAGCACTCAAAGTAATAACTGCTTTTTTCATTGTTAATCCTGTAAAATATGCGTGAGCGTAACATCTCAAATCACTAACAAAATTTCAATAAAATCACGATAAAGTGCGGATTTTTTAGGGTAGTATTCGCGCTTTCCTAGCCTGTATTTTTCAATCCTTTCATCTGCTATTAACAATACTGTAAAGCCCCTTTACAAACCTAACAGGTTCAGTGCTAATTCATACCCCCGTATTACACTTAAAATATAGCGAGGTTGCTTATTTTTTGTTTAAAGGTAAGAGGGGACTTAAATGAAGTTTTACATTGTAAAAAAAGACTCTCGATTAGCTGCTATTCCAGCAGAAGAATCGGTTTTAAACGAATACAAAGCACGCGGATTTGAGTTTGTAGAGGTCATTGCCGCTCGCGATGAACCCGATGCACTATCGCGTACCACTCCCCATGCAAAACGCCCTAAAAAATGGCTGTTTTATGGCTCTACGCTGGTTATTTTGAGTCTAATTGCAATTATTTTCGCAATAAAGTAGTTTTTGCGACATTTTCTATTGAAATTTACTGCTGTTTGTATTTAAAATCGCCCACTTTTTTCGATTTGGGTGTTTATGTGTGTCTATTCATACCCAAAAAATGTTTCGGTAATCAGCATAGAATTCGGTGAGCGTATGGATTTTTACATCCTAAAAAAACAACAAGAACTAATTGCAATTCCAGCGGACGAACAAAATTGTAAACAATACCTAGATTCGGGGTATTTCTATATCGACAAAGTAGCGGCATGTAATGAAACCAATGCCCTTAAAGTTTTACAGGCCAAACAAACAAAGGCTATCAAAGTGCCCTTAATAATGGCACTGCTTGCTTTGCCTATGGTGTTGTTTGCGTGGTATAGCTTAAGTTAAAAACGAGGCTGGGCATCGAGGCTCAGCTTAGGTATATTGTCGCTCTTAATAAATAATAAGAGCGTTTAATGAAAGTCCTTCATACTTCTGATTGGCATTTAGGCCAACAATTCTACGAACATTCCCGCTTCGAGGAACATCAGGCTTTTTTAAACTGGTTAACGGAGACTCTCGCAGCACAGCACATCGACTTATTACTCGTTGCTGGCGATATTTATCACACGGCGACACCGCCTGCGAGTGCAGAAAACCAACTCTATCAATTTATCAAGAACACCAAACAACGTTGCCCAGATTTACACATCGTGATTATTGCTGGTAATCATGACTCGGCAAACCGTATCATGGCTGCAAAACCCTTACTGGCTCAATTTGATACGCATGTGGTGGGTCGGTTCGATACCGCAAGCCCAAAAGATGTCGTACTGCCTATATCAACAAAAAATGGCCAAGCACATGTTGTTGCCATGCCATTTTTGCGAAGCAGCGATTTAAGTCACTATAATCGCCAAGAAGAGCAGCCTTTAAGTTACAACCAAGCAGTGGCACTGGCTTATAAAGATGCACTAAATGCTGCCGGTGAGTTACCGAAAGCACCGCTAATAGTAATGGGACACCTCCATGCAAAAGGCGGCGATATTTCGACAGACTCAGAGCGAAACTTAGTGATTGGCGGTGAGGAGGCTATTTCGGCTAACATTTTTAGTGAACAGGCTGATTACGTAGCCCTTGGTCACTTGCATAAAGCACAAACCGTCGCCAAGTCTGAGACCATTCGTTACAGTGGCACCCCCATGCCGATGTCCTTTTCTGAGCGCCGTTACCAGCACCAAGTTATGTTAATTGAGCTTTCTGATTCAAGTTGCACTGTAAACCCCCTTTACATACCGAGCTTTTGTAAAGTCATACTGCTCCCCGAAAAAGACTGTGTGCCGCTGAGTGAATTGTGTGAGCTGTTGAGTGAACTTGATTTAAGCGATGAAAACTTAGCGCCCTATTTACGCGTTAAACTGAGCGCTCACGACACCGACACCACGTTTAGAGAGCAAATTGAACAAGCGCTGGCAGGTAAGCAGCTTAAGTTTTGTGGGATTGAACGGGTGCGACAAGAGCGCAATCATCAAGACGATGAGCAAGCCTTGTTTGACGATGTGTCGCAAATCGAAGCCCTCAATCCACATTCGTTGTTAGAGCAAGCCTTTGCCAATCATAAAGATATGGCAGGGCAAGCAGTGCCAAAAGAGCTCGAAGACTTATTAAGCGACGTTATCGATGAGTTGAATACGGAGGACGTGCTATGAAAATTTTAGCGATACGTGTTCATCAATTGGCATCCATTGTCGATGCCGAAGTCGATTTTACAGCTTCGCCATTAAAAGAAGCCGGGCTATTTGCCATTACGGGCGATACCGGGGCAGGTAAAAGTACGTTACTTGATGCCATTTGTTTAGCACTGTATACCAAAACCGCGAGACTTCGTGGCGACACAGGTAATAAAATTGACTTTAATGGCGATAATATCAAGCTCAATGACTCGCGAAATTTATTACGCCGTGGGGCAGGGCAGGGCTATGCCGAAGTGGACTTTATAGGCCAAGATAAACATCACTACCGTGCTCGCTTGAGCTTTAGCCGCGCACGGAACAAAGCGAATGGCAAATTACAACAAGCGCAACACACGCTTCATTCATTGCCTGACGAAACCTTAATTGCCGATAGAAGTAATGCCAGCAAAGAAATAGAGCGCATTATTGGTTTAAGCTTTGATCAATTTTCGCGGGCGGTGTTACTTGCCCAGCATGAGTTTGCAGCCTTTTTGAAAGCCACAGGGGATGAAAGGGCACAACTGTTAGAATGCTTAACTGGCACCGACAAGTTTAGTCGTATTGGGCAACGTATATTTGAACGTCACCGCGAACAACAACAGGCTCTTGAGCAATTAAAACTGAGCTTGGCGAACTTTAAGGTATTAAGCCCCGAAGAGTTAGCGGCTAAGCAAGCTGAGCATCAGTCGCTATTAACGAAGCAAACTGAACTACAAAACCAAATAAAGCAGCTGGAGCAATACCAAACTTGGTATAAACAGGCGGCGCATCTATCAGAACAAATAACGCAAGCGGAACACACAAAGCACCAAGCTGAGCAGCAATTACAACAACTTGAAGACAAGGCAAAGCAAGCCAAACAAGCGCAGCAGTGCTTAGAAATAAAAGATAACCGTGAGCGCACAGCAACAATTAAAGCCCAGCAAGTGCAGCTTGTAGAAAACCGTGAGCAACTTTTAAAAATTGATCATAACGCCCTGATAAGTGACGCAGAGCAAACGCTAAACAAACACACTGAGCAGTTAAAGCAAGCGAAACAAACGCAAAAAGATGCTCAGCCAATCATTAGCCAAGCACGTGAGTACGATAAACAACTGGCGGTATTGAACCAGCAAGCACACGCTCAAAAAGCACAACTCGAAAAAGCGAACCAGCATAACACCGAGCTGAGCAATAAACTTAATACGGCAAAGGCTGAGCAACAACAGCAACATCAGCAACAACAAGCGCTCACTAATTGGTTAGCGACACATGCGCAGTGGCAACCATTAGCGAAAGACTGGTCATATTATAAAAGTGAATTAAGCCGCTTTAATCAACTGCAGCTTCGTATTGATAAAACAAATCAAACGGTAAAGTCACTTCAGCCTACGGTGACTGAACAGCAGCACAGTCGTCAGCAATTACAAAAACAGTATCAAGCGCTTGAGCACGCACTAAAAACGCTGAATGAACAAGACGCTAGCTTCAAAGACCGTTTAAATAGTCAGTCTATGGCCGACATAGATGCACAACTAGAGGCGATTAAACACCTTATTGAAAAGCGTCAACTGTGGCAAAGTAATCAGCAACAATTAAAAGTGTGGCAAAGCCAATCAGACACCTTAAATCAAAATAAACAACAGTTACAAACAGCCCTCAGCGCGATAGGGCAGGATGTAGAAAACGCCCAACAACAGCTGACACTATGTGATAAAAATTTACAGCAAGTTCAGTTAAGAGCCAGTGAAGGGGTCAGCCAATTAAGAGCCACTTTAAAAGCGGGTGAGCCATGTGCTGTTTGTGGTTCGACTGAACACCCGTTTCAACATGATGTGGTTAATGCGCAGTTTAGTCAGCTCATTAATGATTTTACTGAGCAACTTAATAGTGCCAAACAGCACCTAAATAATCAGCAAGCTTTACAGCAAATAAAAAGTAATGAGCTGACAGCCTGCACTCAGCAAATAGCGTCATTAGAGGGGCAGGTGAGTGAACTCGCCGACCAACAGAACACGCTCAAACAGACCATGGCGGCAAATCGTACAGAGCTGAATGATTTAACCGAGGCGCAATTAAACGAGCGTCAGCAGCAGCTCACGAGCCAGAAACAGCAGTATTTTAAAGTGCTTGAGCAACAACAGCAGCTGCAAACATCATTAACAGCCAAACAAGCAGAGTTTAATCAAAAAGGGCAAGCACTGCATGCAGCAGAGCAAAAACTGAGTGAAACACAGCAGCAACTCAACACTGAACAAGCGCGTTTAAACGAGCTAAATGCAGAGCATCAGCAACTGCATACCACACTCGACGACACCTTTAAAAATGCCCCTTGGTGGCAACAGCTCAATGAGCAGCAGGTGTTATTAGAGACTATTGCAGAGGATGTGCAACGCTATCAAACGAAACTTCAACAATCAGATGAGCTAACGAAGGCTCTAACAAGCACTGAGCAAACCATCGCGCATTTACTGCCTCAGCAACATGAAGCAGCAGAAGCGAAAGCTAAGTGCACTGCGCAACTTGCCCATACCGAGAACGAGCAGGCTGATTTGCATGAAAAACGCATTGCCTTGTTTGCCGATGCGAACATGTCGGTCGATGAGTATATTGCACAACTTGAACAGGCCATTGACTCGTTACAGCAAACAGTGCAACAGGCTCAACAACACCTAAGCAATGCGGTTAAAGCACGTGACGAGCACGCTATTCAAATAAGCCACTTAACGATGCGTGAAAAAGAGTTAAGCGATGAACAAGCTGCGCTTGAAAAACGATTCACGCAGTGGTTTAGCGAGTTTAAAGCACAGCATCCTTCACTTTCTGAAGACGCAATTACAACGCTTTTAAGCATCAGTAGCGAATCAATAAAGCAAACACTCAACGAGCACCACGCGGCAGAAAATGCGCTAAAAGAAACTCAAGCAGCTTTAAAACAGCTGCATTCATCGCAGTCGGCGCATTTAAAAGATCAGCCAAAGCACAGCGAAAGCGACACTGAAACTGAACTAGCTAACGCCGTTAATGCCCAGCAACATACGAATCAATCGCTGATGCAAGTAGGCAGTGAGCTGCACACGCACCAACAAAATAGCCAAGCATTAGCAGATAAACAGCAATTATTAGTGCAACAGCAAAAGCGCTACGAGCACTGGCATTTACTTAATAAAGTGCTGGGTGATGCCAGTGGTAAAACCATGCGTAACTTAGCGCAAACGCAAACTCTCAAAATACTGCTGCATTATGCCAATAGCCACTTACACACTTTAAACAAGCGCTACAAATTAACGGCTATCGGGCAAACGCTGGATATTGCCATCATTGATAAAGACATGGCCGATGAGCAGCGTTCTGTTAATACTTTATCAGGCGGGGAGTCGTTTTTAGTCTCGCTGGCACTGGCTTTGGGGCTTGCCTCGTTGTCATCGAATAAAGTGCAAATAAACTCTTTGTTTATCGATGAAGGGTTTGGTACGTTGGACAGTGAAACGTTAAGCATCGCGATGGATGCTCTCGATTCGCTGCAAGCACAAGGCCGTAAAGTAGGGGTTATTTCGCATGTATCTGAAATGACCGAACGCGTGGCCACGCAGGTACATGTAGCGAAAAAGCCCGGTGGTTACTCAACCATCTCTGTTATTTAAAGGATTAGCATGCCAACTTTTAATCATGAAGAAGCCAGTCATTACGATGAGCGCATAACGCGTTTAGTGCCAGGGTACGCGTTATTACACCAAGCAACCGCAGCGCAACTAGTCAGCACGCTCGACAATGACGCGTGTATTTTAGTGATTGGTGCAGGCACCGGAAAAGAGATCATAGAACTTGCTAAGCTCAATGCAGGCTGGCGTTTTATTGCGCAGGATATTTCTCAAGATATGTTGGATATCGCTGAGCAGCACTTTAGCCAACATAACATCAGTGATCGTGTAACGGTTCATTATGGCGATATTAACGATATTGATGCAAGCGCCGATGCAGCATTATGTTTATTAGTCATGCATTTTGTCGAGGACAATGGCGATAAAAAAGCGCTTTTAAAAGCGATTAAAAGCAAGCTTAAAAAGCAGGGCAACTTATTCATTGCCGATTTAATGCGCCCTGAAACGCAATTTGAGCGCGAATCACAACTACAGCTTTGTACTCAGCTAGGTTTAACCGATGCCGGCAAAGAGCGCACCCGACACAATCTAGAACACGAGTTTTACCCATTAGACCGTATTCGTTTTTCAGAATTAATGAATGAAAGCGGATTTAGCACCCCTAAACAGTATTTTAAAGTGCTGGGTTTCACTGGGTATGTGGTGGGGAGTTAGACTCTTTAAGTTTTAAGCTTTGAACTTCCATTGTCAGCGCGATTATACCATTCTGCTTAATTAAGTGGTCTATTTTGAGGCAATAAAACCGCGTTGATAACAAGGCAAAAATTTAGTTATTTAGTTGTTCTAAATCAGAAATTTTTAACGTAGGTAGCGACTGGTTTAATCACTCAAAATGATTAAGTATTTTTGCGGAATGGTATTATATATCGCGCAACATACGCACGCTCGCACACGAAGTACGGTTCACCTCTAAAGTCAGTCTTACTGGGGTAGGTAGATAGATAGGTATATAGGTAGGTATGTCGATAACTGATAAGCCACGCAAAGCGAGTCTCACAGCGAGAGCTAGACGCGGCTTTAAGCCGCGTCATCAATCAATTGCAACGCAATGATTTATTACCTTATATTGCCTTAATACCCTGCGGCGTGGCCGTCTTTGCGGGTTTCAGATGCGCCATAGTACACCCCTGTTTTAAGGTCTTTTAAGATAGCTTGATAACCGCCATATGGTCCAACAGCGTCTTGCAAAGTGTGGCCTTTTTTCATCAGCTCACGGCGAGTTTCCATCGAAAAACCTGATTCTAAACTCACAACGCCCCCGTCTTCCATAATTTCGCCTGTAGGCTGTGATGAGCCACTGTGCAGAATACGTGGAGCGTCACCGGCTTCTTGTAAATTCATGCCAAAATCAATCATGTTAATTAAGATTTGCGCATGCATTTGCGGTTGTGTCGCACCGCCCATTACTCCGTAACTCATGTATGGCTTGCCATCTTTGGTCACAAAGGCTGGAATTATCGTATGGAACGGACGTTTACCCGGCTCATATTGGTTCATATGGCCTTTTTTAAGTGCAAACATTTCTCCTCGGTTTTGCAATACAAAGCCCAGTTTAGCGGGGGTCATACCTGAGCCCATACCACGATAATTACTTTGAATTAATGACACCATGTTGCCGTCTTTATCGGCCGTCGTCAGGTAAATAGTATCGCCTTCTACTGGGCCCGCATGATCACGTTTTGCCGCTTTATTTGGGTCAATCAGCTTGCGTCTTTCATCGGCATATTGCTGAGAAATCAAGGTCTGCACGGGAATAGTATTAAACGCAGGATCGGCGTAATATTTAGCGCGGTCTGCAAAGGCCAGTTTTTTTGCCTCGACAAACGTGTGAACATACTCAGGGCTATCAAAACCCATACCTTTAATATCGTATCCTTCTAATATATTTAGAATTTGCTGAGCGGCGATGCCTTGGCCGTTGGGCGGTAATTCCCATAACGTATAACCGCGGTAATCTGCACTGACAGGTTTAACCCATTCACTGTGGTGTGAAGCTAAGTCGTCATACGATAAATAACCGCCATTTTCTTTCATATAACGGCTAATTTCTTTTGCTATATCCCCTTTGTAAAAAGCATCACGTCCTTCCTTCGCTATTTTACGATAGGTATTTGCAAGGGCAGGATTTTTAAAAATATCGCCTTTTTCTGGCATCGCCCCATTTGGCATGTATACGTCTTTAAACCCAGGGTATTTTCCACGCGCATCAACACTTTTTTGCATGTAATAGGCAATCAATTCAGAAACGGGAAAGCCTTTTTCAGCATAATCAATTGCTGGCTGAAGTAAGGTTTTCATCGGTGTTTTACCGAACTTATTATGTAATTCAAACCAGCCATCCACAGCGCCTGGCACAGAAACAGGTAACGGGCCATAGGCGGGGATCATATCGCCTTGTGCCTTTAAGGTGTCAAATGTCAGGCTTTTCGGTGAGCGGCCAGATGCATTCAAGCCATATAACTGTTTGCTTTTATTGTCCCAAACAATGGCAAACAAGTCGCCACCTATACCACACCCTGTCGGCTCTACAAGCCCGAGTACGGCGTTGGCTGCAATTGCTGCATCAATGGCATTGCCCCCGTCTTTTAACACTTGTAAGCCAACCTGTGTGGCTAATGGCTGCGACGTTGCAACCATACCTGATTGCGCAATAACTTCTGAGCGACTGGCAAAGTTATGCCCTGTGATACGGTCGTAAGCCTGTGTCGTGCCAGCAGCGCCTAAGCATACCGCTAACACAAGCCCTTTTAGTAGTGGCGTTGGATTCATGGTTATTTCTCATTTTATTGTTTTATTCACTATAAAAAGCAAAGTCACTGTAAACAATGGTTTTGCTACCGAGGGCAAAAAAAACGCGATTGAATTCGTAAACAGCACCCGATTATTAATAAACAGCCGTACCGTAAAAACACCTATCAACCGTAGGAGAGGTTTGCACATGAGGGTACTTATTAGCAGGGACAAACTTTTCAACAATGGGGGCTATTTGCCCATTTTCTTTCATGGTATCGAGTGCGCGCTGAAGTGCGCTGACCACACTAGCTGGAGCAGATTTGTTTAAAGCCAAATAGTTTCCCCCTAAAGCAGGGTGGTTAAGTTCAAGCACAGGTATCACTTGATCAGGGTTTAAAGCCACTTTTTGTAATTGTGTTGCAAGCGTCATGGAAGAGCCAATTAATAAATCATGCTTACCACGTTTAAACATATTTAACTCTTCAAATTTACCTGAGTAGGTTAAAAAATGATGCCCTTCAACTAACTGTAAGTCTGTAAGTACGGCTTGATAAACATCGCCGCGTGATACGCCGATTGTGTAATTAGTTAATAAGCGTGAACTTGTCAGCTCAATGTCTGTGCGCTCACTTAACCTATATAAACAAGATTGCCCCGACACCAGTGGACCAACCCATTGAAACTGAGCTTCTCTTTGTGCTGTTCGAGACGTTGAAAAAATACCAGAATACGGCTGCTCAAGCGTTTTTGACATCGCTCGTCTCCAAGGCAACACCTGTATCACACATTTTAATTTTGCGTGCTTACAAAGCGTCTCAACTATTTCAGTATTAATACCCGTCGGTTGATTATGTTCCTCAAAATTATAAGGAGGAAATGATTCGGTATACAAGGTTAATGGCTGTGATTCAGCCAGTGCTGCCCATGTGAAAAATAAACAGAGTGTGGCTGGCCAGTTCTTCATCGTAATTAACTCCAGGCTTATTCGGTTTATTACGCAGGTTTAACGATTCTACTTAGCTGTTTTTGCAGCGTGTTGAGACAAAATGGCTTAATGATAAAACCACTGACTTTAGCGGCAATCATGTCAGTGACTGTTTGCTTGCTATCCTCACACGTCACCATAAGAACGGGTAAATCGTCAAACTCGGGGGTTTCGCGAATGTGATTAAGTAAACACTTTCCATCCATTTTAGGCATATGTAAATCAGTGATAACTAAATCAAAATGCTGCTTTTTTAACAACTCTAACGCTTGCGAACCATCCGTTGCTTCTGTTATGTCGTTGTAATCAAGGCTACGTAGCATGTTTATCAAAACATGACGCATTAAGGGCATATCATCAACGACAAGGATTTTCATATAAAGTGTAGTCCGTTTTACATTACCTTAAAGCTTAGTTTGCAAGCCAAATAACGCAATGATAAGGCAGACTTTTACGCGAAAATATCTGCAACCAACTGACTAAGCCGCGCAATTTTAATATTACTTAATTGCCTATAATCAAAATAGGGGCACACAATCACCTTATCTTGCTTATTAAAGGCAAACTCTTCATCAAGCCAAGTGAGCTGGCTAGATAATAAACCTAATTGAACAAGGCTTTTTGCATACGTGCGCCCAGCGATAATGTGTAATTTATCCGTGTTGTCAAATACAGGAGGGCTAAACAGCAACGCTGTGTGACTGTGTGCTTGGAGTAAGCGCGTATCACGATAGGTTTGCCAATTGGCAGAACATTTAGCAAACTGAAAATATTCGCTCGGCAGCGCAAACAGCACTTTTGCATACACATTAAAGACTTTTCGCCAACCATTTCCACAAGCCTGATTAATGTCATCTATTTGACCAATTTGCATAGCATGTAAATGATCAATATTGTGCCAAGGCACCATCGGCGGACGTTTTTCTATGTACACAGCAACGTTAAATGCACTGTCACCAAAGCCCTGTAAAGAGTGTTGTTGCTGAATCATGATGATTTTTGAGCAAGAATTCGATCTAAGTTATTAGCAAAATTCTGACGGTCAGCTTGGCTCAACGGTGGCGGCCCACCCGACATTTCGATACCACTTGAGCGCATTGTGTCCATAAAATCACGCACATTAAGGCGAGAACGTATATTTTCTGTTGTATACAGCTCACCGCGGGGATTTAACGCCTGTGCATTTTTTTCAATCACTTCGGCTGCCAACGGGATATCACCCGTGATAACCAAATCACCGGCTTCGACTCGCTTAACAATTTCGTTATCGGCGATATCAAAACCAGACGATACTTGCTGACGAAAAATGTACTTAGACGGCGGAACACGCATAGCATGATTAGCCACTAATGTAGTGACTGTTTGCGTTCGTTCTGCAGCACGAAATAAAATTTCTTTAATAACAACGGGGCAGGCATCTGCATCAACCCAAATCTTCATGGTTTTCTCTATTTAACTATTCTAAGCTTAGGTAGTTTAACGTAATTAAACTTATTTACCGCTATTAACGTATTAAATTCTTTAATTTTAAAAGGAGTGAGCATGTGCAAAACAGCATAAAATTTATATTTCTACTTTTCTTTACGACCCTGTTATCGGCTTGTACAGGAGTGCCTGACAACATACAACCCGTTAATGATTTTGAACTAAATAAGTACACCGGAACATGGTACGAAATAGCGCGCCTTGATCATTCATTTGAACGCGGTTTAGAAGGGATAACCGCACAGTACTCAGTCAACTCTGATGGCACTGTTAAAGTTATTAATAGAGGCTATAACACCTCTGATAAAAAGTGGGAACAAGCAGAAGGCAAGGCTAAATTTGCCGGTAAAAATGACATTGGTCATTTAGAAGTCTCATTTTTTGGCCCATTCTACAGCTCCTATGTCATTTTTGAGCTCGATAAGCAAAACTACCAATACGCGTATATTACTGGCTATAACAAAGAGTATTTATGGTTTTTATCAAGAACCCCGACAGTCACCAAAGAGCAGCTAGACGACTTTAAAAATACCGCCAGACAATATGGCTTTAAAACAGACGAGCTTATTTTTGTTGAGCATGAAGGGATGTAAAGGGGCTTTACACGCGTCTTTAAACTATCACGAATGTGCAACACAATTGTCATGGAAAAGAGGCACACTGTGCGACATTAAATTGAACATGACATGTGATCCCCAATTTAATCCCCTGCTCGGGTAGGCATTGCCTACCCTTTTTTTTGAGATCAGTTTTTTACTAACTTAACTAGAAAATCATCACTGAAAGCCCACTTAAAACCAAAACAGACACATTTATTGCGCTGATGTGTTTTACCCACGAGACCGTAAAACTATATAAAATCATAAGCATAAGAACACTTAGCGCCATATAACCACAAAATAATAATGCGCCGTATCCGCCTTCACTCATCACACTCAGTCCTAAACTTAGTAAAATAGTGATCCAGCCAATCGTTAAAAATCTATATCGCTGTTTTTCAGTAAGTTTCTTTTTAAATACATCGCGAAAATGATTAAACTTTGCAAGTGCAAAACAATTAAACGCTAAAAAGCAGAGACTAAATTGCAGTAATTCCATCATCCTTGTTGCTCCTTTAACTGCCTGTTTTTAAATAAATTGCCTTTTTCTTTTACGTTGTCATGGCTAGGTATTTTTCTGCTTTGAACAATAAACATCAAACCAGCGCAGATAAACGCACTATCAATGCCAAACAGCGCCCATTGCTGAGTTAGTAAATAGCTGATCCAATTTCCCTCTGTTGTAAATGCATTAATTAAAGGGATTGAAAAACATGCCACCGCATTTAACCACGCAGCTAAGCGCCAATGTGACTGAGTACGTCCAAACAAAGCCAAAACAGCAATGAATAACCACGCTAAGAAAAAGGCTAGAACCTCTTTATCGGCACGTGCGGCTAACTCTATAGGTAGTAATCGGTTCGCGATAAAAAATGCACACGTTGCAAAGGGCAAGCCCATTAATGTAGCTAAATTTAACGTTTCAACAAGCTTCAAGCCACGGTGTGCTGATTGTTCAGGCTTCATGCGCTCTCTTAAACGCTTCGCCCACATCATGCAACCAGTCGCAATCATGGCACAGCCAGCAACCCCACATAAAAAGTACAGCCATCGTAGTAATGGCTCAGCTAATCGCCCACTGTGAAGCGCGGTCATTGAGTCGTAAAATTGTGCCGATGCACTCCAGTCTTCACCTGATTGCGCGTCTATTTGCCCTGTTACACCATTAAATAAATAACGAGGACCATTATCGACCACCTCTTTAGCTGTCGCCAGATAGACAACGATTTGTGATGACGCCGTATTGGCATTACGAACGAATACATGGCTTATATCGGCATTAGGGTACTTAGTATAAATCTGATCTAAAACCTGATTTATTGCCACCATGGGGCGGTGTTCATCGGTTGGCGCCGCGCGCTTATTGACCGGTAAGGCTTCATTAAACATCTGACTTAATCCCTCTTCATACACGGTTTCTGCGGGGTAAGGGAACAACATAAAAATCAGTGTGATGATACCTGTGTAAGTAATCATAATATGAAAAGGAAGCGCCAAAACAGACGACACGTTATGCGCATCTAACCAGCTTCTACTGCCTTTATTACGACGAAAAGAAAACATATCTTTAAAAATACGCTTATGAATTACGACCCCCGTGACAAGCGCAACCAACATAAACATTGAAGCTAAACAAACAAGAATACGCGCAGTAAACACATCTATATAATGCAAATCAAAATGCAGACGATAAAAAAAACCGCCGCCTTTAGTATCACGTGGCTCAGGAACTGGTTCCAGTGTATTTGGGTCTATATGAGTGTAATTAAACGGAGCACGACGTTGACCTGGTTGCTTAGGTTCTGCATAGCCATAACTTAAAACGGGGTTTCGCGAGTCGGGCATGTTTATACGCCACGAAAGAGAGTTAGGTGCTTTTTGCTGTAAATCTGCAAACACATCGTTAATTTGCTTTGCTTGTGAAGCAACACGGTGATCTTGATGACGTATTTGATGGATTTCAGGCTTAGCCCAAAAACTAATTTCGTCTTTAAAGAAGCTCAACGTGCCTGCGAAAAAAATTAAAAATAAAAGCCAGCAAACTAATAAACCTACCCACGTGTGTAACCACGTCATTGAACGGAAGAAATTCTCTTTCATAGCCATCCCTTAATCAAAGCCAGTACGAATAATTGCAGACTTGTCGTTAGTAAAATGGTGATCCAAACGACCTTCAGTGACTTAACTGCAAACACCCATATGAACACGCAGCAATAAAAAAAGACCGATAAGGTTGTGGTCAACAACACACTGTCGAGTTTATTTAGCGGCAATAAGACCGCCAGTAATGAGATAAATACACTGGTAAAAACATAACCCCCTAAGATGGCAGCAACAAAACGAAAAAACACAGCAACACGATATGACAGGCTCTGTGAACGTTTTTTAGCGCCTCTTGGTTCTTTAGCTTGCCCAGCTTGTAAGGACTGAGAGTGCATGATAATCCCTTAAAAAAAAGTTAAACGAGAAGAAAACGCATTATTATATAGTGACAAAACCAAAAAGATAGTGATTATCATTTGCGTAACCGTATTTTATAAAGGAACGATTTAAAACCCGATTTCATAGTTAGTAAAATAATGATCTGCTAGCTTTGTTTTACACAATAGCCTAAGGTGTTATGCACACAGCAGAAGGAGTTATAATGCAAACAATCGGATTAATTGGCGGTATGAGTTGGGAGTCGACACAGAGCTACTATCAACTTTTAAATCAGGGAGTTAAAGATAAGCTTGGTGGTTTACATTCAGCAAAAATTGCCTTAGTTAGCCTTGACTTTGCCGAAATAGCAACGCTTCAACAACAGCAAAACTGGCCTAAAATGGCAGAAATATTAATAAATGCGGCTCAGCAAGTTGAGGCTGCGGGTGCTGATTGTTTGCTTATCTGTACTAACACCATGCATAAGCTTGCAGAGCAAGTTCAAGCAGCTATCTCGATTCCTCTTTTACACATTGCCGATGCCGTTGGAGAGCAGCTTACAGCGAGTAAACACAAAAAAGTCGCATTACTAGGTACGTCATTTACCATGGAGCAAGATTTTTATACACAGCGCCTCAGTGACAAATTTGGAATTGAAGTGCTAATTCCTGAGCCAGACGAACGCGCGGTGATCCATGAAATTATTTATACAGAGCTCTGCATAGGTATCATAAACCCAGACTCTAAAGCCGCTTATTTGAGAATTATCAATCAACTATACCAACAAGGTGCAGAAGCAATCATTTTAGGTTGTACCGAAATAGCCTTGCTAATTCAACACACTGATACCGCCATTCCGTTATTTGATAGCACCGCATTGCATTGTTCAATGGCGCTTAAGCACAGCATAAACTAGGAGACTATTATGTCGAATCACCACAGTCTAAATTATGTAGAATTCGCCGCTAAAGATTTAACCGCTACCAAAACTTTTTTCCAGCAGGTATTTAAATGGAAATTTACTGACTATGGCCCCGAATATACAGCCTTCAGCTGTGAATCAGCAGGGCTTGATGGCGGCTTTTATCAAGCACCCTTAACCAGTTTAACGAGCAATGGCGGGGCTTTATTGGTACTTTACTCTAACAATATTAAAGAAACCCAAGCTCAAGTTGAGAACCACGGCGGGGTTATTATTAAACCATTATTTGATTTCCCAGGAGGTTGCCGCTTCCACTTTACAGAACCCAGTGGCAACGAGCTTGCCGTGTGGTCAAAACAAGCATAGATCAGATTTTTACTAAGTAATGAAACATCAAACACTCTTAGAACAAGTTAGTAGATGCGTGATCTGCGAACCTGAGTTACCGTTAGGAGCCCGTCCCGTTATTCAATTTAATGCCAATGCGCGCATTTTAATAGCGGGGCAAGCACCCGGGGTTAAAGTTCACGAAACAGGTGTGCCCTTTAATGATGCCAGCGGAAAACGATTACGAAATTGGCTAGGTGTCAGTGATGACGAGTTTTACGATGCCCAAAACTTCGCTATTTTACCAATGGGCTTTTGCTATCCGGGTAAAGGTAAGTCTGGCGACCGACCACCGCGCAAGGAATGCGCTATTGCTTGGCGAGAAAAGCTCCTCGCCCAATTAAACAACGTTGAGCTGACTATCATTTTAGGTAAGTATGCACAGGCGTATCATTTACCTCATACCAAACAGTTGCCGTTAACAGAGTTAGTAAAATCGTGGCGTGATTATTGGCCTAAGTATTTACCTTTGCCACACCCAAGCCCACGCAATAATATTTGGTTAAAGAAAAATCCATGGTTTGAAGAACAAGTGCTTCCTGAACTGAGTAGCCAAATACGTTCATTACTTAATAGATAACACAATGGAAAATACTTTTTTTAAGCAACACGGTTACATGCATGTAAAGGGGCTTTACAATGATTCTGCTTTATCTGCTATTCGCCCCATTTTAGATAAATTTCATAATAATTGGCTTCGCGAAAATTCTCTTTTTTATAAAACTAAAGCTATTAATAGTTCCGGGCTCACAGCGTCTCCATGGTTAACAGAAGATGAAAAACTGAGCTTATTCCATTTTATAAACTCAACGCAATTGCTCAATCAGGTTACCTCAATCATCGCGAGACCACGGTTTTTAAATAGCCAATTATTTTTTAATCCTTACAACCCAGAACAACATAATTATTGGCACCGAGATTCGCAGTATCATTTAGATATCAATGCACAGCAATCAGCTCTAACAGGTCCTGAAGTACTGCATTGCCGTATTGCATTTGAAGATGAACATGGGATTGAGTTAATACCAGCGAGTCATAAAAATTGGGATTCTGAAGAAGAATTAGCGGTAAGGCTAGAGCTGCAAGGGGCTCACAATTATGATTCTTTAAGCCGTGGTAAAACTATCTCACTACAAAAAGGTGATCTATTGATTTTTTCGGCCAATATGATTCACCGAGGATTGTATGGGCTCAATAGGTTTTCACTCGATATTCTGTTTTTTGAACGCCATGAGAGCGTGGAGCAATTTATATACACGGACTTTTTACCAACAGATGCTCAGCTTAAGAAATTGGAAAATCCTGCGGTTTTTATTTAATAAAAAAGCGGCTTAATAAGCCGCTTTCTCGCATTGCATTTAACACTATTGCAGCAGCGCAAATAACTGCTTTAATTGCGGCATATATTCTTTAACCAAGTTAACGTTGTTTTCGCTAACATCAACGGGGGCATTACTCGCTTCTTTCACGCCCTCTAAGGCGCCAGTCATTGAACGTGTTCCAGAACTTGCAGAAGACGCAGTTAAACTTTGTAAGCCACTCATTGCTTGATTAACTCGCGCTTGGTTTTCTGGTGACAGTGTTGCCTTCACATTTTCAAGATAGGCCATAGAAACTTCAGAACCCACAGTAACAAGCTGCTCTGGCGTAAAGCCATACTGCTGTGTTAAGGCGGCAAATTCAGTGTAAAGCTCATGTTCTTTAATGTGACCCAGTGCGCTCATTACCACAGAAGTATCTACCCCGTCTGTGCTACCCAGCATGTTACCAAGATCTACACTTTCAAGCTCAGGTTGACTTTTTGACCAGTTCACAACTGCGGGGAGTGCTTTAATATAACTTTGTAGTTGGTTTTCGGTAATATCTTGTGCGAAGCTAGAAAAACTCATCGCGAGTAAACTCATTGAAATAATTAGTGCTTTCATCATGATTTCCTTTCTTTTCCAGTTTATAACAACCGACTTGCTTAGCGAGTTATTATGATCAGCTAATTACAAGTGTTACAATACAGTTTTTAGCACAACTAACTGAACCTAATGTTAATTATTTCTAATACTGTAACAATTGATGAATGGGAGCTCGACTTTAGTGCAATCCGCTCTCAGGGGGCAGGCGGACAAAATGTAAATAAAGTGGCCAGTGCAATTCATCTACGCTTTGATATAAAGCGTTCAAAGCTGCCTGACTTTTACAAACAAAGATTACTCAATTTAAATGACTCTCGGTTGACCAAAGAGGGAGTTATTGTCATTAAATCGCAAAGTCATCGTACACAAGAACTGAATAAAGAAGAAGCACTCAATCGTTTGAAAGAGTTAATTATCAGTGCAACACAGGTTCAAAAAAAGCGTCGTGCAACCAAGCCATCAAGAAATTCACAACGCAAGCGCATGGATAGCAAAACGAAGAGGGGTCAAACTAAAGCATTAAGAAAAAATATAAGCCTATAACCTTATCACCACCCAATAGTGTCAATAATAAGCATAACTGTAAAGAAGTGTAACTTGTTAACAAAGTTAATTGATGGTTAATCCTACCAAGACTATAATAATCATACTATCTCACTTTTGAAAGGAGCCGCAAATGGGCCAAAAAATATGCTTAATCGGCGTTGCTATGATAACGCTGTCAGTTTTGCCTATGACCAGCTTTGCCGTTGATTCTTGGCAAGCCGGAAGCGCTTATCCGCAAGGAAGTGAAACCTGTTATAACGAGATACTCTATAAAGCCAGATGGTGGGCAACCCCAGGAGAAGAACCCGGTAGTTCACAATGGGGGGCATGGGTTGCCGATGTTGCATCAAAAACCTGTGTAGAGAGTATGAGTATGGCTAAGCAAGATGAGTTATTAAAGTCGCTGCCAACCATCTTCGAAACAAATAATAATAAAAAAGGGAGTTCTGATTAACTCCCTTTTTTGTCATCAGGCCCGCATGCACTAGTCAAATGTATGGTGGCGTGTCATTTCAAATCGATTGAGTGTGTGATGCATAATATAGACAGCACACAAGCTTAATAGTATTGCAACCGACACCGATGAAAAGCGATATAAAGCGCTATACACCAGATCTTGACCCGGCCCTAATGATTGACCAAACAAGATGCCAAAGGTCGTAATAATACCAAAACCAACCCCTGGAATGCCGCCAGATAAAATATGATAGCGACTAAATATAAAGGTCAAAATCCATAAAATCAGTGCAGGAAAAATTAATATATCAGTGTGATTGTATAAAAATAACTGCGCCACAAGTGCTAAATTGCAGCCAATTAATGTACCAATAGCACGCTGCCATGCAGCCATTCCCGCCGCTTTCCAGCATAAAGAAAACAAAATCAATACCGACGCCGCCTGTGCAGAAATAGAGTCTTGTAAATCAAATACCTGAAAAACAATAAAAGAAAGAGTCGCAACGGTTGAACATAACAAGACTTCGTGCCGAACACTTTCTTTGGCTTTTTCAGGCATTACGCGAGCTTGGCGGGGTGAAACATCAGGAAAAATTCCATGCATCAGTACCGAAAAAACAACGGTTACAATAACAGCGACTGCATTGCTGATGATCAACGGATAAATACTGATTCCTGCCCCTGTGTAGGTTGAAAAGTGCAATTGAATCGAGAGGCTGACTACCGTTGTTGCACCAAATAAAAAGTTAGCGCCACGACTCATTTGGTAAAACAAAAAAGCAAATGCCAAAAAACTTACCATCGTCATGACCACAGGCAAATGTGCAAGCAAACCTTGAACGACAAGTACAAACAATGCACTGAATACTGCACCCGCATAAAACTGACGAATAATATGCATATTAAGTACAGGTACTAGGCCAAGCAACAACATAGGATACACAGTAAAAAAGATCCCATTTGGCCAATTCATCAACTTTGCAAGCGCAAACCCTAATGCTGAGCCCGTAGCAATACGCAATGCTTGACGCAAACCATTCCCATCGAGTTGCAGTGTTGACATAACTTACTTAACCTTAATATATGAAGTGCAAAACACTGATCAAACGGATTTGCATGCCCGCAAACCAGCTACCGATGCTTGACTCAGGCAATAGTTGCACCGTTGCTCGTGCGCCACTTGGAAACTTAGCCAGCATGTCGTGTTGCTCTAATTGCAGATGAATACGCTGACGCTGTGCATCACGGACCCAGCGATTGCTACTTTCAGTGGCACTTAATAAGCCATTAGCATTAAGTTGACCATCACTCACACCGGCCTCAAAGCTGATAATTTTTGCATTGAAAACCTTGCCGGGTAGGGCATCAAAACTGACTTTTGCACGGCTGCCAACCTGCACATGAACGAGTGATTTTTCGCGAAAATCAGCGACAAGATCCGCTTTATTAGCCACAACCGCCATTAATGGCTGGCCTTTATTCGCATAAGTACCTGGCGTAACTTGCAAGTTCGCCACTTTACCATCGGTCTCTGCTGTAACACTTGTATAAGACAAATTAAGCTTTGCTTGCTCTAGTTGGTTCAAGGCGTGACGAAGCGCTAGGTTGTCATCGCCCATTTTACCACGCGCTAATTTAGCTTCGCTCAGCTGCGCTTCAATCGCTGCCACATTCGCTTTACTCGACTGATAATTCGCATTAATCGTTTCGTATTCCTGCTCTGATATAGAGCGCTTTTTAAGAAGTGATTCGCCGCGTTCAAACAACAAGGTTTGCTCATGAAACTTGGCCTCTGCCGCTGCTAATTGTGCTTCAATCGCTTTAACACTGCTATCTAAGCGTTGGTTTTGCAACTTTGCATCATCGTAAGCAAGTTCGGCTTGCTGTACGGCAAGCTTAAAAGGCTCATCATTAATATGAAATAATGGTTGTTGCTTCACAACCGACTGGTTATTGGTTACGAACACATCCGTTACACGCCCACTGACTTGTGGCGTTACCTGTACAACAGGGTGATACACGCGTGCCTGCGGAGTTACAGGCATGAATAAATCAGCAACCACAAAATAAAGAAATAAAACAATAAAACCCGCTAAGGAGATTTTTACATAACGGGCAAATTTTTGATCCGGTGTCATAAACTTACTTATCTCCTGAATATTGCTTGATGCACTGGCGCGCGTTTATTTCCATTTGCACAAGACCATGCGCCATGGTATCGAGCTGCTCAGTGGTTAAATTTGCATACAAGTGTTGTTTCACATCAGCAATAATAACGCGCAAGGTGTCTAATAATTGTAGACCTTGTTCGGTGAAATGAAGGCGTTTACTGCGTTTATCCTCGGTATCTGACTTGCGTACAATAATCTCTTGCTGCTCAAGCTGCTTAATAGTGCGTGTTAGTGACGGCATTTCAATGCCTAAACTACTCGCCAATTGCTGCTGTGTGCAGCCTTGATTCAAGTGAAATAAATGAATCATTACCGTCCAGCGCGATTGCGTTAAACCTAAAGGCTCAACCGCAAATGTAACGGCATCGCGGCATAAACGATGTACACGCCCCATGCTTCCGCACAAGGTTAGATCAAGGGTTTCATGAAAGGGGATAGAAGAGGACATAATGCACTCCATTTACTTAGCATGCTAACTATTTTAGTGTAGTTAGCATGCTAAGTAAATATTAATGCATTTTATAAAACAGATAGAACTAATCGAAAAAACCGAAACAACGAAAATAATAACCTGTCAGTTCACAAAGGTGCGATTAACGTTTTAATATGCTGCTCATATTGGTCTAACTTATCAATTACAAAGCCCGTATGTTGGTAGCGGACTATCCCTTCTTTATCAATTAAAAAGCTGCTGGGCATCCCTTTGAGTTGATATTGCCTGCCTATGACAGCATCGGGGTCATAAATGATATTAAAATTAACCGCAAAATCAGTTAAAAACTTCTCAGCATCTGCGCGCTCTACATCAATGTTAACCGCAATAACCGTCAACCCTTGTTCACGATACGTATTTTGCATTTCAATAAGCCACGGAAACGAGCGACGACAAGGGCTGCACCACGACGCCCAAAAATCTAATAGCACCACTTTTCCTTTATTTTGACTGAGTAACGCTGCGAGTTGTTGCTGGCTAGGTGAAACTGTTGTCGATGCAGGTTGCTCTGCTATCACAGCAGAGCTAACAAAAAGAAATAGAGAGAAGATGAGTTTGATCATTGATAATTTAACAAGTTTGCTGGTGAATATTGATCCGTTAAGACCTTGGTGTCTTTTGGCCAGTCTTGGTTGCCTTTAGTATAAAACAAGTGCTCACTAAGCAACTGCATATCGACATCATAAGGGGCTAATTTTGGCGTTAAACGCTTTACCCGCTCAGCAATTTGTTGCTCTGTGGGCATGGCATGAAAACCCGCTAAAATTATCCGGTTAGAATCTTTATCTGTCACTACATTTACAAAATCACCAAAGACATCAAAATAGGTTGCAGACTCGTGCTGATAAAGCTTACTTGATGAAAAGGTGTTTGCGGCAACAACGCCATTGTTGGTCAGAACACTTTTTACTTCAGCAAAAAACTCTTTTGTAAGTAAGTGCTCAGGAATGTAGTCGCCGTTAAAGGCATCGAGAATAATCCAGTCGTACTTTTGTTTTTTTAATGCCGCACGTTTTATAAAAATGCGTCCATCTTGCACTTTTGATGTCACGCTGTCGGTTTCAACAAAATCAAAATAATCGCGTGCAACTTTAATCACCGCAGGGTCAATTTCTACATTTTCTATATGTGCATTGGGGTAGAGTTCATGAATGGTGTTAGAAAGTGTGCCACCCCCCAATCCAATAATGAGCACATTCTTTGGATTATCAATAAATAATAAACTTGCGAAGGTCATTTTAGTGTAATTAAACACTAACTTTTTAGGGTCACTTTGGTACATACAACTTTGCGTACTTTTACGGGTTTTTTCATTAAATTTTAAACACAGTAAGTCAGCATTTTTCTCAACCAAAATGTTGCGATACAAAGAGCGTTCTTTGTGTATTACCTTGCTTTGTGCAATGAATGGCATGATTAACACTAACCATATTAAGACTCTAAGCATACAGCACGCTCCTTAACCGAAAGCTGACTCACAACAATAGCAAGTAATCCCAAAGCACCGAGTACAGCAGCAAATGTTTTAATAATGTCATTAACATCAAATGCCAGCACCATATAAAACGAAGTGATAATAGTGCCCAGCGCACTGCCTAATGTACTCACAAAATATAACCCGCCAGCCACTTGTCCACTTTTTTCATGATCGGTAACCAATAACCGCACCGAATATGGCGAGATCATGCCTAAAATAATAGTTGGAATGAAAAACAATGCCATTGAGGCAAGCAGAGAACCGTAACGACTGTCTTCGATATGGCTGAAAATAAAAGCCATAATTGGCTCAGCAAACATAACAATTGGTATCACCATAATACTGGCAATAAAAAAGATAGCGCCATATTTGGTTAATGTAGGGTTGCGAGTAGAAAGTTTACCGCCAAGCAAATAACCAATTGATAAGCTCAACATAAACACAGTAATAATACTGCCCCAAATATGCACACTACTACCAAAAAATGGGGCTAAAATTCGCCCACCGAGTAATTCAATCCCCATTATACAAAAGCCACTACTGAATGCTAAAAAGTAGATAAGCGCATTGATTTTATTCATTAAACACCTGCTGATTTCGTTATAGTTTTAATCCATCTTAACCTGATGATGAACTCGATGCTATGACTGTTTTTTGTTCATAAAAGGGGCAATGATAAAAATACCTTTTTAAATAACCTTTATAAAAAAAGAGGCTAATTAGGTCATCGTCTGGTATTTTATCGGGAGCAATTAAAAATGGATTCAAGCGATGGAACAGCACATTACCTCAATAAACGTTAGCGAAATAAAATCACTTTCAGGTTTTAAAGTGCGCACGTGTAACGCGAATGAAATGAGTGGCGAGGGCGCTCAAATAGGGCATTTATGGCAACGTTTTTATAGCGAAATAGCACCAGAACTGACCTCAACAAGCCAGGTTTACGGTGTGTATACACATTACGAATCAGATGTCACCGGTGACTTTGATGTATATGCCTGTACTAATACCCCGATAAACACGGTAGAAACAGAGTCCGTTGATCTGGCTGCAGGGCATTATCTTCGCTTTAATGGTCAAGGAAGTATGCCACACGCAGTGATTGATGTATGGGGTCAAGTTTGGCAATACTTTAGTAATGAGCAGTGCCCACACATTCGCGCTTATAAAACTGACTACGAGTTTTATAAAAGTAGCGATGAGGTTGAGGTGTTTATTTCTGTTGGATAGCAATGCACTAAACAACGCGTGTAAACCCCCATTACAAATTGACTAAATACGCCGCTTAATGCGGCGCTGGCTATTTATAGAAACTCAGTGCTATTTGTTCAGCTTTTGCATAGGCGTTAGTGAGTGAACGCTGATGCCTTTCATCATTAAACTCTTGGTATTCACTGGCAATTTCGTCGATTTTCTCAACGCCTAAATACAGACTCATCGTGCGTAGATGAGGCACTAAATGGCTCATATGCTCGCGTATCCCACCTTGCTCGAAGCCAAACTCGCCTGTAGAGGTAATGATCACTAAGCGTTTACCATTTAGCAGCGGTTTTAAAGGAAAATCACCACGTCCTAAGTCAAAATCAAAAGTTTTGTTAATGCGAACTATTTGATCAAACCATGCTTTTAGTTGCGCGGGCATACCGTAGTTATACATAGGAGTTGAGATCACGATAGTGTCGGCCTTAGCGACTTCATTAATAAGTTCATCTGACTCAGCAAGCAGCGCTTGTTGTTCTATGGTTTGCTTATTAGCCGGTGTGAACACGGCACCTATCCACGCTTGAGTAATAAAAGAAGGCGGGTGAATCCCTACATCACGATAGATATACTCAGCTATTGCATTAGTATTTTGTAAGCAGCTTATAAAATGTTTAGCAATATTCTTTGAAATTGAATCATGGCTTGAATTATCATTTTTTGCCGCACGTACGCTAGCATCAATATGTAGAAGGGTAGTCATAAGTAAAACCTCATTAGTTAATGTATGGGTATCATCAATAAATTGAGGCGTTTTAACAAACGAGTTAAAATTCACTATAAGTAAGTTATACTCAGCTATAAATCTGCGAGAGTTTTTTATGCAAGTATCATTACAATCCTTAAAAGCCTTTGAGTCGGCTGCGCGCTTGGGCAGTTTTAAAGCTGCAGCTGCAGAACTTGCGATTACGCCTACCGCAGTTTCACATCATATAAGTAACCTCGAAAGTCGTTTAAACACCGATTTATTTCATCGTGAAGTAAGAAAAATCACCTTAACTGAAACGGGTGAATACTTGAGCCTGAGCACTTCAAAAGGGTTTAAACTAATTTTTGATGCGCTAGACACGCTAAGCCAAGCAAATAACCACATTCGGATAACAACCACCTCATCGCTTGCCGCAATGAGGCTAATACCTGCTTTACATACGCTAAACACACAGTATCCACAATTAACGCTCGATATATCAACCAGTGAAGCGCTGGATAAACAATTGCATACTTTACCCGTTAGACTTGGGAATAAAGAAGAAATCAACGAAGCTGATATCATAAAATATGAGGCTTTTAATGTCTTTGCTGCAAGCACGCACCAGCGCGCGCCTTGGCTAAATGGGCACGTTACTTTGTACACTAGTCAATGGAAAAACAACGCATTAGCTGCGCCCCCTCTCACTGAGTGGCTGACTAAAAACAACCAAAGCCCATCGCAGTTCGAGATTAAGTCGTTTGATCAGGAGTTATTTGGTATTCAACAAGCATTGGCAAATAATGGCGCTGTATTTTGCTCAAACACGTTGGTCAAACCCTATGTTGATGCAGGGTTACTCACACACTTTAAGAGCCATGCTGTAGAATCACAGCTTTGTTATTACATACCCGATAAGTCTCGCTTTGAGACGCGATTTCAACGTATTGCTATAGAGTGGGTAACCACTCTTTTAAATCAAAAATAAGGTCGCTGAGATGGCATTTAAAATAACCGTCTAACCCCCCCTGACTGATTGTTCTGTATTCTCGGTGTGGTCGGCATCGCTATTCACAGCCTGTACTTTTCAGATGCATGCTTTTCAAGCTTTATAACCAAGCCATTAAACGTGCTTGTATTGATAGGGCTCCACCATTAAAGTGGAATTCACGTATCGTGATACGGACGCTTTGGTAAAGCATCAGCCTTCATTACTTTTTAATACCCATCTCAATTTACCCAATGAGCAATTAAAACGAACGCTAGAAATAATGAGACCAGTTGCCAAAATAGCACTGGATTTCGCTCAAGTAGTGGTAATTTTCTACTGTAGATTGGGTTAGGGTTATGCATATCAAATAGGAACTCAGATAAGCTTTGATACCTTTTTTGCATATCAGGGCGACATGCTTTATTAATTGCAGCATCGACCCAAACCGGAATTTTTAAGTTCTTTTGAATCAGAGGCTTGTATTGAAGTTTTGCCAATTGTCTTGTACTAGATAATTTTGCAACAGAAACACCGTAAGGGTAGTCACCACTTAACATATGGTAGGTAATGACAGCAAGAGCAAACAAATCACTCGTTGAATCAGGCCAATCACCTAAAAAGTACTCAGGAGCACTATACAACATGTCACCCGGTACATGCCCCTCAATTTGATTAAACTGTAACCCATGCAGACTTGCAGAACCTAAATCTAATAAAGTGAGATTGCCATGACAATCGATTATTATATTTTCGGGCCGAATGTCTTGATGCAATATGCCTTTACTATGTAATGCGCCCACGGCCGATACAAGCTGAGTTAACCAACCACGCACCTGTTGCAAGTTTGCCCGACCATTATCGTTAAGCCATTGCCGAAGGGTAATACCTTCAACTAGCTCGGTTAAAGTATAAAAAAAGTGTCGTTTAGAGGGCGACACTGCTTTAACAACGCTAGGGTGGTTAACCTTGGCAATTAACCACTCCTCTTTGGCGAGTTCATCTAAGTAATTAATATCTGATTGCAAAGACACCGATGGAACTTTCATGACAACGTTTAATCCTGTGCCAATGTCTTGAACTTTAAATAAAGAGCTCCTATCGCTCTTATGCAACTGTTTAATAAGCTTAAAATTGTCTACGACATCACCCACTTTCAGATCGTTTACCACAGGTAAAAACCCTTCGTCTGAGTAATCTGAGCTCTCTACTTGCTGGTGTTTTAATAGTTTAATAACTTGGATAGTAAGATTATCGTCACTGCCGTTAGCTTGAGCAAACGCCGTGACTTTTTCACATGCGTATTGCAGTTGCTTTTCTGTGCAACAGCCTTTAAAGAAATTTAGTAACATCTGCGGAGAAACAAATTCTGTCACTCCATCCGTTGCGAGTAAAACGTAATCGCCAACACTGAGCGCGATATGTTGAATATCTAACTGCAAATTAGACCTAATGCCCAGTGCATTACTTAAATATTGATGATCAAACTCATCGGCAGCACGGTGCTGTTTGCTGCAACAAACAATCTCATTACCTTGAATATGGAATATACTTGAATCACCGCAGTTAAATAGGCAAGCACTCGTTTCGGTTATGATCACTCCAGAAAAGGTGCATACAAATCCGTGATCAAAATTATCCCTATACCGACTATATTGTGTCTTTGCTAGCAGCTGCAGATTAATGACTTCAAGTACTTTTCTGCCAGCCCTTGCAGGTGACCATACATCACTAGTTCGTAAATATTCATCACAGAAAAGCGTAACAGCCAAGTCACTCGCATACTGACTAACCTGGCTGCTACTTATACCGTCTGCAATAGCAGCAATTACACCTTTCGAACGTTTACCATCTAACGTAGGGATGTAACATTTTACGCTGTCCTGATTGACCAGTTTCAACCCTTTCAATGAATGGGATTTTGCTATTACATGCGAAGTCATTGTTAACTTTTCTTGCCTATTTTTACGCATTATTGGTTTAACTATTTTGCAATGACATTGTCGCCCATCGGTGCAGCTGTTTCCGTTAACTTGCGTTTTGGTTTTGTGCGATAGTGCGTCGTATACAAAGTGAGTCCAGTGAAAGCGAGACCACCAACTAGATTTCCAAGCGCGGTTGGAATTTCGTTCCAAATTAAATAATCAACAACGGAAAAATCCCCCCCCATAATTAGGCTGAACGGAAATAAAAACATATTTACAACGGAATGTTCAAACGCCATGAAAAAGAACAGCATAATCGGCATCCACATCGCGATGACTTTACCACTGACATGCGTAGACACCATTGCTCCTACAACCCCCATTGACACCATCCAATTACACAGCATGCCGCGTATAAAGATGGTCATCCAGCCTTCAAAACCATATTTCGCATAGCCTAGAGTACGTGCTTCACCGATGCTGGATACCTTAGCGGCAATTGCACCACCATCAGTGTTAAAACCCATAGTGAAAACAAACGACATCATAATTGCCACAGTTAAAGCACCTGCAAAGTTACCTACAAAAACAAGCCCCCAGTTTCTCAGTATTTGCGGCCAAGTAACCCCAGGGCGCCGCGCAAGCCAAGCTAATGGAGTCAACATAAAGACACCCGTTAGAAGATCGAACCCCATTAAATAAAGCATACAAAAACCGACCGGAAAAAGAATTGCTCCAATCAGAAAGACCCCCGTTTGCACCGCAACAGTAATTGCAAAGACAGCAGCTAATGCCAAAATAGCACCTGCCATATAGGCACGGATAATCGTGTCACGCGTGGACATATAAATTTTTGATTCGCCAGCATCCACCATCTTTGTAACGAAATCACTTGGTAACAAGTAAGCCATGTTATTCACCTTTGATAGTTAATTTTTATGTTAATTTCACAGTTAAAATGTGACTATTTTCCAGGCAAAAAAAAACGCCCGCATCGACTCTTTTAGAAGAGCAGATTGCGGACGCCATTGTCCTTTACATTTCCAATTGTCACAGTCAGTGCAACTGTTCACAACTAATTAAACAAGTTATATGCCAACAATAGAAAACCAATAAAAGCCATTAAATTTCAAATATATAAATTAGTAAAAGTCAAAGACACAAAATTAAAAATTAACACTTGCTTTACTTTGGAGCATAAAACGCATCAATTTGGGGCGAATGGGTGATTATGAGCACTACAGTGATAAGCCTAAGCCGTGACTATAATAAATAATTGCCTCGCTTTTTCTTGAACTGTAAACCCCATTTACAGGCGAGGTAGTTGCGTTTAATAAAAATCCAAATAACACAGAGCAAACTCTCAAAAGGCGTATTTTTACACAGGGAATAATAATTGCTTATAACAAAACTATTCTATCTATGTAGTCCCTAATATATGTCGACACCATCAAATAGTACGAAACAATTTCTACTCGCAGCGAAACATGCCGAGCTCAATAGTTTGTATGCATTAGCATCAAATTGCAGGATTGTCATGGCTGCTACATGTATGATTCATCAACTTCAAAGAGAACGAGGAACAGCAAACGTCTATTTAGGGTCCAAAGGTACAGCGTATAAAGCACACTTACCTCTACAATTTAAGCACACCTCAGATGCAGAGGAGGCGCTAAGAGCACGCTTAAAATCAAAGTTCTTAAGTAGTGATTCAATGCATACTCAGGTAAGGCTTTTAACATCGATTACATTAGCGTCTCAATGCCTTGATCAGTTGCCAACATTGCGCAAACAAATTCAAAAACAAGATGTCACGCCACTCAAATCAACTGATGCGTATTGCCGTTTAATTGGCAAAATAATAAACCTTATTTTTGAGGCGGCTGATGTATCTAATGATGCGTCAATCACAAAAACGTTAGTGGCATTATTCAACTTTATTCAGGGCAAAGAATTAGCGGGACAAGAGCGCGCGCTGGGTGCAATTGGATTTTCACAGCAACAGAAAGATCAAAATATTTTATCTAAAATGCAAGAGCTGGAACGTGCGCAACACGATATTTTTGAGCGGTTCCTAGAGTTTGCAGCAGCCGATGAGCAATCTGTATGGAAAACATTAAAACAATCTGAACTGACAAGTGATATCAATAAACTTCGAACAATGTTCAAAGCGCTATCCGAAACGAATAGCTATACTCCCGAGCTTGGTGAAGTGTGGTATGAAGTTGCTACGAAACGAATTGATGGATTACAAAACATTGAAAATATGCTGACCTCTCGACTCATGGAGCAGGTTCAAGTCCGTATAGAAGAAGCAAAAGGAGAAATATCAAATCATAATGTATTAATGGAAAAAATCGCGGAGGATAACACGGTTGATTCAAGTTTTAATATGCTATTTGATCACCAGTTTTCTGGATTACATGGTATAGAGATGGGTGTCTTAGAACAACAAGAGAGAGAGGTTAGAACTGGTCACAAATCGTTTTACGATTTAATTTGTGAACAAGCAAACCATATTAATCACATGACGAACGAGCTAGAGAATGTAAAGCGAGCACTGCATGAGCAAAAGGTCATTGGCAGAGCCAAAATACTCTTAATGCAAAGTTCTAAAATAGGCGAGCAACAAGCGCATCAGTTGTTACAAAAAACAGCGATGTCTCAAAACCAAACTTTAATAGAAGTCGCCAATAACATCGTTGCCAAGGTCGCTAACATTTAGCGTTGATTTAGAGTACTCAATCAACACTGAAATTATCCGAAAATTTAGCTCTTCCAGCTTATACTTCTTCGAGGAGCAATTGATTGCGACAGCATTTTTAATGCTGTCGCGCAAAATTTAAAAAAGCGAATTAAAATGGCAGTTGCCACGGCACTCTTTCTTTAACAAAGTAGTCTGCCTTTAACATTGCTAAATTTACATCTTTACGCTGATTTACTACGTCACCAATGATGACTAAAGCAGGCCCTGTAAAGTCTTTAAGTGCGTGTTCAACATTAATTTTTGCCAGTGTTTGGCAACATATTTTTTGTTCTGCTAACGTTCCTTTATCAACTATTGCTATCGGTGTATTAGGTTTCATACCGTGTTCAATCAGCTGCTTCACGATACTGTCAACACGCGTTAACCCCATATAAAACACTAAGGTTTGTTTTGCAGCAACAAGCTGGGACCAATTTGCTTGTTGTTGTTCATCTTTGAAGTGGGCGGTAACAAACTGCACCGATTGCGAACATGTTCTATCAGTTAAGGGGATCCCGGTATAAGCACTACAAGCACTCGCAGCTGTCACACCCGGTACAATCGCAAATGGAATATGGTGTTCAGCAAGCGCATTTGTTTCTTCTGATAAGCGCCCAAAAATAGAAGGATCCCCACCTTTTAGACGAACAACTATTTTATTTTCTTGTGCTTTTTCAACTAATAAACGACTAATACTAGCTTGTGGCATGCTATGGCAACCTTGCCTCTTACCTACAAATATAACCTCCACATTTGACGGGAAATACTGCTGTAACTCGCTACTGACTAAACAATCAACCAAAATCACATCAGCATGTTGAAGTATGCGATGTGCTTTCATGGTCAACAGCTCTGGATCGCCAGAGCCTGCACCAATCAAATAAACTTGTCCCTTTTTACAACCCTGGATGTTTAAACGTTTTGTTTGAGTATGTGAAGCGGCCAACTTAACTTTGTTAAGAAGTTCATTATGTACATTCATTACCCTTTTAAATGCCGTATTGGTAAAGGTAAACATGTGAGAAACCATCTCATTCTCCTAGGTGCTTCTGAAAACTGTTTTCAGTTAAAGCAACACTTCAATTTTATTGCCATTAATACGTGCGTCATATACTGGCAACTTGATACTGTCATCATCTAAACAGCGGCCATCACTGAGCAAGTACCGTTGCTTATAAAGCGGTGATGCGACAAAAATTTGCTCATCAGTACACCCAACTAAACCACGATAAAGTACATTTGCTTTACCAATCGGATCATAATTACCAACAGCATAGACCTGCTTTTTCTGCATTTCACAATGCATATAAAACAGCGCGATTTGTTGTTCTTGTAGATTACTATCGCGCACGAGAGCACACACGCCTGAATCCATAACCAGATCTGAAACCTCACAAACAGGTTGCCAATTTTGATTGCTATTACTCATAATTATTTCCTATGCTAACTCGCGTTTTTCTTCTAATTTCGCTGGACGAATTTGCCCTCGCTCTTCGACAAATTGAATATTTACATCTTGTTTATCGCTATTTACGAACTGACGAAAACGTTTTAATGATTCAGGGTTTTCGAGTGTCGTTTTCCATTCACACTGGTAGGTATTAACAACTCGTGCCATTTGTGCTTCAAGCTCATCTGCAACTAATAATTCATCATCAATTACCACTTTTTTTAGATAACATAAACCGCCCTCCATATTTTCTAGCCATACAGAGGTACGTTGCAGTCGATCGGCTGTTTTAATATAAAACATCAAAATGCGGTCGATGTATTTGACTAACGTGACACTGTCTAAATCGGTGGCAAACAGATCTGCATGACGTGGCTTCATTCCACCATTACCGCATACATAAAGGTTCCAGCCTTTTTCAGTTGCTATAACACCAATGTCTTTACTTTGCGCTTCTGCACACTCGCGAGTACAGCCAGAAACCGCAAATTTAATTTTATGTGGCGCTCGTAACCCTTTGTAACGATTCTCAAGGTTTATCGCCATTGTGACGCTATCTTGCTGACCATAACGACACCATGTGCTACCAACACAAGATTTAACGGTTCTGAGCGACTTACCATAGGCATGTCCTGTTTCTAAGCCTGCGTCGATTAATTGCTGCCAAATAAGAGGAAGTTGATCAACCCGAGCACCAAATAAGTCAATTCGTTGTCCCCCGGTTATTTTGGTATAAAGACCAAATTGTTTAGCGACTTGACCGATTACAATTAACTTATCAGCTGTTATTTCCCCGCCAGGAATTCTTGGTACAACCGAGTAAGTGCCATCTTTTTGCATATTGGCAAGGTAGGTGTCATTGGTATCTTGCAGCGCTACATGTTGTGGGTTTAGGACGTAGTCATTCCAGACAGAAGCCAGAATAGAGCCGACCGTTGGTTTACAAATTTCACAGCCTTTACCTTTTCCATACTCAGCTAATAAGTCAGAAAAACTCTTAATACCTTGTACTTTTATAATGTCGAATAATGCTTGGCGACTGTACGC
This sequence comes from Pseudoalteromonas lipolytica, assembly GCF_900116435.1. Lineage (GTDB taxonomy): Bacteria > Pseudomonadota > Gammaproteobacteria > Enterobacterales > Alteromonadaceae > Pseudoalteromonas > Pseudoalteromonas lipolytica. The sequence continues at coordinate 32,473 of NZ_FPAZ01000002.1, read as the reverse complement.
AAAGTGCTCACAAATATCTGTCTTGATTTCAACGCCTCGTGCAGCAAGCTCACTATCAACCACATTTTTTAAAAGATTCGCACACCCCCCACAACCTGAGGCAGCTTTAGTACACGACTTCACCGATGTAATATTTGTCGCACCAGTATCAATCGCGCTGATAATATCGCCTTTAGTTACATTCAAACACGAGCAAATAGAGGCTGAAGCAGGTAAGGCATCTGCACCTAAACGCGGCTTTTCTCCAGATGAAGGTAAAATAAGTGATTCGGGGCTCTTCGGTAACTCAATATCATTAAGCATGTACTGCGATAGACTGTCGTAGTCTGATGTATCACCAATCAGCACCGCTCCCAACAAACGTGACTTATCAGCACTAACAACCATTTTTTTGTACACACCAAGAGGCTGATTTTCATAGGTATAAGTTAATGCCCCGGGGGTACGTCCGTGGGCATCACCAATTGAACCTACATCAACGCCCATCAGTTTTAACTTTGTACTCATGTCTGCGCCTGTAAAATACTCATCAGACTCATCACCAAGCACAATGTGGTTCGCAACAACTCGAGCCATTGTGTAACCTGGAGCTACTAGGCCAAATATAAAGTTATTCCAAAGCGCACATTCGCCAATTGCATAAATATTCTTATCTCTCGTTTGGCATTGGTTATTAATTACGATACCGCCACGTTCACCTACCTCTAAAGCACACTCTCTGGCTAACGTGTCGTAGGGTCTAATGCCAGCAGAAAATAAAATAAGATCAGTTTCAAGTACGTCACCATCGCTAAAGTAAAGTTGATACCGACGTTCTTTACCCGCTTGAATTTCTTGCGTTGCTTTAGAGGTATGCACATGCACGCCAAGCTCTTCTATTTTTTCTTTAAGTAATTTTCCGCCTCCAGCATCAACTTGCACCGCCATTAATTGAGAAGCAAATTCGACAACATGAGTTTCTAAGCCTAGTTGCTTTAACGCGTTTGCAGCTTCAAGACCAAGCAACCCACCCCCAATCACCACACCAACTTTACTCACTTTTGCTGACGCTGAAATAGCGTCTAAGTCATCGATAGTACGATATACCAGACAGTGTTCTTTATCTTTACCAGGAATAGGCGGTACAAATGGGTACGAACCTGTAGCAAGTACTAACTTATCATAACTATAGATGTCACCTGATACTGTAGTCACCGTTTGTTTATGACTATCAATTTGAGTAACTTTTGCACCTAAGTGAAAGTTTATACCCCAGTGTCGATAAATATTTTCGCTGGTCATCGCTAAGTCATCAGCTGTTTTTCCCGCAAAATACTCAGATAAATGCACGCGATCATAAGCAAGTCGGTTTTCACCGCTGAGTACTGTGATTTCAACAGGTTGAGCTTCACTGTTTAAGCTATGTAATTGCTCGACAAAGTGATGCCCAACCATTCCATTGCCAACAACAACTATCTTTTTTGGTGTAGACATAAATTTTCCTCAATCATCTCGTGTTAGTAGGGTTTGCTAGAACGTTGCTGCAACCCACACCCAAAACTTATTTGTATCGACTTTCGCAAAAATCTCGTCACCGGCCATATAAGTTGCATACTTAACGCCGACACTATATTGCTTACTGAAAGACGTGCTATACATGACATCAAATTCTGAGCCTAGGTCGTCATAGCCAACGATTGATTCATCTGAAGAGTAGGCGTGATAAATAAGGCTCCATTTACCATTAAGTGCGTTACCAGACACACTGGCATAAAAATCTTGCAGCCCTATTGATGGTGTCACTAAGAATTGATCTGTCCAGCCATTAAATTTATGCAAGGTAGCAAGGGGAGTTTGAAATGCTTGTTCGCCGTTATCCGAACCTAACGACTCATAACCAAGTTTGTAAGTGATATCACTTATTTTTACACCGCTCTCAAGGAGTAAATAAGTCGTATCAACACTATTTGCGCCACTTTCATTAGTTTGCAACGCATATTCTGCCGCATAAGAAACAGGGAGTTTTGCTAACATCTTTTTACCGACTAAGCGCACACCGTATGTATCCAGTGCATTATCAGTATTATTATCACTCTCTAGCAAATACCCATAAGCCGTTAATTTACCGAGCTCTGTTTTTAATGATGCATTGAGCAGATGATCTTTCGAATCAACATCTTTTTCATCCGCAAAAATACGGTTGCGTTTATTTATATATGCATAGCTGACGTTGATAGCGTCTTTTTCGTATTTAGCACTTAGCGCATCAAATGTTTGCTTATCTTGCCGCCAGCCTACATGGCCAACAAATCGATGGTTATCTAAGGTAATAACTTGTCGACCGAACTTAGCTGCAAATTGCTCGCTATTATATGCCAAGTATACTTGATCAATTTCTGTTGATTCTGGGTCCGCAATCACTGAATATTCAGTGCCTTCACCAATCCCATTATTGTAATCATCAATGAGGGCAAGTGTATTCTCCAACTCAATAAAAGCGGATATGCCACTCACCGCTTTGCTTTTAAAATTAGCTAAACTGCGCAGCGTAAGTGCTGATGAATCCTTTAAGGCGTTGTCTTGATTAACCGATTCGTAGCGTAACCTAAAGTCTGTGCTCAGAGTGCCCACTTCGGTTTCAACAGCTGCGTAAGTTTGGTTTGCAAACACGGCGACTAAAACAGGCAACGTTAATTGCTTTAGTTTCATTTTTATTACTCTTGTTGTTATAAATTAATCACAAAGCCGCCTAAAAAAGACGAACCAATCCGTTGCCTTACCGAGCTTTAAGCAAAAAAAAACCCACTCAATAACAGAATGTTCGTTTCTGTTATTGAGTGGGCTTCTTTGCCGTAGCGCTATTTAATGAATGTTAAATAGCCGGATTTTGTATTTCATGTTCATTAATACATATTGTGTGCCAAAAAAAATAACCAATATAAATCAGCAAGATAAATTAAAACATCGATTTTAGTGTTATCTAATTCACCATTGCGGTGCAATCAGTTCACAAAAATAGGGCAGGGTGTACGGTGTGAGCTAAAAGTATGCTCATTGGGTTTTAATGGTATGTTTTAATCAAACTCATAGGCTATTGCCAATTCACTCTTAACGCGTTGAAACACCTTATACTGTAGGCGAAAAATAATAACCAACGTTATTAATAGTGGCTTGAGCCTAGGCTTTCATCTATAGCAACTCGAACCTCGTAACCTGTAACGGGGGTTTACAGCTTGCATAAAAAAGCCGCAGTTTAAGTTATTAAGCTGCGGCTTTTACTAAAAGCTGAATTACGGCTTGAGTAAATGCTTTTCAAAGAAGTTAGCCATCATCGTGTGATAATGCAGAGTCGTGCCTTCACCTTCACGCAGGCTGTGAGACCGGTTCGGGTATGAGAAAAACTCGAACTGTTTATTGTGCTTAACTAATTCGTTAATTAAACGTTCTGAACCTTGGTAATGCACGTTGTCATCGCCAGTGCCGTGGATCAGCAACAATTTACCTTGCAAGTCTTTGGCAAAAGTAATTGGCGAGGTATTGTCGTAACTTTCAGGATCCGTATTTGGATTACCAGCATAACGCTCTTGATAGATAGTGTCGTACAAGCGAATATCAGGGACTGGGGCTGAAGCAATGCCCACTTTGTACTTGTCGCCATGGCGGAATAACAAGTTAAGTGTTGAGCTGCCGCCTCCTGAGTGACCCCATACGCCAACACGGTCGGTATCAATTACATCCCAGCGCTTTGCCATTGCATCAAGTGCATCCACTTGGTCACGCACAGTGATTGAGCCAATTTTTTTGTAGATTGATTTACGCCAATCTCGGCCTTTCGGCGCACGTGTACCGCGATTATCAACCGAGGCAACAATAAAGCCTTGTTGTGTTAAGTACGACTTATACAAGTAACTGTTGCCTTCCCAGCGGTCTTGAACTGTAGAACCCCATGGCTCACCGTATACATAAAATACGATAGGGTACTTTTTGCTGTTATCCATATTAGCAGGGAACATAATGTAACCATCAAGCTCAACACCATCACGGGCATTTACTGTAAAGAACTCGTGTGTTGGTAATTGTTCAGTTGTAAGCTTTTCTTTTAGCGCTTTATTCTCAACTAAGGTTTTCACATTGCTGTGATCACTTACTTTGATGATTTCTTTCATGGGGGGTGTGCCAAACTTAGAGTAGGTATGCATTGCCCATGATGTGTCTTTCGACATGTAGTAGCTATTAGAGCCATCAAATGACTCTGGCGTTACACGCATCGGTTTTGTGCTTCCATCAAGCGATGTACGAAATAAATAACGCTGGCCCGGATCATCAGGTGAAGCTGTGAAATACATCACATTTTTATCTTCGTTTAACGCCAACATATCAATAATGTCGTATTCGCCCGGCGTTAAATCAATGATACTTTTGCCATCACGTGAAACACGATAAAGATGACGCCATCCATCTCGCTCACTGTGCCAAATAAAGAATGTGCCATCTTTTGACCAGTTAGCTTTATAGAACCACTCGATGAATGCATCGTCTTTGTCTTCAAGAATTTTAGTTAGCTGTTGCTTTTTCCAATCAAATAACCACACTTTGTTGTGGCTTTGCGGGCGATTAAGATCTTGGATCATTAATGACTCTCCCGTGCCAGCCCAGCTAATACGTGGGATATAACGGTCACGGTTATCGCCACCCAGTTCTGCCCAACGCGTTTTTTTATCACTTAAGCTTACCACACCGACTTTTACGGCAGAGTTCATTTCGCCCGCTTTTGGATACGGAAACTCTTTGAGTGTCGGATAAAGCTCGTCGGTGTTATTGATCATAGTGAAATATTTCACACCACTGGTATCAAGCTGCCAATAGGCGATAGATTTATTGTCAGGGCTCCAACGGAATCCATCTCGAATAGTAAACTCTTCTTCGTATACCCAGTCAAAGTTACCGTTAACGAGGGTGTCATTGCCATCGGTAGTTAATGCAGTAACCGCTTTGCTGCCTACTTTTTCCATGTAGATATTGTTGTCGCGCACATAGGCCACTTTAGAGCTATCTGGTGAGAACTTTGCGAACATTAATTTTTTAGCTTCAACGTTTTCACCACCTAATTGATACAGCGAGTCTGTCTCTAGGTTTAAAAGCCAAAAGTCACCACGGCTACGTGAACGCCAAACTTGCTCACCATTCGTAAACACCATCAGCCACTTGCCATCTTTTGACCACTGATAACTTTCAACGGTTAACGGCTCTTTTTCGCCTTCTGGGATCAGTTTTTCGTAGCTAACAAGCACTTTTCGATTTGTACCATCGGCATTATAAAAAACAATGTCGTTGCCTTTTACACCATGTTCATCGTCTTTGGCTTTATCGTCTTGTTTGTTTTTATCGCTTTCACGCTCTTCAAGCACTGTGTAACCCGTGCCGTCGTCGAGCCATGTGAAATAGGTGCTACGTTGTGCTTTAAAGTCTTTGTCTTTGTATATTTGCTCAAGCGAAAGAGGATTAGAGTTTGCGCTCACTGTTGTGGTTGTATTGGCTTGCTCAGTACTTGAGCATGCTTGTAGTCCCAAACCTGCAACAACGGCAAACGCGAGGGCTGATGTTTTTATTAAGTTCATTTTGTTATCCCTTGGTTTTAACTAACCTAGCGTAGCAAAATAAGTTAATAAAATCTGAGTTTTTATCGTATAAACAGGGGGGTTGAACTTAATCATCCCACAAAAACATACTGGCATGTTTATTAGCAATACGCAGTTCATATATATCACTACATGGTCGACTAGCGGCTCCGTAACACACATGCAGTGGTAACAAATGCTCCTCACGAGGATGATTAAAGCGTGCTGCTGGCGCCATTTGCCATTCTAATAACTTAGCGTGACGCTGTTGTTCTGTAAGCGATGTATTACCGCACACATCAACAAGCCACTGCTCAAAAGCGAGATTTTGCATTTTGATTTCGGCTGTTTCCGGTGTAAAAAAAGCGCGCATATTATGGAAAGTAAACCCTGAGCCTATAATCAATAGGTTGTCGTAATGCAGGTTTTGCAGCGCTTCGCCTATTGCTAGATGCACGTTTGGTAATAGGCTAGGGTGCAACGACAACTGCACGCAAGGTATATCTGCGTCTGGGTACATTATCTTCAAAGGGACATACATGCCATGGTCGAAGCCTCGAGTGGAGTTCAACTCACTGTCAATATGTGCAGTTGTGAGTGCTTGATGAACTTGCTCAGCAAGCACTGGCTCACCGAGACATGGGTATTCTATAGAATATGCAGAATCCGAAAATCCATAATAATCATATATAAGCTCAGGCGCAGCGGAAGAGGTAATATTTATTGGGTTGGCTTCCCAATGGGCACTGATCATCAAAATAGCTGATGGCTTTTTAATTTTTGCTGCAACAGATTGCAAACAGGTAACCATATCAGCATGACTGGCATCGCCTAATAGTGGCATTGGGCCGCCACCATGAGAAACAAAAAAGACGCGTGGCTTTTGCATAAACGGGCTCCTTACTTACGTTGTTATGTATAGTGCACGCACAGAGGTTCAATAACCAGCCACATAAATGCACAGCTTAGGTGTGATTTTACACACCAAAAGTTTGTAAGTACTAACTTAACAACCATGCAGCATTCATTGCGGGTATTTTCCCTTTAAGCCCCCCTTCTAATCGCTCTCGACAAAGTAAGGTTAATTGATAATACGCGTCGTAATGCTGATGAAGCTCGTTGGCAGTAACGTTAAATGGAGGACCTGAAAACTCACTCTGTTGATACTCAAACAACACAACCAATTGCTGCGCTTTATTGGCTAACTGTAAAATGTGTTGCGTGTAACGTACTCGCATTGATAATGGCAATGCCACTAATGCCGCTCTATCATACACAGCGTTTACCGTACCAAGTTGTTCAGGAGTCAATGTAAATATATCTCCCACCCACACAGTTAAATTAGCGCTCTGATAACACGTTAGTGTGCCATGGTTAGTAATCTCTGGTGTGAGGTTTAATTCTTGAAAAAGCTGCTTAATTGCAATTTCACTTAACTCAGCGCCCACAACTTTCATGCCGCTGGCTAACAAAAAATGAATATCGTGCGTTTTGCCACATAGAGGCACAAATACGGTATCGCCAGGTTGCAAACTCAAGTTGGTAAAATACTGATCCAGGTAACGATTAACATCCCCTTCATGAAATCCTATTTCATTATTTTCCCAACGATTATGCCAATGTTTTGCGTCCATCAATAACTCCTAAATAAACAACACAAATTGAGCTGATAAATATAACCCTACACCAAATAATAAATGGGTGGTGAGAGTTTTCAAACGTGCTTGGTTTGGCTTAGCTGTATTAACAGCCATAACTCCTAATCCTAAAGCAGGTTGCATAACAAAAAATGGCATGACCGTGCTGAACAATCCGAATAAACAGGCAGGTAAAAATAGCGGTGAAGTCATCCATTCCTTACCAATTAATAACACAAAAAACAGAGAAAATAGGGCGCCGATGATGTAATGCAAAATCCAACCAACAACACATTCGCGTTCTTTAGCTTCACTGGCAGCAATATCGACATGTTTAAATTGCCCCGATGCCATAGTAAGGGCCCAACGCCCAACAAAGCAAAAGTTTAATGTAGTCTGGTTAAAGCACTTTTTTAAAAAATAACTCCATATATCAATTAAAAGCGTGGCAACAAGGCCAATAACTATCGCCTGAATAAATTGAAGGAAGGTCATATTTATACCAAGTAGTGAATCATAAAAAACATGATAAACAATTACAAAAATGCTAAAAACAACAATATAAACAAACTATGATTGCATAAATGAAATGATGATTGATGACATTGCACTGTTCATACATATCGTTAAACAAGGCGGAGTTACAGCAGCAGCCGATTACCTATCTGTACCAGCAGCAACAGTTTCAAGGCGATTACAACGGCTTGAACAGCGCGTTGGTGAAAAACTATTAAATCGTACTGCAAGGCAATGCACATTAACTCACGTTGGCGAAGTGTACTTTCAAAGCTACGTAGAGTTAGTGGAGCAATTTGAGCAAATTCACCATCAATTAAACGATCAAAAAGCGAAATTAACGGGCAAGCTAAAAGTACTCGCCCCCCTGAATATTAGCCATGGATTTTTAAAACCTATGTGGCTTGCCTTCACGAAACACTACCCAGAAATTCAACTTGAGTTACTGCTAAACAACCAACGTGACGATCTCAGTAAAAACCAAGCAGATATCGCTATTCGTATTGGTCCGCAAACTGATTCACACTACCAACAAAAGAAACTAGGCAGTGTCGATACATTATTTGTCTCGACAGAGCGCTATTTAAGTGACGCTCCCTCACTCAGTACCCCAGCAGATTTAAGGCAACACCGGCTTATAGGCACGACGCTCAGAAATAAATGGCAACTAAACAACCTAAAAACAGGCGAAACACAGACTTACATGTGCCGGTTTGCTAGCACATTTAACGACGCCGGGTTTGTGAAATACTTAGTCTGTGATGGCCAAGGTGTGGCGTTGTTACCACGCTTTGAGATTATAGATGAGCTTAAAAGTGGACAACTCAAGCAAGTGCTCCCTTTATGGCGTGGTGAAAGCAGAGAGATATATGCAATTTGGCCAAGCGGGCGATTACTTAGTAAAAAAGCGGTTTGTCTAAAACAGTTCGTGACACAGTTTATTTCTGAAACACTATAGCCATGCGTATTCCATTTGTTTTGCTGTTAATAAAGCGTGCTCTTTATTTATCAGCTCTGCCACTAACGCTAAGCTCATATCAATGCCTGCAGAAATACCACCAGACGTGGTAAATTTTCCATCGGTTACCCAACGTTTATTGGCAATCACTGTCAAGTCTTTAAACATAGCAGCGAGATCACTTTGATCCTGCCAATGAGTTGTGACATTTTTTTTGCATAACAGCCCTGTTTTAGCTAACAAAAATGCGCCTGTGCAGACACTCGCAACCCGTTTTGTTGTGGATGCGGTGTGGGTTAACCACTCAATCACTGCGCTTTTTTCAAGCTCATGCGTATGGTCGCCACCAACCACTATAAACACATCAAGTTCTGGGCAATCAGCAAAGTTGTAATGGGGGTTTACACTGAATCCGCCACGCGCATTCACAGGGCCGTTAGTCTGTGCTATTAAACTTACTTGCCAATCATTGTTAGCTAAACGCTTTGCGGTGCTGAACACTTCAAACGGACCCGAAAAATCAAGCACTTCAGCATCATCATAAATGTAGATCCCAATATTCATACAATTGTTCCTATTATGTGGATTTATTTCTCAAGTAAAAAATCGTACTATGCCATTTTTGCAGAGCGTTAATAACATATTATTAAATTAGTACTGTATACAAATAAATCTTTAAGGCATTGTTAATGCGTTTATTATTATTACTGTGTGGCCTGCTTGTTGGGTGTAAATCAACAGAGCAAACCGTCACTGAAATCAGTGAAATATCGCCAGGTACAGTTTTGTATCAAGGCGAGACATCAAGACAAAATGTTGAAATGTTCGAAAGCGTGCTTGTGAATAGCAAAAACAAAATCGATACCCTAGTGATCAACAGTGAGGGCGGCGATGTTATGGCTGGTCTCCATTTAGGCGGCTTAGTTCACGAGTATCAATTAAAAGTGATCGTACGCGAATTGTGCGCCTCATCATGTGCAAACTATGTGATAACGGCAAGCCCAGATGTTCGCGTTGAAGAGCAGGGGATCATTGGCTGGCATGGAGGAGCTTTGCAACCGTTATATGTGCCAATGGAAAAAAATACGCAAATAACAAATTACATTGCAAAGTGGCAAGAAGCAGAAAAACAATTTTTTGAAACGATTAATGTAGAACAGGCGATAACCATTATTGGGATGATGCCTGGCATAACCGAAAAACGTGATGCCCCGATATACAGTTATGATGTAAACACATTAAAACGCCTCGGTTTGCATATACAGTTTGAGGGGGAGCAAACTGGGCTATCTACCAAGGGTGAAAAAGTAGTGCAGATCTTTGAGCTTGAAGAGGCTGTGCTTAGCCATTTTTTAATGCTGAACAGAATCGTCTCGGCAGAGCTAATCAACTAACTAAAAAGCCAACATGTTGTTGGCTTTCACAAACGTATACGTGCGGGATATTTACGGGATTAATCAAGCTCTAACTGCGCTCTCTCGACACTGTCACTCGGGAGCTCTTTTTGCACAGATACACCCAACTCTTTAAACTCCGACGCTTGCTTAATTAAGTTTCCTTTTCCGCGATAAAGTTGTGAAAAGGCCTTATCATAGCTTTCTTTAGCTCGATCGAGCTGTTTACCAACGCCTTCCATACTGGTTAAAAAGCCATTAAGTTTATTGTAAAAGCGCTCAGCACGGGCGGCCAATTCTTTTGAGTATTTTGTTTGCTCTTCAAATCGCCATAGTTGCTTCACAATATTTAAACTGGTTAGCAGGGTCGTTGGTGTCGCCACCAAAATATTCTTTTCGATCGCTTGCTGATATATATCACTCTGATATTTAAGCGCTTCAACAAATGCAGACTCAATGGGGACAAACATAACGACCACCTCAGGGGAGTTAATTCCTGGGAGTCTGTCGTATGCCTTACTGGCCAATTCATTGATACGCGATTGCACCGCAGTCACATGCTCTTTAAGTGCTTGTTGTGCTTCAAGCTCATTGTCGGCATTAACGTAGCGTGTATACGCATTGAGCGAGGTTTTAGCGTCGATCACTAAATGTCGTTCTTGAGGTAAATAAACCACAACGTCGGGGCGCAGACGCCCGTCTTCAGTATTAAATGACACTTCTCGCTCATAATCGATTCCTGCGCGAAGCCCTGCACTGTCTAAGACGTTTTCGAGCATTAACTCGCCCCAATTACCTTGTGTTTTCTTTTGCCCCTGCAAAGCGGTACTGAGCCTGTCTGCTTGTTCTGTTATGGCCTGGCTTTTTGCCTGTAAATGTAAAAGCTCGGTTTTTAATGCGGCACGTTGTTTTAAGTCTTCAACATGAATTAGCTCCATTTTATCGCGGAAGCCTTTTAACTCACCTTGAACGGGCTTTAATAACTGTTCAATACTTTCTTGGTTGAGCGTTTTAAACCGTTGTGATTTTTCTTCAAGAATTTGATTTGCTAGGTTTTCAAACTCTTTTTTGAGCTGTTCTTTACTGTCTTTTATATGATTAAGTTGTTCTTTAAAGTGCAGTTCTTTTTGTTCTAAGGTGCTGCGTAAAGTACTTAAATCGACATCGCGTTGATTTAGCATTGCTTTGGTGTCAGCGAGTTCTGCTTCAACTCGTCGCCAAAATTGATTAAATTGCTGCGCTTGCTTTTCTTGCTCGACAAAGCGGGTTTTAAAGTGTTGAGATTCATCACGTTGCTCTGCGTAATCTTGCTGTAACTGCGACAGTGTTAACTGACTTTCTTGTAACTGTTGTAGCTTCTGCTCTAATTGATTCTGCTGCAACTGATAGCTATTTTCCAGTGCGACTAACTGGCTTTTTAAGCGACTCTTTTGCAACGAGAGCACAGTACCTGAAGCCAATACTCCTAGTACACAACCGCTTGCAATCTGAAGCCAATCAATGTGGCCTAATAGCTCTGTAATCATAATGAAAACTCAATAACTTAAAGACACTTCATCATAACGAATTACATGACAGCAGAGTAGGGGAGTAGGCATAAAAAAAGCCAGCTCAAGGTGAGCTGGCTCTAACATTACTAAATTTAGTAACCAAATGGGAAATCAACATAATGCTCATGTAAACTGCAATTTAACAACAAGCATAATAATAGACGCCACTAAATTTGATTAGTTCAAAAAAAGTTTAAAAAATTTAATTTTTTATCAGCGCCAACATCTGCTCTTCATCAAACTGAGTAAAACTCATTGATTTATCAGTAAATAATGCATCAACTAACGCTTGTTTATGCTGCTGCATTTTAAATACTTTTTGTTCAACAGAGTTGGCCATAATCAATTTATACACAAACACAGGGTTGGTTTGACCTATTCGATATGCCCGATCGGTTGCCTGTTTTTCAACTGCAGGGTTCCACCATGGGTCAAAGTGAATCACGGTATCTGCTTGGGTTAAATTTAACCCGGTGCCACCGGCTTTTAGGCTTATTAAAAAGACTGACGATTCACCTTCGGTAAACTCTTCAATAACACGACTGCGATGTCGAGTTTGACCGGTCAACATACTAAAAGTAATTCCTAACTCACCTAAACGTTCTGCAATCACATCTAAAGCGGTCGTAAACTGGCTAAATATAATAACTTTACGACCTTCACTTAACATAACGGGTAAATGCTTAGAGAGCCATTCAAGCTTTGCACTACCCGCCTGAGTTGTTGGATCAATAAGTTTGGGATGACAACAAATTTGTCTTAATTTTAGTAACGCGTCCAAAAACGCAAGCTTACTCTTTTGCACACCTTGTTGGGCAAACAAGTCAACCAGCTTTTGCTCTAGCGATTGCGTTATACCGGTGTAAATTTCTTTTTGTTTCGCTTCGAACTCAAACTCTTTAACCAGCTCTGTTTTCTCGGGAAGTTCTTGCGTTACCTGCGCTTTTGTTCGGCGTAAAATAAAAGGCATGATCAGCGATTTAAGTTCATCGGCTCGTTTAACATCGTTATCGCGCTCAATAGGTGTTTGAAAATATGTTTTAAAGTGCGCTTGCGAGCCCAGGAGTGAGGGCATTGCAAAGTCGAGCAACGACTTAAGCTCAAACAGGTTATTTTCGATAGGCGTGCCACTTAAGCACAATTTAAAATCGGCATTAAGGCGCTTAACCAAACGCGATACCTGCGCGGCATCATTTTTAATGTACTGGGCTTCATCCAGAATGATGTTTTCAAAATACAGTGGCGAGTAATATGCAATATCACGTTTTAACAAAGGGTACGTTGTTAAAATGCAATCGGCCTGCGATAACTGCTGGAGTTGCTCGTTTCGTAACGAACCAAATACGGTGGTGATTTTAAGGTTACACGCAAACTTATTAATTTCATTTTGCCAATTTCCTACCAAGCTGGTCGGGCAAACAATTAAAGTAGGGCCAGCTTGAGGCCGTTGTTTGGCATTCGCTAAAAAGGCAATAACTTGTAAGGTTTTACCCAATCCCATGTCATCAGCCAAAATACCCCCCAACTGATGACGTTTTAAAAAGTTAAGCCAATCAACACCATGTTGCTGATACTCTCGAAGTTGTACACCGTCATTCAATCCCTGAATATCGGACTTTTTAACCACCGGACGGGTGTTCGTTAATTCAGTTAAATATGCATCAAGGGCATCATCAACAATACTGACTTTAATTGCTTTTTGGGCGATTAACTGGGGTAAAAATGACAATGGCATGAGTATTTCATCACGCGTTTTTATATGCTCAAAACGTTCGCGGTATTCATTAAGCTGAGTAATCGCTAACTTATCAACAACAGCAAAACGTTTACCTACGCTGAAATAATAATAACGTTCACTTTGACGATTGAGAGACTGAAAATTGTTATCCGCTGTAAAAAGTTGCTGCGTTTTTACACCAGAGATCACGATTTTACTAACTATTTGATGACCTTTTCCTCGCTCAACTTGAAGCGATATTTGCTTTAATGCTTTGCTAACATCAAGTTCATCATTAATTTTCCAGCCGCGTTTAAGCAGGGTAGGGATAATTTCGAATTTCAACCAGTGTGCATGTATAACTGATTGTTTATTAAATACAAACTCGGTTTGTAAAGCCCCTTTACAAAATTCAAACCCTAAGTTCGTTAGCTCATTAACAACGGTATTCTCAAGCGATTGATTAATAATCCCCTCGGGGGCTTGGCTTAGTTCGTAAAGTGAATTTTGATAGTTAAATTGAAGCGATAGACCAATGTTTCCCTCATCGTTGCGTATGCTTATAACGGGAAAGACAGAACGTGATTGATTCTTTTTACTTTGCTTAAATGCATGCGGAATAACACCCTCACCAAAATTGTCATTGAGTTGTTGGTATACACGATCAAAGTTTTCGTTGTGTATCGCAGGCATGTTAGCCAATAACGCAATTTCATCTGCAGTCAAAGGAGTTCGGATACGGCCAATTTTAAGTGTGTCTGGATCTAGGTAAGTCGGGGGTGTCGTTTTGAGTAACAACCAATTATCTTGCCCTGCTAGTGACAAAGATAATGAGGTTAAATCACTATTTTGCTGCCAGCTAAATTCTAAGGCTTGCATGGTATCTGCTTTAATAGCCTGGCGAGAACGGCCTAAAAATAATCGTTGTGTCGCTATAAGTTGTTGTAATGCCGCAAAGCCCCATGAGCCTTTCAACTCAAGCTTACCGAGCGCGTTTTGAGAGCGGATCCAACTATATAATCTAAAGTCAGTTTCGAGTAAATCAGTCGGTGTAACAAAGCTATTTAATTGTTGTTCTGTTAAATTACGGCCCAATGTGTAGTTATGCTCAGGATCATAATTAGCAATTTTAGGGGTAAGGGTAACAGCCGATTTTTCAACATCTAAAACAAATAATAATACATGTTTTGCTGTGTCGGTTGTTGATTGCTTTAGCGTCTTTAGCTCACTAAACCAATCATTAATAATATAGTCCTCACCATAATCGCCTGAATGCTCAATTTTTAATTTAAGCAAAACCGCAGCAATATGACGGCACTTTGTTTTTGAACCACACGTACAATGTGAATCAACTGAAAATCCGGTTGGTAATTTACTGATCTCGATATGCTGGGTAAAAGTATTCCCTTCGTTACCAAACATAGAAGCATCAATCACACTAAAGTCACTACTATGCTCAAGCCAATTGATTTGGCCGTTCTGATGGTACTCTTTTGCTTTACTTAGCACATGCGGCTTAAATAGCTGCTTGATGAATCGCTCTGACAGCGGAAACTGTGTTTCTTGCTCTTGTTTGATTTCTTCAAAGATAGCTAATAAGTCATTTTTGGATAAGTTAGCAGACATAACGCTTTTAACAGTAAAAACAAAAAATAATTCTGCCAGTATATGATCTATCAGCGCCCAGCTAAAGCACTATTCCTTTATTTCGGACTGGTTGGAGCTGATTAGTTGGTAAAATTATGTTTTTGTCTAAAAAAATACAGCCAAAGAAGAGGGCTCGACTATTTAACGAACAACAAACGCACAAGATATAAACAACTTAATAACAAGGCAGGGCCTTTACAGATCACTTTTTTACTAAGGAAAGAGTGAAAAGGCTTAAATAGCCTGTAAAGGGGCAGATAGTTAGTAAAAATCTGATCTATGGATGCGAATTGAGCAAATTTTAAGATATTTAGATCAGTATTTTACTAACAAAATAGGGTAAGAGATCACGCTTTTACTAACAATAAAAGCGTGACAGATCGCTATTTTACTAACTAATTAAAGCTATTTAATAACTTAGTAAGCTGCTCTAAACGCTTGTCAGTCATCACTTTATTATCGATTTTTACCGATAAATCACCGCTTTTAATGTTTCTCTGTACGGTCACAAATTCACTTTCTATGAGTGATTCACGACGGCTTGGCGTAGCGGGTTCGACTGTTAAGTACTTAGTAATGGCTAGCGCACGCTTATCATCACTGCTTATGGCGTTTATTTCGCTGTCAGTGCTGATTTCACTTACAAGGCGAGTGAATGCCTGCTCGTCACGCTCTTTCGCCGCAATAAGCTTTTTAGCCACTTCTCGGCCAACATGATTCGCTGTTGGGTAGAGGCTCAGTACAGAAGCGGGTAAATTTTCATAGGCTTTAATGGCATCCGCTATTGCTGTATGTGATACCCCTTCAATTGCTGCAATCTCACGGTACGAGCCCTTTTTGCCTTCTGCAATTAATTCATCACGGGTTTGCTGATAAGCTTGTCCAAGCTCCCACAGACTGGGGGCAATGTATTGATCAGAAGAGACCGCAAGTATTTTTGCATCTTGTTCAGTGAAATCTTCTGAACTTAGCACTAAATAGTCCGAACCACTTAAAATACACGCTTTGCGACGACGCGAGCCGGCTAAAACAAGCATTTCAGTGCCTTTATCCCAGCAAAGGGCAGGGTGTTGGTTTCGTCCGTCTTCAGCGATAGCCGGTAAAATATCAGCCACCGATTTTTCATTCAGTAACGACTGAACTCGACGGTTCTTGCCATACACTTTAGTTTTAGATTCGATTTCAGAACTTGGAATGACTTTACATACCAGGGTAATTTGGCGCGTAGGATCACTTGGCGCGGGCATGCTAATAACATCGCCAGCATTGGCTTGTTCAAGTAAAGCATCTAGACTGCTGCTTTCAATTGACGTTGAAAAAGGATCTAAGCTGGTATCATTTTTACGTTTTTTAGCCATCTTAATCATTTACCTTACTTAGCTGTATTCAATTTTGATTGGGTTGATTGCCAGTTAGAACGAATCAACATTTCAAGCTCATCAACCACATCTTTAATATTCTCTTGAGCACGTAGTAATGATTCTCTACTTGCGAGACTGTCAGACGTTTTTTGGTCAAATATGGTATTAAAAGACGATGAACTCGCCGTGATAGCGGAGCTATGGTTTATTGGGTAACTCATAACTTGACGTCCAAAGGCACTGCGCACGTCTTTAACAATATCGCGTTGTGAATGATTGCCTTTCACGTAATTTGTAACGAGAAACTGCATAAAATCCCATCCTTGATGCCCTAAAGCAGCAACCGTGTGATAGATCTCGCCTAAACGTTTTAAGTATTTATTGTTTGCATCAAAATCAACAGCTTCAGGATGAACAGGAATAAGCATCGATGTTGAAGCCATTAAAGCGTTATAAAACATAAAGTTAAGTGATGGAGCTGTATCGATTAAAATAATATCAAATTGATCTTTTACAGGCTCAATCACTTTTTCTAATAATTTATGATAGTGACGTGTTTTATCGTAACTTGAACTATCTTTTAACAGTGTGGCTGTTTCATGTTCAAAATAAAAATCATCCATACCAGAAGGTAAAATACGAATATTGGGAATGTGAGTCGGTAAAAATGAATTAGTAACAAGTTCGTCCCACGTTTCATTTTCTTCAAGCTCAATGCAATCACGCATTAAGTCACCCACAGTAATTGGATCTGGTTCACTTGGCGGGAAGAAACTCGATGATGAGCCTTGTGGATCTAAGTCAATAATACCAATTCGATACCGTTTAATATTGGTTGTAGCGAGGGCCGCTGCAATATTAACCATGCTGGTTGTTTTACCACAGCCACCTTTCAAAGAGTTAATGACAATAACTTGTAGTTTGTCATCTGTTGTGCGGTGATCTGGCTTGATATCCATGATATCTGCCATAGCGAAAATATTGACTAGCGTATAGGCATAATGTCCATTTGCACCTCGTTTGATGTTTAATTCATCAAAGTCACCATTATCATGACGTCGCTTTAACGTTCTGTTATTACAGCCTAAAAGATCTGCTGCGGCTTTTTGAGTATAGGTGCGAAGTTCTTTTTCTTCCGATTTAAGATGAGCACGATAATGTTGGATACGTCCTTCTAGCGATTTTTCAGCAACTTCAGCTGTTGCTTTTAGTAACCGGTAAGTGGCTAGCGCATTATTATTAATAGACATACTTTCTTCCTCAAAGTTATGCTTTAAGTATAATGTCCATTCAAATTGCTGTAAACAACTATTTTGTACGACATGCCTTTTATTAATAAGACATTTAAGAAAAATTTGTAATCTAATTGAAGCTAAGTATAAATAAGTAAGATTAGAATTGGTTAAAGATATAGGTATATAAGTTTAACGTGCTAAAATAGCAATCTATGTTACTGATTAACCAGAATATTATTTAAAAAAGCAGATCATGTTTTTACTTGGTTAAGATCAGATCTCTTATAACTCGCAGATCAGCTTAATACTAACTAAAAAACCAGCTGCTTAGTTATGCACAGGTTAGTCACTAGTTTATGCACATTTTTACTGCTGTAGATCACGATTTTACTAACTAAATTAGAGAGTTATGCACTGAAGCAAAATCAGAATAGTGCATTTTGTTAGTATAGATCTGATCTATAGTTGGTACAGATCAGATCTATGCTAACTCAGTAAGCATTTATCCACATGCTTTTGTAAAAATGGGTTTATGTGTCGTGTTTTTTGACCTGAAAATGAATTTTAACATGACATAATATTCACTGAGTTAGTAAAATTTTGACCCATACACTATAACTTAGTAAAAATCTGATCTGAAAAGTTCTAGAATTAATCTAGTTAGTATAAAACTGATCTCAAGAAAATATTTCAGATCGGATCAAGTTTATACTAACTTAAACATTTAACTTTTTAAGTTTTATGTGTTGTTATTAACTGTCGAAGAAAAATTGGAAATAAGAACAATGAGCCGAAAGGTCAACATCTCAGTGGATAACCTCCCCGATACATTACGCGGGCAAATCCATGGGGTGGAAAGTGCAATCGATAATGAAAGTCTTGCACTGTTTACAGACAACAAAGATGTGCGCGTTTCAATTGAAAATGCAGCACATGGTTTGAGAGCTTACTCAAATACCTTTAATCATTATGATTTGTGGGGACGTTTTGTTCGTTCAGGTCATAAAAAGCTTCCGGTTGAAGAAGCACCAAAAAAGACAATTGTTACAAGAAGAATTTCAGAAAAAGTTGATGGGATTCTCTATGATGGCGAAATTAAAATTACCCCAGCAGTTGTCAGCACACGGAAAGATGGTGAAGACATTGAGTATTTAGTATGGCCATCCGATCGTGAAGAAAAAGTTGAACGTGCATTAATACGTTTGGCCTCTAAAGGTAAAATTGTAAAAATTAATTTTAAATCGGGTATTCAATACGCGGTTGTTTTTTCAATGAATGAGTTGGCACAAGAATTAAAAGCGGTTGGTCAATCAATGCCGTATCCGCAGATTAAAGAATCGCTTGAAGCTCTTCAAGGTTCTAAGTTGTCATTTAAATATTCTGCAACTGACACGCGCAACTCTGATATTGATGATTCATTTTACGAGTCGAACATGAACTTTTTATCGTCGCTTCACTTTAGCGGTAAAAAAGGACAGGGCGGTAATGTAAAATGTGTGGCATGTTTAAATGCGTTTGTTCATAACATGATCGATAACCTTGAGTACAAAGGCTATTATTTTAATAGTGCTCAAGAACTGAAACGCGGTTTATCTCGCTGGATGATGTTACGTTTGTATCATCTTTGGCGTTATGCTGCGCCAGGTAAGACATATCATTTTAGATTGTTATCAATCATGGAAAAGTACGGCTCAATTTATTCGACAGATGAAATCACTGAGAATAAATTAAAAGCGTTACGTCGTGATATGACCACAACGATGAAAGATTTAATAGAAAAAGGCGCGATATCAGAATACAACATCACAAATGTGAAAGATGATAAAACGGGTAATATTATTGATTACACATACGAAATGCATCCGTCTGATCAATTTTGTGATGAAATTTTAGCGCTCAATAAACACAATAAACGAATTGAAATTCAAGGCGGTAAACGTATCGTTGAGAATGCTGTGTTAATTGATGAAGATAAAATAGAAGAAATAGTCGAAGATTAAATTTATATTTCTTATCTCCAATACTGTTACATGTTAAAGGCCACTAAAGTGGCCTTTTTAACATAATCAATCTGTTACTTGTTCCAAATAAAGTCGATCTACTAAAAAGTCATATTCTTTTTTACGTGGATGACTCTCAGGTTTTTGATAATCATTTAGTGCACCAAGTTTTACATCCGGTTCTGGATTTATAAGAATGAATGGTAATGCGGCACTCACATGATATCGGTTTTGAGCAGTGTATCGCACATTAACTTGTGGACTAACACGGGTAGGTCTTCGAATTCTTAATTTATCTTTATCATTTAAACTCGCAACACGGCTTTGTTCTTGTGCAACAAGAGATTGCCAAGTATGTTGATCTATCATTCTAGGGTTAGAGTAACTCGCCGATTTATCAAGCATGGCCAATGCCATTTTTTTGGATAAAGTTTTAGTTGCATGTTTGTGCATCCATGTGAACCTGACCGAGTAGGGTGATTCAGTTTCAAAATGAATTTTACGATATGCTGCAAGCGTAATTAAATTTGGTACAGCGTTATGCACTGCTTCAAATCGAGCATCATTATTATCGATAGCGAGTATACAGTTTTTAAAGTCAGCTTTTGCTTTGTTCAATTGTTGAATACGGGCTGTAAGTTGATTTTTATCAACATCATGAAGTACCAATAACCCAGGATGACGTTTTAAAACCCGACTACTAATCCCAGGTTTTTTATAAAGGTCTAAATACGAGTTAATAATTAATTTGTGCGCTTCATCACCTTCGAACTTTTTGACAGGAATCAGTGAGGGTATTTTTTTCTCATCGTTAATATCCGTTTCTGGTAATTGATAATAAAACGCTTTTTTAAAACCAACTTGTTTTAGATCATCGCAAAATAATTGGGTTAATTCGCTGACTAAATCAAATTGACTACGAATTTCTAATTTAGAAGCCATAAGAACACATCTTACTTTAACATGAGTTAATATTACCTCAGCATCTTTGATATTTAAAGGATAAATATTTCTTATATGCTGACCTAACTCTTACATTTAAATAAGTATGATGTGTTCTTTATGATATCCCCTAGCATGCTTTTCTAATATTTCAATCTGCTGTTTATTTTTATCTAAATTCAGTGTAAAGCTGAGGTTACACTGTGTCTTATTAAAGGTAAGATGTGTTCTTTTTTTATTGCTCACTCATATTATGCAAATCTAACTTAAGCTTTTGTTTTAATTAGCTATGATATAGTTGGTGTCTAGTCAATCGATGCTTTGGTTTATCAAATAACTAAATAATTGAAAATAGGTGAATATAGTCCTTGAACTTACCCTGTGCATTAAGTTAGTTTTCATTAACGGTCTATGTTAGGAATGAGGAAAGAACATGCAATCGTGGAACCCAGATAGCTGGAGAAATCTGCCGATACTTCAGCAGCCAGAGTACCCAGATAAAGAAGCCCTTAAACAAGTTGAAGGGCAATTAAAAAGCGCACCGCCTTTAGTGTTTGCCGAAGAAACGCGTAGCTTATTTAAACAATTAGAAGATGTATGTGAAGGACGTGCCTTTTTACTTCAAGGTGGTGATTGTGCTGAATCATTCAGTGATTTTAATGCCGCCAATATTCGCGATACATTTAAAACTCTATTACAGATGGCTGTTGTCTTAACCTATGGCGGTAAATGCCCTGTTGTTAAGATTGCACGCATGGCAGGTCAATACGCAAAGCCACGTTCGTCAGATTACGAAACCATTGATGGGGTTTCATTACCTTCATATCGTGGTGATATTGTAAATAATTTTGAATTCACCGAACAAGCACGAATACCCGATCCACAACGTTTAATGACTGCTTATCACCACAGTGCGGCTACGTTAAACTTATTACGAGCATTTGCACAAGGTGGCCTTGCTGATTTGCATCAGGTAAATCGTTGGAATATGGGCTTTGTTGCTGCAAATCCATTAAAAGAGAAGTACCAACAACTTGCAGATCGCATTCAAGATGCGCTTGAGTTTATGGAAGTATGTGGTATTGACTCTACGGTTGCACCAAGTTTAAAAGAAACAGATTTATTTACATCGCACGAGGCGCTATTACTTGGCTACGAAGAAGCACTAACACGTCGAGACCATTTATCAGGTGATTGGTATGACTGTTCTGCGCACTTTGTGTGGATTGGTGAACGAACTCGTCAATTAGATCATGCTCATATCGAGTTCTTTAAAGGTATTAAGAACCCAATCGGTGTAAAAGTAGGTCCTGGCATGGACCCTGACGAGTTGATTAAGTTAATAGATGCAATTAACCCAGATAATATCCCTGGTCGCTTAACATTAATCACACGCATGGGTGCAGACATTCTACCAGAAAAACTGCCAGCGCTTGTTCGTAAAGTACAGCAAGAAGGACGCAAGGTTATCTGGAGCTCAGACCCGATGCACGGTAATACTGAAAAAGCGAGCTCAGGATATAAAACACGAAGCTTTAATAATATACTTCGTGAAATTAGCCAGTTCTTTGCAGTCCATAAAGCCGAAGGCTCATACCCTGGTGGTGTTCACCTTGAGATGACCGGCCAACATGTAACTGAATGTACAGGTGGGGCATATGGGCTGTCAGATGAAGATTTAGCTCAACGTTACCGCACGCAGTGTGACCCACGTTTAAATGCAGATCAGGTATTAGAGTTAGGCTTCCTTGTTGCAGACTTATTAAAGGATGCGCGCAAGTAATCTCGCTTTACTTATTAAGTATTAAAAGGCTGCATAGTGCAGCCTTTTTTATGTCCGATACTAATTATGAAGAAAAGTTGGTTAGTACTTACGACGCTCAAGCCCTGTATCAGATATAATTTTGGCTGATATTTCTTCAACAGAGTGATGTGTAGAATTCAAATATTGAATTTTTTGCTTTTTATAAAGCATTTCAACTTCGCGGACTTCGATTCGACATTGTTTTAATGATGCATATTTTGAGTTCGCCATGCGTCGCTGTCGTATATCGGCAAGTCTGACAGGGTCGATTGTTAAACCAAATAGTTTATGTTTATACGACTTCAAACATTCAGGTAGGCTGCCACGCTCTAGGTCATCTTCAGTCAATGGATAGTTTGCTGCTTTTATTCCATATTGTAATGCTAAATAGAGGCTAGTAGGGGTTTTACCACTGCGACTTACGCCCACCAAAATGATATCAGCTTCAGCATAGTTTTTTATATTAGCGCCATCATCGTTTGTTAGCGCGTAGTTAACGGCATCAATTCTAAAATCGTAGCTTTTTTCATGCATAGAGTGTGTACGGTGAACTTTAGGCACAGGCGCAACTTTGAGCTCTTTTGCTATTTGGTCACTGTACTGAGATAAGAAATCGTAACACACCGCACACGAAGATTTAATAATTTCACTTAGCTCATGATTCACAAAAGTGAAAAATACCAAAGGCTGTTCGCCGTCGCGCTGGGCTGTTGAGTTGATTAAATTTTTAACTTCGTTGGCTTTTTTTTCTGTCTCAACGAATGGAATTGTTTTGTGATTAAAATCGACAGGGAACATCGACAATGTAGCATGGCCAAACACTTCAGAGGTGATAGCTGTTCCGTCAGAAATATAGAATGCAGTTCTCATAATTAACCTTTTTATTACCTTTATCTGCAAAATAGGGGCTTCACGGTTTACGTGAGGTCTGTTGCCAGTGTAGAATGATGGCGACCTTTTTAGAAGGTTTTCTTTCTTAACTCTCACAGTTAGTACTACAATTTGTTTTATGGAGAAAGATCCGTGCAAGAATACGTTCTCTGGTATCAAGAGCTTGGTATGCAAGATGTTCCACGTGTTGGCGGTAAAAATGCCTCACTGGGTGAAATGATCTCAAACCTAGCTAACGCTGGTGTACAAGTGCCAGGTGGTTTCGCTACAACTGCCGATGCATTTAACGAGTTCCTTGAGCAATCAGGGCTAAACTCAAAAATCCACGATATTTTAGACACATTGGATGTGGATGATGTAAATACACTCGCTAAAGTCGGTGCCGAAATCCGCCAATGGATTATCGACACACCATTCCAACCTAACCTAGACCAAGCCATCCGCGACGCATATAGCCAATTACATGGCGACGCATCTCAAGATGTATCATTTGCAGTTCGCTCATCTGCTACAGCAGAAGACATGCCAGACGCTTCATTCGCAGGACAACAAGAAACGTTTTTAAACGTACGTGGTATTGATTCAGTTATGACTGCAATCAAACACGTGTTTGCCTCATTATTCAATGACCGCGCTATCTCTTACCGAGTTCACCAAGGCTATGATCACCGTGGTGTTGCTTTATCGGCTGGTATTCAACGCATGGTACGTTCAGACAAAGCATCGTCAGGTGTTATGTTCAGTATCGATACTGAATCTGGTTTCGAAGACGTTGTGTTTGTCACATCAAGCTACGGTCTTGGTGAAATGGTTGTACAGGGTGCAGTAAACCCAGATGAATTTTATGTACATAAACCAACGCTTGCGAGCGGCAAGCCTGCAGTAGTTCGTCGTAACATCGGTTCAAAAGCAATCCAAATGATTTACTCAAGTGATGAATCACATGGTAAGCAAGTTGAAATCGTAGATGTAGATACTGCATTATCAAACAAATTCTCAATCACAGATGCCGAAGTTCAAGAACTGGCTAAGCAAGCTGTGATCATCGAAAAACATTACGGTCGTCCAATGGACATCGAATGGGCTAAAGATGGCAACGACGGTAAGCTTTACATTGTTCAAGCACGTCCAGAAACCGTTCGCTCAAATGAAGATGCCAACGTAATGGAACGTTTCCAATTAAATGGCTCGAGCAATGTTGTTGTCGAAGGGCGTGCTATTGGTCACAAAATTGGTGCTGGTACGGTACGAGTTCTTAACTCTATAGACGAGATGGACAAAGTACAGCAAGGCGATATCCTTGTTACCGATATGACCGACCCAGATTGGGAACCAATCATGAAACGTGCAGCGGCGATTGTTACCAATCGTGGTGGCCGTACATGTCACGCAGCTATTATTGCTCGTGAACTAGGTATACCTGCTGTTGTGGGTTGTGGCAACGCAACTGATTTAATTAAAGCAGGCCAAGATGTAACCGTTTCGTGTGCTGAAGGTGATACAGGTTATATCTACGAAGGCATTCTAGATTACGAAGTACTTACTTCGCGCGTTGATGAAATGCCAGAACTACCAATGAAAATTATGATGAACGTTGGTAACCCAGACCGTGCTTTCGATTTTGCCCGTTTACCTCATGCAGGTGTTGGCCTTGCACGTGTTGAGTTCGTTATCAACCGTATGATCGGTGTTCACCCTAAAGCACTATTAAACTTTGATGCGCAATCAGATGAGTTAAAAGCAGAAATTTCAGACATGATGGCTGGCTATGAGTCACCGGTTGAGTTCTACATTTCTAAGCTTGTTGAAGGTATTGCGACATTAGGGTGTGCGTTTGCACCAGAGCGTGTCATTGTTCGTATGTCTGATTTCAAATCAAACGAATACGCAAACCTAGTTGGGGGCCAGCAATATGAGCCGGAAGAAGAAAACCCAATGATTGGTTTCCGCGGTGCTGCTCGCTACATTTCTGAAGATTTCCGTGATTGTTTCGCGCTAGAGTGTGAAGCAATTAAACGCGTTCGCAACGAAATGGGTATGACGAACATCGAAATCATGATTCCATTCGTACGTACCCTTGAAGAAGGTAAGCGTGTTATCGAACTTCTTGAAGAACATGGCTTAAAACGTGGCGAAAATGGTCTTAAAGTGATCATGATGTGTGAATTACCATCAAATGCGCTATTAGCTGAAGAGTTCTTAGAATACTTCGATGGTTTCTCTATTGGCTCAAACGATTTGACTCAGCTAACACTTGGTCTTGACCGTGACTCAGGTTTAATTGCACATCTTTTTGATGAGCGTAATCCTGCGATTAAAAAGCTGCTTTCAATGGCAATCCAAACTGCAAAAGCAAAAGGCAAATACGTAGGTATTTGTGGTCAAGGTCCATCAGATCATGAAGATTTTGCAGCATGGCTAGTTGAGCAAGGGATTGATTCTGTATCTCTTAATCCAGATACAGTATTAGAAACTTGGTTATACTTAGCTAAAAAGCTAGCAGACTAACTAGTGTTTATTAAAAAAATGCCAGCGATTATGCTGGCATTTTTGTTTACTCAATTAGAAAGAATAACGATGCACTTAAGTGTTATCGTAGATTGGCAATTATCTCGCTAGTTTTTTATCTAAATAAGCACATGATTTAGTGAGTGCTTTTTGACAATAAACCAAATAGCGACGTGCCAGTGGGTAATAAAACGAAAAGCACAGTAATCCCACTATAAAAAATAGTAATGATGGGCCGGGCACAATGACAAATATCAACCCAAGTAGCATACTTAAAATACCTAAGCTTACTAATAAAATCTTTTTCATATCCCTTACTCATTTGATGCTTTAATAAACAGTATAAAAGTATTGAGACTTAAATCGATTAAAAGAGTGTTACAAACTGTAAAATCTTCAATTTAACTTAGCTATTAGCATGATATAATTTACGAAATGCCTTAATTTATCACCGTCATGATAGCAACAATAAGTCAACAACAAGTCGCTTCTGAGTTAGTCGCTAACTACCTAGAAACTATTGTAAAACAAGGTTTTTCGGGTGACACAGACGCAAGTTATTCTACGCGATTAAGCTTATCGACCGATAACAGTGTTTATCAGCAAGTACCGCAAGGAGTTATTTTTCCAAAAACGGCGAAAGATATTCAACTTGCAATGCAAATCGCCTCACGAGATCCATTTCTGTCACTGACTTTTGGTCCTCGCGGCGGTGGCACAGGGACAAATGGTCAGTCTCTTACTCCTGGTATCGTTGTTGATTTATCTCGCTACATGCGTGAAATATTAGAAATAAATGTTGAGGAAAACTGGGTAAGAGTGCAAACAGGTGTCATTAAAGATCAGCTTAATGACTTTTTACGCCCTTATGGATTTTTCTTCGCACCTGATTTATCAACCAGTAACCGAGCAACAATTGGTGGGATGATAAATACCGATGCATCAGGGCAGGGCTCGCTTGTCTACGGTAAAACCAGTGATCATGTTTTAGGTCTGACAACATACCTAATCGATGGAACTGAAATGTCTACCTCACCCATGCCTATCGAAAAAGCACAGTTAGTTGCTGAGCAAAACTCAACAGTCGGCAAGTTGTATAAAACGGTAATGGATATTGGACTCAATAATCGTGATGCAATTTTGCAAAAATTCCCACGATTAAATCGTTTTTTAACCGGTTATGACTTAGAACATATTTTTTCTGACGACTTACAAACTTTTGATATGAGTCGTTTAATTACGGGATCTGAAGGTTCTTTAGGTATAGTTACCGAAGCCAAACTTAATATTACCCCAATTGCTGAGTTTAAAACCTTAATCAATATTAAATACGATAGTTTTGATTCAGCATTGCGTCATTCACCTTTTTTGGTCGCCGCAAATGCAACGTCTGTTGAAACAGTCGACAGTAAAGTGCTTAACTTGGCACGGGAAGATATCATTTGGCATTCAGTATCGGACTTAATAACCGATGTTGATAATAAAGATATGCAAGGCCTCAACATGGTTGAGTTTAATGCCGTATCACCGGATGATATTAAAGAAAAAGTAGACACGCTATGTAGATTATTAGATGACTGCGTTAAAAACGAAACGCATGGTGTGATCGGTTACCAACTTACAAATGATAAAGCCGATATTCTAAAAATTTATGCCATGCGTAAAAAGTCTGTTGGTTTACTAGGCAATGTTAAAGGTAGTCAAAAGCCGCTCGCATTTGCAGAAGATACTGCCGTACCTCCAGAAAATTTGGCAGATTTTATTGTTGAGTTTCGTCAACTTCTTGATAGTCACCATCTTCAGTATGGTATGTTTGGCCACGTTGATGCGGGTGTTTTACATGTGCGTCCAGCCTTAGATATGTGTGATCCTGAGCAAGAAAAATTACTTCGCCATATTTCAGATGAAGTTGTAAAACTTACCGCTAAATATGGTGGTTTAATGTGGGGCGAGCACGGTAAAGGTTATCGTAGTGAGTATGGACCAGAATTCTTTGGTGAGCATTTATTTACTCAACTACGAAAAATTAAATCAGCTTTCGATCCAGACAATCGCATAAATCCCGGTAAAATATGTACACCGCTTGAAAGTAAAGACTCCCTCGTTTCTGTTGATGATCAAAAGCGAGCTTGGTTTGATAAAGAAATTTCTATTGACGTTAAAACAGAATTTAATAACGCCATGACTTGTAATGGTAATGGTCTTTGTTTTAACTATGATCAAAATTCTCCAATGTGCCCTTCGTACAAAGTAACGGGTGACAGACGCTACTCACCTAAAGGACGTGCAGGTTTAATGCGCGAATGGTTGCGTCTTCAAGAATCAGAAAATATTGATTTAATACATGTTGAAAAAGAACTCATCAATGGAGAAGTAATCACGTGGTGGGAACGTTTTCAGCATAGCCGAGATAAGAAAAAAGGCATTTATGATTTTTCGCATGAAGTGAAAGAGTCAATGGACGAATGTTTAGCATGCAAAGCATGTACAACAGCCTGTCCTATAAAAGTAGATGTGCCAACATTTAGATCGCAGTTTTTAAATTTCTATCACAGTTACTACGCGCGGCCATTAAAAGATTATTTAGTGGCAGGTATCGAACAAACGGCACCTGTCATGGCTAAATTTGCAAAGGTAGTGAATCCAATTGTAAATACAAAACTGGTTTCTAGTTTAATAAAAAATACAATTGGCTATGTTGATACACCAACGTTAAGTGTTCCTCAACTTTCGAAACGCGTAAACAAAAGTGACATGTTCAATTTTGAATTACTTAAATCACTTACCAGTGATGAACAAGCTGAGTATGTTCTTATTGTTCAAGATCCATTTACCAGTTTTTACGAGGCAGAATTGGTTGAGAGTTTTATAAAAGTAATAAAAGCGCTGGGTAAAAAACCAATGCTGTTACCCTTTAAACCAAATGGAAAAGCCCAGCACGTAAAAGGTTTTTTAAATGAATTTAAAATTACAGCAAAAAATGCGGCTGAGTTTTTAAATTCACTTTCTGAAATAAACTCTCCACTGGTTGGTCTCGATGCGTCACTTGTTATGTGTTACCGCGATGAGTATGTATCAATACTAAAAGAAACGCGTGGTGATTTTAAAGTTGAACTTGCTCATGAGTGGTTACAAACACAAAACTTTAAAAACGTATCACTGTCGGCAAAAAGTGCTGTGCCATTTAAATTATTAAGCCACTGCACTGAAACGACAGCGATGCCAAATGCCTCAAAAGTTTGGCAAAATATTTTCTCTGATTTAGGTTTATCTTTGAGTACAACAAGTACAGGTTGTTGTGGTATGGCTGGCACTTATGGTCATGAAAAACAAAATCAAGAAAACTCACGCGCATTGTACGAAATGAGTTGGAAACCACTTATTGAAAATAGTGAACCCGAAACTATTTTGGCTACTGGATTTTCTTGCCGTAGCCAAGTAAAGCGTTACGAAAAATATAAACCAAAACATCCACTGCAATTAATAGCAGAACTGTTATAAAAAAGGCGCTTTAAGCGTCTTTTTATTTATAGCTATTCGCAATAGGCTTGGTACTCATGCCATGAATAAAAACACTGAATAGAATTGTTGTTAACGTTACTGTCGCAATTTGTTCTTTGTTAGCAATTGTTGTATCCATAACCATTAGTGTAAATACAATTGACGCAAGACCTCTTGGTCCAAACCAGGCAAACGTCAATTTATCTTTTCTATTTAAGTCTGTGAAAAATAAAGAAAGTAATACAGGTATGATTCTAAATAAGGTCACGCTAAGTAATGCATAAAAAACAATAGGCCAAGTAATATCATTAATTATTAAATGTCCACAAACAAACCCAAACAAACACCAAATGAGTAATGCTATAAATTCTGCGATATGCTCCGAGTCTTTAACTAAAGTAAGACGAATTTTTCTTGGTGAAAAATAGTCAAACAATAACCCAGCGACAAATACGGCAATAAATCCACTACCATGAAAGTTTTGTGTTAACGAGAAGATCGCCATTACTAAACCAATCAATAAAAATGGACTGCTATTATTTGCAAAATAATGACGCGCCAAAGCGACCTTAAGGAGTGGAATAAATATCGCTGTTGCAACTGCGGCAACCAAAAACGCAACACCCAATTCTCTAATAAAAACAACGAGAGTATCTGTTGTTGTCACAGCACTATCTGGATTCTGAACTAGCAATAATAAAACTAAAAATATTGGCACACATAATCCATCATTTAACCCACTTTCAGTATTGATCCCTTCTCGAATTTTTTCAGGAACCGACGAGCATTCTAAAATACCTTTGCTTAACGCCGCGTCCGTCGGAGTTAAAATAATTGCAATAAGTGCAGATTGAAATAGTGATAGCTCAGAAAATATAAATAAACCACCGGCAACCCCTGCAAGTAATGTGAGTGGTAATGCTACAAATAAAAGCAGGCTAGGGTACTGAAAACTATGCTGCAATACACTTAACTTTGATTTAGCTGCATCGGTAAATAAAAAAATACTTAGCGTTAACTCAACTAAAGGTAAAATTTCATTGAGTCCATTTTCACCAAGCTTAAATTCACTGGGTAATAAGTAAGACATTGCAATCCCGACCAATACAAAGAACATTGGTCCGGTGATTTCGGTGCGCTCAAGTTGGCGGATTGTCATTGAGTAAAATAGCAACGCACAACCAACAATGGCCAATATGGTGTATTCCATTATACTTTCCTTTTCATCCCTGACTTTGCTCTTTCTTTAATATTAGTTTGAATATAAATTTGATCTGTTGTGGCTATTTTTGCATGACCAAGATCTTCAGATAAATGTTTTAAAGGGCGAGTTTGTGCATCGTGTGTTGCCCCCGTATGTCGAAGCCAATGTGCTGTGGCAGCTTCAAGTTGTTCTGCATCATCTTTAAAACCATCATCAAGTAATGATTTTTTCGCCAAGTCAAAACTTTGTTGAACTAAACGTCTAATTTGTCTAACCGTCATACCACCTTTTCCACGAATTTTGTGAACTAAAGGTTCGGCTTCATCAACTCGGGGCAGGGCGGGTAACCCACGGTATAATCGGTAACGTTTTAGGTAAGTAATAAAATCCTCACTTAATGTTACATCCCGTAATTTATTGCCTTTACCCATTATACGTAAAAACCAGAACCCATCATTATCTTGCCAAAAATGTGACATTACCGGTGACCATTGCGGCCGTTCCGACAATTCAGAAATCCGTAGATACAATCCTTTTAAGCATGCAAGCGTAAATAAGTTTCGCTCAAGATCAGGTTGTTCTTCACATAAATCACGCGTTACACCGAATACATATTCCCACTGAATATCACTTAATGTATCTGGAATTTTAATTTGAGATTGCACAACCAAATATGGGCTATTCTTTTTTACAACAGGTACAAAGTTAGCGAATGTTTTTTCTTCTAGAATGGCGAATTTATAAAATACATTTAATGCAGTAAACATTGCAGCTAACGTTTGTTGACTAGCAATATTTTCTCTTCCGATAAAAGGGCGCCAATTAGAATTTAATCGTCGAATACCTTGTTCATCTTTATATCGCCATTGAACTGAATTTGATAACCACGCTGATTCTGGCTCAACCATAAAATCAACATAAGCTTCAATATCTTCACGTTTTAGTTCAAAAACTGATTTTTCAGCTATGAGCCAAGACCATAAACAAAAACGTTCAAGTTCATTTCTAAATCGATTAAATGTCGCTTCGGATTTTCGACCATACACATAAAGAAACTGATACAAAAAAGCCAAGTCATTTTTTGATTCAGCAACAGTCAATCCAACCTGGTGTATAAATGTATCAAGTTCTGGATATTCTGTTGCTAGAGTATCATCTTCTAGGTGGGCAATTTGGTAACGAAGTTGTTTTATAGTATCGACTAGAGCAACGAGCATAATGTATAAATATCTTGTAAAATAACTAGTTATAAGAGTAACACAAAGTCCGATACTGTCTAGTATTGGACTTAAGATATCCTTAAATTAACGAGTATTTTAATTACTATCTTGCCATACAATTATTCAAGGAATATGTATGAAAAAGTTTATTGCAATCAGTTTAATCATATTATCAACCGTTTTGTCGGGTTGTGCTACTACCGGCAGTGCCTCTCCGAGTGAAAAACGGGCGCTAGTTCAGAGTATGAAAACAAACACTCTAAACACATTATATGCAGAAAAACCTGATGTGAAACAACAAATTGCTAACTCAGCTGGCTATGCTGTTTTCGATAATGCCAATGTAAATGTAGTTTTGGCAAGTTTTGGCGGTGGCTACGGTGTTGTTAAAAACAACCTAACAGGTAAATCAACTTACATGAACATGGGCGAAGCAGGTTTAGGCCTCGGTTTAGGTGTTAAAGATTTCAATGTTGTTATGGTTTTTCATAATCAGGCTGCTGTAAACCGTTTCATCGAGCATGGATGGGCGTTTGGTGGCAACGCAGATGCAGCCGCTAAATATGAAGATAAAGGTGGCGCTTTAGTTGCCGAAGCGATAGCCGATCAAGTTACCGTATATTCTTTAACCGAAAATGGCTTGGCGCTTCAAGCTGTTCTTAAAGGCACTAAATTTTGGGTAGATTCTGAGCTAAATCAGTAAATAAAAACCCTTCTATAAGTGGGCTAGTGAGTAACATAACGCCCACTTTTATTTATTGCACTATATTTAACATAACGTAATTTATGGG
>NZ_FPAZ01000047.1 GCF_900116435.1 Pseudoalteromonas lipolytica | reverse complement strand
GCTAAAACTAGGCATTAGCCGCAGAACGTACTTCCGGAAAAAGAAAAATGGCTTAATTTAATGTGGCACTAAACAAGCCATATCAGATAATAGCCCTCACGAGGGCTATTAATAAATTCAAATGTTCTTTATTTGGGCATTGTTGTTGTATCTTTTGGTATTCTTACCGTTGTTACTTGGACGTCTAGTAAGTTACCATCTGTATCTCTGTAAGTAGTAATATAGACAACGACTATTTCTGTTGGAGTTTCGTAAGAGGTTGATGTTGTTCCAACACCAGGAACTGATGATAGTGTATTTATTATTCCATTGTTGTTTATTATTCTCTTAGCATTAATAGGTATGTCATCCACAGGAATTACTTTTTCTATATCTCCGTTCGAGTTTTTAGCTACTACATGCCAGCCAGCATTAAGTTTAATAATTTCAGTACACTCATATGAGCAATTTATAGTTTTATTTTTTATATGATTTTCAACAGTTGCTGATGACACTGTGTGAGATAAGAATATAGATAGCGCAATACATATGGGTAAAAAAGTTTTCATTAAATAGTTTCTTAATTTTGAAAGTGAAATCCATTCACAAGATTAGCAGTCAATTATTGTAAATCAAGTTCAATAATACAGTTCATGCTGTGCGTGTAACTTTCCCGTTTGAAATTTTATTTAACCTTTGAATTGCAAGGGCTCTAGGTTGATCTTACAGTGCAACCTAGAGCCCTTATAATGCGATATTATTGTTGAAATGCTACCCTATTGCTAATGAGGTAGTGATGTTCAAATCACGCTATATCCAAGCGAATGGCCCGACGCATAAGTACTGGTTAGTGTTTGACGTAGACAAACCTAATGCCTCTTTGGATTGGTACGACTCTGGCGCACCCGCACCTAATATCGTTGCAACAAATCGTGATAACGGGCATGCACATTTGATTTACGGCCTTGAGGTGTCTATCAGAACGGCACCAGATGGCCGCAGTGCGCCACTTCGCTACGCAGCAGTCGTAGAAAACGCGCTGAGGGAAAAACTCGGTGCCGATATAGGTTACGCTGGCCTTATCTGTAAAAACCCCTTAAATCCACATTGGCAAGTCTCTACATGGGAACCGTGCTTGTATGACTTAGACTGGCTCGCTGATTATGTTGATTTGAGCGCCTACAGTGGCCGTAAGCGACTCCCTGACTACGGGTTGGGGCGTAACTGTAACTTGTTTGATTATCTCAGTACGTGGGCTTACAAAGCGATTAGGCTGGGGTGGCCAGAGTACGAACGTTGGCTTGAAGCGTGTTTAACCAGGGCAGAGGGTTACAATAAAAAAACATTCAAAGAGCCACTACCGCAGAGTGAAATTAAAGCTACTGCTAAGAGTGTTGCGCGATGGACGCATAAGAACTTTAGTGCAGCCTGATTTAGTGAGTGGCAAGCTAAACGGGGGGCTAAAGGCGGCAAAGTATCGAAAGGTGGTGGTAGGCCAAGCTTAAATGAGCCTTGGCTAAA
>NZ_FPAZ01000014.1 GCF_900116435.1 Pseudoalteromonas lipolytica | reverse complement strand
AGGTACTTGAGTGCCGAAAGTGTCTGATATGCCCTTCATGCATAACCCCTAACATTCACGGCTAAAGCCGTTCCTACGCTTTGTAATCATGATGTTCAATCACAATTGCCACGTTGTTTAATCATGATGACAGTAGTGGAGAATGATGGTTCTCTTAAATCGCTCATTTCACCTACATTGAGATAATTAGGGCGTGGAGGCACTTTAGTGCCGAAGTACCTGATATGCCCTTCATACATAACCCCTAATATTCACAGCGCTGTCTCTGGAGAATTACCTGATATATCACACTGTTCTATTTCTTTTACATCTGCGCGGCCATCGCTTAGGTAGCATTGTTCTAGTAAAGAGCAATAGCAGATCTCGGTTTTGATGCTATTCCGTTGCTTGTTTACTTTGTCCCATTGAGTTTCATTAAATCCCGTTCGCTTGAAACCAAAAAGTTTAAGTTTGCTGCCAGATGCCAGCAACCGGTTATCACTGGCACTCGTCATAATCCAGCCAAATGCTTCGAAAATATTTATGTTGGGAGAATCATCTTGCAGAGTTTGTAGCTGTGTTTCATATGCTTGTGTATCAAAACAGCATGCAGAAATTACTTTATAGATATCTAAATATGATTGGTCGTTATAGTGATACTTCACATACTTTACTATCGCAGGTCCTGATCCTGAATTAGTGAGTACAAAGGTGATTTCAGGTAGATTTTTTTCTTCATCATAATTCCCCGTCATAACTTCAAGCCAAGGCCATGTGGCGGCTTTTACTTGTCGTTCTGCAGCATTTGCTTGCAGGTATGTGGCATAAAAAGACGCTGCTGAAATAATAATGGCACACAGTGCGAGAAAGAGGTTTAGACGCTCATTGGTAAACCAAGCTTTAGGCTGTTTAGAGTCGTCGGGGTTAGTGCTTGCCGTGGTTGATTTTGGTTGGTGTTCATCGCTTGCCTCTTGCTGATGTGTCTCAAGAGTTGATTCGGTGACGTCCTTTTGTTGATTATCCATGACTTTGTCGTTGTTATTTTTATAGACTACTAAAGATACAACTTTAATTGGATATATAAAAGAGACAGGGAGTAAAACTCCCTGATTTGGTATTAACTATTTGAGATAAATACGGTGAGCTTTTCGCCTACTCTTAGACTATCCCTAGAAAGGTTATTCCATTGCTTTAGTTTTGTTATGCTGACTTTGTATTGCTTTGCTATTTTCCATAAGCTGTCGCCTGCTCTTACTTTGTACTCAATTTGTTGATCAGCTAATTGCGGTAATATGAGTTTTTGACCTACGCGAATAGTGTTCGTTTTTAAGCTATTAAAGGTTTTAAGCTGGCTGACTGTCACTTTATAACGTTTTGCTATTACGCTTAAGCTATCGCCGCGTTTTACGGTGTAGTGTTGCCACTGGCTGTAATCATTACTTTTCTGATTTGCTAACAGTGTTTTAAAAGTTGACTGTTGATCTTTTGGTACCACAATATGTGGCGCATCTATTACTGCAGGGTAGCGAATTACGCCATGGTTTAACTCTTCGAGTTCTTGCCATTTTGCTTTGTCAGCTAAGATCACAGCCCCTGACACAGGCAAGATGCTAATTGCTTCTTCATTTTTAATCGACGGAAAGACCATTTTTTGATGTTTAAGCAACTGTGCCGCAGCGAGCAACTTGGGCACATATTGACGAGTTTGTGATGGCAGTTTTAAGCTGAAAAAATCGGTTGGTTTCCCTTGCTTCTGATTACGAGCAATGGCTTGTAACACTCGCCCCTCACCGATATTGTAGGCAGCAATAGCATGATACCAATCGCCATCAAAGCGTTTATAAAGATACTCCATAAAATCGAGAGCTGCACGTGTGCTGTCAATCACATCTTGTCGACCATCATACCAAGGAGTAATTTTTACTTTAAAGTATTTGGCGATTGAAGGAGTGAGTTGCCATAAACCCGATGCATGCTTGTGCGAATAGGCACTGGCATCAAAATCGCTCTCTATAAGCGGCATTAGGGCAAGTTCTATGGGTAAGTCACGGTTTTCTACTGCTGTGACGATATGATACAAATACGGCGCTGCACGGCGGCTTATTTCTTCCATATAATTCGGATGAGTAAGGTACCAAGCAATGCGCTTTTGTACATCAGGATGACTTGAATCGCTAAACTGCAGTTGAACGCGAATACGCTGCCACACATCTTCAAGTTCACTTGGTTTTAGCGGTGGCACCGCATCTACTTGTTCTGTTTTAGATTCTGTAACCACAGTATCTGGATTTGCCTTAATTATGGGCTTCTTTTCAGTAAGAGACTCAGGGGCAGTCTGACAGCCTGTTACAATAAGACAAACAACAAGGCCTAAAAATCGATTTAAAAACACGTATTAAAATACTCCGTTAACTTAGGTGCGGGTAAACTAAAGCGCCTAAGCTTAACATAGGGTGAGCTAAAAATGACCATTAGATTAACAACGTGCTAACTCTCTCACCCAATTGAAATTAAAACGAAATACTAACTTGTAACCCAGCATAACCATGGTTTTGTGCCTCCCAATAGCGGCTGTCTATTTCTCGGGCTCTGGCATAGATCTCTATTCTGAATGGCTTAGAGTCCACGCCTATACCAACACCCACATAGCCATCGATACTATTGTTATCGTCATCGAAGCGGTCGTTATAGTCATGGTCTTTTCGGTCGTCGTAGAAAGCGAGCTCAATTAAATCTAAGCCCACTTCGCCATAGACAAAAAAGTCACTGAAATAGCCAAATTTTATGCCAGTGTCGAGGGTTAAAAATGTCTCCCGATCACCTTTTTTAGTAAACACTTCAGCTGACCCAAGCGCTGTTGTCAATGCTGCGCCAAAATTGCTGTTGTTATTTTTAGCCATAAATTCGACACCTGCCGAGGTGATTGAGTCAGTGCTATTACGTTCTGACTTCACAAACAGGTTTATATTAGGGTTGTCATAAATCCCTGCAAAGCTTGTAGAAGGAATTAAGGCAAGTGGTGCAAAAAGTGCTAAGCCGAGATATTTCATATTGAATTTAATCCATTAACTGTAATGGGTACAATAATATCAATCTTGGTGAGTTCTAATTGTAAGAAAATGTTCTAAATTGGCAGGTTAGCCGACAATGTGTGCTCAATTTAATATCGCTATATTGTAATTTTTAAAGGTCTTTAATCTTCACTGCGGGGTTACCTGCTACTAGGGTATTTGCCGCGACATCTTTAGTAACTATTGCCCCTGCGCCAACTACGGCATTATCAGCAACTTTAATACCTGCAAGTATAATCGCGCCAGCACCAATCCATACATTATTACCAATGCTAATCGGCGCTGCAAAATTAGCTTTAGCTAAACGCTCGGAGGGGTTTGCTGCATGCGATACTGCAAGAATTTGCACATTTGGGCCAATTAAGCAGTCATTGCCTATGGTAATTTGTGCATCTGATAGCGGCGCATCAAGTATTGTACAGTTAATATTTATGAAGGTTCGATCACCTATTTTAATACCACTGCCATAATCACAATGAAAACCCGCTTCAATAACGACCTGTTCACCACACTGAGCAAACATGCATTTTAGTCGTTTTAAATTGCCTTTACTGGGACTTTTGGCAAATAAACGGCAAATCTCATGTGC
This sequence comes from Pseudoalteromonas lipolytica, assembly GCF_900116435.1. Classification (GTDB taxonomy): domain Bacteria; phylum Pseudomonadota; class Gammaproteobacteria; order Enterobacterales; family Alteromonadaceae; genus Pseudoalteromonas; species Pseudoalteromonas lipolytica. The sequence continues at coordinate 141,640 of NZ_FPAZ01000014.1, read as the reverse complement.
GTTTTTACGCTGTTCAATCAGGGATTTATCTAGGCTATTAAACTCTTTCATGGTGATCAGTCTAAGTAAATTCTAAAGATAGCTTATCGCGTAAAAGTCAGAGATCAAAATAAACTTAGTGGGGTTATAAAACATTCACTTGCCATTTATATTGTTTCGTTTAAAATCCCGTAACTTTCGAAACGAAACTTATGTGATCAGGTTAATGACAAAACGAAACACTCAACAACGTCGTCATACAATATTAAGTCAGGTTAATGAACTTGGCGAAGTAGCCGTTGAAGCGCTGGCTGAGCAGTTTCAAACCTCCGAAGTGACCATTCGTAAAGATTTAACAGCGCTTGAAAAAAGTGGCTTATTACTGCGCCGCTATGGTGGGGCTATTGCATTACCGCAAGAGATTGTGAGTGATGAAGAAGACTCAGTACGTAAAATCGCAATCGCTAAAGCGGCTGCGGGCCTTATTAAAGATCATAACAGAGTGATCATAGACAGTGGTCGCACAACGGCTGCCATGATCCCTGAGCTTGCAAGTAAACGTGGCCTAGTAGTAATGACAAATGCCATTAAAGTCGCTAACCGTTTATTAGCACTGGAAAACGAACCGACATTATTGATGACCGGCGGCACCTGGGATCCGCATTCAGAATCGTTTCAAGGCCAAGTTGCAGAGAACGTTTTGCGCTCTTATGACTTTGACCAACTGTTTATTGGTGCCGATGGCATTGATGTAGATAGAGGCACAACGACCTTTAATGAATTAGTGGGCCTTAGCCAAGTAATGGCTGAATCGGCTCGTGAAGTCGTTGTTCTTGTTGAGTCAGATAAAATAGGCCGAAAAATACCGAATTTAGAACTGCCTTGGCAGCAAATTACCACACTTATCACAGACAACAACCTTAGCGAAGAGAAACGCGAGGCGATAAGAAAATGTGGTGTGCAGCTGATTTGTGCAGACATTGAATAACCCGTAATAAGACCGACAACACCTTATTACATAAATTTTATGACAACACATACTGCCCAAAGTAAAACACTTTGGCATGTGCAAAAGGAGAGATTATGTGTGGAATCGTTGGGGCTGTTGCAGAACGCCCAGTAAATAAAATTCTTGTTGAAGGCTTAAAGCGCCTTGAATACCGTGGCTATGACTCAGCAGGTGTGGCTTTACTTAAAGGTAATGAACTAAACACAGTTAAAGCAGTGGGTAAGGTTGCAAACTTAGAAGCTGCACTTAATAATGCCGCTGTTAATGGCACTACCGGTATTGCACATACGCGTTGGGCAACGCATGGTGGTGTAACAGAGGCCAATGCGCACCCGCATATTTCAAAAAGCGAAATTGCCCTTGTTCATAATGGTATTATTGAAAACCATGCCAGCCTACGTGAAGCGTTAAAAGGCGATGGGTATGAGTTTTTATCAGAAACTGATACCGAAGTAATGGTGCACCTTATTCACCAGTTACGTCAGCAACATGACACGCTATTAGCAGCAGTACAAGCTGCAGTTAAGCAGTTTGAAGGTGCATTTGGTACTGTTGTTTTCGATAAAGCGAACGACAACGAAATCATTGTAGCGCGCTCAGGTAGCCCACTGGTGATTGGTTTAGGTCTTGGTGAGAACTTTATTGCATCTGACCAACTTGCCTTACTACCTGTTACACGCAGCTTTATTTACCTTGAAGAAGGTGATGTAGCGCGTATTACCCGTGATAGCGTGGAAATTTTTGATGCGAATGGCGAAGCTGTAGAGCGTGAAGTGATTGAATCAAACATCACCCAAGATGCATCAGGTAAAGGCGAATATCGTCATTACATGCTGAAAGAAATTTACGAACAGCCACTTGCGGTTCGTAATACACTTGAAGGTCGCCTTGTTAATGACACTGTAGCGATTGATGCCTTTGGCGACAGTGCCCAGCAAATCTTTAAAGATGTAAAACACGTGCAAATTATTGCTTGTGGGACGTCTTATCACTCAGGAATGGTGGCTCGTTACTGGCTTGAACAGTTTGCGGGTGTGAGTTGTAACGTTGAGATTGCGTCTGAGTTCCGTTACCGCGAATCATTTGTGCATGAAAATAGCTTATTAGTCACTATTTCTCAGTCAGGTGAAACAGCCGATACCCTAGCTGCATTGCGATTAGCTAAACAGCAAGGTTACATGGCATCGATGACCATTTGTAACGTACCGGGTTCATCTTTAGTACGTGAATCTGATTTAGCCTTTATGACGAAAGCGGGTGCCGAAATTGGCGTTGCATCAACGAAAGCCTTCACAACACAACTTGTTGGCTTATTAATGCTAACAGCGTCTATTGCGCAAGAAAAAGGCCTCGACCAACGTGCAATTGTCAATGCAATTAAAACACTCCCTAACAAGCTTGAAGAAGCATTGTTATTAGCGGATGGCATTGAAGAGTTAGCAGAAGAATTTGCCGACAAGCATCACTCACTATTCTTAGGCCGTGGCTCACAATACCCAATTGCGATGGAAGGTGCGCTTAAGCTGAAAGAAATTTCATACATTCACGCGGAAGCATACGCAGCAGGTGAGCTTAAACATGGCCCGCTAGCTTTAATTGATGCCGACATGCCAATTATTGTTGTAGCACCCAACAACGAGCTACTTGAAAAGCTTAAATCAAACGTAGAAGAAGTACGTGCTCGTGGCGGTATTATTTATGTATTCGCAGATAAAGATTCACACTTCGAATCTGACGAAACAATGCGTGTGATCAACGTAAACCATGTTGATGACGTGATTGCACCAGTTGTATATACAATTCCACTACAGTTACTTTCATACTACGTAGCGGTGATTAAAGGCACCGACGTAGACCAACCACGTAACCTAGCGAAATCGGTGACAGTTGAGTAAAATCAATTAGTTGAATTTTTAAAAAAGGCGTTCTAGGCGCCTTTTTTTATACCTGTAATTCTGTTAGCTTAAAAAATTACCAATATTTCTTAAGGATAAGTCGTGCGATTATTTAAGTTACTCTGTATTAGCGGTTTTTTACTCTGTACTAACCATGTAATGGCTCAACCAGCGGCAGATGAGCCGGTTATAAATTACAGCCAGCAAACGCATACTTTTGAATCAAGTATGCTTAATGAGCAGCGTACTGTCGTTGTGCAATTACCGAAAAGCTATCAAACATATCCAAACAAAAGATTTCCCGTTATTTATCGTTTAGATGGGGCAGGTAATTTACCATTAATTAATGCAGTGCTTGAGCGCTTACAACAAGATGACCAAGCGCCAGAGGTGATTGTAGTTGCGATTGAAAGTACCAATCGACTTAGAGATTTTTATCCCACCGTGAACAAAGAACCGCAAGGACCCGTTGGCGAGGGCGGTGGTGCAGCAAAGTTTTTAGCTTTCGTAGAGCAAGAGCTGATGCCTCTGGTTAATAAACAGTATCGCACTCATGATTATAGCGTTATTGCGGGAGCCTCAGCTGCAGGTGTATTTGCTCTTTACGCTATGCAGGCTAAGCCAGAGCTATTTCAAGCGCATATTGCTTATAGCCCCGCGGTATGGTGGAACTATGGCGCTCCGGCTAAGAGCTTAAAAACCTTTGTTACTAAAGCCAACAGTATCAACAGCTATGTATATATAAATATCGGTGAAGAAGCCGGCATTATGCGCGAAAGATACGATGATATGCAGCAAACTATGCAAAATAGTAAGGTGCAAAATCTGCGTTTTAAGAGCGACGCCTTTGCTGGCGTTTCGCATAACTTAACCTCAGCTGCCGGAGCATTTAATGCTTACCATGGCTTATTTTTATCTAAACAGATGCCTTTGAGTGCATTGAGCGATGATGTTTCATCAATTGATGCTTATTATCAACGCTTATCTCAGCAATGGGGCGAGCAAATAGCGCCACCAGACCGTGCTGTTAGGCTACTAGGTTACAGCTTAACGGATAACCAGCAATTTGAGCGGGCTATTGAGGTGTTTAAGTACAATATCAAAAACTATCCTAAATCAGCGTATGCACTGTCAGCTTTGTCATATGGCTATGAAATGCAAGGTAATACTCGACAAGCTCTGGTTCAAATCGAAGCTGCAATAGCGGTCGCAGATGACACTTACCCCTATCTAGATTACTTAAAAGAGACAAAAACGAGGTTAGAAGCACAGTTGAGTAAGAGTTAATAATATGGCCAACTTAGTTGTTGGCTTTTTAAGTGCCTCTTTTAATATTGAGCAATTATCATAAACCAGTGGCTATCATCTAAAAGGTATTTAAATCACTAATCCCTACTTACCGGGCAATAAATGCGTTAAAATTGCAGGCTATTTTAGTAATGAGCCCACACCTTTATGACCTCAGCCTCAAACCCTAGTAATTTCAATGCACTTGGCCTTATTCCAGAGCTAGTTGCTCGATTGTCTGATCTTGAATATACCCAGCCTACACCTATTCAGGCAAAAGCAATTCCAAGTATCTTGGCGGGACATGACTTAATTGCAGGAGCGAATACGGGCTCAGGTAAAACAGCGGCGTTTGCACTACCTATATTGCAAAAAATATCACAGGGTGCATTAAAGCGAGATGCTAAAGGTAACTATGTATCGGCGCTTATTTTGGTGCCGACGCGTGAGCTTGCAACGCAAGTGGCTGATAATGTTAAATCGTATTCTGCTTATTTTAATGGCGCGATTAAAACGATGGCTGTATTTGGTGGGGTGTCGGTTAATACACAAATGCAGGCACTACGCGGCGGTGCCGATATTATTGTGGCAACTCCTGGGCGTTTGCTCGACTTAATTTCAAGCAATGCCATTAAGCTAGATAAAGTAAACACCTTAGTGCTTGATGAAGCTGACCGACTATTGAGCCTTGGTTTTACAGAAGAGCTTGCTGAGTTGTTGGCGTTAATGCCTGCTAAAAAGCAAACGATGTTGTTTTCAGCTACGTTCCCTGAGCAAGTAATGCTATTAACGCAAGAGCTGTTAAAAAATCCGCTAGAGATTCAGTTACAAAACAAAGATGAAAGCACCTTGGTGCAGCGTGTATTCACGGTAAATAAAGGCGAGAAAACCACCGTTTTAGCGCATTTAATTAAACAGCAGCAATGGCGCCAAGCACTTATTTTTGTGAACGCCAAAAAAGACTGTGAGCACTTAGCCAATAAACTAGAAAAACGCGGTATTAACGCACAAGTATTCCATGGCGATAAAGGCCAAAGCGAGCGTACACGCGTAATCGAGAAATTCAAAGCGGGTGAAATTGACGTACTAATTGCCACTGATATTGCTGCCCGCGGTTTAGATATTGAAAAACTGCCAGTGGTGATTAACTTTAATTTACCGCGCAGCCCCGCTGATTACATGCATCGCATTGGTCGAAGTGGCCGTGCTGGTGAAGTGGGTTTAGCGTTATCACTGATTGATTATGAAGACTTTCATCACTTTAGAATAATCGAAAAGAAAAATAAGTTACGCTTGGAGCGAGAGCAAGTGGGAGGTTTTGAAGTGAATAAAGCAAACCTTGATGCTGCACAGGCGCTTAAAAATGATAAGCCAATGGCAAAACCGGAAGGCACGGGTAAGAAAAAGAAGAAAAATAAAGTGAACAAAGAAGACGATGTTTGGAGTAGCTGGCGTCGTAAGTAACAAAAATGAACAAGCCGACGAAAGTCGGCTTGTTCATTTACAGTAAGACAGAGTTTACTTATAAAAAACCTCAACAGTGCCTTTTACTTTCATAAGTAATGGCTGGCCGCGACGGTCTAGTGCTTTAGGTGCTGCAATTTTGATCCAGCCTTCGCTGATGCAGTATTCTTCTACGTCAAAACGCTCTTTACCGTTTAGTTTTACACCAATTTCATGTTCGAATACTTCTTCTACATAAAATTTGCTACGTGGGTTGATAGAAAGTTGATCAGGTAGTGCTGGTTTTGTTGTATCGGTCATAGTTGCGATCTGCATTGAATAAATTGTGCGCCATTGTAGGCAATACCGCGCATTCGCTCAAGTATCAGTGGTGCAAATTTGTTGTTTACTCACACGCTTGCGCTGAATGATCTATACACTGTGCAATGGCATCACTCTTTTTATCGAAATCATGGGTTAGGCAGTAGTTAAAACGCATGGTTAAATCAACCACCTGCTCATCGGTGCGCTCTGGCCAGCGCCAGTCTCTGACGATTTTCCTTGCGGCTTTTCTGACTTCTTTGCTGTATCGCTTAGGTGCAGATTTTTCAATATTTATCGCTTTTACTTGGCCTTGTGGTGTGACTTTAAAATTAACAATCGCGCAACCACTGCCTTGCTTATTTAAAAGCTCACGAGGGTATTGAACATTTGGAATTTGCTGCAGTCGCTGCCATGTTAGCCCACCGGCTGAGGTATCAAGTACCTGTGCTTGAATATCCACAAACGGTACTTTACGTGATAAGTCTGGGTTGGCGTATGCGCTTACAGATGTGCAAGCCAGTGATAGTGCGAATAGCGATTTGTACATAGTCATCCGTAACATGTTTGTTTTTTGTTCAGCGATAAATACTAAAGATAAGAAAGCCGGATGTAAATAAGTGGTGTGGGTATAAAACAGCAACAAAATGATTTGTTATACTATATCAATACGATTATTTGTGTTATTTTATAACAAATAATCGTTTAATCTTTTTGAAGTACCAACCTATGACGTTTTCAACCCTTCCCCTTAGTTTAGCTGTTGTAATAAGCACGGCTGTGAATGCGACTGATAACAGTGATATAGAAACTATTATTATTGAACACAAGCAAGCGTTTCGGGGGGATATACCCGCCAAAGAGCTACCGCAATCGATCACGACCTTAAGTAAAGATATGCTCACTAATAATGGCATAACTAAGTTTCGTGATGCGCTCGATTTTTCGGCGAGTATCAGCCGTAAAAATAATGGAGGGGGCTTGTGGGATAGCTACTCTATTCGCGGTTTGTCTGGTAATGAAAACATGCCTTCGGGGTATTTAATTAATGGCTTTAGTGGTGGAAGAGGCTTTGCAGGGCCAAGAGATGTGTCGAATATTGAATACATTGAGGTGTTAAAAGGGCCTGGCTCTGCGCTTTATGGTCGTTCTGAACCGGGCGGTACGATTAACATCATCACGAAAAAACCGCAGTTTTATCAGCAAGGTCAACTTAAAGCGGAGTTCGGCAGTGATGACCACACGCGTATTCAAGGTGATTACACCAATGGCTTAACCGATGATTTAGCATTTAGAATCAATGGTGCATGGCAAGATAGCGATAGTTTTCGTGATTATGTGCACCACGATAAATTAGTGATTACACCTTCGCTTTACTATCAAGTGACTGATAACTCATCGCTCACCTATGAGTTTGAATATGTTGACCAACAACAAATGTACGACCGAGGTGTTGTGATTCTTAATGGCAATATTGAGACTGTGCCGGAGTCACGCTTTTTAGGTAACCCAAATGATGCGCCAACAAAAGTTCACTCCAGAGGCCATCAACTCAACTATAACTATAATTTTAATAATGATTGGTCATTACTTGCTGGCGCTAATTATCGTGCAGCCACTTTAACTGGTGAGTCTTCAGATGCGGAATTATCGCCATCGCGCCAATCATTATTTGATGATGGAACAACCTTAACGCGCCAGCACCGCTATCGAGATTATGAATCTGAGGATGTTTCCGTGCGTTTTGAGCTGAGCGGTCAGTTTGATATTGCAAGTATTACCAATCATGTTTTATTCGGTGCTGATGCATATGAATACGAGTTACGTACAGGGTTATATCGTTACCGCGGTGGTTATGGCACTTATACAATTGATATCCATGAGCCAGATTACACGCCTATCGAAGGCCCTGAAATGGGTATGCAATATGAGAACAATGAGGAACAACGTGCTTACGGTCTTTATATACAAGATCAGTTAGATATAACTGACAACCTAAAAGTGATGGTTGGGTTACGTTTTGATGAAATAGAACAAGATATTTTCGAAACGAAGTCGGGCGTTGCATCACACAGTAAAAAAAATCGTATTAGCCCACGTTTTGGTATGGTGTACGTGCTAAACGATAACATTAATCTGTACTCAAGTTACTCAGAGGGTTTTTTACCTCTAAGTGGCACCGACGCTGAAGGTAAGCCATTTGGCTTTGAAGAGAGTGACTCGTTCGAAGTCGGTGTGAAATTTAGCAGCGAAAAAATCACTGGTACAGTGGCAATATTTGATGCGACTAAGAGCAATATGCTGGTGGCAGATCCTGTTAATGTGGGGTATTCAGCCCCAATAGGCAAAGCCAAAAGTAAAGGTGTTGAGCTTGATTTAACAGGCTCACTGGGCGCGAACACTGAGTACAACCTATCTTATGCCTATGTTGACGCTGAGACAGCAACAGACAGTTTAAATGTTGAGTGGATAGTGCCTATTCCAAAGGGCAGCCCGCTTGTTAACGTGCCAAAGAATAACTTTTCTGCAAGTTTTAATCATGATCTGACACTATTTTCTCAAGAGCTTAAGGTCGGGGGGCATTATCAATATGTGTCAGATCGTTTAGGGGACCCAGCCGATTTAACTTTTCGCATCCCACGCTATCAATTAGTGGGTTTATTCGCAAAATGGCGTGCAACAGAGCAAACAACCGTGTCACTAAATGTCGATAATATCTTTAACGAAAAATATATTGCCAGTAGCTACAATGCACTGTGGGCTTATCCTGGAGCGCCAACGCAATTTAAACTGGGGGTGAGCTATGACTTCTGAGCAGCTTAAAAGTCGTATTCATAGTATCGACATTATGCGGGGGGTCGTTATTTTAATTATGCTCCTAGATCATGTCAGAGAACGCTTCTTTTTGCATATGCAAGTGTCTGATCCGATGGACGTTGATGTTACTTCACCCAGCTTATTTTGGAGTCGTTTTGCGGCCCACTTTTGTGCACCAACCTTTATCTTTTTAACGGGGCTGTCGGCGTGGTTGTACAGTCACCCAGCAACGGGTGTCGCACGCTCTGCTCGCGGCTTTTTAGTAAAACGAGGGCTGTTTTTAATTGCGCTTGAAGTAACGTTAATTTGCTTTTCGTGGATGGGGTATTACCACACGATTTGGCTTCAAGTGATGTGGGCTATTGGCTTGTGTATGTTGGTGCTTGCTTTACTTATAAAGCTACCTCAGAGGGTATTACTCGTCCTTGGTTTAGTGATTGTATTCGGCCATAACTTACTTACTCCAATCAGTTTCACGCCCGATGAGTTTGGTTATTCGCTGTGGACGATTTTGCATGATCGAGGTTATTTATCACAAGGTGGCTTAATTGACGTAAAAATTAGCTACCCTGTATTGCCGTGGATTGGTGTGATTTTACTGGGTTATTGCGCAGGGCCACTATATGCACATACGCAAAAAGCGCAGTCGCGTAAACGAGCATTGCTGCTGTTAGCACTATTATGTGTAGGATTATTCGCGGTACTGCGTGGTTTTAATATTTATGGTGAAACGCTGCCTTGGCAAACATTTAGCACCACCACAGAAACGATCATGTCGGTATTCAATGTAACGAAGTATCCGCCATCATTAAACTTTTTATTGATAACCTTGGCGGGGATGTTTCTCGGTTTATGGGCGTTTGAGCGACCCCTTAACCGCGTGACCAATGCGCTGCGCGTTTATGGTTCTGTGCCTATGTTTTTTTATATATTACACCTGTATGTGCTGCTCGCCATGTATCAAGTCGGTATGTTGATATGGGGGGCAAACCAAGGGCACTATTTTGGGGTAAGTGATATATCAAGTGTTTGGTTAATTACTTTACTCTTAATAATTGGACTCTATTGGCCAACCAAAAAGTTTAGTGAATACAAACGTAAAACTAAAAAACCGTGGCTTAAGTATTTGTAAAATGAAAAATGCCGATATGCAAGCATATCGGCATTACTTCTTAACTATCCTAATTAACTCATCCTTAGTTAATTTGAGATTTCTTACGACGAAGCGTCAGAAGTGGTGCAAACGCTAGTAATAACCAGCCAAATGAGCCACTTGATGATTTTTTGCTTTCTTCCACTTCAGGGTCTGGGATAACGGCCTCAGGGAAAGTACAACTACCATTGTCAGTATTTGCATTTTCATCATAATTTGTTGCTGCGCTGTCAGTACAACCCAACTCAATACCATCTGACATAACCATTAATGAGAATGAGCTCATTGCAGCATCTGCAGAGTTTACTCTGTCGCTTACTTTTACCATGACATCAATTTCACCATTAAAGTGCTCTGTAGGTGTGATTGTTACTGTGCTACCTGATGTGTGACCTGAAACTTCAGAAGTAAAGTTTTCACCCATCACTTCAATCACGTTACTTACGTTGTTTTCATCCGCGTAAAGTACATCGAAGCTAATAGAGTTGTTTTCTTCAACTTGCATATCAGGGAAGTCAGATAATGAAATATTACCCAGTACGTTAAGCTCTAAGGTTAACACTTCGTCATCAGCGCCTTCTAAGCCGTTATTAACCGTCAGCGTATGCATTTGTGCTGCAGCTGCTTCGCCAATATACGCTTGGAACTGAACGTCAAACTTAGACACTTCAGGGCCTACATAATCCATACATACGACAAGCTCATCATGAACAACTTCATCAAGATTGTCGTATGCAAAACCATCACCAATATTAAGATCTACAGGCATATCACCATTAACAATAATACGACCGTCAGCAGCTTTGAAACCAATAGAACCTTGGTTATCAGCGAGGTTAACGTTGTCATAAGCAAACATCATTTCATATTCGCCTGGCTCATAAGCAATATTCATACGCATGAACAATTCAACGTCAACTGATTGCCCTTCTACTTGAGAGCGTTGGATATTATCCCACTCAAGGACAAGCCAATCACGTGCTTGAGTATAAGTTGGTGTAATACCCGCGTTAGCGTCATAGTTACCATAAGTGCCATCTACACGCTCAGGGATTGTGTTATCACCAACCCAGAAAGGCGCAATAAGATACGGAGGTGGTGGTGGGAAACCGCCGCCTGATGGAAGTTCTACATGGAATGGCGTTGTGCGGCCGTTAGAGCCAAACGTCACTAAACCAGCTGGGTTAAGTTTGATTGAATCAAAATGGTATTTATTAAAGAATGGGAAAGAAACATCGAGATCTGTTGCCATTAACTCTTTAAATGAATACTCAAACTCGTTCCAGTATTGGCCTTGAACTCCTTCAAGTGTACGCCAGCCAAGTGTACGCAAGTCTAAATAGTTAGGGTACGGAGATTTAGCTGCTCCAAGAGAACACATTTCATCTGTTAGATTCGTGGTAATTTTATAGTTACGAGCCACATCTTTGGTCGTCTCTTGCGTACCTTGAAGTGATAATACGTTGTCTACCAGTTCAGGTGTTGCTGGAGTTGATGCTGTCGCAACAATGCTGTCTTCAATAATTTCGATGCCTTCTGGGAAAGCAGTATCAATTGTGAAATTACGAGCCGCTTGTTCATTATTTGCGATTACTTCAATTTTGAAATCAACTAATTCACCCACAGTCGCTTGTTCTTTATTTGCTGTAAAGCGCATGTCTTTATCAATTTGATTGATAATGACAGGAACAAAACCAAGGTTACCAGCGTCTTCAGGGTTGCTACCTAAGTCAAAACCACCAAAATATATATCGCCTACTTCCATGTCAGGTAAGTTGTACGACAGTGTTAGTTCGTAGTCTTTGTAACCTGCAATTTTCTCTGGAGCACTGACTGTTAGGTTGCTTTGACCTTCTTGAACCACTGCTGTTGCAAAAGTGATATCTCGGCCTTGGTCTTCTTCACCCGAAGGAACATTTGCTAAGCTCATGTAAACGGTGAAATATTCACCTGCTTCTGGGTCAACAATGTTACAGAAGTTGGTAACAGTAAAGCTGGTAGACATACAGATAGTTTCATCCATGCTTGCTAAACCATCGTTATTACTGTCTTTACCCATAAACATAAGCACGCGAGAGGCTTCGCCTACTGGGCTTGCGCTCAGCATTTTTGCGTCTTGTGGTACGGTAGTCCACTCAATATGGTTAGGGTTAACCATTTCACCATCGACGTCGACTAAATCAAATGGGTCGCCGCTGGTGGTGTCTGTGAATAATTTTACGGTGTTTTGTTGGCCTTCCACTAACCCAAAAGAGCGCGATGTGAAATCACTCACTTCATCGGTGTTGAAAGGACCTACATTAATTGTTGAAGAACGACGATGCGCATCTACTTTAATAAAGCTCGGTAATCCTGTATCACCGTTAAATGTCCATACTGGCATTTCTAGAACGGGTGAATTAGGGTTGCTCGAAACCAATTTTATTTGACCTTGGTTTCCTGATACCTCGATATTATCAATTGCTTGAGCAACTTGGTTCATTTTCACTTCAACAACAATGTTTTGTGTTTCACCGGCTTTTAGTGAAAACTCACTCGGCGTTACAGTAATTGTGCTGTTACCAATCCACTCTTCAGCTGATACGCTCCACGTTGCATCTTCTGTTGCTGTCACTGTACGCATAAAGCTACATTCTAGGCCACAGTTATTATCAACCATGTAAGCCGTGTTAAGTGCTTTTAAGCGGCCGCCTAAATTAGGATTTGCCGCTTTCATATTTTCGATGCTTTCATGCATCACTAAACCGGCTTTATCAGCAAGGTCAACATGCATACGACCCGCACCCATATCTTGTAAAGATGAATCAAAGCCTTCATCTTTATAGTTATCAAGGTATTGTGCATTTTTAAGGTTGTTGCTTGCTGTTAACATTAGCGCTGATTGAATCTCCATTAAAGACCATTCAGGATGAGACTGTTTAAGCAATGCGGCAGCACCAGCAACGTGCGGACTTGCCATTGATGTTCCCGACATTGTTTGCCAGTCTGTTGATGATGGGTTTTTAGAAAACGGTTGGTCGTCTGAACTCGCTGCGAACACATCAACACCCGGTGCAGCAACATCAACTAACAAGGTATCAAAACCAAAGTATGATGGACCGCGACTTGAGAAGTACGCAATGCGCTCTTCATCTACTTCTTCTGTGCTAGCTGAGTTTGCTGTAATGGTTCCTTTATGACCTGAGCCTGTGCTTAACCAATTAAGTAGTTTAACACCTTCTGCATTGGTTACATGTGCTGTAGGCGCAGGGTAAGGCAGTTGAGGTGCTGGGCTACGGTCTTGGTATGACGATAGGTTGTAAATAATGACACCCTCAGCGCCACCGGCTAATACGTTATTTGCTTTTGCGTAAAGCGGTTTATTGCTTCGCTTACACACAACAATAACGTCTTCTTGGCTTTCGTCGATATCCGGCGTGTTAGGGTCATCGGTAAAGTCAAAGGTGCCCGCTGGATAAGGCTGATCACAGTCTGTTTGGTAGCGTGACACTGGCTCATTTGGGTTAGGGTAATCAGACGCAGAAACAATTAAACCCGTTAGCTCGTCAAAGGTAATGCCAGCAGCAATCATGTCTGTTGGTGCGTCAGTGTCGCCACCTGATAAGTTCTCAAGAGTTTTATCGCTAAACACAACTTGCGAAGATGGAGTATGCGCAGCAACCGTTGTTACCCAAGGAGATGAGTGATCAGCTGATTGTAAGTAAGGGCCACTGTTACCGGCTGCAACAGCAACGAACACACCTGAGTTTGCCGCATTGAAAAATGCTTGCTCAATAGGTTCAACCCAAGGATCTTCCTCAAAACCACCGAGTGAGGCATTAATGACATCAACGTTATCAATTGCTGATTGCTCGATAGCGGCAATAATTGCACTACCTGGACAGCCCGCATATGGGTCGCCAGCAGCACCAGGCCAACAAACTTGGTAAGAAATGATATTTGCATGCGGTGCCATACCTGACACTTGCGGGAAGATAAGGTTCGTTTCAGTCCCAGAGTTTTGGCTACCGTAACCAGGTTCTTTATAAGTAATATCATAAAGCACGTTACCCGCTGCGGTGCCTGCAACGTGAGAACCGTGAGAGTTATAATCTTCACCATACGCTGGACGCGATTCTTCAAATACAGGATCAGAATACGCTACCGTGATTTCTGGGTATGAATACACACCAATGAGCTTATCGTTACAGCGATCTGCGAATTCAGCTTTAGCACAATCACCTAAGTAAGTATCACCCAGTGGATTGGTGTGTGTATAGCCATCATCGCCTACGGCAGCAAATGATGGGTGATCAGTATTAATGCCTGTATCGATTATACCGACAACAACGCCTTCACCTTTGTTACTTGCTAGGCCACTTTGACTGTTGCTCCACAGTGCTTTTGCACCTGTTTGCTCAATCGTGTTAAACGTAGTTAATGGGTATATCTTAGAGCGTGCGATGTGCTTAATGCCAGGCACTTTTGCTAAACGCGCAGCTTCTTCTTGGGTCATTCGGGTGGTGAAGCCGTTTAAAGTGACGCTAAATTCACGATCTACTTTTAATTGCAGGCCTTGAAGTGTCAGTGCAGAGTTCACAACATTTTGACGCTTGCTTGCGAGGTGATTTGAGTAGCTTGCAATTTCAGGTTTATTTAAATCAAGTGGCTTTGCGGTTGTTTGTCTAGCTGTTGCCACTGTTTCACGTGTACTTGCTAGGCCTTTTAGGCCGCCATCATAAGCTGAAATAGGTGCATCAATTAATTGAACAATATAAGTTTGAACACCTGTGATGTCTTTTTCTGGCGTGAAAATACGGCTTTGTTTCTTTACCGTTTGGTTGATTTTACCATCCCAATTAGTTTCAGCAGAAACCATTGGTTTTGGCGCATAATCAGCGGGTTGTTCAGCCCATTCTTGTGCTTGATTCAGTGCAGCATGTGAAGTGCCAGCACTGATATACAGTGCAGAAGCGACCATCACTGATACTTTTTTCATATTGAACATGTGCTTTAGTTCCCTAGAAGGATTTTTTAATTATGAGCTCGCTATTTGTTGCGAACGATTTTAATCACTAGGGATAGTGTTCAGTTGTGTATCTAACATCAATATAATGTAAATAAATGGCACACACTGATACATCTTGGTACATTTTCGGGGAGGGGGTATTAACGCAAAAAATGAATACTTGCCTTGGCGCCAGTGAGCTGGCTGCTATTGTCTAAACTAAACTGTGCGTTATTCCAAATACAGAGTTGCTTCACGATTGACAAGCCTAAGCCGACTCCCTTATAGCCACGTTGATGCACAGAGGCCGTTTTAGAAAAAGGCTGCATTAAGGTTGCGCGCATCGCTTCTGGTATACCTGGCCCGTCATCTTCGATGATGAGTAACGTGCCTTTTTTAGTGTGTTTTAAGGTGATCTCAATATGTTGTTTAGCAAACCGCACAGCGTTACCAAGTAAGTTTTGCAGTAAGCGCTGAAAGCTTTGCTTATCAACACTTATTTTTTCTAGTTGGCAATCAATACGAATATCAAGCTGACAATAACTCATAAACTTAGCAATACAGGGCTGGAGTAATTCATCAGGGCTGTAGTCTTTAATTAATATGCGTGGCTCACACTGTTCAAGCTCTGCATAAGTTAAAAACTCTTCAACTAATAGCTCTAACTCAATAATGTCTTGCAAAATACTGTGGCGATAATGGTTGTTATCGTCAACGGCTTCGAGGGCAAACTTAGCGCGTGAAATCGGGGTTAAAAAGTCATGTGAAACGGCGTTGATAAGTTCGCGCTGACTTTGGTTTCGGTTATAAAGTGCCTGTGCCATATTATCAAAGGTATCGCCTATGCTTTTTAATAAACTAAAGCGGCTAAATTGAACTTGCGGGCTAAAATCAGCATTTGAAATTTTGCTACTTGCTCTACGTAGTTTACTTAAATCAATCAGTAATGGGCCGGTAAAAATAACCACCGCTAATGCAACACTACTATAAAAAACCAGACTCACGAGGGATTGTGATGCTGTTTCTTCTGTTTGTACGTAAGGGCCAGCGCTTAAAATGGTGTCACCATCGACAGCAAGTCGATGAAAATACACATTCCCTTCAGGGTCATTAACACTGATCACTTCGCCTCGTAACAGGGGTTGTTTTAAAGCATCGCCTAAGTAGAAACTGGCAAGGGGCGATTTTTTTATTAACGCATTATCGACTTGGCTTTCTACACTTAGCAGGTGGTGTGCGAGTTGCTGTTCTAACGAGTGAGCGGGAGGAGAAGGAAAATAAGTCTCTAGTACCCACGCTGCGCTACTTAGGCAAACAGCGAGGGTTAAATAGAGGTAAAAATACAGCCTAAACAAGGCAAGTTAGCTCCAAGCTTGAGGTGAAAAAATATACCCTTTGCCCCACACGGTGACTATTTTTTGGGGTGGCACAGACTCGTCTCCGAGCTTTTTTCGGAGCCGACTTATACGGCCATCAATTGTGCGGCTTTGACCATCATATTTACGACCAATTGCACTATCAAAAAGCTGATCGCGACTGATAAGTTGCCCTGGAGCCTTGGCTAACTGTATTAGTAATTCAAACTCTGCACTGGTTAATTCAAGAGGTTGGCTATGCAAATAAGCTTCGCGCTGAATGGTATTTATACTCAGTGAGCCAAACCGTATGTTATGGGCGTTGTGTACAGTACTTTGAGGCTTAACCTGTTGAGTGCGGCGAATCGTGTTGTTAATTTTTGCTAATAAAATAGACGGTGATACAGGCTTGGTAAGGTAGTCATCGGCTCCTAATTCTAGCCCTGTTATATGATCAACCTGACTTTGTCTGGCAGTCATAAAAATAATCGGACTGTCTTGATAGCGCTTTAGCTCTTTGAATACGTCAAAACCATCTTCGTTACCAAGGCCGATATCGAGTAAAATCAAGTCGAACTTCTTCATACTTGCTTGGTAGCACGCATGGCAGCCATTATCAAAATGATCAACCTCATACCCATTACTCATCAGGTAATTTACGACTAATTGAGCCAGTTTTAGGTCATCTTCAATATATAAAATTTTATTATGCTTGGTCATTAAAAAATACTCCATGCGATATCACGGCGACGTTTTTTAATATTTTGATAAAAAACGTTTATTTCAGTGCTTTCTAACGGGATAAGTTGCTCGGTTAATAGCTCTAGAACAATATTTCGATTGTTTCGTACAGCGATAAGGAAGTTGTGCCCTTGTTTTGGCTTTTGACAAAATAGCCTGACTTGCTGATCAGTAACACGAATGCACACCGTGCTGGTGGCCTCTGTGAACCAATCTACCTTAATATTCATCACACAATCTTGCTCATTAGTTACACAGTTACTGGGTGTTACTTCAATATGACTCGACTCAGCAAAGGCAAGTTTACTAAGGGTGAAGCTGAGGATAAGCATCATGAGTAAAAATGAGTTAGTTCGCAGCATTGTTTAGTAATTCCATGCAATGCCAGCATAAAAAGAAAGCAAGTTGCTATCGTTTATGAGTGGACTGTCGGCGATGCCCGAAGATAAGCGCTGGTACTTTACATCACTAATAAATTGCCATTGCTGACTAAAGTGGTATTGGTAGCTGGCCTTAAGGCCATACTTTTGACTTGAGCGACCTTCAAAGCGGCTAAACCCCACCTGCACGTCTTGTTGGCTAGTGCCATAATAGTAATCGACTAACCCTCTGTTTAAATGCTGTACTTCGATACCCAATAAAAGTAGATGCTGATCAATTTTATATAAGCGCTGTGCAGAAAGTGCGCCTTGTAAACCCTTATGATAGTTGGTTAGCTCCATTGCCCAACTCACGCTAAAGCGCCAGTTTTGCCAATCGTATAGCGCTTCTGCGCCAGTCATAAAAGAGAGTTTACGGTTACTAATACTGCCTATATCGCCGCGTCTTTTTTGGGTCGTGGGCGGCATGTCACCCATTGCCGGTGGAATTGACCCCATTGGAGGGCGGCCACTTATAGTCCTTATTGCTGCGAGTGCAGCGGAATGCTTAGCAAAGTAAAGCCCGTCTTCGTTGAGTTGAGTGAACACTGAGAGTTGATAGTTTTCACGTGTTATCGGTGTCCAGGTTAGTTGCGTATTTGCGAACGAGAAATCACCGACAAACAGTTCCACGCGCGGCAGCACATAAAGTGGAATATCCCCTTTATTATAAACCGGATTATCGAGCTGCCCATACCCTAAGCTAATGCCAAGGCTCAACCCTTCATCTGCTAAATAGGCAGGCGCGGTACTGTGAGCCTGAGGAGACAAGTAAAGCGTGCTTAAGAGTAAAATAATGCGAAGCCCAATAGAGCAACCACTGTTAACTATCACAAATAAAAAACCTCAGCGAAAAAACGTGTTAACACTAAGGTGTTCTTGTTAACTTGAACAATGAAATAATGTACCAAATTGTAGCATTGGTTGGTTTTTGTAAACTAAATAATGTAAGCGCATGAATTAATAATTAATGTGTTTGTGATGCTGAGGTCGCTAAAAAAAAGCGTGAGCAACATAAACAGAGTATTACAAAGTATTAAACGGTGCATATTCACGCTCATTTAACACTTTAAAACCGCGTTAGGGGCACGTCATTACTGACATGACACTTTATTAAGTTGCTATTTGACTGAGTTTTTGCGATATTAATTATATTATAATATTAACAGGAAGCTAATAAGATGACTCTGCCTAGTTCTCAATCTGCAAATGCTATTCGCATACTTGCTGTCGATGCTGTTCAACAAGCTAACTCAGGTCACCCAGGTGCGCCCATGGGGATGGCTGATATTGCCGCAGTATTGTGGCAAAACTTTCATCGTCATAACCCATTAAACCCAGACTGGTCTAACCGTGACCGTTTTGTGTTATCAAATGGGCATGGCTCAATGTTGCAATATGCATTGTTACATCTAAGCGGCTACGACGTTAGCATCGAAGATATTAAGCAATTCCGTCAGCTTCATTCTAAAACACCGGGTCACCCTGAATACGGTTACACACCGGGTGTTGAAACAACAACAGGCCCATTAGGTTCGGGGATTGCTAACGCAGTCGGTATGGCTATCGCTGAAAAAATCTTAGCGGCACAATTCAATAAACCGAACTTTGATATTGTTGATCACTTTACATACTGCTTTATGGGTGACGGCTGTCTAATGGAAGGTATCTCGCACGAAGCATGTTCGTTGGCAGGTACGTTAGGCCTTGGAAAACTCATTGCATTTTGGGATGACAACGGTATCTCGATCGATGGTGAAGTAGAAGGTTGGTTCACTGATGATACACCTGCGCGTTTTGAGTCGTATGGCTGGCAGGTTATTCGTGATGTTGATGGTCATGATATGAATGCAATTGCGGGCGCAATCGAAGCGGCGCAAAGCAATACCACGCAACCTACACTGATTTGCTGTAAAACTGTGATTGGTTTTGGTTCGCCAAACAAATCGGGTAGCCACGACTGTCATGGTGCGCCACTTGGTCACGATGAAATCGCTGCGGTACGTGAGCAATTAAACTGGCCACACCCTGCATTCGAAGTACCGCAAGACGTGTACAACGAGTGGAATACTCAAGCGAAAGGTCAAGAGTTAGAAAGTGCATGGCAACAAACGTTTGCTGCCTATAGCAAAGCACACCCTGAACTAGCTAAAGAATATACTCGTCGCGTACTTGAAAAAACACTCCCTGCTAACTTCGCAGAATTAGCTGATGAGTACATTGCTAAATGCCAAGCTGGCATGCAAAACATTGCAACGCGTAAAGCTTCACAAAACGCAATTACTTTCTTTGCAAAGCAGCTTCCTGAACTAATGGGTGGCTCTGCTGACCTTGCCGGTTCAAACTTAACATTGTGGCCAGACGCTAAAGGCTTACAAGATGCCGCTGATGGTAACTATGTTTTTTACGGTGTACGTGAATTTGGTATGAGCGCTATCATGAATGGTATTGCACTACACGGTGGCTTTATCCCATTCGGTGCGACTTTCTTAATGTTTATGGAATACGCGCGAAATGCTGTGCGTATGGCTGCATTAATGAAAGCACAAAGCATCTTTGTGTATACTCATGATTCAATTGGTCAAGGTGAAGATGGTCCAACTCACCAACCAATCGAGCAAATTGCAAACCTACGTATGACCCCGAATATGACTGCGTGGCGTCCGTGTGATGAAACAGAAACAGCGGTTGCTTGGCGTCAAGCGTTATTAAAAGAAACAGGCCCAAGTTCACTCATTTTCAGCCGCCAAGGCACGAAAGCGATGGCGCGCGATGAGCAGCAAGTAGCCGATATCGCTAAAGGTGGTTACGTACTTGTTGATAGCGAACAAACAGCTGAACTTATCCTAATTGCAACAGGTTCAGAGGTTGAACTGGCGGTTAATGCTGCCGCTGAACTGACAGCACAAGGCAAGCAAGTTCGCGTGGTATCTATGCCGTCGACTAATCAGTTTGATAGCCAAGACAAAGCATACCGTCAAAGCGTACTACCAGCGGGTACTCCAAAAATTGCAGTTGAAGCTGCGCACCGTGACTTCTGGTTCAAGTATGTTGGCCAAGATGGTGACGTACTCGGTATGGATACATTTGGTGAATCAGCGCCTGGTGCTGTATTGCTAGAGCACTTTGGTTTCACGGTTGCTAACCTCGTCGCTAAAGCAAACGCATTACTTGCTGAATAATGTTGTTAGCTAAAAATTTATCGTAATCGCAACACGATAAGCCTGCCTTTACGATTATAAGGCAGGCACAAAAAAAGCCCGCAAACCTTAGTTTGCGGGCTTTTTTCTGCTTAAACAATCAGGTTTAAACTAATTCGCTTAAGATTGACTCTAGTTTCTCTTGGTCAATGGCGAACTGGCGAATACCTTGGCTTAGCTTTTCAGTGGCCATTGCATCTTCATTCATTTCCCAGCGGAATGCGTGCTCTGTCATCGCTGCTGGCGCGTCTGCTTTTTCAGTCGCAGGTTGTAGCTTTTGTGTCAAAGGTGCTTGCGTTGCTGCCAGTTCTGCAAGAAGTTTAGGGCTGATAGTTAAGCGGTCACAGCCTGCTAGTTCTTGAATTTCACCAATGTTACGGAAGCTTGCACCCATAACGATTGTTTCAAAACCATGTTTTTTGAAATAGTTGTAGATGTGAGTCACTGACTTAACGCCCGGATCGTTTGCACCGTCGAAATCTGCGCTTGCATCTTGTGCTTTATACCAATCAAGAATACGCCCTACGAAAGGAGAGATTAGGTATGCACCTACTTCGGCACAAGCACGCGCTTGAGCAAATGCAAACACCAGTGTTAGGTTACAACGAATGCCTTGTGCTTCAAGTACTTTAGCGGCTTGAATACCTTCCCATGTAGAAGCAATTTTGATTAACACGCGCGATGTGTCGATACCTTGCTCTTTATAAAGAGCAACAAGCTCAAGAGCTTTATCAACGGTTGCTTGGGTATCAAATGATAAGCGCGCATCAACTTCAGTTGACACTAAACCCGGTACTTGCTCCATTAATTTAGAGCCAATTAATACTGCTAGTTTATCAGCTGCTTTGCTTATTACTTCATTTGTATCGTTACTTTGTGCTTTAGCCCATGAAACGGCTTCTGCAGCAAGTGGACGGTACTTCTCAATTTGAATCGCATTTAAGATGAGTGATGGGTTCGTTGTTGCATCTTGCGGTTTGTATTCGTTGATTGCTTCAAAATCACCCGTGTCAGCAACAACGGTTGTCATTGCTTTAAGTTGTTCTAGTTGGTTAGACATAATTATCCCATTCTTATCATACAAAAGTTAATTTAGTGGCTTTAACCTGTTATTTGTGCTGAAAAAACAATCTAATCTTCCAGAAAAACTGCGCAATAAATCGCCCGCCAGCAGCAAATAATCCTGTTAATAATATTTTTATAATACCTTTACAATCTGGTATTGTTGATATTATCATACAAATAAAGATAATGACTAACAATGTTAGTAAGCAATTAGTGAAAGGTAATTATGTCTCGTTATACGTTGGGATTAGACTACGGGTCAGACTCGGTAAGAGCATTACTCGTTGATGTTGCAACTGGTGAAGAACTAGCCAGCCATTTAGTGAACTACCCGCGCTGGGCACAAGGTTTATATTGTGACCCAAGTAAAGATCAGTTTCGTCAGCATCCACAAGACTACATTGATAGCCTTGTTGAAGTAGTGAATGGTCTTTGGTCGCATGTTCCAGCAGGTACCGCAGACAAAGTAGTGGGTATGAGCTTTGATACGACAGGCTCAACGCCTGTGGCTATTAATAGCCAAGGTACACCACTGGCATTAACTGAAGAGTTTGCAGAAAACCCAAATGCAATGTTCATTTTGTGGAAAGACCATACGTCTATTAAAGAAGCAAATGAAATCACTCAAGCTGCAACTAACAACGATGTGAACTACCTTTCACACATGGGCGGTATTTACTCTTCTGAGTGGTACTGGGCTAAAGCATTACATATTTTCCGCGTTGATAGCAGTGTTAAAGCAGCCACTTATTCATGGGTTGAACACTGTGATTGGATGACCGCGCTCATGTGCGGCACAACTCACCCTGAAGCATTAAAGCTAGGGCGTTGTGCAACGGGCCACAAACAAATGTGGAACGAGCAGTGGGGCGGTTTCCCACCAAACAGTTTCTTTACAAGTATCGATCCACTATTAGATGGTGTTGTTGATACTTTAAATGCAACCACAGAGCCAAGCGACCAAGTTGCTGGCAACTTAACCGCTGAGTGGGCCGAGAAGCTAGGTTTACCACAAGGCATCGTGATTGGTTACGGTGCATTTGACTGTCACATGGGAGCAGTAGCTGCCAATGTTCGCCCAGGCGTTCTAACTAAGGTAATGGGTACCTCAACCTGTGACATCACGGTAACGTCTAAAGAGCAACTAGGTGATACCTGCGTTAAAGGTATTTGTGGTCAAGTTGATGGCTCAGTGATCCCAGGATTAATTGGCTTAGAAGCCGGTCAGTCTGCTTTTGGTGACTTATACGCATGGTTCAAGAATCTAGTACTTTGGCCAACTCGCCAACTTACAAATCTATCTGACGCTGAGCAGGCGTTAGTTAACAAGCTAGAAGACTCAATCTTAGTTGATTTATCAAACGCGGCGGCAGCACTCCCTGTAACAAGCAGCGACGTAACAGCGCTTGATTGGGTAAATGGTCGTCGTACGCCAGATGCTGATCAAAGCGTTGCAATGGCATTAACTGGCTTAAAAATGGGCACAGATGCACCTAAATTCTTTAAAGCACTTGTTGAAGCAACGGCGTTTGGCGCACGTGCTATCACTGAGCGTTTTCAAAGTGAAGGCGTGCCAATTGAGTCAGTGGTTGTTATCGGCGGTATTTCTAAAAAATCAGACTACGTAATGCAAACCTGTGCTGATGTTTGGAACTGTCCAATCGACGTTTTAGAGAGTGAGCAAAGTTGTGCATTGGGTGCGGCAATTATGGCTGCGGTTGCTGCGGGTGAGCACGCAACAGTGGCTGATGCGCAAAAAGTGATGGCGTCATCAGTCTGTCATCAGTACTTACCAAACCCTGAGCGTGTAGCGGTGTATGACGCGCTTTATGCCAACTACCAAGCACTTGCAAGCTATGTAAACGGAGACAAAGCATGAGTTTTACTGAACTAAAACGTGAAGTTTATGAAGCGAATATGGAGCTTCAACGTCGTGGCTTAGTAATTTATACCTTTGGTAACGTATCGCAAATCGACCGCGACAAAGGCGTGATTGCGATTAAACCAAGTGGTGTATCGTACGACCAAATGAAAGCCGACGACATGGTGATCGTCGACCTTGAAAACACCATTGTTGAAGGTGCTATGCGTCCGTCTTCTGACACCAAAACACATGTTCATTTATATCGCCACTTCGATGAGATTGGCGGTGTAACACACACGCATTCGACCTATGCAACTGCATGGGCACAAGCAAAACAAAGCATTCCTTGCCTTGGCACAACTCACGCTGACTATGTACACGGTGACATCACCTGTACGCGTGAACTAACTGATGAGCAAGTGAATGGCGATTATGAGTTAGAAACCGGTATTCAAATTACTGATGCGTATAAAGACCGCGATCCGAAAGCTGCACCTATGGTGATTGTTGCGGGTCATGCGCCTTTCACGTGGGGTAAAGATGCCGCTCAGTCTGTATACCATGCCGCGCTACTCGAAGAGATTGCTCGCATGGCGTATTTAACACGCACTTTAGATCCACACGCAGCTGAACTTAAAAAAGCCGTGATGGATAAACATTATCTACGTAAGCACGGTAAAAACGCGTATTACGGTCAGAGCAAATAGCAAGAATTTAGAGGATTATTAACATGACGACGATGACGAAAGAAGTCTGGTTTGTTACCGGCTCACAACATCTTTATGGTCCTAAGGTGTTAGAAACGGTTGCCAAAGACAGCGAAGCAATTGTAGCGGGCTTAAACAGCGAAGCGAACCTACCAGTAAACTTGGTATGTAAGCCTACCGTTAAGTCACCTGAAGAAATTCACGCTGTTTGCCAAGCGGCAAATACCGATCCTAACTGTGTTGGTTTAGTATTATGGATGCACACTTTCTCACCTGCGAAAATGTGGATTGCTGGCCTAAGCGAATTACGTAAGCCTTGGTTACACCTTCATACTCAGTTCAATGCAGCCCTTCCTTGGTCTGACATCAACATGAACTACATGAATACGCACCAAAGTGCACACGGTGACCGTGAGTTTGGTTTCATCGGTACGGTAATGCGTAAAGAGCGCAAAGTGGTTGCGGGTCACTGGCAACGTGCTGACGTACAAAAGCAGTTAGATGACTGGTGTCGTGCGGCAAAAGGTTGGGCAGAAAGCCAAACACTTAAAGTAGCGCGTTTTGGCGACAACATGCGTCAAGTTGCGGTAACCGAAGGTAACAAAGTTTCAGCACAAATCACCTTTGGTTATGAAGTACACGCGTTTGGTGTCGCTGAGCTTGTAAAAGTGGTTGATACAATCACAGAAGACGAAATCGATGCACAGTTAGCGCTTTATAAGCAAGACTATGTGATTGCTGACGAAACTCTACAAGACGATTACGCCGTAAAAATGCTGCGCAACGAAGCACGTTTAGAGCTTGGTATGGAGCGTTTCTTAGAGAAAGGCGGCTTTAAAGCATTCACAAACTGTTTTGAAGACTTATCAGGCCTGTCTGGTCTTCCGGGTCTTGCTACACAGCGCCTAATGTCGAAAGGCTATGGCTACGGTGGTGAGGGTGACTGGAAAACAGCTGCGATGGTTCGCATCATGAAAGTAATGGGTGAAGGCCGTGAAGGCGGTTGTTCATTCATGGAAGATTACACTTACAACATGGGTGAGACTGACCAAGTACTTGGCGCGCACATGTTAGAAGTATGTCCTTCAATTGCGGCACAAAAACCACGCTTAGAAGTTCACCAACACACGATCGGTGTGAAGTGTGATGTAGGTCGTTTATTGTTTACTGCAAAACCAGGCGCTGCAATTAACGTATCACCAATTGATATGGGTAACCGTTTCCGCATTCTAATCAACGAAGTAGATACAGTGGCTCCGCCAGCTGATTTACCTCACTTACCAGTGGCTTCAGCACTGTGGGAACCAAAACCAAATCTATCTGTTGCATCTGCTGCATGGATCCACGCTGGTGGTGCACACCACACTGCATACAGCCAAGCAGTCACAACTGATATGATCGTTGATTTTGCTGAAATGGCAGGCGTTGAAACAATGATCATCGATAACGATACGACAATTCGTGGTTTCAAAACAGAGCTTCGTCATAACGCAGCTTATTACATGCTAAAACGTGGCCTGTAAAAACGAGTACATAAAGTACTAGGGCATGCTTTTAGCATGTTCAGTCAAATTTTGTTGTCGATTAAGCCAGTGATGAGCCTCGCTCCTCGCTGGCTTATGCTATTGTGAAGTAACACTTTTTAGGAGTAGATATGATCGACTTAAGCGCCTACCAAGGCATTATTTTTGATATGGACGGCACCTTAATTGACTCAATGGGCAGTCATTTGCAAGCATGGCAGAAAGCCTGTGAAGCGTATGGTTATCCGTTCGATTACGACTACATGTATAGCTTGGGTGGCATACCGACCGTTAAAACCATTGAAATGCTCAATGAAAAATTTGGTTTAGATCACGACCCTCTCGTTGTTGCTAAAGACAAGCACCAATTTTGGGTTGATTTACAGCACCATCCATTGGTAATTGACGAAACCGTCGCTGTACTTGAAAAATACCATGGCGTACTGCCAATGGGAGTGGGTACAGGGGCTGACCGCGAGCATGCAATTGATCACCTAACAGATACTAATTTAATTAATAAAATAGGCGCCTTAGTTACCGCAAGTGATGTGAGTAAAGGTAAGCCAGACCCAGAAACGTTTTTAAAAGTGGCTGAGCAATTAGGTGTTGAGCCCAGTAAATGCGTGGTGTTTGAAGATACACAAATTGGCTATCAAGCAGCAAAAAGTGCGGGCATGGACTGCATTATGGTAAAAGACGGCAAAATCCAATTTTAGCGATTAAATTTGCAATGAACCCCTTATTTGTATTATAAAACTATAAATACAATTAAAAAAAGGTTATTCATATGTCATTGCAATGTGTTTTCCAAGGTTTAAAAACAACTCATCAAACAGCCGGTTCGAACACGAAAAAGTCGCGCGGGCTTTATGCATTGTTGGTGACATGTGGGATTGCCCTTACACCAGCGTGTGCTCATCAAGGAGACAATATGACAACTTCCCCTTCAGCATCTATGACGGCTTACGGCGTGCTTGCTGATCAAACGCCAGTTAATCAAGTAACGTTGACTAACAGCAATGGTATTAGCGTTGATGTGATTAACTACGGCGGCATTATCACGCGTATTGAAACGCCAGATGCAAAAGGCGAAATGGGTAATATTGTACTGGGTTTAGATAACCTAGACGCTTACACAAAAGCAACGACTTACTTTGGCGCTATTATTGGTCGTTTTGGTAACCGTATTGCGAACGGTAAATTCACGTTAAATGGCACCGAATATCAGCTTGCCACTAACGACGGCGACAATCATTTACACGGGGGTGTGCAAGGTTTCGACAAAAAAGTATGGAACATGACACCGTTCACTACGCAAAACAGTGCAGGCGTGACCCTAAGCCTTGTTAGCCCCGATGGTGACCAAGGATACCCAGGTGAAGTAACCACTGAAGTGACTTACACGTTAACCAATAACAACACGCTAGACATGCAGTTTATTGCTACAACGAACAAGCCTACCATTATCAATATGACGCAGCACAGCTACTTTAACTTAGCGGGTAAAGGCGACATTCTTGATCACCAAATGCAAATTAACGCCAAAGCGATTACGCCTGTAGATGGTGGCTTAATCCCAACGGGAGAGTTAATGGATGTAGCAGGCACACCGTTTGACTTCCGTACTGCTAAAGCAATTGGTCAAGATATAAAAGTAAGCAATGAACAGCTTCAGCTTGGTAAAGGCTACGACCATAACTTTGTACTAAAAGACACACCAAGCAAAGAGCTTGTAGAAGCGGCAACGGTTTACGAAGCAAACTCAGGTCGTACATTAACCGTTTACACCGAAGAGCCTGCCGTACAGTTTTATTCAGGTAACTTCTTAGACGGTAGTAGCAAGCAAGCGTCTGGCTTAGTGCATAACTTCAGAAGTGGTTTTTGTTTAGAGCCACAACACTTCCCTGATGCACCCAATCAGCCAACGTTCCCAAGCACAACATTATTACCGGGTGACGTGTACTCAACACGCATCGTGTACGAATTTGGTACAAAATAAAGGAACACAAACGTGAAAACAACAAAGCTTAAAAGCGCAATGCAAAAGGCCGGTTTAGCCAGCCTATTTGCCTTGTCGTTTGGCGCGCTGACTGGCTGTCAGACAACGGCTGAAGACAACACCGCTAAAAAAACTGATGTAGCAGCCACAGAAAAAGCGCCCATTCAAGATAATGGCATATTTACCAATCCGCTGTTTCCTAATGGCGCCGATCCATGGCTTGAGTATTGGGATGGTAACTATTACTTAACCACAACAACATGGACTTCTGAATTAGTGATGCGAAAATCGCCCACGCTTGCTGGTCTTGCAGATGCAACACCTGTCAATGTGTGGTCTGATTCAAACCCTGAACGTTGTTGTAACTTCTGGGCGTTTGAATTCCATCGCTTAAAAGGGCCAAATGGCTATCGTTGGTACATGATGTACACAGCCGGTACCGATGGCACGCTAGATAACCAACACTTAAATGTTTTAGAAAGTGCCGGTGATGACCCTATGGGTCCATACGAATACAAAGGGGCATTAATGCCAAACGTATGGAATATCGACGGTAACTACCTTACATACAACGATAAACTGTATGTGATTTACTCACAGTGGCAGGGCGATCAACAGTTAAACATTATTGCTGAAATGGAAAACCCATGGACACTGAAAAAGAACTCTCCACATACGGTGATCACGCGTCCTGAGCTAGACTGGGAAATTAGTGGTCGTAAAGTAACGGAAGGCGCTGAAATTATACAGCACAATGGGCGTACGTTTATGACGTACTCAGCAAGCTTCTGTAATACCCCTGACTACAAGCTGGGTATGCTTGAGCTTGTAGGTGATGATCCACTTAAAGCCAGTAGTTGGAAAAAATACGACAAGCCGGTATTTGAGCGCACAGAAGACGTATTTGGCCCAGGTCATAATGGTTTCTTCACGTCGCCAGATGGCACTGAAGATTGGCTGGTTTACCATGGTAATGATTCAGTAGAGCACGGTTGTAGCGCAACGCGTTCTTTACGTGCGCAAAAATTCACTTGGAACAACGATGGAACACCAAACTTTGGTAAACCATTAACGCCGGGTGTTGAAGTCGCCCCACCATCAGGTGAATATGGCCCGCTGGTAACACGTGTACAAGGTCAACGCTACCAATTAGTGAATGCCACAAGTGGCCTATGTTTAGACATCGCTGCAGACCCGCAAGATGCGCGCGCAGTGCAGCGCCAGTGTGCAAGCACCAATGGTCAGTGGGTTATTGATGCAACAACAGACGGTTTTGTTCGTTTAGCCAACCGCGAAGACAGCAAGTTCCTTGAACTTGAAAGCTGTAACGATGCTGACAACGCTAAAGTACAATCTGCGGCATGGCGCAATAACTTCTGCCAGCAATGGAAAGTAGCTCCAAGCACAGACGGTAATGTGTCTATTACTAACCGTTACACAGACAAACCTTTAGCGGTTGCAGGGTGTTCGGCAGCGCAAAATCAAGCGGTGTTACAGCAAAGCGACACAACAGCGTGTGGCGACTGGCAATTACGCCCTATGGGCAGTGTTGTGGTATTAAGCCAACAAAGTGGTAAAGCGTTGAGCGTAGCTGGTAAAGTTAAAGCAGGTACTAATGTTGAGCAACACGCTTATACGCATAAAGACGCACAGCAATGGTTCTTCACACCAACAGATACGGGTTATGTAAGCCTTAAACAAAGCGCTGACAGCGAGTTCTGTGCTGCAGTAGCCGATAATGCACTCGTGCCGGGTGCCAATGTAGAAATGGCTTCGTGTGCCGCGAAAACAGCACAGTGGCGCATTGCCCCAGTTGAAGGCGGTGGCATCATGCTTATCAACCGTTATACAAAACAAGCATTAGGCTTAAGTAACTGTGGCTTGGCTGAAAACACTAACTTTGCACAACAACCCGACTTAGGTAACAAGTGCCAAGTGTTCCACCTGCGTGAACCACATTAAGTCATAAGTAAAAAATCGACTCAAACCAAAGCCACTTCATTTATGAGTGGCTTTTTTTGTTCCTGTTAATATAACGTGAAGGTATAATTATACAGTTTAAGGGAATGCGCTGGTTGCTTTCTCAGGGAGTAGGAGTTGTAAATGTCTTATTTAATTAATTCAAGTAAACCAATTTCAAGTGTGCATCAGCTGCAAAGTGAAGGTGGTCAGTACATTGAGTTAGCTGAAGCAGGTTATCAAATACCAATAGTCTGGTTAATGTTTTTCAATGAAGATGATTTCATCGAGTCTAAAATTGAATACATGGATGGAGAGGGTAATTTACACTACGATACGATCTCTTTACCGTGTACGACGGTCAAAAAAGCGAAAGAAAATATAGAAAACTCACATCGGTTTTTTACTGAATTATTTCAAGAGCCTGAAATAGCGATAGGGTATTTAGATAAGACAATCGCGCTTTTTGATGAGCTAGAGTACGAGTATCTCATTCTGGATGCGAGTGAATATTTTTATATGAATATTGATGATGCTGAATGGCATTTGTTTCGGAATGCATTCCTTAGAAATGAAAAAGCGAAACGTTTTATTTTTGAATATTCAGGGTATGACGAGGCTTATTTACCGTATCCAGTCGAAGAGTTTTATTCTAATCCCCACTTAGATGACTATGATCGAATGAATAACTCAACGGCACTGAACCCTGCCTTTAGTGATCCGTCTTATCGTATAAGGTATCCCCATGAAACAGCAAGCTCAGCGTTGAGTAAAGCAGATACCGCGAGTAACAAAAAGTGGTGGCAGTTTTGGAAAAGTGAGTAAAACTGCTCACTAGTTACTTTGGCTGTTGTTGGAAGTACATGGTACTCGGCTTTTCATCATCAAAAGCTGGCCAGTTTGGTAGTGCGTCATGATTGGGATTCCCGTTTTTAGCGAAGTTAGTCCAATACGTTGCCATAACCTCTGACATTTTTAAGTCGTTTGGTGTGATATTGGGATCTGACTTATTCAAGTTTTTAAACACGTACGCAATTTCATGACCGTGAGCAGAGCCGTGACCTTCATCTTTTGCACCACTCTTTCGGGCAGGGTGATGATCGAAGTAGTACAGGTATACAGGCGCATTACCATATTGTGTTTGTAACTTTGCCCAGCTTCATGTGTGCATAAAAAAGCCAGACAGAGTCTGGCTTTTTACGACAACGAATAAGGAAGGTGAGACAGCTCACCTTACTTATTACTCTTCTTGTGCAGAAGCTGCGTCAAAGAGTGCTTTTATTTCTTCAGCACTAATCGCACCGTTGAAAATTTTCAGTTCATCAATAGCCCCGTTATAAGGGGTATCCCAGTAGTTAACACCCAAGGCAAATTCATTGGTTTCACCAGGTACAGTGAACACGCGAGGGAAACCGCCTGCTTCTAGCTGAAGTTCACCATTGACGTACATTTTTATCGTATCGCCGTTGGTGCCATCAACCGTGAAGGCAATATGTGTCCACTCTTTGAGAGGAATACGGCTATCTAGCTCTGCATTATCAAAGAATGCGCCATTATTTGCCCACAAACGAGTTAGACTTGAGCCAGCCATCGAAGGCACATAACTCAACCAAGTGTCTGCATTTGCACCTGCAAAGAATGCGGTTGTGTAATCTGAAAAGCTTTCTGGTTTTAACCACATAGACACAGAGTAATCATTGGTTGTAATAAGGTTATCTGGTAAGCGGACACCTGACCCGTCAAGGAATACGGCTTGACCAATGATACCGTCAACGTATGTAACATTACCGCCAGTATTATTGATTAACCCACCTGTTGGTTTAGCTGTTGCGTACGCACCATTAAGCGCACTTAAGTCACCTTCGAAGCTGTATTCAGCTGGTGCAAGTGATTTTAAGGTCACATCGAATGACTTAGTATCAGTAAAGTCTTTGTACTTAATAGTTGCAGTTAATGTTACAACTTGGTCGCCAGCAGAGGCACTTGGTTGAGTCACAACAACCGTGCCGTTAACTGGTTTTAAATACTCTTCGTTGTTTGACGTCCAGCTAATACCTGACACAAATGGACCGACACGTGGTAACTCGAAGCTTTCACGTACTGCAGATACATCACCTAAATCAAGCGCATCAGTGATGAAACTTTCGAACTTAGTCGGATCTGTTAGGTTGTTGATTGCTGCACCATTGATGTCTAAGCTGTTTAAGGCGTAGTCATACACGATAAATTCGTCAATTTGACCTTGGAAAGGTAAATCCCACCCGTAGTTCACACCGAGAGCAAAATTGCCTGTTTGCGTGCTGAAGAAATCCGGACGTGGCATTGACCCTGCTCGGATACCATCTCGATAAAGCGTAGTAGTCCCGTTAGCATACGTAATTGCAATGTGATTCCAGTCCATTACCGCAGGAGAACCAGAAATGATTTGGTTCCACATTTCTGTGCCATCTTCAGCAAGGTAACGGCTCCACAGCATTGGTGTTGTTGTAAAGTGCGTGCTACCCGGAATCAAGCTCATCCAACGCGCATCTGATGATGCAGCAAAAAATGTTGGCGTGAAGTCGGTCAACACAGTCGGTTTAAACCAATATGAGATTGTGTACTCATCGCCTGTCACTAAGTCATCAGGTAAACGAACACCCGTTGCACCATCAAAGTTAAACGCTTTACCTGTTTGACCTTCAGCGAAAGCGGCTGTGCCTGCACCCACATTTAATAGATTGTTGTCTGTCACCCCTGCATCACCTAGATTGCCTAAACCATCGCTTAGTGATTCTTCGAATTTGTAGTGTGCAATCGCATTTTTAAATTCTGGACGCGCTTCAAGGTTTACATTAAATGTCTTGGTGGTGCTCTCGCCATTTAAAGAGATATTAGCCGTTAAAGTAACGGATTTATCACCACGGTCTGGCGTAGGGATAAACACAGAGCCTTCGCTGGTGATGTAGTATTCATCACTACTTTGCCAGTTAATCGCTGCACCATCTTTACCTTTAGTTGGTAATGAATAGCCTTCGTCTGCAATTGATAATTCAGTTTTTATATCAAGTGCTTCTTGAACAGTGCCCAGCACGTTTGCAGTATCCGTAATTTCATCACGTTTACTTGCCCAAATGGTAGCGCCTTCGCTTGATGTTGCCGATACAGTGACGGCCATCGCTTTGGTGGCGTCATCCCATTGCCATTTAGCCACGCCGAAGTAAGTACCAGAATCAAGCTCTAGTTTAATATTAGAGTCATCAATCATGTACCAGATACCGGGATCGTCACCTGTTACTGAGTGATCTTGGTTTAATGCAATATGCATTGAACGAATAGCATCAGTGTTTACATCAGTGCCGTGATTGATAAATTTGTAGTAACCGTAAAGCTCATCAGCAATTACCATGTTGTCGCCCTCAAGCGGCACATAACGTTGTGGTGAAGCCATCGGCCAACCTAATGAGTTAATAAACATTTCATGCACACGAACTTGGTGTGCTTCAGTATTGTTAGGGAACTCAGTTGATGTTTGTGGAAAACGGGTGTGTGTTACTAATAAATGACGACCTGTTGCTTCATCGTAGTAAGCCGAGTTATGCCCCGGTGATTGATAGCCCCAAGCAGGTGCTGTTTCGCCAAGTTCTTGGGTGTACTCAAAGCCGCCCATTAGTTTTTCACCAATTTCTAGGCCCCCTATTGCTGCAATGTCATTACCCGCGTTATCTAGGTATGGACCATCAGGTGTTTTTGAGCGAGCAACACGAATGTTATAGCCTCCGTTTAAGTCAAATCCAGCAACTGAGAAGAACAGGTAATAGTACTCGCTCTCTGGGCTATACATTGCAAAGGCGCCTTCTATCGCACGGAAGTCACCACCGACTAGTTTTTTACCGTATCCTTGACCGGCTTCTGGCATACCGGTCTCTTCGTCCATTGCTAAAACGAAAATACCGCCGGAGTAAGAGCCGTAAACCATCCAAAGCTTGCCGTTTGCATCATAGAATGCTGCAGGGTCAATGGCGTTTGGATCAACGGCGCCATTCCATGTTGTTTGGCCGTTATCGAGTGGGTAGGCTGTAAATTCCGCCTCATTGCGGTAGCCACTGCGTAAGAAAATGCCTTTATTTTTATAGGGGCCTTCAATGTTATCAGCTTCAGCTAAACCAAGGTAAGAGCGGTTCCAACACACTTCATCAACAACATCCGGTGTATCTGGGTTATCTTGTGCACAGTGGTTATAGTAAAACCAAAACTTGCCATTTGGGGCTTTAATAACATCAGCAGCCCAGTTGCCAGTAAAGCCATCTGTCCATTCAATACCCTCGGCAATTTCACCTGTGTAGTTGTAATCAAATAGGGGGCTTTCATTAACGGCTGCGTTAGCTGAAAGGCTAGAAATCATTTCCCAGTTCAAGAGATCAGTTGATTTAGCGGCAGCAAGGTGTGAACCAAAAATATAATAAGTGTCGTCAACTTTAACGACAGAAGGGTCATGTACACTGACATTAGTAACCATTACGCTTCCTGATTCAGTGTATTCAACACTGCTGCTTACAGTCGGTTTTGCGCTTTGGGGTTCGGTAACTGCAAGAGACGAGTTAAGCTTAGTACCCTCTTCTTTGCCACAACCTGTCACAGCCAAAGAGCAGGCTATGACCATGGCTAATTTATTTAATTTCATTTTATGTGTCCTCTTGAAACTGGGATTCATTTTTTATTCGATTGTTGTCAATAAAATTGCCGCGTGCCTATATCAAACTAATAAGAACGTAGTATTGTAATTTTATAGTACGATTTAAAATGTGCAAATACTTTTGCAAAGGTAATTGATATGTAAACATGAAGTGTCAGTATTTACAATATGTACAGCGTGATTTTAATTTTTTCAAGTTGCCAATTTTGGCGTTTTTTTCGCTGTTTTTACTCTTTTAGGGAAGTTTTTACTTATCGGAAAGTGAGGATT
The DNA here is from genome assembly GCF_900116435.1 of Pseudoalteromonas lipolytica. GTDB lineage: Bacteria > Pseudomonadota > Gammaproteobacteria > Enterobacterales > Alteromonadaceae > Pseudoalteromonas > Pseudoalteromonas lipolytica. The sequence continues at coordinate 106,972 of NZ_FPAZ01000014.1, read as the reverse complement.
TTCCAGTAAATATGTTTATTTGTATTACATTTGAGCACTAAAAAGGGCTCTTTAAGAGCCCTTTTTGAGATTACTTGTCTTGTTTACTGAGACCTTCAGTGGTCATGATAATACGTTTAAGCGTGCCGTCTTCATTGTAGTAAAGTGGTTCGATAGCCACGGAACGACGAAAACGCCCACCACTTGGTTTGCCATCAATTGGTGGTACTGCACCTGTATGGTAAATAAAATAATCTTTACCTTTGTATTCGATAATTGATTGGTGGTTTGTTTCACTGTTGCCCGCGATTTCATTCAAGATACCTTTATATTCCCACGGTCCATGAATACTTTTACTCATTGCATAACAGATTTTTTCAGGGAACTCACAGGCGTACGATACATAGTAGTTATCATTTTTTTTATGCACCCATAATGCTTCTGTAAAGTTTGGCAAATCGATTGTTTTTATTTCCCCATCAAGCGAAAGTAAGTCATCGCTCAGCTTTACATATTTTGGCACTAAGTTACCAAAGAACATGTATGTATCGCCGTTTTCTTCGGTATAAATAGCAGGATCAATATCATCCCAATCATTCGGTGTGTGCTTGGTCATATCGTCTGTAACAAGCGCATGGCCTATGGCGTCTTTAAATGGGCCTGTCGGTGACTTAGACGTTGCAACACCAATAGCAAAGCCCGGTTTTGTATCGTTGTGACGAACCGTGGTAAAGAAGTAAAAGGTGCCATCACGCTCAATCATGTGTGAAGCCCACGCTTCGCCTTTTGCCCACTTAAAGTCAGTGGCTTTCATAATTGGGCCATGCTTTTTCCAATTCACCATGTCGGTAGACGAAAAGGCGAGCCAGTCATGCATTTCGAAAAATACATCGTTATTAGGTGCTTCATCATGGCCTGTATAAAGGTATACGGTGTCGTTGTGAACAAGTGCTGCGGGATCTGCTGTAAAAACATCGGTAAATAATGGGTTTTGTGCAACGGCTAAGCTACTCGAAAAAAGCAATGGCAGTGCTAACGCTTTCAATTTCTTCATGAGTGTCCTCTGTGACTAATGATTGTTGTACGAACTGCTGCTTTTGTGCTTAAAACTCATTCTAAATGACCAGATAATACACAGTGTACGCCTGATTATACTGAGTAACTGATTGTTTACATCGAAACAAATCAGCAAAAGTGCAGCAAAAATTAATTCTATATTGTATTATTGTATTTTAATCATAGTAGCATCAAAATTCGCTGGGTAAATAACTTGTTAGCCCTTTTTTGTCGCTCTAGGTGAACTAAAGACAAATTAAACAAGCAAATGATTACATGCTAAGTTTATGATAATAATCGGTATTAATGAATAACCAAAACATAAACGCAGCACGCTTTAAGTTTGTAACATGTTATAATTGCGACATTTTTTGTAAACATAATGGCAGTTATTTTAATTTGGCTTTTTGAGTTGACTGTCAAATAATCATACAATATGATTAAAGTTCAGACAGCAATGTATTAACATAATAAAATATAGACTCACTTGCGCACCGTTTTGACAACACACGATGCACAATAAAGTGGTCACTCTTCGGTAACTGAATGGGGAAAGTTCAGCGGGCCGATATAACTATAATTTGGAGAACACCGCTTATGTTTAAAAGAACACACATAGCCAGTGCTGTAGTTATGGCATTTACCTGTCAATTTGCTTTCGCTCAAGAGCAAGCACCAAATACTCCTGAAAAGAACGTCGATGAAATGGAAGTTATTCAGGTATCAGGTATTCGCGGCAGTTTAAACAAAGCACTTGATGAAAAACGTGCAAGCGTTCAAATCGTGGATGCTATTGTTGCAGAAGATATTGGTAAATTCCCTGATAACAACGTAGTTGAAGCGCTTCAACGTGTGACGGGTGTACAAACAACGGGCCGTGGTGCAGGTGAAGTAAGTGCGGTTTCAATCCGTGGCCTTACTGACGTCAATACGACTATTAATGGTCGTGCTATATTTACTGGTGCGGGCCGTGATGTGGCACTGCAAGACATTCCAGCAAGCTTACTATCAGGTGTTACAGTTTATAAAACTCGTTCGGCAGATCAAATTGAGCGTGGTATCGCAGGGGCGATCGACATTAAAACGCATCGCCCATTCAACTTTGACGGTGAAAAAGTCGTTTTAGCGGCACGTGCTATTTATGCTGATCAGCCAGATAAAGTTGATCCAAATATCAGTGCGTTACTCTCTAACCGTTGGGACATCGATGGTGCAGGTGAGTTTGGTGCTTTAGTTAATATTTCATACGCTGAAACACATTATCGCGATGATACAATTACAGCAGGTGCAGCATTTCCATTTTTTACTGACAAGCCGCATCATAATTATTCACCGTATTCTCGAATCCCTGACCGTGACTCTCAAGGTAATCTAATTTGGCAAGGTGGTTTAGAAAATGGTCTACCATCATCAGAGGGTTCTACGTTGAACGTAGAAGGTGAACCAACTGAGTATTTATTAGCGCGAGATGCTATTTTCGGTACTTCATTTACAGGTTTGCGTAAGCGCCCTGCAGCATCAATATCTTTGCAGTGGGCACCAAATGAAACACTTGAAATTACGGCGGAAGGTTTCTACACGGGTTACGAGAATCAATCTCAAAATGCGTTATGGTTTTCAAATACCTTTGAAACTGGTAACGGCTTTATTGAAACCCCCACAGTATTTGATGGCACTAACGTCGTTAAAGAAAAACAAGCAATCGGTGCTGGTGGCTTCCAAAGTGGTGACTATAACTCTGAAACAACAGATAGCTACTTATATGCATTAGGTGCCGAGTGGCAAGCAAGCGATTATCTAACTATTAAATCTGAAGTGGTTTATCAAGACAGTGAATATAAGTCGGACTTTTTTGCAATGCGTTTTGATCGCACTTCGTATGGTTTAGATGTTGACTTTAATGACAATGATGGTGTGCCAAGTATCTCATTTTGGGATGATCCAAACACCGCAGTAAACGAAGCTGATATGGCTACGATAGAAAATTGGAATGCTAGTACTATTTATGACAGTGCTGCTGGTAATAGCGGTGATGCCATCACTTTCACAATTGACGGTGAGTATCTTTTTGGCGGTACTTACATAGATAAAGTTCGATTTGGTGGGCGTTTCGAAAACCGTTCAGCACAAGAATTTACTAGAGATGATAATAAAGTTATTGGCAATACTTCAGTTGCAAGCCTAATGGAACAGCTAGTCGCTGCAGGCGCATCAGGAGATGGAAGTGGCTTAATTTTTAAAGTAGATGATTATTTTGATGGTCGTGCAGATGTATTTGATAGTTTCATTACTGCAGATGGTAGTTATTTACTGAAAAATGCCGATGCGGTTCGCCAAGTATATGATGCTCAAGTTGAAGGTATAGCTAAATCTTTTGATATTGATGAAACTTCTTATGCATTTTATGCAACCACTAATTTCTTCTTAACGGAAGATATTAGTGGTGAATTTGGTTTACGTTATGTGAACTATGAACAAGACATGAAGTTTTATGATACAGATAACAATGGTGAGCTAACAACAGGTAAAAATAAAACAGATAAAATTTTACCAAGTCTAGTACTTAACTGGAACATCACTGATGACGTGGTAGGACGTGTAGCATATACAGAAACACTGCGTATGCCTAATTTTGCTGACCTGAACACGGTTGTAAGATTACAAGACCCACTAACTGATATACCTTATGGTACGGGAACGGGTGGTAATTCTAATTTACAACCGACAGAGTCAAAAAACTATGACTTATCACTTGAGTGGTACTTTGCTGATACAAGCTCAATTTACGCTGCTTACTTTAACCGCGAAATTGAAGGCTTAGTGTTACCTGGACGTAAGACTGAGATTCTTGAAGGTAATGATGGTGTAACTAGACCTTATGTGATTAGTACATCAGTGAATGCGTCAAACGGGGAGCTTTCGGGTTTTGAACTGGGGGCTGTCTATTTTCCTGAAAACTTGCCAGAAATGTTAAATGGTTTTGGTGTACAAGCAAGTTTCACACTACTTGATTCATCACAAGAAACTCCTGACTTTAATCGTGCTGGAGAGATTACAGAATATGTTAAGTCGCAAATGGCTGGCGTATCTGATGAGTCTTACAGCATCGTCGGTATTTACGAGCGTGATTCATTTGACATGCGTTTATCTTACGTGTGGCGTTCAGAGTTTTACACCGGTAACGAAGCGGCTAGCTTTGCTAATCCGATTCAGTTCTGGAGCCGCCCAGAGCAAAGTTTAGACTTCCAGTTTAGTTACAATGTAAATGATGACTTTGTTGTGACATTTGATGCAACTAATATCCTAGATGATGTGTATCAGAACTACTACGGTAAAGGTAACGATAACTTATTTAATTTCGGTAACGGTATCTACTCACGTACATTCGCGCTTGGTGCACGTTATTCTTTCTAAAATTCTTGAATAGACCCAAAACCCCGGCTTTGCTGTAATGCCAGTCAGTTAAGCAGTTTTTTGAATAAATATGTGAATATTATTCAGTTAAAGCTGCTTAAAGCAGGTGGGGATAAAATTAGCTAAAGACCATATAGCAAAAGGGCTACAGTAAGATTTTTATAAATCATCGCTGTAACCCTTTATTTTATTGGTTTTTCCTTAACTGATCTGCATTACGGCTTTGCTGGGGTTTTTTATTTTTCAGATTTGCTAGAAAGTGGGCGTGTTTGTTATTAAACGAAAAGAGTTGCGATTTAATTAGTATGATAATACTATCATTCGGGTTAGCATTAAATTTACAAAAATAACGAATGCAGTGGCCAAGCTGTGTAGTATCACATAGTTGATACACAGTATTGAAAGGTGTTCATTGCTTAAAATATTGAGTATTGGCTTAATATTTTCCAATTAGGGTGTGGTATGGAATCTCAAAAGTTATCCGTTGTAGAAAAAGTTGGCTTTGGTGCCGGCGACATGGCAGTGAATGTCATGGTTGCAGCGTTATTTTATTTTATGTCTTTTTTCTACACCGATATCTACGGACTGGATCCGGTTGATATGGGTGTGTTGTTTTTAGTGGCGCGTTTTGTTGATGCCTTTACCGATCCATTAATGGGGGTCATCACCGATAAAGTGAAAACCCGCTGGGGTCAGTTCCGCCACTGGTTCTTATTCTTGTCTGTACCGTATGGTTTGTCGGTTATATTACTATTTACTACGCCAGATCTTGATTACAACATGAAGCTGGCGTGGGCCTATGCAACTTACCTGTTTGCTACGTTGATGTTTACCGGTGTAGCAATCCCTTATATCTCTTATATTGGTGTACTCACTGCGGATCCTAAAGAGCGTTTATCTGCTAATGGTTACCGTATGTTTTTCGCAAAAATTGCCAATGTAGTGATTGTATTCTCAGTACCGCTACTTGCGTCTTACTGGGGAAATGGCAGCTTGTCGTACGGTTATAAACTCGCAATGGCATTGGTCTCTGCGTGTGCTGTTGCGTTGTTTTTATTCTGTTTCTTTACTACCCGCGAACGTATTACTCATGAGCCACAAACCGAGGGCGTACTTACGCAATTAAAAGTGCTGCTTAAAAACGACCAGTGGTTGTTACTGTGTGCAGCGTGTGTACTTGGTACCTTAGGGTATGCAATTCGCGGTAGTGTGGCAATGTACTATGCAACCTATTATTTAGGCGTGCCCGATTTAGCGGGGGCATTCACCAGTGCGGGTATTGCGGCGTCAATCGTATCGATGGTGGCAAGTACGTGGATCACGCAGCGTTACTGTAAAATGAAACTGTTCCGTCAATCACAAATTGCGGTGTTATTTATTTCATTGCTTATGTATTTTGTGGTCCAACCGGGTGATGTAATGATGGCATTCGTGCTTTATATCATCTTGTCATTTGTGGTTGATTTACATGCGCCTGTGTTCTGGTCTGCGATTGCAGAAGCTGTGGATTACGGTGAAATTAAAGACGGTGTGCGTGCATCGGGCTTATCATTTGGTGGTATTTCATTCTGCCAAAAAGCTGGAGGCGGTTTAGCTGGTTTAGCAGGGGGATTATTACTGGCATTTTTCGAGTACAAACCCAACGTTGAGCAAACGGAGTTTACCTTAATGGGCTTAGCACTCATGCTTACTATTATCCCCGGTGTATTCCACGCGTTACTTGGTCTTATTCTTAAAAAATACAAGATTACCGATCAATACTATACGGACATGGTCATTCAAAAACGCCTACCAAAGTAACCTCCTCTTAAAACGCGCACGCTAACACAGTGTGCGCTTTGCTCTTTAAAATAACGGTTCGCTGGGAGACAACAAGCATGAACACATTTAAAGTGAGTTATTTAGCAAGTCTGTGTGCTGCAATATTAACGGTGACTGCATGCAGTGAGTTGCCAATTGACAGCAAACAAGTCGCCTCTGTTGCGCATGCTGAACATGCCAGCGAACAACATTTATTTGCGCTAAACCAAGTAAGCTTAAGCGCCAGCCCGTTTTTACATGCGCAGCAAACTAATGTGCGTTATTTATTAGCACTTCATCCTGATCAGCTGCTTGCTCCTTACCTGCGTGAGGCGGGCCTGACACCAAAAGCGCCCAATTATGGTAACTGGGAAAATACCGGTCTTGATGGTCATATTGGGGGTCATTATTTATCAGCATTGAGCCTTGCTTGGGCAGCAACAGGGGATGAAGAATTAAAGCAGCGTTTAGATTACATGTTAAGCGAGCTTAATCGTGCTCAACAAGCCACAGGTGGTTACTTAGGCGGTATTCCCAATGGCGATGAAATGTGGCAGCAGATTGAAAACGGTGAAATTAAGGCTGATTTATTCAGTTTAAACGACCGTTGGGTACCACTTTACAATATAGATAAAATCTTCCATGGCCTTCGTGATGCCTACAACGTTGCAGGAAGTAGCCAAGCAAAGCACATGTTATTTAAGCTAGGCGAATGGTTCTTAGCAACCACAGCGAAGTTAACTGATGAACAAGTTCAGCAGATGCTGTACTCAGAGCATGGTGGCTTAAATGATGTGTTTGCGGATATGTATGTTATTAGTGACGATGAGCGTTACTTAAAACTAGCGCGCCAGTTCTCTCATAACATCATTATTGAACCACTATTACACACAGAAGATAAGTTAACAGGCCTGCATGCCAATACGCAAATTCCCAAAATTATTGGTATGTTGAAAGTGGCGAATGCCAGCGATGATAAAGCATGGCAGCAAGGCGCTGACTTTTTCTGGAAAACAGTGAGCCAAGAGCGTTCAGTGTCCATTGGTGGTAATTCAGTACGTGAACATTTTCATGATAAAAGTGACTTTACGCCAATGGTTGAAGATGTTGAAGGCCCAGAAACCTGCAATACCTACAATATGATGAAACTCAGCAAGTTACTGTTTTTGAAAACCGCTGATACGCGTTATTTAGACTATTATGAGCGCGCCACATATAACCATATTTTATCGTCACAACACCCAGAACATGGTGGCCTTGTTTACTTTACCTCAATGCGCCCAGGACATTACCGTATGTACTCGTCAGTGCAAGACTCTATGTGGTGTTGTGTGGGCTCGGGTATTGAGAATCACAGCAAGTATGGTGAGTTAATTTATAGCAATACGGGTAAAGATCTATGGGTGAACTTATTTATTCCCAGTACGTTAAATTGGCAACAACAAGGCTTACAGATCACCCAAGACAGCCAATTCCCTGATGATACCAAGGTTTCACTCACGGTGAACCGGTTGTCTGAGGGACAAAGCTCAGAGTCTGTCATTCATATTCGTAAACCGTCTTGGCAACAAGGTGAACTGCGCTTTACGTTAAATGGAAAAGCCGTGACCGCGAGCGAAAAAGACGGTTACTACAGTATCAGCCATGCATGGCAAAGTGGCGATAAGCTTGCCTTTGAATTAGCGCCTAAGCTTTATACCGAGCAGTTACCGGATGGCCAAGATTATTATTCTGTCATGTATGGCCCCGTGGTTATGGCCACCAAAGTACAGGCTTTTGCGAATGAGCAGTTAAGCTTTGTTGCTGATAACAGCCGTATGGGTCACATTGCTGCTGGACCGACGTGCCCACCAGAAGCATTACCCATTATGCTCAGTGAACCTGCGCAATTTGTTGCTGATTTAACTCGTAAACCGGGCCAAGCGTTGGCATTTATCGCAGACAAAAATGTGGCGATTGCAAAGCAAGGCATTGGACAGACGGAACGCACGGAACTTATCCCATTTTTCCGCTTACACGACAGCCGCTATCAAGTGTATTGGCCACAGCAAAGCAAAGCTGAATTCACACAATTTGTAGCTGACGCCAAAGCGGCTGAGCAAGCGAAAGAGCAGCTTCGGTTATTAACCGTTGATCACATTACGCCGGGTGAGCAGCAACCAGAAGTAGAGCATAGCTTTAAAGGTGAAGGAACCCGCGCTGGTGTCAATAATGGCCACCATTGGCGCGATGCAACAGGTTGGTTTGAATATCAGCTTCGTAACCCCAATAAAAACGCTGCAGCATTACGTATTCGTTATTTTATCGGTGATGTGAATCGTCATTTCTCAATCATCCTTAATGGGGAGAAACTGGCCGCGGTAAGTTTGCCTGTTGGCAACCCAAGCGATGAGTTTTACACCATTGATTACCCATTAACAGAGGCGATGAAACAGTCAGAAATGCTGACCTTGCGTTTCACAGCCAACCCAGATTCTGTTGCGGGTGGTATCTATGGCATTCGATTGATCAACGAGCAATAAAGAGTGAGCTATGTTAAGCAATAATGTGTTTGATAAAGCGGTGAAGCCGGTATTTTCGTCATGCTTAAAAGAGCAGCAAAGCGTTTACCAAACTCCTACGGGCCTTGGTTATCGTGTTATTGAGCAGGGAGCAGGTGATAAGCCCCACTGGGATGCAACAGTCACTGTGCATCAACGTGTAGTACTTAATAACGGTCGGGTGTTATTTGACACCCGTGCAGAGGGTGTACCTGTTGAGTATGAAATTGCCGAGGCGATTGTGGGCTTGCAAGAAGCATTGCAACTGATGAGTAAAGGCAGTCGTTTTGAAGTATTAATACCCCCTCATCTTGCGCGAGATGTGTACAGTACATTTATTGCTACAAAGCATGAACAGGATTGCCAAAGCCCGATGCGAGTTGATATCACCCTGCTTGATTTTAATTAATAATACCAACTTTAAATCTCAAAATAGATCACTTGAGTAAATAAAAAACCTGCAAAATTGCAGGTTTTTTGTGTTTGAATAATTACTTTATAAGTGTGGTTTTAAGCTTGTTTAGGTCGGCTGGGTTTACAACCGGCCAATCGTTTTTCCAGCTCATCGGTAAAATTCGTAGCTTTTGTACGCCGTTATCGGCTGTTTCATAGGCGTGCAACACGAGGTAGTCTTTACCATCAAACGTGTAAGCGGCATTGTGACCAAGGGCTGCCCACTCTTTGTTACCTTCAATCACTAAGCTACCACCGCCATCAACCAGAGAGCGACCTTGCTGATCTAAATAAGGACCTTCAACGTTTTTACTGCGACCAACGCGAACATTGTAAGTACTCTCAATACCTTGACAGCATTTATCAAATGACACAAACAGATAGTAATAGCCATTCTTTTTAAAGATATAAGGCGCTTCAATTGGGCCATGCTCCGTGTTTGGACGGCTGGCAATGTGATGCCACTTTTCAGGCTGTGCTAAGCGCACCATGTCATCATCTAGTTGCACTAATTTTAAACCACCCCAAAACGAACCAAAGCTCATCCAAGGTGTGCCATTGTCATCTTCGATAATAGCTGGGTCGATAGCGTTCCAATCATCACGCTCAGGCACTGACTCAACCACAATACCGTAATCAATCCACTTGTAGTCAGGTGATGATGGGTCAAGAGTGTCGTTTACCGTTACACCAATTGCTGAGGTGTTTTTACCAAATGCAGAAACAGAGTAATATAGGTAAAACTTGCCATTTTTCTCGTACACATCCGGTGCCCACAGATGGCCACCGAAATTAGGTGACACGCGTTTTGCCCAGCTAGGCTCGTCTTTAAAGACGCGGCCAGTGAGTTTCCAGTTAGTTAAATCTTTTGATTCATAATAGGTAATGCCAGGGCCTGTACTAAATACATAATACGTGTCGCCTTCTTTGGCCATAACTGGATCGTGTACTTCTACCTGTTTTGCAGACACTGCAGCTGCTGAGATAAGTAGTCCAGTTGAAAGCCACTTCATTGCTCGTGTCACTTGGTGTGCGGGTCTCATGATCGAATACCTTTTTGTTGTTTTAACTTTTGTGTTCATTCGTCTACTATATAATATGTAATACAATATTAACAATAAAATAAAAGCGAAATACAGGACACATTATGCTCAAAAAATTATCGCGGCTTACGTTACTTACCGTGTTAAGCGCTTCGTCAGTGCCAGCCTTTGCTGATGCTAATAGTAGCAAGACCGTCGCGCCAATTGATAACCCTATTGTACTTAAGCGTGCCGATCCTTGGTTAGTGCGTGATGAAAAAACCGGATGTTATACCTTTATTGGTAGTTCACCGATGTTTGATGAAATTGAACTACGCCAAGCATGTCGCTTAAATGACTTAAAACTAGCCGAGCCAAAAGTTATTTGGCAAAAGCATGATAAAGGCCCTATGAGTATTAACATTTGGGCGCCTGAGCTGCACCACATTGATGGCAGTTGGTACATTTACTTTGCGGCCGGTGACATTGAAAAGCCTTTTAGTATTCGTATGTATGCACTTAAAAATGACCACGTTGATCCTATGCAAGGCGACTGGCAAGAAATGGGGCAGGTTATGAGTCACCTAGATAGCTTCTCTCTTGATGCGACCAGTTTTACTCATAAAGGCAAACGCTACATGATTTGGGCACAGCAAAACCAGCCTGCCACATACAACTCGGCCTTGTGGTTAGCAGAAATGGACTCGCCAACGTCAATTAAAGAGCCTGTTATCGCGATTACTGAGCCGACCCTTGAGTGGGAAGTACAAGGCTATAAAGTGAATGAAGGGGCTGCTGTAATAACGCGTGGAGATAAAATTTTTGTGACCTACTCGGCCAGTGCCACTGATCATCGTTATGCGATGGGCTTGCTATGGGCAAATGTAAATGATGATTTACTTGACCCTAAAAGTTGGCATAAAAAGCCAGAGCCTGTTTTTACTACCCACGCTGAAGTTGGTCGCTTTGGTCCGGGTCATAACAGCTTTGTAAAAGCGGAAGATGGCGTGACCGATTTGCTAATTTACCATAGCCGCGATTATAAAGAGCTAAAAGGCACGCCATTGACGGATCCAAATCGCCATGCGCGAGCACGCATTATTACATGGGATAAAGATGGGTTTCCTGTGTTTTCACCACAGCTAGCTGATTAAAAAATTTTTAAAAAAAGGGCGCCAATTGGCGCCCTACAACTTTGGGAACGAAATGTTTACCAAAAGCGGTAATATATAAAGGCAGTTATGCCTAAAATGCCCGCTGTATGGATGTAATCCCACTTATCTAAACCCTCGGCGACCTCTTTGAGTGTTGCTTTGTCTAGGCTTGAGAAAGTAAGGCCTTTTAATTGCTCTTCATCTGCTTGTTTAGTGAAGATACTCACCACAATCATAATAACGACAACCACAACAAACAGCAGGATACAGTAGTACAACCAGTTCATTGTCGTTATCCATGCAAACCATGAACCCGTTAAATCATCTTTAAAGGGTAATAATACTAAGCGGATCATACCCAGTACGAAACCAGACACAAGACCAACAAACCCCGCTGTTGGCGTTATGCGCTTACTACATAAACCGAGTAAGAATACAGCCGCGATGCCTGGTGCAATTAATGATTGAACACTCTGTAGATATTCATAAAGTACATCGGCAATTAAGCTCATTACGGGTATCCACAACAGCCCGAGTACAACGATAACGATAGTGGCCATTCTGCCTACTTTTAGAAGGTGTTTTTCGCTTGATTCTGGCTTAAACTTTTTATAAAAGTCGATCGTAAATAAAGTGGCTGATGAATTGAATAGCGAAGCGAGCGAGCTCATCAGTGCTGCGACTAAGCCACCAATCACAATTCCTTTCACACCCGCAGGTAACAGCTCAGCGACTAACGTAGGAAATGCTTGGTCAGCGCTTTCGTAACTAATAATTCCTTTTGCATTCAGAGCGTAAGCAATCATGCCCGGCACTAAGAAAATAAACACAGGGAGGAGTTTTAAATAACCCGCAAACATCGTCCCGCGACGTGCTTCTTTAATCCCTTTCGCAGAGAGTACGCGTTGCACAATATACTGATCGGTACACCAATACCAAAAACCGATAATAAACGAGCCAAAGATAATCCCAGGCCAAGGGAATTCAGTGTCTGATGCGCTGCGAATAAGGTGCATATTAACGTCATTTAAGCGTTCAACTTCTGCCCAGCCGCCGACTTTATCAAGACCAACAACTAAAATGACCAGTGAACCAATGATCAACACTGGCGTTTGCAGCACCGAGGTCCACATAATGGCTTTCATGCCCCCTAGAACAGTATAAATCCCGGTGATCACCACTAAACCAATGGCAGAAATCCAAAAGAAATCGATACCCCAAATACTCTCAATTCCTAAAATGGTTTTAAAGGCGATACCACCGGCATACACGGTCACGGCGACTTTTGTTAATACGTAGCTGATTAATGAGATAACAGATAAGAAAGTTCGCGACTTAGAATTAAAGCGACGTTCTAGAAACTCAGGCATGGTGTAGACCTTGCTACTCCAATAGAAAGGCACAAAAATCCAACCGAGTAATAGAATAATCCACGACTGCATTTCCCAATGGGCGAGTGCCATACCTGATTGAGCGCCAGAACCAGATAATCCGACTAAATGTTCTGAGCCGATGTTTGATGCGAAAATAGAGGCACCAATTACTAACCAGCTTGCATTACGACCCGCCAAAAAGTAGTCAGCGGTGTCTTCTTCTTTTTGTCGCATAGACATGACGACAACGCCTAATAACAGGACAAAAAATCCTGCCAGCACTGCCCAGTCTAAGGTACTTAGTTCGACCATTGTGTGTTCCACCTAATTATGAAAGAGAATGTTGTTTTTAATTGTCGGTTAAAAATATTATATTATAAATTAGGTGAGTGAAAGTGATTTGTTAAAATAAGGTGACACTGGATATATAAAAAAGTGACGACTACGCGCGGTTATAATAAGAGGTTCTGTCTTTTTAATGTTTTGTTATTGATTTTAATCAACTATTTGCAGGATGACGGAATAGCTTTATAGATGTATTATATTACCTAGATCTTTAGAGGAACACACATGGCGCGTTTAGAGAATTTGAACTTATCACAACAAGTTACCAATGAACTTGGTAAAGCAATTATTGTTGGTGATTATAATACTGAGACGGGGTTACCAACCGAAGCACAGTTGTGCGAAGTGTATGGTATAAGCCGCACAGCTGTTCGTGAAGCAGTTAAAATGTTGGCTGCAAAGGGATTAATTTCTTCTCGTCCACGACAAGGGATCCGTGTTGAACCGGCGGATAACTGGAACTTATACGACACCAGCGTATTAAAATGGTTACTTGAGAGCAGTCCGTCACTTTACGTACTGAAAGAGTTCTTGCAAGTACGCTTAGCTATTGAGCCACAAGCAGCGGCGTTGGCAGCACGAAAAGGTGACCAAGCTGCGATTGCTGAAATTAAAATGGCGCTCGATAAAATGCAAGCGGCTGCCGATGAACCTGAAGGCGTAATGCACGAGCCAGACCTTGCGTTCCACACGGCAATTTTGCACGCCAGTGGTAACCGTTTTTTCTATCAATTACGTGACTTTATTCGTACTGCATTGCATGTCAGTATTCAGCACACAACACCCGCTAAAGGTAATAAACAAGCCATCGCTGAAGAGCACTTTAAAGTGTATAACGCGATTGTCAGTGGTGACCCTGAGCGTGCGAAAAATATGATGACGTACATGATTGATGAAGCGATGGCGTTTATCGAAAAAGAAATTGCAGACAAAGAAGCTGCAGCTCAATAAGTTTCGCTACTCAACGTTGTAAATACTGTAAAAAACAAAAGGTTATCATGCCAAATTCAAATGAGCTTAAAACAGTTTACGCCAGCCTTGCCGGAAAAAGTGTATTTATTACAGGCGGAGCGACGGGAATTGGTGAAGTAATGGTAACGCGCTTCTGTGAGCAAGGCGCAAAAGTCACCTTTGTTGATATTGCAAAGCAGCAAAGCGAGGCTTTGTGCGCAAAGCTTGCGGGTAAATATGAGTTTGATCCGCAGTTTATCTATTGTGATATTCGTGATGTTGAGGCATTGCAAGCCGCTATAGAGCAAACCCGTCAGCAACAGGGCGATATTGGGGTATTAATTAATAATGCAGCCGATGACACACGCCATGCAGCAGAAAACATGGATGTAAAATATTGGGAAGACAAGTTTGCTGTTAACTTACGCCCTTGTTTCTTTTCTTCACAGGCTGTTGTGGCGCATATGCAGCGTTTAGGTGGGGGAAGTATTATCAATATGGGGTCGGTAAGTTGGCGCATTAAGCAAACAGGAATGCCTGCTTACACCACTGCTAAAGCGGGTATTGAAGGCCTGACGCGTTCTTTAGCAGCCTCGTATGGCAAAGACAATATTCGGGTTAATACCTTGGTTCCTGGATGGGTAATGACAGAGCGTCAAATTACTCATTGGTTAACCCCAGAGATGGTTGAAGACGTTCGTTTAAGCCAGTGTATAAACGAAACAATACAACCCGACCACATTGTTAATGCAGCATTATTTCTGGCTGCTGATGATAGTCGGATGATGACAGCACAATCATTAATCGTAGACGCAGGTTGGACTTAATTGCATTTATACATTGCAAAATGACTGACTTGCGATAAAATTTTTTCAATAAAACAAATGATACTATAATAATAAAATATGGGTTGGTATTGTTACCATCTCCCCTATTTTTCTAAGGTGGTAAGAAAGTTTGACCGACTTTGTACTCGTGTATGTAATTCTGATCATTGGTGCTTGCTTGCAAAGTGTTATTGGCTTTGGTCTTGGTATGCTGTGTGTGCCAGTTCTATATTGGTTAATGCCTGAACTGGTGCCTGGCCCTATGATTTTGAATGCACTCTTTTTAACTTCGGTGTTAATGATAAAGCACCGAGGGTCAATCGATATGAAACAGACGGGGATCTCAATAGTCGGTGGTGCAATGGGCGTTATATTCGCAGCAGCAGTGATGTGGTATGTGAATGCTAAGCAGTACCAGTTACTGCTCGGAGTGAGTATATTAGTCGTCGTCGCATTATCTATCATTGGTATGAAACCTAAAATATCGACCATAACGAGTTTATTAGCTTCTATGTCGTCGGGGTTTTTAGGAACCACCACCTCCGCTGGGGGCGCACCGATGGGGCTGCTCTATCAAGCTGAGGATAAAGATAAAATAAAGGCCAACCTTAGTGCATTCTTTGTTTTCATAAACCTATTTGGCATTATTGTGCTGATGCTTACTGGCTCTGCTGATATGGGGGATGTAAAACTGTTTTTCTTTTGTCTGCCAGCAATTTTAATTGGCTGGGGACTGTCTTTTGTAATTAATAACAACTTAAACGAAAGAGCAATTCGCAGCATCATACTGCTGGTCGCAGGCTTATCTGGCCTAGCACTTATTTTTATACACAGATAGAATGGTAAAAGTTCAGCTGTTTATTTAATGAAATTTATGCTCGATGCCACCTTAAAAATAATTATTTCTAGCCAATGCCAATTAGGCGAAGGTGCTTACTTTGCAAAAGCCCACAACTGTGTATTTTGGGTTGATATTTTGGGTCAGCGTTTATTTCGTTTGCACTGCCAAAGTATGCGGGTAAGTCAGTTTGCCATGCCAGAACCCATTTGTTGGGTAATGGAAACGGAGCAAGGTGAACTTGTTGCTGGGTTTGCGAAGGGCATCTATAAACTTAATAGCGAAGACTTTAGCCGCGAACTGCTTTACTCAATCGACAATGAGCCACAGCAAAACCGGTTAAATGATGGTAAAACATCACGGCAAGGTTTTGGTTTTTTTGGCTCGATGGACTCTCAAGAACAAGCACCGAGTGGAAAGTTATACCGCGTTGGTCATGGAAAGGCTCCTGAAGTCGTTGACCAACACTACACCATTAGTAATGGACCGGCCGTAAGTAAATGCGGGCAGTTTTTATACTCAACAGACTCTGAAAAACAAACTATCTATCGCTTCTCATTAAGTGCACAGGGCGAACTTAGTAATAAGCATGCGTTTATCCGTTTTACCGATAGCATGGGTTACCCAGATGGCATGACGGTTGATAATGACGACCACTTATGGGTCGCAGCATGGAATGGTTATGGTGTTTATCGTTTTTCGCCACGCGGCGAGCAAGTGCAATTTTTACGTATTCCCGCACCACGTGTTACCAGTGTTGCATTTGTCGGAGAGGCACTTGAGCATGTGGCAATTACTACCGCAGCAGTCGGGTTGGATGAGTCGGTACTTGCTGATTACCCGCACAGCGGGGGCGTGTTTATTTTAAAGCCGGGTGTTAAAGGCATCGCTGAAACACCGCTTAAACTATAGATTTTCCATTACTTGGTAGCGTAATTCGCCAAGAAATGCCCGTGCTGCGGGACCCAGTTTGTCACCGTCTTTGAAGAGCAAATGTAACTTAGCACTACGGCTACTGTTATGCGTTAAATTGAGCGCTTTCATTTGCCCTGCTGCGAGTTGTTTTTCAATTGCTATTTTTGGTAACCACGCAAAGCCTAGACCATTACTGATCATATCAATAGAGGTGCGTAAATGCGTTACCGTCCAACGTTGATCGGCACCTAGCCAGCCGCCATCTTGTTTGTGTTTATTCGCAGAGTCACGCACTACAATTTGTCGGTGTGATTTTAAATCTTCTAATGTTATTTCGCGGTCAATCGCATGCAAAGGGTGATCTGGATGCGCCACGGCAATAAATTCAATATTGCATAACTCTTCATGAAAGCCAGCCGCTATCGGAAAACCTGTAATGGCAATATCGACCTGATCATTTACAAGTAATTCATTGCCACCCATCAGCACGGATTCATGCAATTCGATACGCAGTTGTGGGTATTGCGAAGACGTGTCGTTAAGCACTTTATAAAGTAATTGCTGTGGAAAAATGGCATCAACTGCAATGCGCAGCTTACTTTCGATACCTTCGCCGAGGGTTTGGCCAATCGCTTCGACTTTGGCAGCTTCATCGAGTAAATAATTGGCACGGCGTAGCATCATTTCACCGGCTTCTGTGAGCACCGTTTTACGCCCTTGAATAGTAAATAATTTTACATTGAGTGCCGATTCAATTTTGCCCACGGCATTATGAATACTCGACTGGCTTTTATGAATGCTTTGTGCGGCTTGATTAAAGCCACCAAACTCAACAACAGCACGAAACATGCGCCATTGCTCTAGGGTGATTCTTAGCATGGTATTCCTTTGCTAACGTGGTTACTTACTAATTAGTGCCTGTAAATGGATAGTACCTATAAATTGCAAAAAAGTTTACTTTTTAGCAAAGGGCAACTCAATATATTCAAGCTCATCACCGGGGATTTTAGCAAAGCGCTGTGCTTGCCAATCTTGTTTTGCTTGCTCGATACGCTCTTTGCTGTATGCAACAAAGTTCCAGTGTAAATAAGGAACTTTATTGAATTTACTTCCACCGAGTAAAATAAAGCGGCTATGCACATGGGTCGTAATTTCGTGTTCGCTGTCATCGAGTAGAACAAAATTGTCTTGAGTATAGCGAGTATCACCAATACTAACTTCACCATAAATTACATACACAGCGGTTTCATGATGAGGATGCGGTTTAGTAATATAACTGCCTTGCTCTGCTACTGTATCTAAATAAAACATAGGTGAGTAGCTTTTCACCGGGGAGCTCAAGCCATAGGCATCACCCACGATTAGTCGCATCAGCACTCCTTTTTCTATTTTTTCAGGCAGTTGCTGTTTTTTGATATGTTCAAATCGCGGTGCTATTTCGGTCATGCTCTCAGGCAAAGCAACCCAGCATTGCAGACCATTAATGTCGTGCTCGCTTGCACGCACTTCAAGGCTTTCTCTTTCTGAGTGCACTATACCGCGACCTGCGGTCATCCAGTTAACATCGCCAGGTTCTATTTGCAGGCTATTGCCTAGTGAATCGCGATGGTAAATACTGCCAGTAAACAAATAAGTGAGCGTTGAAAGGCCAATATGAGGATGAGGCCCCACATTTATGCCTTCACCGCGAGGAAAGTGATTCGGCCCCATGTGGTCAAAAAAGATAAATGGCCCAACCATTTTTTTGTCAAAATGCGGCAAGATGCGTTTTACATCGAGCCCACCAATATCGTGGCTGGTTGCTGTTAATAACTTTGCCATATTTGCGCTCCTTAAAAACAAACCCAGCCAACAACCTAGGTTATTGGCTGGGAGAAATGTTATGCCTGACTACGTTTTAACATTAGTTGATCTAGGCTGATTTTGCCTGCACCAACACTGGCTAATGCTAAAAAGCCACCTGCCATTGCAATGTTTTTGTAGAACATTAAAAATTGCATTTGATCATCAAGTTGAAAGTGGAATAACAAAGCACTGGCCAGGCTGAAACCAGCAAAAGCGACAGCGGTTAGTTGTGTTAAAAAGCCGAGTAAAATAAATAACCCGCCAACCATTTCAAAAGCAATGACAAATGGCAGTAAGAACTCTGGTAAACCAACGGATGCCATGTACTGTGCTGTTGCATCGAAAAACTCGATTTTACTAAAGCTGGTGAGTAAAAAGATGGCCGATAAACCAATACGTGCCAATAAAGTGCTAATATTTTGTAATTGTGGTTGAGCTGAGATTAAAGTAAAAAGTTTCATAGTAGGTATCCTGTTTAGTTAAGCTGTGTGTCTGCGATGAAGTAACTATAAATTCACTTTAAAAGAATTAAAAATTGTAAAATTAGCGCTTATTATTCTATAAAAAAGAATCTTAAAGAAGATTCAATGTGAAGTTATTGTTATCAATAGGATTTTGTTTTTCTATGGCTGCAAGCAGCGTGGTGTTTGCTAATCAAAACTTACCCAATAGTCGTCATTATGAGTTATTAGTTTCAGATATAGCGGTGCAGCAAAGCTGGCAAGTTAAAGACATAATTAAAGGTTATGAGATGTGGGAATATCAAATAAACCTTAATAAAGGCAATACATTAAAGGTTGATTTTGCTCCTTCAAACTCTAGTAACTACTTTAATATTTTACCGAAAGGTAACCCAACCGCTTTGTATGTTGGCCCGGCAAAAGGTGATCATGCTGAGCTTAAAATTCCTGATGATGGCAATTATGTGATTTGGGTATTTTTGATGCGCAATGCCGCAGGCCGTGATGAGCATAGTAAATTTACAGAAGATATTAGCGTTATCAAAAGCCCATTAAATGGGATGCACCCAAGCTGGGATGTCGATGGAGATGGGCCAATGATTGCGAGAAAGACGGCAGCTGTGATCACACCGTTGACTACAGTCTTCCTCGAAAGTCGAATAAGGCCTCTTATAAGGCCTCATTAAGTGACTTATTCAGGCGCAACTTCAAGAGTGGTAAATAATGAGTAACGCACGTTATCGATATCTGCTTCTGTTGGTTTTTGATCAACAGATGCTTCAATCAGATATATATCAGCGTGTTCGAATGTCACGGTGAAGAAACCTTCACTATCGGTAGTAAGTTTTACTTCATCACGCGCATTACGGTAACGAGCACTGCCGCGTACAATTGCTAGCTCAACGTTAGCGGCAGGTTTTCCATCCATTAATAATTGGAATTTAGCCTCTTCACCTGCAAATAAATCGTTTGGATGCGTTGGGCCCGAAATCTCTAAGCCTTGGCCAAGTAATGTGGGTTTAGAAGTGCCGTTACGGCTTACAAAGGTGTCAACGGTTGCGATTGACTTAATCGTGCGTACTTCGGTTGCACCAGCAGGAAGATCAGCGTCTTTTTTACCTGTAAATACACGACCACGGTTGCCGTCTTTATCTTTGTAGAATGTCATTAGCAGGGGCTTTTGCTGCATCGCAATATGGTACGTCCCATCTTGCGATAAGCTAACGGCCGCTGAGTTTTTACGTTTTAGGTAGTACGCGCGAATCTTCTCTTCTACAGGCTTACCGTTTGGCGCAAGGGCGATTAATAAGTTGTCATCATATTCTGCGCCTTGTTCATTTGGGCGGTAGGCTTTGTCTGGGCTAAACAACTCGTTTGAAATACTGGCATCAATCATCACATAATGTGTTTTTTCACCCGATAAAGAGGTGTGCGATGGCATTAACCAACGAGCGTGTGCCTGTGCGTAACTTGATGCAAGTGCGGTGAACGTAACGGCACCGATTAGGGCCGTTTTTAATAATTTTAATTTCATTGTTTATCCTTAATTGCTAGTAATAGTAACGAAGCTAGTCGCGAATTCTTTTTCGCCAGCGAGAGTGACTTTGCCATCTTTTGTTAAGTCGATTTCAACACGGCTGTAATCACGGCCACCTTCTTCACGTACAACTTCCACATTGAGTAAATATTTACCGGGTTTAACGGGGTTACCTTTTAAATCCTTACCGTGCCACTCAATGGTGTAAGTACCAGGACGTTTTGTGGCACCTGTTACGCCGTCGAAGTTATCGTTACTGCGACCTGCTTTACGCCACCACTGACGTAAGTCTTTAAACCACTCTGCTTTTTCAACCCAAAGTGCCACTGTGGTTACATGTTTACGTTCTGGGGTTTCAAGCCAAAGCGCAACATATGGACGGTGATAAGGGGATACATCAAGCTCAGGCAAAGTGAACTCAACGGTGAGGTTGGCGTCTTTGGCAAAGCTAAGTGGGCTGAATAAACAGCTGAACAGTAGAGCAAGTAGTAAGTGGGCTTGTTTCATTAAGATACTCCTTTAAGTTGAGGCACCCAAACTAGATAAATAACCAGAGGTGTGACGACACCAAACAGTGTTAGCCAAAGCCCTGAGGTACGCTTTTTACGGTTTTGAAATAAAATAAATAAGCCAGTTATAGCGAAGATGATCATTAATACTGCTGAGATATCAATTACCCAGCTCCATGCCTCGCCTGTATGACGGCCTTTGTGCAAATCACCAATAAGGCTCATAACCCCACCTGTTTGGTAGTCAAGATTGAGCTCTCCCGTTTGAAAGTCGATTTCGGCATAAGCAAACCCTGCAGGCAACGGGTAGTCGAGCATGACTAGTGCGTCTTGTTTTTCCCATTCAATGCTTTTTACATTCTGCAGAGAAAACTGATCTGCCATATAGCGTTCAATTTCAGGGTAAAGAGTGGGTAATGCATTAAGGTTCTGCTGTGCTTTTTCGAAGAGCTGTGCAGAAATGAGCACGTGGGTTTGACCATTATGTTTGTCATTTTCAAGCCAACTTATGTGATTGAGGATGATGCCGCTGATACAAAATAAGATCAGTAGAAAAAATAGCGCGGTTGATAAATAAATATGTAAGGCACGGCTAACGCTATAAAACATGCGTTTATTGAAAGAGAACATAATGTAAGGTACTTGTTATTGATACTCATATGATAATTGTTCGTATTATTAATAACAAGTGCGTTTACGTTCTTTACATTCGAGCAGTTAATACTGAATAGCGAGGTACGCAATAATGGCGAGTTGTGAGGTAAACAGGCTAGCAAGTAGCATTAATTGCAGCCGAGTGGATATGTTAAGTTGGATCAGCGTCGGATGATTAGGCTTTGAGGGACGATTGATTAAATAGCCCAACACGCACACCTCGATAACAGCTACAAGATACATAACCCAAATCGGTGCTGCGCTTTGCAGTAAGAAGAAATAGCCCACGGCCATGCCAAGGCCAGCTAAAAACTTTGCTCTTAGCGGAACCACTTTATAGAGCTGCCAATATCGAAGTGATTCACCATACCGAGGATGATTTAATAGCCAAGCAGACAAAGCGGGAGAAGAGCGTGTAAAACAGCCCAAAGCAAGAATAAAGAAAATAGTTGTGGGCATCACAGGGAGTGCAATACCTATGATACCTAAGCCAACCATCAATAATCCAAGTAATTGATAGCAGCCATTTTTATAGGCGGTAAATACCGTTCTTACATTCATCAATATAATTAAGCCTGATAAAACTGAAAATGCGGTGATGCATACTGTGCAAAATCATACATTTATTCTGCGTTACTTTTAACTGTAGCTCAGCTAACGTTTTTTACCTAATGTTGCACGAAGAACGTTTAAGGGGGTTAAAAAATTACTGTGTTATTTAGAGGTAAACGAGGGATGGGGGCATAGAAAGTTTAAAAAAGCCCAGCAATAGCTGGGCTAATCGTTTTAAAAGTAGTAACCGATATTGATATTGAAGCGCGTTTCGGTCTCGTCGCTGTCGCCAGCTATTGAGCCACCAACAAACGGTTGGTTTTTCGCTTTTACAAGATCAAAGTAGGTAAATAAGCCACCTGCGGCGACCGACACACCCGTTACATTCATCCACGTGTCTGCACTGTTATCTGACTTATCGTAAATAATGCCGTAGTCATTATAAAATTGCAGGTTGGTTACTGGCCCCCACTCAACAGGTAAACTGTAAGCAATGTTGGCATTAGTCATCGTGGCTTCGGCGGCGATACTGTCATAAAAAGAGTAGGCGCCGACAGCCATACGATTTACGTTATCAATGTCGTAATCGTATTCACCGTGTTGCAGTTGGAAGTTCCACGGGCCAATGGTGCTGTTAAGGTGCACAGCCCAAGCCATGTAGTCGCCTGCTTTGTCTTCACCGTCGTGTAGGCCGCCTGATAACGCAGAAACACCTAACTCAGTGGTGCCACCATCATGCTCGAAGTGGTAACCATAACGTCCAGAGAATGTATTGTATTCACCTATCGCATTGGTGGGTTCTGCGTAAACGCCTTCGTCGGCATCACGAAAACCAACGACATCATACGAATAACGATCGCTGCGATTATCAACGTAACCGTCAACACCACCTAATTCATCATTTTTAAAAAAGCCAAGGTCAATTTGCCAGTTATCGGCTATTTTACGCTTAAATAACACACCTAAATCGTGGTCATCTTCTAAGCCAACGTAATAAGTGGTGCCAAAAAAGTAGTTGTGAGAGTTATAAGGCCAGTTACCAAAGGGGACTTTGGTGATCCCCGCTTGCACTTGCCAATCTTCGGCAAAGTCATAGGCTGCATAGGCATATTTAACTGCAGTCATGTAATCGAAAAAACGAATTTCTGCATTTAATTGCACGTCACCAACATCGCCTGCAAAATTCAATCTGAAAATATCAAAATCGAAGTCGCCACCGCGGTTCTTATTGCCGTCATCATAGGATGTGTGACTAAAGTTAGTACGTACAGCACCGCCAACTCGAATCCCAGACTCTTTCTTTTCGAGCTCTGAATCAACAGCAGCCGTTTGCTGCTCAAGCTGCTTTTGCTGTTTAGCAACTTGGGCATCAATTTGTTCTTGCTGCGCCGCTTGTTGTTTTGCTTGTTGCTCTGCTTTATCGAGCTGAGTTTGAAGTTGCTGCATCTGTTGCTTTAGTAATTGCAGCTGCTTTTGAAGGTCATCGATTTCTGATGCCTGACTAAGACTTGAAGTAGTGCCCAACGCTATCGCTAGGGCTAACTTTGAAAGTTTAAGCATGAATTATCGCTAATGTAAGAATGGGTACTATTTAGCATAGATGATATTCACACTGAACCCAAGGGTAGCCACATAAATTTAATATTAATCAACGGGTTTATTATTGAGACTCAATGGTTCGCGTAAGCGCACCTACTTCAAGTAAGGGGGAGGCATCAAGTTGGTCTGCATCCATCATGGCTGCAATACGTTGCATAGATGACAACAATAGACTTTGTTCCCACTCTTCAAGGGCTGAAAACTTTTCAATAAAGTGCTCTTGTAAAGGCTGTGGCGCTTTATTCAAAATTTCTTTGCCGCGCTCGGTAAGGTATAGACTGACACGGCGCTTATCTAGTTGACTGCGAACACGTGTAACTAGCTCACGGTTTTCAATGCGGTCTAAAATATTGGTGACAGTTGCGGGACTTAAATTAACGTTTTGTGCGATGCGGCTGGCCGTAATGCCATCGGTGTGCGCGACTTCGTTCATTATAAGTAATTGTGGGCCTGTTAATCCCGATGTTTTGTTGAGTTGTTTTGAATGAAGGTCGATAGCCCTGATAACTTTACGTAACGATACCAATAGCTCGTCATACTTTTGCATAGTTGTGTCTCTTTAAAAAGGCGGTATCTGGCGACCGCAATCGCGAAATATTACACATCTAATAAATTGAGTTCAAATAAATTACACCTATATCAGCCATAGATTAAAGCTAATAATGGCATGGTTTTGATTTGTATTTAGTTAGAGCAGAAATTAAATGCTCTATTTTGTCGTTTAGATAGGGTAATTGTTGTTAACACTGAAAATGCTAATATGGGGTGACTTAGCATTTGGTTGTAAAACATTTTCATCAAATAACTAAATATTATTTACTAATTGCCACCGCTTTGGGTAAGGTGGATTTTTCTTTCATTAAATGGGACGAATTATGAAGTTATCGCCATCAGTTACGATTGAACAAAGTGACACCGGACTTGAGTTTATTAAGGTTGCGAGTGAGTTGTGTGAAGCAACTATTTTTCTGCAAGGTGCGCAAATTACTGAGTTCACGCCTGCAGGCAAAAAGCCGTTGTTGTGGGTGTCTAAGTTAGAAGACTATCAAGAAGGAAAAGGTGTACGTGGCGGTATCCCTATTTGTTGGCCATGGTTTGGTGTAAGTCAGCATGAAGGTTGGCCTGCGCATGGTGTGGCTCGTACAGGTCTTTGGCGCGCTGAAGAAGTGAAAGAACAAGAAGATTCAATCTATATCAGCCTTTCGTTACCGATGACTCAGGTTGATGATAAATATTGGCCTCATAAAACTAAGCTACTTGCTGAATTTATTTTAACGTCGAGTCTTGAGTTACGCTTAACGACCACGAACATGGATAATGAAACCATTCACTTTACTCAAGCGCTACACACGTATTTCCCAACACCTGCGATTGAAGAAACCAAAGTTGATGGTTTGCAAGGGGCAAAATACATTGAGTTTGGCGAAGGCCCTTATGAGCAGCACGACTTGGTTTCTTTTGCGCGCGAAACCGACATGGTGTACACCGAAGCAGAGGCTACACAGCGTATAATTACCCCAGACGGCATTATTGAAGTAGGTCGTGAAAACTCAACATCATGTGTGCTGTGGAATCCGTGGGTTGAGAAGTCAAAACGCTTGTCGAACTTTGCCGACGATGAGTATCATGTGATGCTCTGCTTAGAAGCAGCAAATGTACTTGATGACAGTGTAGAGCTTGCGCCAGGTGCCAGCCATACGCTTGCAACGACACTTCGCTGGGTTTAATTTACCACGCTCAACGTTAGCACGTAAGGCCAGTGACACTGGCCTTTACAAGGAATAATCGTGTTTAGTAATCAACAAATCGACACTCTGCCTCGCCACCATACTATTAAATTTCAGCCACTTGCAGATAACGCTATTTGGCATGTACAAATTAATTGGCTGCTTTTTTATATTCCACTCATGACGGTCATTGTGGCTGTTCGGTATTTTAATCAACCGTTTGCTGATGCGGTATCTGCACCTTGGTTGCTACTGCTGCCCGTGCTCGTTGTGCTTTCAATGCTGTATAACCTTTACAGTGTTCGTGTAAAAGGGATTGCATTACGTGAGCATGATATTGCTTATAAGCGTGGTTTAATTTGGCAACAAGTGACTCTGTTACCTATTTCTCGAGTTCAACATACTGAGATACATCGAGGACCCATTGAGCGGAAACTTGGCTTAGCAACACTCAGACTCTACAGTGCTGGTGGCATGAGTGCGGATCTTCATATCAGTGGTTTAACAGATAAACAATGCAATGACATTAGGCAGTTTGTACAAAGCTATGGTTATGACAATCATGCAGCAGTTGATGAGCTAGTCGATGAATAACAATGATTGGCAACGCGTGTCGCCGTGGGCACTTTTATATTTTATTGTGCATTTTGCTATTCGATTTGTTAAAGATGGCTTACTAAATTTACTGCCTATTTTAGTTATTTTTGTGACTCAGGTTGAGCAAAAATGGTTTTGGGGGCAAGTCGCAGCAAGCATCGCTATTGTCATGTTAGTTGTTTATGCATTTGCATATTATAGAAATTTTTCTTATCGCATCAGTAGCGAAAATGAAATCCTGTTAAACAAAGGGGTATTTAAGAAAGAGCGCTTAACACTGAAGTTTGCCAGAGTGCAAAATGTGAATATCGCTGAGCCCTTTTATTTCCAGCCCGTAAATTTGGTTAACTGTATTTTTGATGCTGCAGGCAGTAGCGCTCAAGAAGCCGTGATCCCAGGTGTAAAGCTCAGTTATGCCGAGCATGTACGCGAACAAGTGATGGCATTTAAAGCGCAGTTGCAGCAAAGTGACACGCCTGAAAAAGCGGAACATGCAGCACAACCATCAGCACAACACACACTCACGCTTAGTAACGCCGAAATAGCGAAGTTTGGTTTGATGTCGAATATGGCTATTTTAGCGTTAGCGGCGCTTGCCCCTTTTATGAATGCCATTTTTGATTACCTTGAAACTTCATTGATTGCGCGTCTAGAAGCCATGTTTAACGAGCAGGCTGCCTTTGTTGGCAGTGCGGCAGCATTGGCTGTGGTGACCGTCATTGTTGTTATCGTTCTGTGCGCTGTGTTGTTGTCGGTTACTATGGCTTTAATTAGGTTTTTTAATTTTCATTTATATTTTCAAGATAATAAGTTTAAACGTGTAGCGGGGCTCTTTGAGCGCCAGCAGTTATCAATAAGCTCAGAGAAAATACAAAGTGTACAAATTAAGCAAAATATCATTGCACGATTATTAAAGCGTTATACATTGATATGCCCACAAGTGAGCAGTGGTAATACAGCCCCAGGTGTTGCGGCGCATAAAAACAAACAAACACTGGTGATGCCCGTGTTAACCGCAGCGCATGTTCAGCAAGTGTGCCGTTGGTTGTTTCCGTGGTTTATTAATTTAAATGAGCTTAATTTTATTAAACCCGAACGGGCACTGCTGTATAAAAACACTGTGTTGTATGTATTTTTGCCGAGTGTGATTAGCGTTGTCGTTATTGATCAACTATTTGAAACGTTATCAATGCTTTGGGGTTTATTACCTGCGAGTATATTGATGGCTGCCGTATTTTTACGTTATCAAAAAACAGGCATGGCGCTGTATCAACATGAAGGCCGCTCATTTGCCGTGTTTAGAACGGGAATGATAGGGACTCAGTATCGTTTGTTTGAAATTTATAAAGCACAAAGTGCCACGACTATTAGTACATATTTAATGCGAAAATCAGGTTTAAAAAGCCTGTATATACAACTTGCATCGGGTTCTGTATCAATGCCGTATTTAAAATCAGTTGATGCAGAACAGTTAATTGATTTTGTGCTTTATGAAATAGAATCAGAGCCACGCAATTGGTTTTAAATGAAAATGATTATCAATACCGTTGGTTCGGTTTCGTTTTTGGGTATACTGTCCAAAAGTGAGGGATGCAGGTATTCAGATGATTTATTTACTTCCAATTATCGCTATTTCAGGCTTAGTTGCTTTACTGTGGTACGCGCGCTTTAAAAATGAGTGTAAAGGCTTTTGTATTAGTTGCGCAATTACTTGTATCGCGTTATTGGTAACCAGTGCAATGATGCTCGCAGGCCTTGGTGCGCTCAGAAGCAGTATGATGTTTGCAGTAACTATTTTTATTATTTATCAACTTTTGGGGTTAGTAAAACCTATCAAAATCGATTAATTTCTTACATTTTTTAACTACACCCGCGCAAAAAAGCAACGCATACTAGTGTGAATATTTAAAATCAATATACCCAAGCTGGGGATCAAGGATTATGATGAAAAAAGCACTATTGAGCGTTGCGCTGCTTGTTGCAGGCGAGGCGTCTGGCCAAGAAATATGGCAAACAATTCACACTGAGCATTTTAATGTACACTTTAGCGTTGAAAACCAACAGTGGGCGCAATCGGCTGCCACAGAGCTTGAAATTGTGCGTGATAAAGTGCTTAAGCAACAGCATCGTGCTTTGGATGAAGTCGTTGATGTAGTCGTGTTTGACCCTCTGAATGCCGCAAATGGCTTTGCTCTACCTGTCTCTAATAAACCCTTGATGGCACTTTTTACCACGCCACCGCAATCCGATACGGTGATTTCTAATACCGATGGTTGGCAACAATTATTAATCTTGCACGAATATATTCACTTGGTGCATTTAGCTCAGCCGACTCGCAGTGATTTTCGTCAAGCAATTAAAAATAGCTGGGATCTGTATGACTTAGCAGAAAAAGACATGCCACGCTGGGCCGCAGAGGGTTACGCAACATTATTAGAATCAAAAATGACAGGCCGTGGTCGAGTGTTTGACAATTTGTCTGAAGCGATTTTAATTGAGTTTGCTCAGCAAGGTGCATTGCCAGGTTATAAGCAACTAAGCAATACAAAAGGCGGCTTTTTGGCGGGGTCGATGGCGTATTTGGTCGGTTCGCGTTTTTTGGCTTGGCTTGAAGAAAACTATTCAGAACAAACGCTTGATGCTGTTTGGACACGAATGCAGGCAGTAAAAGACCGTGATTTCGATGAGGCATTTACAGGTGTATTTGCTGATTCTCCAGCCAAGTTGTATCGCCGCTTTGTTGCTGAGTATACATACAAAGCAATGGCTAAAGAGGTAAGTGAACAACCACTTACAAGTAAGCTTTGGTTGGAGCTTGATCTCTACGCATCAAATCCAGCACTTAGTCCAGACAACTCTAAACTGGCTATTGTTGAGCGTAATAAAGAGGGTGATACACGTTTAGTTATTTACAGTACAGAGCAAAATACACAGGCTGCAGAAGAATTTGCAACACAGCAAAATGCGCTTTTAAACGATGATCCTCTGGATATTGTCGATAAAGCTCCCGCAGTATTTAAGCGTGAGCAGAAGCATGTATTGCAGCAAATAAATAGACAAGGGATTAAAAATCCACAATGGCTGGATGAAAATACGCTGTTTTTTACAGCAACAACCACCGTGGGCAAAGGGTCTGTTCTTGGGATTTCTGATTTATACCGTTACGATATTACAACGGGTGAGGTCACAGCATTGACGCATCACGCGGGCTTGCGTCGTTTTAGCATTAGCGAAAATGGCGAAACTGTTTATGCAGAACAAAATCAGCATGGTTTCTCAGCGTTAGTGAAAGTAGACCTTACTCATGGTGACGTGACTCCCTTGTTTACAAAAAGCCTTGAAACTGTTTATGACTACCCCGTATTAAGCCCTGATAAGTCGCGGCTGGCCTATTTGAAAACCACATTGAATCAGAATTGGCGGTTGTATATACAAGATTTAAAC
The DNA here is from genome assembly GCF_900116435.1 of Pseudoalteromonas lipolytica. Classification (GTDB taxonomy): domain Bacteria; phylum Pseudomonadota; class Gammaproteobacteria; order Enterobacterales; family Alteromonadaceae; genus Pseudoalteromonas; species Pseudoalteromonas lipolytica. The sequence continues at coordinate 77,380 of NZ_FPAZ01000014.1, read as the reverse complement.
ACGACAAAATCATATCGTGTGCCTATGCCTGCAGGGTATCAATATGTATCGCAACCTAATTGGCAAGCTGATGGGAAAGGCCTTTATTTTGTGGCGGGTAAAAATGCAGCAGTTGATTTGTACCACTATGACTTTGATAAAAATGAACTTTATCAACTAAGCCAAGGCCAAGAAGTTATCGCTCATCCCATGGCGATGAATAATGGGGAGTTATTGTATTTATCAGTCACACCGGATGGCCCAAATATTAAGCACTTTACAGACTTAACTCAGCGCGAAAAAGTGACTGAACTTGCTGTAAACCCCACACCACCGCGTGGTGTGACCGCAAGCGAAGTACTCCCTAAAGCGGCTATTTATCAACAAGCGACAGGTCGACAAACTGACTATGATGTATTACAGCAAAAGCCGACTTTATCGTTGGGTTCTCAGTATTACTCCGCATCATCGTCAATATTAACCTTGGGTGTTAAAAGCAGTGACTTTTTAAAACAGCTTGATTTGCAAGCAGGCTACAGTATTGATTTACAAGATAGCGCATTAGAGGGGGCGTTTGCCGCTGCCAAATATTCAGCCTTTGATTTACACTTTAAAGCTTTGTTATTCGATTATCAGTTAGATACAGATAAACAGTACCACGGACACCATGCTGAAAAAATTGAAAACACGGGTATACACTTGGCAACAAGTTATCCAATGCAGTTTCAACAATTAAGTATCATTCCTTCTGTGAGTTATAACTACAGCGACTTTGTTCACGGCGATGATCAATGGTTAAAGCTGGGGCTAAAACAAAAGTGGCAATATGATAGACAAACAGTGGGGTTTTCTCAGTCAGCAAAGATAGCTTTACTGAAAGGTGATAGCAAAACGCATAATTGGCAAGGTTACGACTTTGCTACTGAGTTTGGTGCGCATGCGTTTAATATTCCTGTTTATGTTAACTTTGCTCAGCATTATCGTGACAATAATACGCTTGCGTTAGGTGGTTTTGCTTCTAACTTAATTAACAACGAGACTCAAAGTGGTTTAGTAGTGGCACCCGAATTACCGTTTATTAGCCAGCTTGGTAACCGCTATAAAGGTTATGGTGGCGGGGTTAGTTATAAAGATTCGCTCCCATGGCTTTACTATCAACAGCATCAAGTAGATAACCGAGTATATGCACAAAGCTATGGATTAAAATGGCAAGGCGAGTTTAGCTTTGGCCTAGGGCCTGCCGGGCTGAATGATGTGAATATTGATTTGGGCGTCGCCCGTGTTGAAGGCGACGACTTTGAAAACGATTTACGTGCTTGGCTTAGTTTTTACTATTCTTTATAACCGTTACTGCTTGGTATTTAAGGCGAATAGTTTGGCGTGATAGAGCGCCCGCTTTTCGTCTTCCCTTTCAAGCTCAATGGCTTTTTCGAGCCACTCTTTGCTCGATTGCTCATTGCCTTGTTGGTAGTTAATAATAGCCAACTCTAGATAGGGTTCAGACAAATAAGGTGCTAAGGCTATGGCGTCTTCGAGCTGCTTTCGGGCTTTAAAATACTGACCATTGTTGCGTGCATTTATTGCCGTTGCTAATAATTCGAACGGATCTTGCTTTGCTAGAGCAAGCTGTGAGTTGAGTTTAGTTAGAAGTACTTGGTCGTCGAGCTGTTCGGCCAGCACAGCGTAGTTATGAAGTAAATTGGTGTTTTCAATGTTGTGCTGTAATGCGGTTTGATAAATATGTTTTGCTCCCACTAAGTCACCAGCTTGACGGTGTAATACCGCTGCAAGATTATACAGTGCAGGATCGTAAGGGGTGTAATCGCCAGCTTTAAGAATATAGCTGTAACTTAAATTAAATTGTTTAGCGACTAAAGCCTCGGCTGCTAAGTTACTGTAGTAGCGACTTATTAAATCGTTTAAATGAGCTTTGCCGGTATAAAAACTGCCGCGGCTCGGAAAATAATCAATAATACTTCCCGGTGTGATTAAGTAAGTCACCTCATCATCAAGTGGGGCATAGACTTTGGTCCTAAAATGACCCGATACATACACAATATTACTTTCTTTGCTGTATACCGGTTCACTCGACACTGATTGAAACCCTGTTTTTAGCCCAGCTAACTGAGCATACGCCTGAGTTAAAATAGCAAGGCTAATACAATTACCTTTCTGTTTTTGAATTGTCTCAGAGGCAGTGAGTGTTTCACTGTAATAGTTAAAATTAGTGAGTTTATTTTCTAAATAGTGATAGAGAATTTGATCATCTCTGAGATAGCCACCTTGTCTTTGTGTAAAGTAATCAAGGAATTGTTGTTGCTCGTCGATGGGCAGAGCAAATAGCTCAGTGTCTTTTAAAGTAACAGGCTGAAAAAGTGTGCTATTAAGGAGGTCTGCAACACGAGGTGGCATAACAGGTTGGTTACTTTTACTGGCACATCCGAGCAGTAACATACTGATAAGTAAGATGCAGAAGAGTTGCTTCATCATCTACCTCTAAGCTTGTTTTTTATTCAATGTACCTATGTTATTCGTTGTATTCAAGTTATGAATGCTGTCTCTAAGCTGTAAACACACTGTACGGAAATCTTGCCAAGTCCTCGCTGGCTATTTTTTCATCTTCATTGCATTTTATGAGCATCTCATTAGAATGCCGCGCTCTTTTAAATGTCTTAAAAAACAATGGTTTACTTGTTGTGTATGGGCTGTTTATAAACTGCTAACGTATTAACTAAATTGTAACGAGAGAGGTCTGTTTTGGCGCACTATTTGCCGATTATTTCATGCTTTATTTTGGCGTTTAGCTTTTATCCGCTATTAAATAAAATTCGTAAAAATCGCAGTGTGTCGGGCGTGTCGTTGCTAATGATGAGCTTTGGGGTGGCACAAAGTCTTTATTTCATTACCTACAATGTGTACTTTCAGCGCATTTACATGGTCTTACCGTTTATCGTGACGGGTGTGTTAAGTGGTTTAATTCTTTATTACTTCGTGCGTTACAATGCAGCGCGCCAGCAACGGTTGCAATTAGCTGGGCTATTAATTGTGTCGGTGACGCCTTTTTTGTTATTGCTTAGCCCGTCACTGGACACTGCCACAGTCCTTAATTGGCTAACATATGTTGGCTTAGTGATGAGTTCTATCCGTGTTATGCCGCAAACCTACAAAACAATTAAAAGCGGTGATATTAGTAACTTAAGTGCACGTTATTTTAGTTTACAGTTTGTAGCGGGAGCCTGTGGTTTAGGCGCAGAACTGGCGATGGCTTCACCGAGTGTGTCACATGTTCTAACTTTTGTGATGATATTGCTAACTAATGCCGCCCAACTTGGTTGTATTCAATATTACAAGTCACGTCCAGCGATGGCATGATTATAACGTTGAAATAATAAAAGGCTGCCCGTTGGCAGCCTTTTGTGCTTATTAATTAAGCTTCGAGCGCTTTGCTAATTAAGCGATCGATATATTGCTTATGTGCTTTTGCAGCAGTGTCGGCACCCCATGGCGTACTGATATCAGCAATTTTGTTTAGCTGATAAAGCGCAGCAGCTTTGGCTAGGTTGTCGTGCTTGCTCGCTTTACCTAAGCCTGCAATCGCAATCAGCTGGTTCACATACTCAATTTGTAAGTTATGACTTAATGAGTTCGCTTTTTTACTATCGACAAAAATGCTGGCTGTTAGGTCATCCATAAATTGGCTTAGTGAATACTCATTACCGTACATTGCGCTGTCTGAAATACGCAGCATGACTGCAGGATGCAACAATTGCGCAAGCACAAGCTTTTGCATGCCTAAAATCATGTTATGTGGTTTTGGATCTTCGTTCTTACCGTAATGATTAAAACCACGACGTTGCTGTTGTAAGTAGTTATATAGCGGTTGCATGCTGACTAACACATCAGGTGCAAACACATTTTTGGCCAGAATTTGCATAGCCTGTTGCTGGCGCTCTAATGGCACTGGCGTAAATGGTGCGCCATTTTTATCATCACCCACGACGTTGCGCTCAACATACACCCCACCAATTTGACGAGATACTACGCCAGCCTGTGTTCTGTAACTACCGAATAGGATGTTGGCAGAAGTAACTAGTTGCTGATATGACTCACCTTCAACCGTGGCTTTGTCTTTTAGTTCAGTAAATAGTTTATTGATTAAGGCCATACGGTCTGCGGCGTAGGCCGCTGGGTTTGATGACATATCACCAATCATGATACGTGGATCAATGTGACGTCCTGGCGCTCGCATATCATCAGCGTCGTTACCAAATGCAAGCGCATGCTCAGATGAGCGAGCAAGAATTTTTTCTAAACGTTGTTGCTCGGCATCGGCGTCTGCCAAAGCTTGACTGTAACCATATTCAATAGCCCAGTCGTCATAAGGACCTGGTTTCGTTTGGAAAATGTCGCCTTGTTGCATGCCAATTGGAGCGATATTTGCCGGCGCATAGTCCATAACAGAGCCTGTAACAATCCCTTGCGTTTTACGCTTGTCGTGTACGTCTTTTTCGTTCCACAAAATAGAAGATTTCATATTGTGGTTTAAGCCTAAGGTATGACCGACCTCATGCAAGACAAGTTGCGTTAAACCTTGGCGTAAAATTTCTTTGTCTTCGATGTTTGCACCAGTACCTAGGCCTTTTGCAAGTAACATGTTTTCTTGAATACTGTGGCCCAAAGAGCAGTGTAGTTCTGAGTCATTCATATGTTCAGTGAGTGTCGCCGCACCTTGTGTATATAGGGTGTCGTACATCCAACGGTTTTTCATGAAGACATACTCAAGCATGATGTCTGAACCTAAGATCTCACCCGTTAATGGATTAGCAAGTGCAGGACCATAGCCACCAAATGGTGGACGTGGAGATGCGGTCCAACGTAATACGTTGTAATTTATGTCGCCTGCATCCCAGTCTGCATCGTCTGGTTGTATTTTTACTTCAATCGCATTTTTGAAACCTGCTTTTTCAAACGAGGTGTTCCATGCCAGTACCGCATCGCGGATGGTATCGCGCCACTCAACCGGTGTGGTATTTTCAATCCACCACGTAATTGGTTTTACAGGTTCAGATAAGGCTGCGGATGGATCTTTCTTTTGTAAATCCCAGCGTTTGATCACGTCTTCATAAGGGGCCCAGTCGGCAGAGGTCATATTATCGAACTGGTTAGTAAAATAACCAATTCGCGCATCATCTTGACGAGGTTGGTAGTCATTTTCAGGTAAAGCAACAAATGAGTGCTGTACTTTTATTGATACGTTACGAGGGTCGCTTATAGCGGCAGAGCCACGCACACTTGGGTTGGCGTTGCTGAATACATAATCAACAATAACATCTAGGTTATTTGCGTAAGGGCGCTGGTTAACAATACGCGATTTTTTGTCATCTAGTTTACCTAGCTTGAAGCGTTTTTTAGCGTTTTTATCGTCAGGGTTAACCCATGGAGACACTTTATGCAGTGCTTCGCTTAAAAATAGCTTATCAACGTCAAAGGCTATTTTGCCGTCTTCTTCTTTGTCTATTTTGATACTTGCGAGAACGGCTTCACTGATATTGGCATCTGCAGAGCGGGCAAGCGCTGAATTCTCGTCAAACTTATAGCGTGGTGTTTTGCTTACAATATCAAGACGATCAAAATGCTTTCTAAACTCTATGAGTTTGGTCTCTCGGTATGAGCCTCGAAAGTGGCCTGCATCTGTCACGCCATCAACGGTATGTGCAAAATACACAAACGGGGTATTAAGCTGTGACTCATTGATGACCATTAAGTTTTTACCCGTTTTGGCATCTTGGTAAAGTGTAAAAATACCGATAAATTCGGTTTTATCTTTGATCATCTCAGCCAGTGTTTCTGGCTTTTTTTCTTCTTTTTTTGCTGCAATGGCATGACCATTGACTGTCAATGCTAGGCTTAACGCTAGCGCAATATTTGTTATTTTCACTGTTAGAATGTCCTTAAACTATGTCATAGAGCAGTTTAATGAAATAACGTCTTGATAAAAGGTGATATGTTAACAAATGTGAAATTGTGTTTTTAACCAGCTGAAATTAAAATGATTTTCTTTGTAACAAATTGTTTTATACGTCACTTTAATCTGAACGGCATCATTCTATGTCTGTTTGTAACAGTTACTTACAAATGTCACATTAATGTTTCTGTCAGCTTTGGTATGATAGGACCAGTTAAAATATTAAAGGTGTAAGTTATGCGCACGAATTTATTAAAATGGACGTTACCTCTTATCGCTTTATTCATTGGTATTGCAGGTTTTATGGGGATCAATGCGATTGCCCAAGAGCCACAAGATAAGGATGAAGTTGATGTGCGTCCTCTCGTGAAAGTTGAAGCTGTTTCTAGTGATGATCACCAAGTGATTATTAACAGTTACGGTGAAGTGAAACCACTTGAAAGTACCCTGATTGCATCGCAAGTTGCAGGTGAAGTGACCAGTTGGCATCCAAATTTTGTTGCGGGCGGAATCGTCGCGCGTGGTGAAGTGTTATTTACTATTGAAAAAGATAACTACGAAGCTGCTGTATTACAAGCAGAGGCTTCGCTTGCAAGTGCGCAAGCGGCATTGATTGAAGAGCAAGCACAAGCAAAGGTTGCACAGGATGAAGCAAAACGTTACCCAGAGCGTGAACGCACAGACTTATTCCTTCGTAAACCGCAAGTATTAAGTGCCCAAGCGGCTGTAAAATCAGCACAAGCTGCATTGAAACGCGCTGAGCGTGACCTTGCTCGCTGTGAAGTGAGAGCACCTTACGATGCATTGGTCATTAACCGTGAGATTGGTGTAGGTCAATACATTAACGTGGGAAGCCAAGTTGCTGAACTTAATAACATTGAAAGTGCCGAAATCATTGTTCCTATTGCTGGTTTTGATAGTGTGTTTTTACCGAAACGCCTTAAAGGTGTTAAGGCGACGATTATTAATAAAGGTTTAAACAGCTTTACACGTGAAGCGGTGATAGACCGCGATCTAGGGGTTGTTGATAATGCGACGCGTATGAGTAATTTGGTGATACGAGTGAACGATCCATATGGTCTCAAGCATGACGTACAGCCGATTAAGTTTGGTGCTTATGTGCAAGTTAGTTTCGCGGGTGAAACACTGCAAAATATTTACCGTTTACCGCAATCACTTGTTAATAATCAAACGGTTTGGGTTGTAAATGACGAGCAAAAACTTGAGCCTCGTAAAGTCACTGTAGTGCGTGAAGAAGGTGAGTTTTTCTATATCAGTGACGGCTTACAAGTTAATGATCAATTGGTGCTTACATTACCGGAATACCCGCAAGCGGGTATGGAAGTGAAAATTGCAGGCATGAAAGAAATGACGAGCGATGCAGAGAATACTGCAGCGGTTGAAAAGCTTTAAGGTGGCGCTATGACAGACGAAAACACAGAAAAACAGTCTGGCATTATTGCCTACTTTGCCAATAACTCGGTTGCTGCGAACCTCATGATGGTCTTTATCGTTATCATGGGGATTATTAGTTATTTTACGATTCAGCGTCAGATGTTCCCGAATGTCGAAATTAACTACATTGAGATACAAGCCAATTATCCGGGTGCATCACCGCAAGAAATTGAAGAAAGTATTCTGATCAAGATAGAAGAATCGTTAAAAGACATCACCGAAATCAAACGAGGTGTGTATCGTGCGTTTCGCAACAATGGACGAGCAAGTTTAGAGATTAATACCGATGCAGAACTCACGGATGTACTTGATAAAGTAAAGCTGCGTGTTGACGGTATTGCAACATTTCCTGCAGGTATGGAACCCGTTACCATTAGTCAGGTCGAGTTTCGTCAAGACGTCATTGGTATGACCTTGGTCGGTGATATTCCGCTGACTGAGTTAAAACCGGTTGCTAATCAAATTGAAGATGAACTACTGCAATTATCGAATGTGTCCTTGGTACAAAACGATGTGCCACTTGATGAGATTGCGATTGAAATAGACCCTGATTCGTTGCGTCAATACAACCTGACATTAAGCGATGTTGCTAATGCGGTGCGTCGTTACTCGGCTAACATTTCGGCGGGTCAATTACGCACAGATGCAGGTATTATTTCTGTACGTGTTGAAAATCAATATTACAGCGGTGACGAATTCCGCCAAATTCCCGTTAAAATTGGTGAAAATGGTGCGAAAGTCCTGTTGCAAGATATTGCCGTAATTAAAGATCAATTTATCGAAGGTGAACGCTACTTTAAATTTAATGGCGAGAATGCGGTTTATTTATCGGTAAAAGCAACGAAAGAGCAGAACATGATCCCCGTTGCAGACTCTGTTAAAGCCTTTATAGAAAAGAAAAATAAAGAGCTGCCAGTTGGTTTGCGCCTAGAACCGCTCATGGATATGACCTACTATCTTAATGCGCGTTTAGACATGATGAAAACCAACCTGATCCAAGGGGCGATTTTGGTTGCTATTATGTTGTCGATTTTCTTACGCTTTAAGTTAGCACTGTGGGTAATGATTGGTTTACCCGTGTGTTTCTTAGGGGCGATGATGATGATGCCGCTCTTTGGGATCAGTATTAATATTGTGTCGTTATTTGCCTTCATTATGGTACTGGGGATCGTGGTCGACGATGCCATCGTCATAGGGGAAAGCGCCTACACTGAAATTGAGAAAAAAGGGGGAGGCGTTGTTAATGTGGTGAATGGTGCTAAGCGAGTTGCAACACCAGCAACCTTTGGCGTATTAACGACCATCGCGGTGTTTGCACCGTTTACATTATCAAGTGGCCCCGAAAGTGCGTTTTTCTTTGGTATCGCAGTGGTGGTTATACTGTGTTTAATATTCAGCTTAATTGAATCTAAACTGATTCTACCGGCTCACATTGCGCACACGAAGTTTCCACCTATTAACCCAAATAGCTGGCGTGCCCGTTTTAATAAGCGTTTTTTCAAATTTGTAAACGGCCCATATAAAGCATTTATCGTACGTTGTGTAGAGTGGCGCTGGTTTGTGTTGTTTTCATTCATTGGCCTATTAATTTTAACCTTTGGCCTGATTTCTTCTAATCAAGTGCGCGTGGTGCCAACACCAAAGGTACCTCATGATTTCCCACAAATTCGTTTAGAGATGAACGAAAATGCGTCGGACATTCAAACAATTGATGCGGTTCGTGAAATTGAAGCCATGGTGTTAAGAGTTGATCAGGAAACTGAGCGTGAGTTTGGCCAAAAACTGATCCGCGATATTTTGGTATTTAATCAAGGCCGAACGGAAGCACAAATTTTAGCGCCGTTGGTTGATGAAGACCTTCGTCCATATAATGCCTTTGAGCTATCACGCCGCTGGCGTGAACAAATGCCAAGCATTGCGGGGGTTAAGTCTTTGCAAATTTACGATGACGTGAATGGCGGTGGCAGTGATGGCGAGTTTGGTTATCTACTTTATGGCCCAGACATTGATACCTTAAATGATGCAGGCCGTCGCTTTATTCAGTTATTACAACAGCAAAAAGGGCTGTTTGATATTAGCTCGACTATCGACCCAGCCAGTAAAGAAGTACAGCTCAGCTTAAAACCTGTGGCGTATGACTTAGGGTTAGACTTAGCAAATATTGCTAATCAAGTCGGCGCAAGCTTCTATGGTGGTGAAGCACAACGTGTTATTCGTCGTGGTGAAGAGGTGCGTGTAATGGTGCGTTACCCTAAGCTCACACGTGAAGCGTTTGCCTCTTTAAAGCATGCTGTAATCACAACCCCTGCGGGTAAAGAAGTTATGCTAGGTGACGTGGTTGAACTAACCGAAAAACCGGGCATCAGCTATATTCGCCGCGAAGGCGGTTATCGTACGGTTTATATTTACGGCAGTATTGATGAAGAAGCCATTGAGCCGGGTGCCGTTGTTAAACAAGTTGAAGACACTTTATTACCACAATTAAAAGAAGAGTACCCATCAGTGAAAACTGAGTTAGGAGGCTCAATTGAAGAGCAACAAGCGCAAGCAAACGAGCAATTAATGTTCTTCATTGGCGGTATGATACTTGTGTATATTTTGCTTGCAGTCCCACTTAAGAGCTATTCACAGCCGTTGATTGTGATGTCAGTTATTCCATTTAGTTTAACAGGCGCTATATGGGGTCATTTTTGGTTTGGCCTAGATATTAGTTTAATGTCGGGCTTTGGTTTAATTGCAGCTGCTGGGGTGGTTATTAATGACTCCTTAGTAATGACAGACTTTGTAAACCAAGCGAGACGAGAAGGCATTTCAACTCGTCAAGCCGTTATCGAGGCGGGGTGTGCACGTTTTAGGGCTATAACCCTAACCTCTATTACAACGTTTGCCGGTGTGTTGCCGATCATGTTCGAAACAAGCCTACAAGCGAAGTTTGTTATTCCGATGGCGGTCGCACTGGGTTTTGCTGTGATGTTTGCAACGTTGATTACCTTAGTGCTTGTCCCTTGCTTATACATTGTGATGAGTGACGTTGGGCACGTATTCTTACGTTTCTTTCGCTCGGTGCGTGAGTTATTTCCAAGCGCTAAGCCAGTAAGAGATTAAGTTAAGATAATGTTTAAAAGCCAACCTCCGGGTTGGCTTTTTTGTATCTGCATTTACTAGTACTTAATAGTTATATGTATGTTTTGGTTACATTCTTTTGTTTGATTTGTTTTCCGGTCGCGATTATACTCAACTCAGTTTTTGGCAAACTAACTGAAAAGTTAGGACGCAAAGTTTCCGGTCTAAGGTTTTGTTAACAAAACTATGATAGCGGGGCCGCCGATAAGCGCATATTCTTCGGGCTTTGGATCTTTTGCCTCAAACTAAAAAATGTATTTATTTTGTTCGGTTATTGTTGGATAGTACCTATTAGTTGTTCTTAGGGTGTTACTTTGTTTATGCATTCGTCATTGGCCTCTGGAAAGTGGTTACCGATTGGTTGCTTGAACCATCATACTCAGCTTTTTGTTGGGGACACGGTGGTCGTAACCTTTTATGACATGCAAGGAGAGCTAGTCGATTTATCATTCAATTACCGGATCACCAGTACGGATGAAGGTGAGCCTCATAATTGGCCACGTTTAGTTGCCGAGCATATAAACGTGCACATTCCACTGGTTGAGGCCGGAAAAATGACCGAACAAGGTTTGGTGGTTGCATACCGCTCAAACCAAATTTATGCCCTTGAAGGTTCGGGCATAACACATGCAAAAGTGGCGTTTAACTGCATCGCGAAATGTAAAGAACGCGCGGTCGATAATCCACAAGATTATGATTATGTTTACCCACAGGCATGCAGTGATTACAGTGCTGGTGTAAAAGTGCTACAGCCTAAAACAGGCCACATTTATAGGTGTAAGCCTTGGCCATTTAGTGAATTTTGTCGTGTTAAAGATTCACATAACCCGTTGTTCGAACCGGGAGTTGGCAAAAGTTGGGCCATGGCATGGCAGCAGATATCGCATTAACCGTTTTCCCCCTAAATGCTATATTAGCATTGCTTAGCCCACTCAATTTGAGTGGGCTTTTTTATACCCATTTGTTAAGCGAATTGGCCAAGCTTCTATGGTAAACTCGGTTTAATTCGTTTTTTAATTGTGGTTTCTTTGTGTCATCAAGTTCGTATTCATTGTCATTATTAGCGCATCCGCCGGTTGCTAAAAAACAGCCTCATTCCTTAAGCACTCATCAGTTTACTCGCATCGATAATTACTATTGGATGCGCGATGATGAACGACAAAATACCGAAGTATTAACTCATTTGCATGCCGAGAATGATTATTGTGAAAAGCAGCTTGCAGGTATAAAGCCACTTCGTGAGCAGCTATTTGATGAGCTAAAAGGGCGTATTGTAAAAGACGATAATACCGTACCCGTAAAAGATGGAATGTATTGGTATCATTCAGAAGTGCGTGGCGATGATGAATATGCCCGCCACTACCGCAGTAGCTCAATTGACGCCCATGATAAGCAGTTACTATTAGACGTAAACCAATTAGCCGGTGAGTTTGAGTTTTACGAGCTGGGCGAAGTGGCCATTAGTCCAAATGAGCAGTTGCTTGCTTACTCAGAGGATACTGAAGGCCGACGTGTTTATACGGTACGATTTAAACACCTTGCCACAGGTGACATGTTTACTGATGTACTCGAAAACACCGAAGGGCAAGTCGTGTGGGCAAACGACAGTAACACCGTATTTTACGTGAAAAAAGATCTGCAAACCTTGCTTGGTTTTCAGGTTTTTCGCCATGTGTTAGGCACGCCTCAGGCCGACGATGTATTGGTGTATGAAGAGCAAGATAAAAGCTTTTTTATGGGACTTGGCAAAAGTCGTGATGAAAGCCTTATTATCATTGATCTTGCGACCACAGAAACCAGTGATACATGGGTGCTTGATGCCAACAATCCATGTGGTGAATTTAGTGCGTTAACACCACGTGAAGAAGGCCATGAGTTTGATGTAGATAAGCTAGGTGATACGTTTTATATCGTGACTAACTGGCAGGCAAAAAACTTTCGTTTAATGACGGCTACGTTAAGTACAATCGCAGATAAATCACTTTGGCAAGAACACACTCCACACCGCGACAATGTGTTACTAGAAGGTGTAGAGATATTTGATGATTATTTAATTTTAACTGAACGAGAGCTAGGACAAACACGATTTGTTGTGGTGAATAAGCACGGTGAGCGACTCACTTTAGAGTTTGATGATCCCTGTTATTACGCTGCAATTGCAATGAATCCAGAACCCAACGTACGCTCTGCGCGTATTTATTATTCGAGTCTGACGACACCGGGATCACTGTATGATGTTGATTTAAATACAGGGCAAAAAACCTTATTAAAACAACAACAAGTGTTGGGTGAGTTTAAACCAGAAAAGTACCGTTCAGAACGTATCATGGTGACGGCAAGAGATGGCGAACAGGTACCTGTATCACTGGTTTACCGCATCGATAAGTTTAAAAGAGACGGTACAAATCCATTGCTGCAATATGGGTATGGTGCGTATGGCATTACTATCGATCCGAGCTTTTCTAGTAGTTCATTGAGCTTACTCGACCGTGGCTTCGTGTATGCGATTGCTCATATTCGCGGTGGTGAAATGCTGGGGCGTAGTTGGTACGAACAAGGCAAAAAACAGCACAAGCAAAATAGCTTTAATGACTTTATCGATATTACGCGAGCGTTAACAAAGCAAGGGTACGCACACCCTGCAAAAGTCTGTGCGTCAGGTGGCAGTGCTGGAGGTCTATTAATGGGTGCCGTCGTTAACCAAGCACCCGAGCTTTATTTAGGCATTGGCTGTCATGTGCCATTTTTAGATGTTTTGACGACCATGTTAGATGAAAGCATTCCGCTTACGACTAACGAGTATGATGAGTGGGGAAACCCGAACGACCCCGCGTATTATGATGTGATTCAGGCCTATTCTCCGTATGACAATATTAAGGCGCAAGCGTACCCTAATATTTTAGTGACGACGGGCTTTCATGATTCACAAGTACAGTATTGGGAGCCCATGAAATGGGTGGCTAAACTTCGCGAGATGAAAACAGATGACAACATTCTTGTCTTTAAAACAGATATGGATGCAGGTCATGGTGGTGCGTCGGGTCGTTTTAAAAGCCTTGAAGAAAAGGCACTCGAAATCGCATTTTTTATTGCTTTATTATCGAATTAAAGCTTAGATAACACCTATAAGTGCAAAACTTAAGTTGTATTTTAAGGGGTGAGCATGTTTAAAGCCCACGGTGATTGGTGTTACTTTATTGAACCGCCAGTGATTTATGTGGAAATAAGTGGCAGTTTTAATAAAGAAGCTGTTGCTTCGTTTAGTGTTGAAGTTGCTCAAGAAATAATGAAATACCCTGAGCACTCAATTCAGTATGCTGTTGTTAATTTAGCGCAATTTGAATTAGCAACGGCAGATAGTATTGAAACCGCGAAGGCGTATTTTCAAGCTATAAAAGCACGTGGTTACAAACGCGTTGACTATATCAAAGCAAATATAATTGCGCGCAATTTACTCGAGACAATATGGTCGGGTGTCGATATGGATATTAACTTTCATCACAATGCTGATAGCTTTTTTGAAGACAGGCCAGAATACAGTCATCTGAGAAAGTGGTTAAAATAAAAAAGCCCTCATAGAGGGCTTTTCAAGTGATGTAAAGTAACGGCCTAGCCTAAGTAAGCTTTTAACATCCAAACAAGTTTTTCTTGTTCTTTAATGTAATCACTCATTAGTGATGCAGTCCCTTCGTCATCAGCATCGCCAGCTTCTGTTAAAATTTCGCGCTGCATCTGAATAAGTGTGCTGTAACCTGCTAATAGGTTTTCAACGGCTGCGGTGCCTTCAGTAATGTTCTTCGCTTCATTAATCTTACTTGCTTCGAGGTATTCTGAAAACGCATGAACAGGTGCGCCACCAAGTGTCAAAATACGCTCTGCAATTTCATCTACTTTTTCAAGAAGTAGGTTATAAATTTCTTCAAATTTAAGGTGTAATTCAAAAAAGTTACGACCTTTAATATTCCAATGAAAGCCACGTGCATTCATATATTGAATTTGGTAGCAGCTTAATAAAGTATTGAGAGATTTTACGATATCTTCACTTTTTGCGCTGTTTAAACCAATTGCATTTACCTGTGACATAGATTAGCTCCTTAAAAAAATAATCGTGAATAGGTTACTTGCTAGTGCGTGATATCAAGTATTGGCCATTTTTATTAATCTGTAAAATGGTTTAATTCGAACGGGGTGATAGGTTTTAGCTATCAATACGCATTTTGAATCAGTCGTCCACTATCAGCATAACCTCGAAGTACTCTTCTATAAACTTGGGGCAAATGACGTAAAAAACTACCATAAAAAGTGATTATTTTTTAATGAAGGTGAAAATATGATCTAAAACAAGTTTTGCTTTAGCTAATATACACGCCGATTTAGAACTTGATTTAGGTCAAAAAATCAACGCAGCAGAAGCGCATAATACCTTTACCGCATTTAGCTAGGAGAACAAAAATGGACGGTAAAACAGTAAAAGAAAACAAAGCAGAAATAGTGGTTGTTGTTATTGCATTACTTGCGTTTGTAATCGGTTTAGTTGGTCATCTTGCAGGGGCAAGCTTTGCTAATTTTGACACCTTTGGTTATATCGCTGCGCCGGTGCCGTTGATTCTGGGGATTATTGTATTAATTTCTTACAAAGTTGCCGCAAGTGCTGAGAAATAAAATACAGCTAACGTTGATTGATAAGCTTAATAATGTAATCCATGACTTGGCGTGAGTAGATCATACTGGTGTGACTTAAATGAAACACCTTGTGCTCTGCCATGCCATTGAGTTTGGTTTCATCTATAAGCACTGTGCCATCGGAGGCACTGCCTTTAGCAATGAGCGGCATTAATCCAATGGGTAAGTCGCCTGCAATACTATAAAGCTTGGCATTAAACGGCCAGTCGCCATTTTCAGACAACAAAAACTCGACACTATTTTTAAGTAACATATCGAAGCCTTTTTGCTGCATTTGCTTAGCAATATGGCTGCCTTTATGAGGCGTGCCTAAGGTAATGACTTTTTCAACATGTTTGCTTTGTAGAGAGTTTGCTTCAAGGTAGGCTCGGGCGACTAAACCGCCCATTGAATGACACACCATTGCTGTGGGTTTGCCATTAATAAAGCGGTCAATCTTGTCAAAAATAGCCGTTCTATTTGGCGACAGCGTATTGTAGGTCAAATTGAGTATATTAAGCCCTGATTTTTCAAGACGTGCGCACAGAGGGCGCATCACAAAGCCCGACATATAAAGTCCGTGTAATACTACAACCTGCCTAATTGCCATCGCATTCCTTACATGAGTTGCTGAGGTTTAATTTCGATATTTGCTGTGTCTGAGCTCACCCATACCTCACCGTCTTGAATCGTAATCGTAAGCTTAATATTACGGTCTGCCAGTGCGGCTAATGCTTGAGTCGCAGCATAATCGAGGCTAAAAATACTTAAGTTTTTAAAATCATACAACTTAGGTTGATGCTTTTGCCACCAAATAGTTTGGTTATTTTCGCCGTAAGTATACAAAATAACCTGTTTAGCTTTGTTACAGGCTTTTTTCAAACGCTTTTCATCAGGTAGACCAAGCTCAATCCATAACTCAATTTCTTCGCTGTAGTTTATGTGCCAAAGCTCAGGTTCATCATCAGCACACAAGCCTTTGGTAAACTCCAACCCTTCACGGGCATTAAGTGCAAATGCCAGCAAGCGGATCATCAGTCGCTGCTCGGTCTCTGATGGGTGCTGAGCAAGGGTTAGATTGAAATCTTGATACAGGTGTCGGTCCATATCGCTCAGCGATATGTGTGCTTTTATAATGGTTGATTTAAGAGCCATAACTGCTTACTTGAAAAAATTTGCGTCATTATAGCGCAATTAACTGCTGAGCCAGTTAAAATACCGTGAAATTATCTTGTAGGAGTAAAACATGGCAATCCAGTGGTTCCCGGGTCACATGAACAAAGCCCGTAACGAAATTAAAGAAATCATGCCACAAATGGATGTGATCATTGAGGTGCTTGATGCCCGTATTCCTTATAGTAGTGAAAACCCGATGGTTACAGCGCTTCGCGGTGATAAACCCGTTATTAAAATCATGAATAAAGCTGACCTTGCTGATCCTAAACTCACGCAAGCGTGGAAAGACTACTTTGAACAACAAAGCGGTGTTAAAGCAATTGATTTTGGGAATGATAAAGCGGGTGAAGTGCATCGTATTAATGAGCTTTGTAAAAAGTTAGTGCCGCATAAAGTGGGTGCAGATAAGCAAATAAAAGCCATGATAATGGGTATTCCAAACGTAGGTAAATCAACGTTAATCAATACCTTAGCTGGCCGAATTGTTGCAAAAACGGGTAATGAACCTGCTGTAACCAAAGCCCAGCAACGCATTAAACTTGATGATGGCATTATGTTGTACGACACGCCAGGCATGTTGTGGCCAAAAGTAGAAAACGAAAACTCAGGTTATCGTTTAGGTGCAACAGGTGCGATTCGTGATACTGCGATTGATTATGAGGAAGTGGCAAGCTACACGGCGGAGTATTTATTGCACGCATACCCTGAGCTTTTAAAAAGCCGTTATAAGATTGACGAATTACCTGAGTCTGACTGGGAATTTGTTGAAATGGCCGGAAAAAAGCGTGGCTGTATCCGTGGTGGTAATCAAATTGATACCTATAAAATGTCAGAAATTCTGATAAATGAATTACGTGATGGCATTATTGGTCGAATTACCATGGAAACCCCCGCAATGCGTGAAGAAGAAGAGCGCATGGTGGCAGAGCTTCGCGCTGCGGCAGAAGCTAAAAAAGCAGCAAAAGAAGAAGAGAAAAAACAGCGCCGAGCGCGTGCTCGTAAAAACCGCCGTTAATCACACTTTATTTGCAGACATAAAAAAAGCCCGTAAGGGCTTTTTTAGTTTCATATCTACCGTCACCGATATGAGCAATGTAGCAAGTAAAATAAGTAGGGCGATCGCCTGTTGCCAACATCAAGGGGCGCTGCGGTTAGCAACAAGCGATCTTAGCTTTATCGTGGGCCACACGTGTTTCAGGGTCGAGAAACAAATCAGTTTATTCCGATAACAATTCGCCAAAATACGTAATTAAGCGAACAGCTATTACAATCCGTAATGCTTTTTCCGTCTTGTTGATATTGATTATCAATTAGATTTAGATATCTGTCAACACTCTATTGCAAATAATTCTCATTTAATTTTTATTTTCTTCAAAGTATAGCTATTACACGCATTAGCACTAAAGTTAGGCTGTAAATTAGCGCCAATAAAAACTATGCTGGTGTCATAATAATTAAAAAAATCACATGCGATGTTTTCAATTTGGTCAATAAGCCTACTTGCGATTGTTTATTTAGCAATTTTATTTGCTGTTGCAGGCTGGGCTGATAAAAGAAAGGTGTTGCCTTTTAAAGGCTTAACTTATGGTTTGTCGTTGGGCGTGTATTGTACGTCGTGGGCTTTTTTTGGCACTACGGCGCAAGCAGCTTATAACGGCTGGTGGTTAGCTCCAACGTACGCTGGCACGATTCTGCTGTTTATTTTTGGCTGGCAGATTTACTGCCGAATTGCCCATATTTGTAGACAGCAAAAAATCACTTCCATGGCTGACTTTATCGCGACTCGTTATGGTCAATCATCAAGCTTGTCGGGCTTAATATCGCTAATTTCTGTGATTGCTATTGTACCGTATATTTCGTTGCAACTCAGTGCGACCGCACAAAGTATTAATTTACTAACCGACCGAGCAGTGACACAAAGCAGTGAGGTATGGGCCGACAGTACTTTTTATATCACGCTCTTGTTGGCGTTATTTGCAATTTTATTTGGTGCAAGACGCTTAAAACCCAGTGAACATAACCCCGGTTTAATCGCCAGTATTGCCTTTGAGTCGGTGGTGAAACTTCTGGCATTTTTAGCGGTTGGTTTATACGTATGCTTCGTTTTATTCGACAGTCCCATCGCTCTTTTTGAAACGGCACAACAATTAAATATTGACCAACAAGTTGCGGCTTCACAGAGTCCGACCTATGTGTATGTTGCACATACTCTCTTGGGTATTTTGGCTACCTTGTGCTTACCACGTCAGTTTCATATGAGCTTTATTGAAAAAAATAACGATAAAGAACTGGCTTCAGCACGTTGGCTGTTTCCTATTTACTTATTACTTATCAACTTGTTTATTTTGCCGATTGCGTATGCCGGGCTTATTTATTTTCAAGGACAAGACGTAGGCTACGATACCTTTGTATTGGCATTACCCATGGCCGCAGACGATGCCTTTGTTGCATTGTTGGCCTTTTTAGGCGGCTTTTCAGCGGCGACGAGTATGGTGATTGTGTCGGCAATTGTACTCTCGGTGATGATCACCAATGACTTTATTAACCAATTCATTTTACGCCGCTCACAACTCACGTCGAGTAGCCGAGGCTTGGATAAAAATAACCTTTTGCATGCGCGTAAAATCGTTATCGTACTGATTTTATTATTAAGTTACTTCACGCATCGGGTTTTAGGCGAAAGCACTACCTTAGCTAATGTTGGTTTGATGTCGTTTACGTTGGTCGCCCAATTTTCACCGGCCATGATCATTGGTTTGTGGTGGCGACAAGCGTCTTGCCGGGGTGCACAACTGGGTATTTTGAGTGGCTTTATTATTTGGGGTTACACGTTATTATTGCCCAATTTAGCGGGCGGATTAGGTAACGATAGCCAATGGTTGGTTGATGGCCCTTGGCACATTAGCTGGCTTGCACCGACTGATTTATTTTCGCTGGGTCTTGAAAGTATCAGTCAGGCTTTATTGTTATCGTTGGGTGCGAATTGTTTGGTGTACTTTTTGGTGCCTCTGTTTAGTCGTGCAACACTGGCTGAGCGTTTACAAAGTAATAAGTTTGTTGCTCAAGGAAATGAATCTCGTGTAAGTAACCATTTGCAGCCTTTAAGTTATCACGATTTAGGGGCTTTATTGCAGCGCTTTGCTGAAAAAGAAGCGGGGCAATCGCTGGTAAATCACTATTTTCCTGAAGATAAAAGTAAATGGAAGCGGCCCGCAAATGTTGAACTTGAGTTACTCGTAGAGCGTGAAATGTCGGCGGTCATCGGGGGCGCTTCAGCACGCCTTATCTTGGATGTTGCCAAAAATGAGCAGCGCCAACCTCTTGAGCAAGTTGCTGAATTTGTTGATGAAGCAAGCCAAGTATTGAAATTTAATCGTGACCTGTTGCAATCAACCATAGAAAATATTCAGCAAGGTATCAGTGTAGTCGACAGTGAACTGCGTTTAGTTGCTTGGAATCAAGGCTACAAAAACATGTTTGCTTACCCAGATGATGCCTTGTATATCGGTCGTCCAGTTGCCGATATTATTCGCTTTAATGCTGAGCGTGGCTTGTTTAGCGGTGAAAGTATGACCAGTGAAGTTGAAAAACGCTTGGCGTATTTGCGCCAAGGCAGTGCGTATAAATATCAGCGCTCACACAATGATGGCCGCGTGTTTGAAATGCAAGGTAATCCGCTGCCAGGTGGTGGCTTTGTAACGACTTACACAGATATTACTGAATTTGTAAAACAACAAAAAGCACTCACAGAGGCCAATGTTAGCCTTGAAGAAAAAGTGGCGGCACGGACCTTAGCACTCACTCAAGCGAACCAAGAGCTATCAATGGCAAAACAAGTCGCCGAGCAAGCAACCGTCAGTAAAACGCGCTTTTTTGCAGCTGCCAGCCATGATTTATTACAGCCATTTAATGCTGCGAGCTTATTTTGTTCCTTAATGAATGAAAAAGCCCAAGACACAGAACTTAAAGAACTGGCAATGAATATTAAGAATTCGCTCGGCAGTGCTGAAGAATTGTTATCGAGTATTTTAGAGTTAACTAAACTTGATTCGGGATCATTTAAAGTGCAAATGAGTGAATTTGCCATCAGTAGTTTGGTTGAACCATTGCGCAATGATTACGAAGCGTTAGCAAGTGACAAAGGGTTAAAGTTCATTTTAGAAACATGTGATGTCCGTTTGCATACAGACAAAGCATTATTGCGTCGTGTGCTTCGCAATTTACTCAGCAATGCAATTCGTTATACGGAGCACGGCGAAGTTCGCCTGAAAATGCATCACGATGATGACCATGTATCGTTTATTGTTGAAGATACAGGGATTGGAATTGCTGCCGGTGATCAACACACCATATTCCAAGAGTTTAAGCAGTTGGGTGTTAAACCGAGTGCTGAAGGACTTGGGTTAGGCCTTGCCATTACAAAACGTATTTGCGACTTATTAAAAATACCGCTCGTAATGGGCTCTGAGCTGGGCAAAGGTACACAGTTTACTTTAACCTTACCGTGCAAAGTTAGCACTGCACCAAAGCAGGCACAACATGCTGAAATATCGCAAGAAACAGAGCTTGGGCAATTAAGGATTTGGCTGCTGGATAACGATAGCAATGTATTAGAGGCGTTAAAGCAGTTACTTGAAAACTGGGGATGCGAAATCTCTACGGCAACTAACTTAGCTGAGCTGGAACAATTAAAAGCTGAGCAGCCCTTGCCGCAGTTGCTGATCATTGATTATCAACTTGATGATGGTGTTACGGGTCTTGAGGTAATAGAGCAAGCAGGCTTAACAACACTGCCTGCAATTGTAAATACCGCAAACCATGACGAGGGTATACGCGAGTTAGTTCTCGATGCGGGCTATCCGTTGCTTTATAAGCCACTGAAAGCGCCCGCATTAAAGCGTATGATTAAGCGACTGACTTAATCTGTACGATGATCGTTAGCAGCGGTATGCGTTTTAATTAAGCGCTGCAGGGCACGCTCACTTTTGCTTGTGTTCCGTGCGCTGGCTGCGACGTTAAAGTAAGCTCGCCACCTTGATTGCGTATTAGTTCGCGGGTGATTATCAGTCCTATGCCTGTGCCGTTAGCTTTGGTTGAGTAAAATGGCACAAATAGGTTGTCGGGGTTTTGAATGCCACAACCTTGGTCGCTAATTTCAATATTTAAGTTATCACCTTGTCTTGACCAAGTGAGGCTAGGAGCAGAATTGCTACCTGCTTCAAAGGCATTTTTTATCAGGTTGATTAAGGCTTGTTCGAGTTGCCCTAAATCGGCACTAAAATGCAGCTTTTCGCTGCTATTTATAACGAGCTCAGGGAAGATAGCTGTTAAACGCGTATTTAATTGCTCGTTGCTTATCGGTTGTTTGTTTGCAGGTGGTAGTTTTGCAAAGGCACTGTAACTGCTCACAAAGTCTAACAAGTGCTGGGCGCGTTTTTCGATGACTTGCAGCATATCTTGAGCAAGATCATCGTGATTGCTTATTTGCCCCTGACGCTTCATGGTTTGCAGCGATTGGCTCATTGAATAAATCGGGGTGAGGGAGTTACGAACTTCGTGATTTAATACCCGAATGAGGCGCTGCCAGACAAGCTGCTCGTTTTCGCGAAGTTGTTTCTCGATAGAAAAAAAGGTCAGTAATTCAAAGCTTCTGCCAGCCCGCCAAAAAGTTTGAGAGGCTATCTGAAAGCGCTGTGTAAAGGGGGCGCTTTTTTGCTGCTGCCATTGCCCGTCTTGAAGTGTTAACCCCAGCTCACTGGCAGTTTTACCTTCTATATTGCTATTTTGTATACTGTTTAAAAAAGCACGGTTGCTAAAATATACCAAGCTATGTGGGTCTAATATCACAATGGGTAAATCTAGCATGCTCGCAAACTCAAATACAAACTCTTCGGTTTGCATATAGTGGCGTTTGTTTTTCGCTATTTTATCGCTCAGCTTAGCAAAGTCGTTTTTGAGTGAGGCAACCCGGCCACTTTCATAAAAAGCTAAATGCCAGCTATTGCTCTCGTCGTTGGCGAGTGCGTCAAGCTGTAAACCAAAACGCTCTACGACATCGGTGATCAGGCGGTAGCTTTTAATTAATGCAAATGCGCTTACGCTAATAAAAGGCAGCAGTAAACTGATGCTGGCGAACCAGTCGAGCTTTAGGGTCAATGTGAGTGCGATGCCCAATGTGAATAGAGCAATTAACACCACAGAATAATAACGTTTTACACGCTTCTCTAACGATTGCTTTGCACCCATTTAACGGTCTACTTCTTTTAGGTCAAGTTGGTGTTTATCAATGCGACGATAAATAGCTGATTTACTTAACCCTAAAAATTCGCCAGCAGCAATCACATTGCCATTAAATTGCAGCAATGCTTTTTGAATCATCTGTTTTTCAAGCTCTTCAAGGGGCAATAAGGGCAGCGTTTTATCTGCACTGTTATTTGGTTGCTCGCAGCTAGGTTGATCTAAAATGAGATCGCTTGCTTGAATATTGATGTTGTCACTCATGATCACAGCACGTTCAATGCAGTGGCTCAGTTCACGAATATTACCCGGCCAACTGTATTGTTCTAATGCCTCGATGGCTGAGTTACTTAGCGACATATTTGAACGTTGGTATTTTTTACCATGAGTGAGTAATAAATGCTCCGCTAAGGGGGCAATATCCGCTTTTCTGTCGCGAAGTGCAGGAATATGTAGCTCAATGGTGTTGAGTCTAAACAGTAAATCACGGCGGAATTCACCTTGCTCAATCGCTGTTGCAAGTTCTGAGTTGGTTGCCGAAATAATCCGAACATCGGCGGTTCTGGTCTGGCTTGAACCTAATACCTCAAATTCTTTGCTTTCGAGCACGCGCAGCATTTTGCTTTGTAGTTCAAGGCTCAAAGTGGCTATCTCATCAAGAAATAAAGTGCCCCCTTCGGCAATTTCAAAACGCCCTAAGCGATCTTCTTTGGCGTCAGTAAACGCCCCTTTTTTATGGCCAAATAATTCGCTTTCAAAGAGTGATGGTGCAATGGCGCCTATATTTACGCTTACATAGCGTTTGTCACTGCGTATAGAATGCTGGTGGATATAATTGGCCAGTAAGCTTTTGCCTGTGCCATTTTCGCCGGTAATTAAAATACTGGCATCGGTTTTTGCGGCGCGCTCTGCTTTGGCGAGTAGTTTTTGCATTACCTCAGAATGGGCTATATAGCTAGCGTGTGTGTTATTGGTAAGTGCTTTTAAGCAGGCATTATCATGGTGGCTTTGTTTTAGTTTTAACTGCTGTTGCACCACCGCTGTTAAGCGCAAATTATTCCATGGCTTTTCGACAAAATCGACCGCGCCTAATTGCATGGCTTTAACGGCGACATCAATGCTTGCCCACGCCGTCATTACGATCACGGGAATGGTTGAACCTAACGTATTTAGTTGCTTTAAAAAACGCAGTCCTTCCTCACCCGATGTGGTGTCGAGTTTGTAGTTCATGTCGAGTAAAATTAAGCTAATATGTTCTGATTTCAACACGTCAAAAGCGTGTTCAGGGCCTTCCGCTTCAAGGCATTGTAAGCCGAGTTGTTGTAATGCAACGGTTGCAGCCAGACGCACATCAGCTTGATCGTCAATGACTAAGATTTTGTCCATGATGTTTTTCTTTTTGTCCTGTTGATGTGGCTTAAGTTAGCACTTAAGCCACCGTTTTGTGCTGTTAATCGTTACGCAGTGCAGCCATAGGTTTTGCTTTAAGCAGTAAAACCAAAGGCCTAAAGCAAGCGAATAGGGCAATACATAAGGTAATGCTCCAAGCGAGTAATTGCAGCCTTACATCAAGTACCAGCCAAGACATTAGCTGCCCTTGTAATAAGTAAAAACCAGCAATCACAGCAGCCAACGCGACACTAAAACCAATTAAAACAGGGATAATCGCTTCAACACTCATCAGTTTGAATAAACGTGCTTTTTTAGCACCTAAAGCCATGCGTATACCGAATTCATAACGGCGCAGACCAAGGTTGTAGCTCAGTACCCCAAAAATACCGATTGCCGCTAATAATAGAGTAAATAGCGCTAAGGTACTACACAGAACCACAGTTAGTCGGCTCATATACAGTAAATTGTCGTACTCGTGTTGTAAGTCATTAAACTGCCACATGGTTAAGTCGCTGTTCTTTTCTTTTAGTGTATTAAGTATTTGTTTATTGGTTAGCTTAACGCCTTCAGAGGCTTTAATTGTGAAAAAATAGCTATACGGCTGGGCCGGCCACCAAATATGACGGCCAAACGACTCGTCGTAGTATTTTGGGTGATTAAAGTCTTCGGTTACGCCGACCACTTCAAACATTTTTTCTTCCAGGCCTTGATAAGATTTACCAATAATATTGCGATAATCTTGATCGGGTAATAAGTTTTCTGCCACGCTTTGTGACACCAGTATCTCGTTGGTTTCACCGCGTATTGCTTGCTCAGTAAAAGTGCGCCCCGCGAGAATTTGCGTGTTAACTAAAGCAAAGTAATCAGGCCCCACCCACTGACTTGGGAAGAAAATTGAGCTTTTACCATTAACATCAGTCAGGGTATTGGCGTTTTGTCTTGGCGACACCGGGCTGTGACCGAGGGCCACATCTTCAATGCCTTCGCTATTAAGTAAAACTTGCTTGTATTGCAGCATGTGCTCGTAGCGCTCAGCCAATGACATTTGATTATTTGGCTGGAACAGGTTGGCAAAATAGAGGTTCTCAGTGTCACTGCCTAAAGGGCGGTTAATCGTACCGAGGGCTTTGCTCACAACCATTACCGAAAAGCTAACGAGTAGGGCGGCCACAAACATTTGTGAGCCAATTAAAATGCGTACCGTACGGCCAGATACTTGTGATACCCCGCCTTTACCACTGTTCTGCATTTGCGTGTTTAGGGTTTTGTAATTCACTAAACGCGCTGTTATCAGTGAGAAAATAGTGGCAAGTGCAATACATAAAAGCACTGCAACGATCACCAGTGTACTATCAACAGCAAGGCTATTAACCAAAGGTAAACGCCCTTCGGCCAATACTTTAAATAAGCGAATGCCCCAGACTGCTAAAAACAGTGCAATACTGACCGACAAAGTCATTAGAATCAGTGACTGTAAGAATATGCTATTAAACAAGGTTTTTCGTTTAGCACCGAGCACTGCTTGCAAAGCGAGGGTTTTATGTTGCGCCAGCGCACGCGAGAAAAATAAAGTACTGACGTTCAGCACCGCAATGATTAATAAGCCCACGGCTCCTGCAAGCATCATTAAGCTTAAGTCATCATTTTTGCCTAATTCAACGTCGCGATAGGCGGTTACTTCGGGTTTTACATCGGTAATGCCGCCATTGTTGAGCCATTCTGATTTTATGGTGTCAATTTGTTGTTTTAAGTCGACTTTAACTTGCTCAATTGTTACGCCGGGTTTTAAAACGGCAATTAGCTTTAAGTTTTTAAAGGTGTTTGTCCACGGGCTTTGCCAGTCTTCATTGTGAAAAAAACGACGGTCGGCGCTTGATGGAAACCACACTTCAACATCACTTGCTTTAAACATATAAGGTGGGCTAAATGAATCATCAACAACCCCCACGATACGGTGAACATAATCGGT
Organism: Pseudoalteromonas lipolytica; assembly: GCF_900116435.1. Lineage (GTDB taxonomy): Bacteria > Pseudomonadota > Gammaproteobacteria > Enterobacterales > Alteromonadaceae > Pseudoalteromonas > Pseudoalteromonas lipolytica. The sequence goes on along the minus strand of NZ_FPAZ01000014.1, from coordinate 51,422 downwards.
TTTACCGGCCATTACTGAGAGTGTCTTACCAATAATATTCGGATCGCTGCTGTAATGCTTGCGCCAAAAGTTGGCTGAAATCACTACGCGATCGTCGGGTGTTTCTAGTGTTTCGCCAAGGTCAAAACCTTGCCCTAGTAAGAATGGGGTGTGCAACAAGTCAAAATAATTGCCGCCCACATAAAGTACCGGTTCTTTTGGTTGGCCATCGAGGTTGGCAAAGATTTCCTCGCCAGCATTGATCATCATACTTTGCTCGAAGCTTTGATTATGCTTGAGCCAATGCACCATCGACTGATAACTTTGAAAGCCGGTGGCGTCGTAGTCATCATAGGTAAGGGATTGTTCAACGACCACCATGCGATTTTCATCGTAGACATCCAGTGGCTTTAAAAAGTAGCTATTTACTAAACTGAGTACCACAAACAAGGTGGCGAGGGTGAGTGCCAATGTTGCGATAACCGCCGTTACAAAGCCGGGAGCATTCATCAGAGATGCCCACGCTAAACTCAATTGAGTGCGTATTTTGGTTAGTTTCATGTTAGATCACCTCTGCACTTTCTTTATTGTGTTCAGTGGCTGCTAAGTGATCTGAGACTTGACGCGCCTCTGAGTAGGAAATAATTTCGCCATCGAGTAGTTTGAGCTGGGTTTTGGCACGTCCTGCGTAACGTAAGTCGTGGGTAACCATGCAAATCGTGGTGCCTTTTTTATTCAGCTCATCGAGCAAGTCCATAACCGCATCACCATTTTTTGAGTCTAAGTTACCCGTTGGCTCATCCACTAATAGAATGCTGGGTTTACCAGCCAGCGCACGGGCGATAGCAATGCGCTGCTGTTGACCACCCGATAATTGATTGGGTTTATGCTGAGCACGGTGGCCCATTTCTACTTCATCGAGTGCCTGCTTTACTGCCGCTTCAATGTCGTTTTGGCTCATTGCGGGCTCTCTATAGGTGAGAGGTAGTGCAACGTTATCGAATACAGATAGTTCATCAATTAAATTAAACGACTGAAAAATAAAGCCAATATGTAGATTTCTCAACTCTGCTTGTTTATCCATATCGAGGGTTTTAGTGTCGACATCTTTAATGAAATAGTCGCCACCTGTAGGGCTATCAAGCAAGCCCAGTAGTGAAAGCAGCGTTGATTTACCACAGCCAGAGGGGCCGCTAATGCAAATATAGTCACCTTGGTTAATGTTCAGACTGATGTTTTTTAATGCATAGGTTTCAACATTTTGGCCGCGATAGACTTTGGCGATATTGTTTAATGAGATAAGCGTATTGGTTTTCATAAACTGTCCTGTTCGATTTTTATTGTTGCCAAATGCTGCCATTTAGAAAGATCTGAAATGATCAGCTGTTCGCCCTCAGTGGCGCCGCTCAAAAGTTGAATTTGGTTGTCACTGAGTGTACCAAATTCGATATTAATTGGCGCTGCTAACTGAGTACTTGAATTGAGTTTAAAAAGAGTGGCATGGCTGTGCGCCGTTGCTCTTTGCGGTACATTAATGGTTAATGCATCGGGGATGATATTACTCACTACATAGCCTTCGATGCTTAAGTCGGGTCGAGCATTGGCAGGCAGCGTCCCTTCTAAATCAAGTTCTATGATCACGCGACCGTCTGTCACGATAGGATCAATTCGGGTCACTTTAGCGCTTACTTCTCCCTGACCCGCTTGGCTAAAGGTGTTTACTTTAGCTGTCATATTAAGTGCCACTTTTTCTGCATCGGCTTGCTGTACACTGAGCTCAGCTTTGAGTGCTTTATTTGAACCCACAACAGCAAGGCGGGTGCCCGGCATGAGGTTTTGCCCAAGTTCTACATTGAGCTCTTGCAGCATGCCATCGATACCGGCTTTGATTTGCAGTTCATCAAATGCGTGTTGTTCTACCTGATAATTCAGCTCAAATTGGCTTAATAACTCTTGCTGAATTTTATCGCGCTGTAGGTGCATTTCTTTTAGTTGCATAAGGCGTTGCTTTTCGATGTTAACGCGTTCGGTTAGTTGTGCGACACTGAGTAAGCTGCGTTTGTAATCTAAGCTTGAAACAATACCTTGCTCAACTAATTTGCTTTCGGCATCGGCTCTAAGCTCTGCACTTTGTAATTCACTTTTTAAAATCGCGAGGTTAGCTTGGCGTTCAAGTAGTTCACTTTGCTGGTTAATTTGTTGCTCATTGACACTGGCTTTTTGGCGGGCGAGTTCTAATCGTGCAACCGATAAACGTTGTGCTTGTTGCGGGTTTATTAAGCTGAGTATAACCGTGTCTTTAGTCACTAAGGTGCCAGGGTAAACATGGATAGCCTCGACCATGGCAGTATCGGTATTGGTTAAATAGCGTTGGAATTTGGGTTTTAAACGACCAAAACCGCGTATCTTCACTATAAAATCGGCTTTTTTAACGGTGGCGATTTGCAGTTGCTTGGCCAAGAGCGTCGTGGGGGCGAGCCATGATTTGACCAACCACATTACAAGCAACGTGCTTATAATTAAGACGCCAATGATCAACTTTTTACGCTGACTTGGCTTATTGCTAGGTTTTAAGGTGCTATCTAAATCCATTGGCTATGTTTCATTGTATTTTTAATTAATAAATACAATAGCGAGGAACATGCCAATATTTAAGTTTATGAATTATATGGCTTTTGATGTTTTTGTGAATGCGGAAATTCCCACTTCCGGGATTAATAAATCGAAAGTGGGACAGCGTATAAAAACGGCGTTTATTGATTTAATTTTGCAAGCTTAGCCAGTTGCTTTTTCGCATGCGCGTTATCAGGTTGTAGCGTAAGCACATGATTATCCTTAGCGTTCATTTTTATCGGTATATGCTTGTTACGAACACATAAGCGAGGAGTGTGCCAAACTTTAAGTTATTAAAATATATAGTGTTTTGTTTTTAATGCGGAAGGTAAATTCTCACTAATGGGAATTTTAAATAAAAACGGGAGTCGCGTTTATTGCTGTGGTTTATTAATATGGGTTTAGTACAGTACTCGTTGTCTTCTATTTTAGTTGTCTTCTATTTTACCAACCTGCGAAAGCTGATTAAATAAAATACCTGCCTGAGTACGGTTATACACATTGAGTTTGCGTAAAATGGCTGATACATGCTGTTTAATGGTGGTTTCTTGAATCGACATTTCAAAAGCAATTTGTTTATTGAGTAAACCATCGGCAATCATTGCCAGCACGCGGTATTGTTGTGGGGTGAGTTTTTCAAGGTTACGAGCAAACTCACTCTGCTCATCATTGATTACCACATCGGTTAAATCAACTTCAGGAGGTAACCACGTATCGCCATTTAGCACATGACTAATTGCTTCGCTGATCACATCAAGAGACGATGACTTAGGAATATAGCCAGCTGCACCTAAGCTCATTGCTTGTTTAATAATGGCGGGTGTTTCATTGGCTGAGACCATGATGACTAAAATATCGGGGTAGTGATTACGCAATTGCGACAGGGCCTGCAGACCATTTGCACCAGGAATGGTGAGATCTAAAAAAATCAGCTCAATTTCTGGGTGAGCGGCTAATAATGTAAATAAGCCATCAATATCACTGGTTTCTTTTATGTGTTCTTCAGGCACAGATGTTGCGGCCGCTTGACGAAGTGCACTTCTAAATAACGGATGATCATCGGCGATTATGGTGTTCACAGCTAAAGACATTCCCTCGATTCTCCAATGCGTTATGTTATAAGTGATTTTACAGTTGGAAACAAGGTTTGCCTGAGGGGAAGTATCAGGCAAACCTTTCTCACACAAGGATTTAGAAACGGTAACCTACGGTGAAAGCGACAGTGCGAGGGTCGCCATAGTAACCGATTAGTGTATTATCACCCCCTAAACCTGGGGTGTATTTGCTAATGTTTGTTGGATCATCTCTATCTGGTGCTACGAACTGGTAACCCCCAATCATGTACTCTTCGTCGGTTAAGTTTTTACCGTAAAGACCCGCCGTCCAATGACCATCAGTGCTGTACCATGTCACACCCATGTTGAAGATACCGTAAGCATCTTGCGTTAGTAGGCTGTCTTCTTCGAACAATGCATAATCACCACGGTAGTAGTAATTACCATTGATGACAAAGTCACCCATTTCAGTGTACATGCGATACGTTGCACCTAAATTAAAGGTTAAATCAGGCGTGTTTGATACCGTAAAGCGGTCTGATTTATCGAATGCCAACCCTGTTTCTGGGTCGTAATCAATAACATTGTCGAAGCTACTGTCGATATAACCGACTGAGGCATCAAAGCTGAGTGATTCTGTGGCTACGTAATTAAGTTCAAGCTCAATACCGTCTGATTTAGATTCACCAATATTACCTAAGCGTTGGTTTAAATCTGCTGCGCTTTCACCTGGCAGATTAGAAATATATTGGCGGTCTTTGTGATCAAGGGTAAATACGGTGACGTTTGCACGTAAATTATTGTTCCATTCGCTCTTCATACCCATTTCGAAAGAATCAACAATTTCTGGTCGTGCAGCTGGCTCTGCGGTTGTTGCACGCGGGTTGAATGTGCCTGATTTAAAGCCTTGCGCATAACTTGCAAAGAACATAATGTCGTTTGAGTATTGGTACTCAACACCTGCACGAGGTGTAAAGCGTGACCACTCTTCTTCATCATCAAGTACGGTAGGGACTAGCTGGCCTTCTGGGCGCACATAACCTGGGATCCAGTCTGATTCAGGATAAACAATGTCAAGTACAAGGCCGTTGTTAACAATGGCCTCTTTGCTGTCTTTGGTGTAGCGCGCACCTAATGTCATTGACCATTTTTCACTCAAATCAATCGAGCCTTGTATATAGGCTGCTTTACTATTTGAATTACTACAGCCGCTTACTTCACGCGTTAATCCCGCAGCGCCTAAGCTTTGACCTAACACACCTAAAATAGCCTCAAATTGACCACATGACTCACCATCGTAATAGTAAAGGCCTGACACCAACTTGTAGTTATCACCTTGATGGTTTAGTTGAATTTCGTGTGTCGTTTGTTCGTCATCGTAAATAGCCGGTACGTCAAAAATAGGCAGTGAGGTGTTATCAAAGTCAATATTGGTTGGTGAATAACTTTCACGGCTCGAACCGATGTATTTAACACTGGTGCGGTCGCTCATATCCCAACGTGCAGTTAAGCTGTAGCCTTCAAGTTCAACTTTGTTCCATGTTGGTAAGCTGGTGTATGAGTCGTATACACTGTCGGGGACTGGCGCATCCGTGAGTAAGCTTGGTAGTAAACGGTAGCCGCCTTTGGCGTTCGATTTATCTTCTGTTTTATCCCACGCTAAGCGGAAGAATAAGTCATCTGTTGGTGTGTATTCTAATGTAACACGAGCTGCAGTGACATCTTTGTTGTAGTTTTCGCGGTCTTGGTTATCAAGTGCTGAGGTTAAAAACTCACCAAAGCCATCACGGTTTAATGTAGCAAACCCAAAGCCCACATACAGTTTTTCGTCAACAATAGGCAGTTGACCTGTGATTTTAAGGTCCTTTTGGTTGTAGCTACCCACTGTGCCCTGCACATTTAACATGGCATCGCCGCTCATTTCTTTGGTGACATACTTAATTGCGCCACCAATGGTATTTTTACCATACAGCGTCCCTTGTGGACCACGAATTACTTCGATTTGTTGTACGTCTAGTAGGTCGAGTACCGCACCTTGTGGACGCGCTAAATAGACGTCGTCAATATAGATACCGACACCAGGCTCATAGCCCCACAGTGGATCTTGCTGACCTACGCCACGAATAAATGCAGTAATGGTTGAGTTAGTACCACGGCTTGCTTGTAGTGTGGTGTTAGGTGAAAACTGTTGAACTTCGGTCATCACTGATATGCCATTTTCAGCCAGCTCTTCAGCACCAATTGAGGTCACTGCAACAGGTACTTCTTGTAGGTTTTCAACGGTTTTACGCGCTGTTACCTGAATGCGTTCAAGTTCACCTTTCTTGGCTGCAGGTTCTGCTTGATCAGCTGCTTGCGCATTCACACCTGCTAAAGCAAGGGAGACTGCCAGAGTAAGTGGCGCGACTTTTGGGTTAAGCTTTATCATGTTGTATTCCTTGTTATTGTTGTCATTTGTCTTGTGGCCACTCACGATGATGTTGCCTAAGACTCATAATATTTGCCCGTGTCACCTGTCAGTTAATGTAGAAGATAGTTGCGAAAAATGAATTAGTACCATAGTGCTATACCCGCTATAGGCCTTTATTTATCAAGCTTTTAAGCTATTTTTAAAGCAGATAGTACCTTAGTGTTATGTCTTTTTTTGGCGCTTAAGGTAAGACTGAATGCATTATTCCGATGTCACCTCATCTGTTTAATAACAATAATTATAGGAATGTCTATGCTGAGCATGATAGGACTGTTAGGCGGTTTAATACTGCTGATCATTTTAACGTTGCGTGGGGTAAATTTATTTATTGCCGCGCCAATCTGTGCGCTACTTGTCGCACTCAGTAGTGGCATGGCTATTTTTCCTGTGTCGGCTGACTCAAACTTTATCAATGCCTATATGGACGGCTTTGCTGGTTTCTTAAGTGCGTGGTTCTTTATGTTCTTGCTGGGATCTTTATTCGGTAAGTTTATGGAAGACACGGGTGCGGCAGACAGTGTGGCAAGTTATATTGTGGGTAAACTAGGCATGAAGCACGCGGTGCTTGCTGTGGTGATTGCGTGTGCTGTATTAACGTATGGTGGCGTTAGCGTGTTTATCGTAGCGTTTTCTGTCTACCCAATGGCACTTAGTTTGTTTAAAGATGCCAATTTACCGCGCCGTTTTATTCCAGCGACCCTCGCATTTGGCTCAGTGACCTTTACCATGACCTCGGCTGGTTCACCTGAAATCCAAAACTGGATCCCCGTGAAGCACTTAGGTACCTCGCCTTATGCTGCATGGGAAGTGAGTTTAGTGGTGGCTATTTTCATGGCTATAGCAGGCTATTTTTGGTTAAACAAAATGATCAAAAAAGCGGTGGCTAATGGCGAAACTTTCGAAGCGCGTGATGACGACCCGGTAATAATTGAACGTCGTCGCCCGCACCCAATTACGGGTGTGATCCCTTTGATTGTGGTACTGCTTTTATCATTTACTTTACACGATGTGTTACAGCAAACAGCATTGATCGTTGCGTTGCTGGGAGGGGTGTTAAGTATTGTGATTATTAACTTTAAGCATTTTCACGATATGGGGAATGCCATTAATGTGGGCACAACCGGGGCATTGGTCGCTATTGGTAATACCGCAGCAGTTGTTGGTTTTGGTGCGGTGGCTAAGGTGTCACCTGCGTTTACTGCTGCTGTGGATGTAATGACGCATATGCCTGGCAATGAACTTGTAGGGGCTGCGGTTGCCGTGAGTGTCATTGCGGGTTTAACTGGTTCGGCTTCTGGCGGGCAAGCCATTGCATTACCCCTTGTCGCACCTGGGTATTTAGATATGGGTGTGAACCCAGAGCAACTACACCGTGTGGTGGCAATTAGCTCGGGCGCACTCGACACCTTGCCGCATAATGGCTATGTGGTAACGACAATACGCGCTATCTGTAAAGAAACGCATCAACGCGCTTATTGGTCAATGGCAGCGCTAACAGCGGTTATTCCGCTCATAGGTGTGGCATTGGCACTTGGACTCTTTATTTTATTTTAAGGAACAGCAATGAAAACTAAATTAATAATGTTGCTATGGTTGGTTGTATTTAGTTGCACAGCGTTTGCTGCTGATAACACACCATCTCAGACAATGCTGGTAGAAAAACAGCATTTTACGACAAAGGACTTTACCACTGTCTCTGGCGTGACTTTACCTAAAGTCGATATTGGTTGGGAAAGTTACGGTAAATTAAATGCCAACAAAGATAATGTGATTTTAATTACCCATTATTTTTCGGGTACCTCACATGCTGCGGGTAAATATAAAGCAGATGATGCATTACCAGGGTATTGGGATGCGATCATCGGCCCAGGTAAGGCGATTGATACTAATAAATATTTTGTGATCAGTTCAGACACCTTAGTGAATGCGAATTGGCACGATTCTAATGTGATCACCACAGGTCCAGCATCGATTAACCCAAAAACGGGTAAACCCTATGGTTTGGATTTTCCTGTTGTGACGATCACTGACTTTGTTAATGTGCAAAAGCGTTTATTAGACAGCCTAGGCATTAATAAATTACATGCAGTAATGGGCGCATCTATGGGCTCGTTTCAAGCGCTTGAATGGGCAACACGTTACCCCGATAAAGTAGAGCGTTTAATTCATGTCATTGGTGCGGCAACGATGGACGCATGGACTGTCGCAGCACTTGAAAAATGGGCTTTACCAATTCGCCTTGATAAAAATTGGCAACAAGGTAATTACTATGGCAAAGAGCGCCCGTTAGAGGGGCTTGCTGCAACCATGCTCAATATCACTCAAGATGCAATGCACCCGATTATTTACAATGCCAGTTTCCCAGATTTTAACGTTCTAGATGACGGGGCATTAAAAGACATTCGCACTTTGCCTAAATTAAACCAAGTGCTTGCACAGCGTGCAATGGCGCGTGCGCAAACTCAAGATGCGAACCATGTATTGTATTTGGTCCGGGCATCACAATTATTTACGGCGGGTATGCAAAGTGATTTAACCAGTGCACTTAAAAACGTATCTGCAAAAACCTTACTGCTTCCTGCAAGTAACGACTTATTGCTACGCCCTGAAAACATGCGCGCTGTGTATGAAACCATGAAAGCGCAAGGTAAAGATGTCACGCTTTCTGAAATCGAAGGCGGTTGGGGGCACCTTGATGGCCTGTTCTCAATTGCGCCTAAGGCGCAGCTTATCAGTGAGTTTTTAGAGGAGTAACCCGATGAGCAAAACAGTTTTAATTACCGGTGCTGCCAGTGGTATTGGGCTGTATATTGCCCAGCAACTTGCGATGCAAGGGCATACCATTATTGTCACTGATTTAAATCAACATGCGGCGCAGCAAGCAGCAGCAGGAATTGTAGAGCAAGGCGGCAGCGCTGAAGGCTATGCACTGAATGTGGCAGACAGCACTGCGATAGAGCAATTTTTCACTGAGCTAAATCAGCCGATTGATGTTCTTATTAATAATGCGGGTATCCAGCATGTTGCCAAGCTTGAAGACTTTCCGGCAGATAAATGGCAGTTTTTACAACAGGTAATGCTTGTTGGTCCGGCAATGATGACCAAAGCGGTATTGCCGCGTATGCGTAAGCAAGATTTTGGTCGCATCATTAACATTGGCTCAATTCATGCCATGGTCGCCTCTAAGTATAAGTCGGCTTATATCGCAGCAAAACATGGCTTAATTGGCTTTGCAAAAACCATGGCACTCGAAACGGGTGATGCCAACATCACGATTAATACGGTGTGTCCGGCGTATGTGAAAACCCCGCTGGTGGAGCAGCAAATAGCGTCTCAAGCGAAAGAACATGGCATTTCTGAGCAGCAAGTGATCGACACCATTATGCTTGCACCTATGCCGAAAAAGGCATTTATCGGCTTAGATGAAATACTGCATACCGTGAGCTTTTTAATGGCGGATGCAGCAAGAAACATTACTGCGCAAGCAATCGCCATTGATGGCGGTTGGACAGCACAATAGGAGGAGCCCATGTCTGGTTTTGATAAAGTAGTAACAACGTATAGTGATGCAATGGCAGGCCTTGAAGATGGCATGACTGTCATCGCTGGCGGCTTTGGCTTATGTGGCATTCCCGAAGGTCTAATTGCTGAAATTAAACGTCAAGGCACGCGTGATTTAACCGTCGTGTCGAATAACTGCGGCGTAGATGGTTTTGGCTTAGGTGTGTTGCTCGAAGACAAGCAGATCCGCAAAATGGTGGCGTCGTATGTCGGCGAAAACGCGTTATTTGAGCAGCAATTATTAAACGGTGAGCTTGAGGTTGAGCTCACACCGCAAGGCACCTTAGCTGAAAAAATGCGTGCTGGTGGTGCGGGTATTCCTGCATTTTATACCGCGACGGGTGTGGGTACACCGGTCGCTGAGGGTAAAGAAACCCGCAATATTAATGGTCGCGATTATTTATTAGAGCCAAGTATTACGGGTGACTTTGCGATAGTAAAAGCGTGGAAAGCAGACCGTTACGGCAATTGTATTTATCGACATACGGCAATGAATTTTAACCCGATGGCGGCAACCGCGGGCAAAATTACGGTTCTTGAAGTTGAAGAAATCGTTGAGCCAGGGGAGCTTGAGCCAAGTCAAATTCACACACCGGGTATCTATATTGACCGCGTGATTAAAGGTAAATTTGAAAAACGCATCGAGAAAGTTACCACTAAGCAAGAGAGCCAATAAGGAGCACGCAGATGGCATTATCACGAGAACAAATCGCTAAACGCGTGGCGATGGAATTACAAGACGGTTACTACGTTAATTTAGGCATTGGAATTCCAACCTTAGTCGCGAATTATGTCCCTGATGGCATCGAAGTGATGCTGCAATCAGAAAATGGCTTGCTCGGTATGGGGCCCTACCCAAGCGCAGATCAAGTCGATGCCGATATGATCAACGCTGGTAAAGAAACGGTCACCGCAGCAACGGGGGCGGCTATTTTTAACTCTGCAGAAAGCTTTGCCATGATCCGTGGCGGGCATGTCGATTTAACCGTACTGGGTGCCTTTGAAGTTGACCAAAACGGTAACATTGCCAGTTGGATGATCCCGAAAAAGTTAGTTAAAGGCATGGGAGGCGCAATGGATTTAGTGGCCGGTGCTAAAAACATTATTTGCACCATGACGCACGCCAATAAACACGGTGAATCAAAGCTACTAACAGAGTGTAGTTTACCGCTCACTGGTGTTGGTTGTATTAATAAAGTGATCACCGATTTAGCGTTATTAGAAATTAAAGACGGTGCATTTCATTTATTAGAGCGTGCCCCAGGTGTTTCGGTTGATGAGATTATTGCAAAGACACAAGGCAAACTTATTGTCTCGGGTGAGATTCCTGAGATGGCATTTGATTAGGCGTTTTTTCGCATTATTTCGAATCTCTTTTTATTTTTGGAGACATAAAATGACTCCTTGGCACCTTAACATCACTTTAACGGCACTTTAAAAAGTGCCGCTTATCCTTTGCATATAAAAATTTTATAAAATTGATTGCATTTTAAGCGACTTCTATGGTGATGTTCGCTTTAAGTAATGCTATACTCCCGCCGAATAATTTTTCGACTTTATTAAGAGTAAAATAATGGCAGATTTATCGAAGTACAGAAATATTGGTATTTTCGCCCACGTTGACGCGGGTAAAACTACCACCACTGAGCGTATCCTTAAGCTTACGGGTAAAATTCATAAGACTGGTGAGGTACACGACGGTGAGTCTACTACTGACTTCATGGAACAAGAAGCTGAGCGCGGTATTACAATCCAATCAGCAGCTGTAACTTGTGAGTGGAAAGGCCACCGCTTAAACGTTATCGATACTCCGGGACACGTTGACTTCACAGTAGAAGTATACCGTTCACTTAAAGTACTAGACGGTGGTATCGGTGTATTCTGTGGTTCTGGTGGTGTTGAGCCACAGTCAGAAACTAACTGGCGTTATGCGAACGAATCAGAAGTTGCACGTGTAATCTTCGTAAACAAACTAGACCGTATGGGTGCTGACTTCTATCGCGTAGTTGGTCAAGTAGAAAAAGTACTTGGTGCTAACCCACTAGTTATGACTTTACCAATCGGTATCGAAGACCAATTCTGTGGTGTTGTAGACGTACTTGAGAAAAAAGCATACGTTTGGGACGAGACAGGTCTTCCTGAAAACTACGAAGTACAAGACGTTCCAGCTGACATGGTAGACAAAGTTGAAGAATACCATGAGATGCTAATCGAGTCTGCTGTTGAGCAAGACGACGAGCTAATGGAAGCGTACATGGAAGGTGAAATGCCTTCATTAGAAGAAATCAAGCGTTGTATCCGTAAAGGTACTCGTGATCTTGCGTTCTTCCCAACGTTCTGTGGTTCTGCATTCAAAAACAAAGGTATGCAATTAGTACTAGACGCGGTTGTAGATTACCTACCTGCGCCTACAGAAGTTGATCCACAGCCTCTAACTGATCCAGAAACAGGTGAAGCGACAGGTGAAGTAGCAACAGTTTCTGCTGATGAGCCACTTAAAGCGCTAGCGTTCAAAATCATGGACGACCGTTTCGGTGCACTTACATTCGTTCGTATCTACTCAGGTCGTATGAAAAAAGGTGACACAGTACTTAACTCAGCAACAGGTAAAACTGAGCGTATCGGCCGTATGGTTGAGATGCAAGCTAACGACCGTAACGAGATCTCTGAAGCGCAAGCGGGTGACATCATCGCTGTTGTTGGTATGAAGAACGTTCAAACTGGTCACACGCTTTGTGATCCTAAGCACGAATGTACACTTGAAGCGATGATCTTCCCTGATCCAGTTATCTCAATCGCAGTTGCGCCTAAAGACAAAGGCGGTAACGAGAAGATGGGTATCGCGATCGGTAAGATGGTTGCAGAAGATCCTTCATTCCAAGTTGAAACTGACGAAGATTCAGGCGAAACCATCCTTAAAGGTATGGGTGAGCTTCACTTAGATATCAAAGTAGATATCCTTAAGCGTACTTACGGCGTAGACCTAGTTGTTGGTCAACCTCAGGTTGCTTACCGTGAAACTATCACGAAAGAAATCGAAGATAGCTACACGCACAAGAAACAATCTGGTGGTTCTGGTCAATTCGGTAAAATTGATTACCGCATCAAGCCAGGTGAAGCTAACTCAGGTTTCACATTCACGTCTTCAGTTGTTGGTGGTAACGTTCCTAAGGAATTCTGGCCTGCAGTTGAGAAAGGCTTTAAGTCTATGATGGATGAAGGTGTTCTAGCTGGCTTCCCAGTATTAGACGTTGAAGTAGAACTTTTCGACGGTGCTTTCCACGCAGTTGACTCATCAGCAATCGCGTTCGAAATCGCTGCTAAAGGCGCTTTCCGTCAGTCTATCCCTAAAGCGGGTGCACAACTTCTTGAGCCAATCATGAAAGTTGACGTGTTCACACCAGAAGACAACGTAGGTGACGTAATCGGTGACCTTAACCGTCGTCGTGGTATGATCAAAGACCAAGAAGCAGGCGCAATGGGCGTTCGCATCAAGGGTGAAGTACCACTTTCTGAAATGTTCGGTTACATCGGTCACTTACGTACTATTACGTCTGGTCGTGGTCAGTTCTCTATGGAGTTCTCACACTACGCACCATGTCCACAAAACGTAGCTGAAACTGTAATCGCTGCAGAAAAAGAGAAAAAAGCTGCTAAGTAATTAGCCTTTTAACTTCTTAAAAAAACCCGCACTTGTTGCGGGTTTTTTATTGCCCGCCAAGCACGATTACAAATAACACATCTAAATTAATCTTCTATTCAGTGCTTCTTTATTAATGTTCCCAATATGATCACGACTTTTAGTATTGGTTTTATTTTCATAATTACCAAATAAGTACTAAGTGGTTTGATGTGCATGATTTTTGTACAAATTTATTTTTAATCTAAAAAGCTATGCTTTTTAGTAAGTTGTGAATTAATCATTTTGTTCTAGTCTAAAAGTCTTATTCTGTACCTTGTGTACCTTTTTTGAACGGTGTAGAATTGCCTTGCGAATGATTAGTTAATCATTTTGTATTAAAAGTCCTGCTTATTTTTATTAAAAATTAAAGATATATTCTCATGAAAACGATTAAGTTAAGTCCAAATTGGACCGTACAGGGAAGCAAGTTAGTGCTGGCTAGTCTTGTTGCATTTAGTGTTAACATTATTGGTACGTCATTACTGATGTTTATTTTGCCAGTTTTACTGTTTATCACGGTATTAAACTTTTTGCAGATCCGTTTTTTACACTGCTACAAAGCAGGCATTTGCTATTCTCGTGGTTTTGGTAAGCGTTATATAAATGCTGAAGAGATTAAAGCCATTGAGTTTAAGAAAGTGGCCTTTCTTACGGTGTTTAAGATTAGCCTTGAGAATGGTGAAAAATACCATTTTAGTAATTGGCAAATTAATGAAGAGCAGCAATTAGCAATTACGAAGTTGTATAAAGTAAACAAAGGCTCTAGTACATTTAAGGCACATGTAGAGTGTAAGGCTTAAATCGCAGGATGAATAAAGGCCGCAATTGCGGCCTTTTTAATGTTTATGCTTTAAAGCGGCGGCGTACAGCCACGAAAGGTAAAGCAAGTAAACTCAGCCAGCCAAATGAGCCAGAATCGTCTTCGTCTTCATCGTCAGCTTCATCATTTTTCACATTGATGTAAAGTAGTTGCGCTTCCGATAAGTTACCTGCGCTATCTTCAGCGCGGATCATAAGTGTTAGTTTATTTTCGAACTCATAATCAAGTTCTTTCGTAAGGCTGATTTGACCGAGTGCGTCGATTGATATCGCATCTGCGTTTTCACCAGAAACAATGAATTTTACAACAGGCGTATACTCAGCATCAGCATCGCTGAATTCAAGTTGGCCAATGACAGTACCAATCGCGCTATTTTCAAGTACTTCAAAAGCTTGCTCTGGGCTTATCACTGGGGCTTGTGGCTCAGGAATAGGCTCTGGTGCTGGCTCTGATTTAATATCAATGATGACTGGGTCATGATCCGATGCTCGATAAGCATTGTCTGCATAGAGGCTTGCTTGTTGAGTTGATGACTTGTATTCAAGATTATAGTCTAAGCTAATTGGCTCATCGGCATTGATATGCCAATCTGTCGCTGCAACTACTTTACCAAGCAGTGATTCAGATACTAATGCATGATCAAGGCTACCAATACGACCAGAGAAGCTATAAGAATAACCTAATGTGTTACCATCTAACTCTGTAACAGCACTCTTAAGGCCTTTGTCTGCAAATGCACGGATAGGGTCTTCCATGGCATAAGCGTTCATATCGCCAACCAAAATGACATCGTCATCTGCGACACCCGTAGGATGAGTGGCTAACCAATCTGCATAGGCATTGGCACCCGCAACTCGAATTTCATTCCAACATGCTTGGCCATCGCCTAAATCTGCATTATTGCCTTCGGCACTGCCACAGCCACCTTTTGATTTTAAATGCGCAACAGCAACAGTGAAAACCTCTTCTGTTTCTAGCGATTTAAAACTTTGTGCAATTGGCGGACGATTACTGTAATCAAATGGTGCAACCGTAGTATGCGCGGCTGTGCCAACCTCGGTTACTTTATTTGCACGATAGATAATTGCCGTTGTAATCGCGTCAGTGCCTACTTGTGGGACGTTAAAGTCAACAAAAGCATAACTGTTGTTTACGTCTTCATCATTGAGTGCTGCGACTAGGCTGGCGATAGCGCTATTTTCACCAAAGCCATCGTTTTCGATTTCCATTAAGCCAATCACATCTGCCTGAATTGCAGTGATTGCACTGACGATTTTCGCTTGTTGACGAATAAACTCTTCTTCACTGTCTGCACCGCGGCTAGTAGGGAAACCTGCACCTTGGCCATCACCATTGAAGTAGTTCAGTACATTGAAACTAGCAACACGTAAATCTGCACCTTCGGCCAGCTCAGGAGCGTCTGCACGTGGATTTGTTGTTGTAAAACTAGGTTGCACAGTCGGGTGAATACGGTAACGGTCAAAGCTGTAACCCATTACACCGGTGATAGAATTTACTGTATCGCCTAAACGCAGAGTATTATAAGCATCGAGGCCCGTGCCAGGATAAGCAATTGGATCACGGTTTTGTTTGGTTGAACCATCATCAATTAAGATTTGCTTCTTCAGGTTTTCAGCTTCAATTGCATTCGCAGCATCACCTGGGAGCGCAACTTGCGTGCCTTGGTATAAACGCTCAGTACCTAAGTCAACTTCGCCGTAGCGGCCAAGGCCATAGTTGTTATTAACGACAAGTGGTTGAGAGAGGGTAACGAGCATACCTTCGTAAGCTTCAAGGTCTGCAACGTCAGCAACTGGCAAGGTGATAGCCGTAGCGTCGGTAGTTAAACCTGTCGCACAAATTTCTACTTGGCTAACATCACCCAGTTGTGTTGCGCTGTAGTATTCAGCCACGCTGCCTTTAACACGTACGTGGTCACCAACAGTCACATCAGTATCAGCGAAATAAACGAATACGCCTTCAGAGGTAAGTGGGTTTGCATCGATATCAGCCGCAAGTGAGCCGATGAAGAAACCTTTAAGTTGATCATCACCTTGGAAGTCAGCAGTGACTACGCCTTCAACTTCTACTTCAGTGTTAATAAGTGGGCTATCACCCCCTTCACCTTGAATGGCGCTGATTAAGGTTTTTTCTGCGCCACACACAAGTGGTGTTACTGGTTCTGGCTCAGGTGTTGGTTCACTGCTGTCACCATATAGGCCTAAGTTGCTGAAATCGTCTTGATCGAATTGTTCCCACTCTTCGCTTGGGTTAAAGCCTGCCGTTGCATCGGTACGGCCAGTGGTTACAGTCGTTTTACGACGGAGTGTTTTATTAGCCGTTGTTACTCCCCCCTCAGACCACGCTGAACCTGGATCAACACCGAGTTGACCAAAGCTATCAACAATTGCTCCGTCTTTGCTTAATACCAACGCATCATCACCATTAAAGTAGGTAATGGTTGAATCTGTATCTGCTTTTGCTATTAATTCTGCACTAGCGCCTGCATTAGCAATCACATATGTGCCATTTGCAGCAAGGGTACCGCTTAAGGTGAGGCTGTTATTAGGAGAGGCTAAGTCACCATTTCCATTTGAATACAATGAGATAGTGTAACCATCGAGTGATAACTCAGTGCTTGACGTGTTGTAAAGCTCAACAGCTTTGTTGTTGGCGCTTCCTTCAACGTATTCTGAGATGATTAAGTTGGCTGAGGCAGGCGCGCTCAGGCTTGCAATGACAAGCGCGAGCGGCGTTAATTTAGTATTTATCATTATATTTTCCCGTGTATGTATGATTTGAGTCCCAAATTGGGACACAATACTTTAAGGAAAATCTATGACAAATTGAATACAAAATGTTAATGAAAGTGAAATAATCACTGTTTTTTAGACTATTTACTTTAGGTTAGTTATTTTTTAACCACGTTGCTGCTTGTTTAGCAAAATAAGTGAGGATGCCATCGGCACCTGCACGTTTAAAGGCCAGTAAAGATTCCATGATTATTGCCTCTTCTGCAAGCCAACCATTATCAATGGCTGCTTTATGCATGGCATATTCACCGCTCACTTGATACGCAAATGTTGGTACGCCAAACTCGTCTTTTACGCGACGTACAACATCTAAATATGGCATGCCAGGTTTAACCATCACCATATCTGCACCTTCTTGTAGGTCTAACGCTACTTCACGCAAGGCTTCATCTGAATTTGCTGGATCCATTTGATAGGTTTTTTTGTCGGCACCTTTTAAATTACCTGCTGAGCCTACCGCATCACGGAATGGTCCATAATAGCTTGAAGCGTATTTAGCAGAATACGCCATGATGCGAGTATGGATATGGCCTTGCGCTTCTAATGCTTCTCGAATTGCGCCAATACGTCCATCCATCATGTCAGATGGGGCGACGACATCAGCACCGGCTTCGGCATGTGAAAGTGCTTGTTTTACGAGTATTTCAGTTGTCACATCGTTAATCACATAGCCTTCGTCATCAATAATGCCGTCTTGGCCATGTACAGTGAATGGATCGAGTGCAACATCAGTGATTACACCCAGCTCTGGAAATGCTTCTTTTAGTGCACGCACAGTGCGTTGTGCTAGTGCATCAGGGTTGTAAGCTTCTTCAGCGAGCAGTGATTTTTTATCACTCGGTGTAACAGGAAAAATCGCGACAGCGGGTACACCTAATTCAACAAGCTCTTTGGCTTCTTCTAGCAATAAGTCGATAGAAAGGCGCTCAATCCCCGGCATTGATTCAATGGCTTCACGGCGGTTTTTACCTTCTAACACAAAAACAGGGAAAATAAGATCATTCACGGTTAGTTGGTTTTCAGCCATAAGGCGTCGAGAGAAATTATCACGGCGCATACGGCGCATACGTGTATATGGGAAAAGATCGAGTCCTGATTGGGCCATGCTTTTATACTCCTAGTCTGGTAGAGGATAACTTACTACGCGATTACGGCCTGTTTGCTTTGCGTGATAAAGGGCTTTGTCGGCATAGTCTGTGAATAAACTTGGTTTATTAACGTCTTCTGCAACGGCGCTGAAAACACCGGCACTGAGTGTAAATTTAATCGTTGTTCCGGCAACTATTATATCAGTGTTAGCAGCGGCTTTGCGTATTTGTTCAGCAATTATTAGGGCACCTTCAAGGGGGGTGTTAGGCAAGAGTACAACAAACTCTTCCCCACCATACCGGGCGACTTCATCGAGAGGGCGCTTTAAGTGTTCCTTAATAATATTTGCAGTCGTTTGAATGGTTTGGTCACCGGTTAAGTGGCCAAAATTGTCATTAATCGCTTTAAAATGGTCGATATCGAGCATAATGACGCTAAGCGGAGTTTGTTCCCGGCGGGAGCGGCGAATATCCATTATTAATTTTTTATCGAAATAACGGCGATTTTTCGTTTTCGTTAATGCATCTTCCATATTGAGCTGCTCAAGCTCACGATTTTTGTCTTCAAGCTCACGCAGGGTAACTTGCAGCTCAAATGTTCGCTCTTCAATGTTAGCCTCTAAATCTTGCCGAGCTTGTTCTTGAAGGGCTAAGCGCTCCTGCATTAAGGTATCTTGCGCTTTACTCTCTGCTAATGCGTTTTGTTGTGACACAACTTCGGCATCACGTTGCATCAAGAATAATTTAATAACGGCATAACATAAGCTCAGACTACAAATTAAGAAGCAAACAAACGTAAGAGAAAGCATACCAATATTTAAATTAAATGGGTTAAAGACACCTAAACCACTGTAAATAATCGCAGAGAAAAATGCAGATAAACCAATAAGGAAAGCAATACTTGGTTGCTTGTACGCCTGGTTAAATTGCTTCATGGCAATGATGAAAAACACCAGTAGTAATACAGGCAAGCTGATTAAACACAGTGAGAGTGCAAAATGTTTAGGAAGAAACCACATTAATACTGTTATCAATATCATGGCCCAGGCTAGCCAAAATTGAGTGCGACTCAGGGTTTTATTATCAGTGCTAAAAATATACCGTTGTATAGGAACAAATAGCGCACCACTTATAAAAAATAGACTCGGGATTGCCAACTGCTGGAATGTTAAACCACTCGGTTGTAAGTAGCGGTACCCAAAACCATATATATAAGCAAGTGTTAACCATAATGAGGTTAGTAAAATACCTGTGTAGGCAAAGTAACGGCGTCTTGAAAAACCGTACAGGACAAGGTTAGTGATCGCCAAAGAAAGAATAAAACCAACTAATAATCCATAGAGTAAGTTAAATTTACTTTTATATTTAAGGTATTCAGACGGCTCCCATAGACTAAGTGGGACACGTAATCCGCCCTCATTCTCAACTCTTAAAAATACTTCAGTATGACTTGCTTTAGGCAAAATGAGTGGAACAAGTAAGGACTCATTCTTTATTTGCCGATTTGCAAGCGGCAGTGCGTCGCCAATTTTGGTCTTTGACAGAATGTGCCTACCTTGCACATGAAAAACACTGACTTCATCAAGAAGTGGGTTATCGATCGAGAGAATCAGAGTGAGATCATTCAAGGAGGTATTTTTTATCGATACCTTTAGCCATAAGGGTGTCAGGTTTAAGCCCAAGTTAAGTGTGTCAGCTTGATTTTTTTGCCAGTCGATATCTTTACTGATAAATGCTTGTTGCTGAGTAATAGGCTCGAGCGTGTACTCAACATTTATGATTTGTTGAGACTTAAAGTGCGAGCTAACGGCGATAGGGTTAGCCTTTAAATAATGACTGAATAAAACAACGAAGAGTACGCCACATAGTGACCATAGGCGCTTCATTTTAACCCTTTGTGGTAAATAATGTCTGAAAGTTTAGTGTAGTTTGTTTTGCCACTTCAGTAAATTCACAGCCTTTTAAGTCAGCAATTTGCTGGCATACATAGGTAAGATACTGTGGCTCGTTCCGCCGAGACTTAGGTTTAGGCTTAATGGTTCTTGGCAATAAAAAAGGGGCATCTGTTTCAATAAGCAAACGTTCTAATGGGATGTCGGGCACAAGCGCCTGTAGTTGTTCACCACGGCGTTCATCACACACCCAGCCTGTAACGCCAATATAAAGCCCAAGCGCCAGGTAATTTTGTAATGCTGATGCATCACCTGTAAAGCAATGTAATACGCCACGTACGTTGTAATCGGCTAGAATCTGAAACATATCTTCGCTGGCATCTCGCTCATGAAGATAAACAGGCATGTTAAGTGTTTCAGCAAGTGCCAGCTGTCTTCTTAAAACGCTTCGTTGTACATCACGTGGAGAAAAATCGCGATTGTAATCGAGCCCACATTCACCAATAGCAACCACCTGTGCATGGTTAACAAGTGCGCTTAGCTCACTCTCAAGTGCCTCAGTGGCTGTTTTCGCATCGTGGGGATGAACTCCGGCGGTACACAGCAGATTAAATTGCTTTGCAAGCTGTAATGAGTCATGGCTGCTTTGTAAATCACAGCCAATCAATAGCATTTGCGTTACACCCGCAGCCTCAGCACGCTGTATGACAGCGGCGTGACGATCATCAAATTGATGATTGCTTAAGTTGACGCCAGCATCAACAAGCCGTGTGCTCATTAGTTTGTGCGCTTAACACGAATTGAGCGGTTTTGACCTTCAACTTTCAATAAAAATGAATTAAAAATACCGCGCTCAATCACGACTGTGTCATTGGCTTTTAGACGTAAACTATCTGAGCCAATTTGACGCCATTGTTGACCATTTTTCAGTTCGATGATGAGCTCGCCATACGCGGCTTTTTCAACGCTTTTAACGACGGCACTAATCTCATCATCATTGTCTTTTGTTGCTTCTTTGTGCTCTAGACCAAAATCTTCATTTTTTGTCTTAACAACTTGGTTTGATGAAGCAACTACAGCAGGTGCCGAAACTGCGGCGGCGTTTGTTACAGGCTTTTCAATTTGTTTGTTTGCTGCAGGTTTAGTCAGTGATTTACCTGCCATAATGTTGTCGTAACAAAGCAAGCGATTAAAGTCGTTTTCAACAAAAGTACAGGCTTGCAATGCTTGAATATTAATTTCGTTAGCGTGCGTTGTGCCTGCAACTGTAAGTAGTGCAATAAAGGGAATTAGTTGTTTTTTCATTTATTCCTCTGATTCCTGTTGGGGTTTGGCGGTATAAAATGCAGCCAAAATTAAGCCTAACTCAAATAACAACAGCATGGGTAATGCTAATAATGTTTGTGACAATACATCGGGTGGGGTTAAGAACATGGCTACCACGAACACACCGACCACGATATATGGGCGTTTCTCTTTTAAGCTTTTAGTGGTTGTCGCACCGCTCCAGCATAACAGCATAATGGCAACTGGTATTTCAAAAGCAATGCCAAATGCATAGAAAAGCTTAATAACAAAGCTTAGATAGCTGCCTATGTCAGGGGCTAAGGTCATCATCTCGGGACCTGCTGCAGTGAAAAAAGCCAGTATCATTGGCAGCACGACGAAATAACAAAAGCTGACCCCACCATAAAATAAAAACACACTTGAAATCAAAATGGGTACTAACATTTTTTTCTCATTTTGATACAAGCCGGGTGCGATAAACCCCCAAACTTGGTGCAATATCATGGGTATGGCAATTAAAAAAGCTAAAAACAGAGTAAGTTTAATCGGAACTATAACAACAGAAGTAACATCTGTAGCAATCATGCTTGTGTTACTGGGTAAGTTTGATACTAAGGGTGCAGATATAAAATCATAAATATCGTACATAAAAAATATCAAGACGATAAATACCAGCAAAGTGCTTAGGAGCGCTTTCATGAGTCGATTTCGTAACTCAATTAAATGGCCCACAAAGCCTGAATGAGCTTGCTCAGTCATAGTGTTATAAATACTCTCTAAAATGGACAACTAAAAGAAAAATTAATTTCATTTTTTTTCACTGTTTTCAACTTTCGTTTCTTCTTGGTTGTCTTTTTTGTAGCTGTGGGTGACAGACTGTGCTGCTTTTTGCAGTTCGTTCACAGAGTCTTGCAGTTCAGGTGATAACTCTTTTAAGTTTTGCTGCTCTGCTTTTTTTAAGTTTTCATGAAGTTCATGGATACGGAGTTCTTCGTTTACTTCAGCTTTCACTGAGTTGGCAACTGACTTAAGCGTTTTCATCCAGCGACTAACGGTGCGTATTGCGACAGGCAAGCGCTCAGGCCCTAAGACAATTAGGCCTACAATCAGTACGACAACAAGTTCCCACATCCCCATATTGATTAAACCTTATGGTCGTCTTTGCTTTTTTCTGCGGTCTCTTTGCTTTGCGTATTAGACGCTTGCTCGATCTGCTCGTTGTTGCTGCTGGTTTTATCGTCTTCAGACACGGCTTTTTTAAAGCCTTTTACTGCACTGCCCAAGTCGCCACCAATGCCACGTAATTTTTTAGTGCCAAATAACAATACAATAATTGCTAAGATAATGACTAATTGCCAAATACTGATACCACTAAGCATGGGTTACTCCATATTTTATCAAATTGATTGAATGTACTTGTTTTGATTATACTCACCAAAACATAAATAGCACTTAGTTTATGCGCTGCGCCAAGCTGCAATAAAACCAACCACAGCAAGTCCTGTTGTGATGCCTGCTGCAATTAGGTCATCCTGTAAATAACACAGTCCCGACACAATAAAGCAACTGCCCGCAAAAATGCTCAGGAGCAGAGGTTTTGACGACGACTCCTGCGGCAATTGTACAGGTTGTTGATGACGCTTTAAGTTTTGATAGATTAAATCGGGTAATTCAGGCATTTTTTCAGCCCAGAATGGTAAGTTCGCGTACATTTTTTTCATCACTGCAAGCGGACCCACTTGTTCTTTAACCCATTCTTCTAAAAATGGCTTAGCGGTTTTCCACAGATCAAGCTGCGGATAAAGTTGCCTGCCAAGACCTTCAACATATAACAGTGTCTTCTGTAATAACACCAATTGCGGTTGAACCTGCATATTAAAGCGACGTGCGGTATTAAATAAATTAACCAGTACGTGACCAAATGAAATTTCAGCCAGTGGTTTATTGAAAATGGGCTCACATACTGTGCGAATCGCAAACTCGAATTCTTCAATACTGGTATCTGCGGGGACCCACCCCGAATCAACATGCAGCTGCGCTACTTGGCGGTAATCACGATTAAAAAAGGCAATAAAGTTTTCTGCAAGGTAACGTTTATCTTCTCTATTTAAGGTGCCGACAATGCCGCAATCAATGCCAATATATTGAGGGTTATGGGGCGTCTCGCGAGAAACAAAAATATTGCCCGGATGCATATCTGCATGGAAAAAGCTGTCGCGGAAGACTTGTGTAAAGAAGACCTCGACACCGCGTTCAGCGAGTAATTGCATATTGGTGTTTTGTGCAAGGAGCGCTTCGGTATCAGAGACAGGAATACCATAAATACGCTCCATAACTAAGACATTACTGCGGCTATAATCGCTGTAAACAAAGGGAATATAGAGAGAATCTGAGCCCTCGAAGTTGCGACGTAATTGAATGGCATTCGCGCCTTCGCGCATTAAGTCGAGCTCATCTAGTAAGGTTTTCTTGTACTCATTTACCACCTCAATAGGGCGCAAACGTTTGGCTTCTTTTAAAAGTTTTGCAACGAGCTTAGCGACCTTTTGCATCAGCATTAAGTCGGCGTCTATCTGCTCTTTAATATTAGGGCGAATAACTTTAATAACGACATTTTGCTCTTCACCATGCTCATCTAGCAAGGTTGCCGTATGCACTTGTGCAATGGATGCTGACGCGAGAGGGGTTTTCGAAAAGTCATTAAAAAGCTCACTAATGTCATTTATACCAAGCGCTTTTTCAATCAGTTGCTGAGCAAGCTCTCCTTCGAAGGGCTCAACTTGGTCTTGTAACAAAGCCAGTTCAAGCGCAATATCATGCGGTAATAAATCGCGGCGTGTAGAGAGCATTTGCCCAAACTTAATCCACACAGGCCCTAACTCTTGTAAGGCTAAGCGTAAACGCATCCCCGCAGGTTTATCTTTATGTTGATTGCGTAACCAAAATAAACTGCCTCGCGCTAATGTGGCAAACCAAGGTATTTTTTTACGTGGGATCAGTTCGTCTAAGCCGAAGCTCAGTAATGTTTTTGTGATGTAATACAGACGAGCAGTTGACACACAATATCCTTAGCGCACTAGCATGACTTTAATAAGGCGTTTATTCGCATCTCGAGTTGAGACACTTGGTTCTTTAATTGGCGGTTCTGTTGCTTAAACTCAGCCAGTTCAAGTGGGTGAATTGTCACTGCAAGCTCGTCTTGACATAAGGTGGTCAGTGTATTTTCGAGTTTATTTTTTACGTTCACACCGTGACGTTTCATTGCTTGCAAAGACAGCCATAGCTGCTGTGCTGGTGCGTCGCCAATATAACGTGAAAAATGCTCTGGCCAATCAATATTAAGTGCAGCAAAGGCATTACTAAAGCCTTGAGCTATGTGTAAATCGCCTTGTAAATCTAATTTATCTTGGCGGATTAACTGGGTTAGCATTGCTGGATTTTTCAGCGTGAGCAGAGTGTCAATATCAGCACTGATCATGCAGTCGAAGTGATGCTCTGCAGTGCTATATAAGTGTATTTGCTCATCACTGTATACGCATAAAATGCGCTGTTGCCAATCACGGATCTCAATCAGTAATTGCTTGTCTGAAATAGCCGCTAGGTTGTCCTTTAGAGACGAGTCTAGCTGCAAAACATGATTAATGATTCGTTCTACCAGTGATAACAGAGCATTTGCTAACATCGCGTTACCTACTTAATCTGTTTAATTTTAGTATTTAAAACCACGGTGTAAGGCGACAATACCGCCGGTGAGGTTTTGATAGCTAGTGTGTTCGAAGCCCGCATCTTCCATCATGCTTTTCAGCGTTTCTTGGTCTGGGTGCATACGAATCGATTCGGCTAGGTACTGGTAAGATTCGCTATCATTTGCAACTAGTTGCCCCATTTTTGGCAAAATATTGAATGAATAAAAATCGTACGCTTTGCTGAGCGCTTCATGTTCTGGTTTAGAAAATTCAAGAACGAGTAAACGACCACCTGGTTTAAGGATGCGGTACATTGAGCGCAGCGCTTTGTCTTTGTCAGTTACGTTACGAAGACCAAATGCGATGGTGATTAAATCAAAGCTGTTATCAGGGAATGGCAGCGCTTCAGCATTCATTTGTACGTATTCAATATTGCCTACTCGGCCTAGGTTACGTAACTTTTCACGGCCGACTTTTAGCATTGAAGAGTTGATATCACCCAAGATTACTTGACCTGTTTCACCGACGAGTTGGCTAAACTTCGACGTTAAATCGCCAGTACCGCCTGCAAGGTCTAATACGTAATGGCCTTTGCGAACACCAGAGCTGGCAATTGTTTGACGCTTCCATAAACGATGAATACCGAACGACATAAGATCATTCATAACGTCATATTTTGCAGCGACTGAGTGGAATACATCTGCAACCATAGATGCTTTGTCGTTTTCAGCAACAGTTTTATAGCCAAAATGCGTGGTCTTTTGTTGATTCTCGTTCATGATTTGTCTCTATCGTGGCAATAAAGACTAGTGTACTTGATTGTAGCTGTGGGGTGCAATTTGATTATAACTAAATCATCAGATTAGCATTGGCTTTTATGATTTAGCGCAGGTTTATTGGCCGGCAATAAAACTGCTTTGACCTAGTGACTTTGCTTTCGCAGCAGCAAGCGAAGCTTTGCGGACTAAGCTGTTGAAGTTGTCTTCATCTTGATGTTTAGCAATCCCTAAAGCAAGATGAATAGCGGGTAGTTTTGTGCCATTCTTTGAACTAATAAAGCGCAGCTTTTCAACACCATTACGCACTTTTTCAGCAATTAAATTAGCCGTCTCAGGCTCAATATCAGCCAGTAAAATAGTAAATTCATCTTTGCCAGTGCGCCCTGGTAAACCACTTTCAAGGACATATTTTTGCACTTGTTTGGCGACCTTATTCAAGATCACCTCGCCAATGACATCACCGTAATTATTGATGAAGTGCTCAAGGTTTTCTATTTGAATCGCAATGGCGCACACCGCTTTTCTTTGACCAAGCCACAATTGTGTTTGTTGATTTAAATAATGACGTTTATACAAACCAGTTTGCTGATCGGTGATGTGCTGTTTACGAAGTTGGGTGAGTTGTTTTTGGGTCTTATCTTGTAGTGCTTTGGCTTTTGCGATTTCTTGTTTAAATTGGCGATGTTGAGCCAGTAAATGTTCTGATTGTTTACTGAGCATTTTTAGCGCATGACGTGTTTGTTCTAAGTTGTTTTCGTCAATGGCGTGTACACAATCACTAATTTGTTCAGTAAAGCGAACAATATTTTGTTCATTATTGTTTGCATTGCGCGTTAGTGTGCCCAGAACAGAATCAACATTACGTACAATCGCTGTTTTCATTTTATGGCCTTGCTCCATAAAATCAAAATACAGTTGCTCTATAAAGATACTGTCGATCGGCTTTTTTTGCGCGATGGCGCGATCCAGTGCGGCATTAAGTTTTAGATTAGATTGGCTGACATATGTATATACAACCTGGTAATTAAGTGGTGACGGCGGTAATGCATGATGTTCTAAAAAGATACATACCTTTGTCATTTTTTCTTGAGCAATAGCCATGGAATCATGGAACATCATTTTTTCAATACCACTAAATACGCATAACAACCAATTAATCATCTCTTCCGTAAGGTTTAATTGCATCCAAGCACCTTATATAAATTCGCATAACACGTAATCACGAGAGATAAAACTTGACGCTAATTGCGTTAAAAACGTCTGTTTTACGGCTGTATCAAAGCAGAAAAGTTGCTGAGTAGAACTCATTAACGAAACGTTTGCCGTACCTCAAAATGGATCACTTAATTAAGCGAATGGGTATTACAGTAATCTGTAATCTGTCTATTTAAAAGCAAAATCGCTAATTTTGGAACTTAAATTTGTTTCGTTTGGGTCTAATAGCTGATTTTCTCAGCAACTTTAACAAGTGTAATTAAAAATTGCTTAAAGCCTGCTCATTCATGCATTTATAGTGATGTTAATTTGAGCGTATTAAACCGCTGCTTGGTCGCATTTGCTTGGGTTTTAGTGTGAGCTACGCTACTTTATCTCTATTGTTTAAAACGAATAAGAATCCTATGAAACAAACACTATCGCGAACGTTAAACCGTTCTTTAATAGCCATTGCTTTAGCGTGTACTTTAAGTGCGTGCCAGGTAACCACTGTTGATGCAGATCAGCAGTTTAATCAGGTTGCAGAAAATGTGGTCAATTACCGTGAAAGTATTAGCCCTTATGGTAAAGAAAACGGCGTTAATGGTTATTTATTAGCAAATTTATCTGCTGAGTTTTTAGAACAAAAATACCAAAAAAATACCGAACTCCTTGCAGAGCTAGATGCCATCGACCGCGATAAATTGTCGGAAGAAAATCGTATAAATTTAACGATTTTACGTGGCCAAGTACAAAATAGTGTTGATGAATATGTGTTTAATACCCACTACATGCCGTTAACGTCTGAATATGGCTTTCATTCGAGCCTCTCATTTATGATCTCAAGCTCCGATTACACGAAAGCGAAAGATTACGATGTTTATCTTGCCAAACTGCAGCAAATTCCCCGCTTTTTTCAGCAAAATATTGGCTGGATGCGTAAGGGCCTTGAAGTTGGATTAACGCAACCGCAAGCCGTTTTAGAGGGTTATCAAGATTCGATTACAGCATATATAGTTGATGATGCGACACAATCTGAGTTTTATAAACCCTTTTTAAAAAATACTGCAGGGCTCAGTGAGAGCGAATTTTTACAGCGTCAACAACAGGCACAAAAGATTATAAAAGAACAGGTGATTCCTGCATACCAAGGCTACCTGACTTTCTTTAATAACGAATACCAACCGGGTGCTCGTAAAGAGATTGGTATTTCGAGTACGCCTAACGGCAAAGCATTTTATGAAAACCGTGCGAAGTACTACACAACAACAGATATGACGCCAAAAGAAATCCATGAATTGGGTTTGCAAGAGGTCGCGCGTATCCGTGCAGAAATGGATAAAATCATTAAAGAGGTTGGTTTTGAAGGCAGCTTTGCCGACTTTGTGCATTTTTTGCGTACAGATCCGCAGTTTTATGCCAAAACGCCTGAAGAATTATTAAAAGAAGCGTCTTACATTGCTAAAAAAATGGACGCACAGCTTCCTAAACTATTCCATACGTTACCAAGAATGCCTTACGGTGTTGCACCAGTGCCAGCCAGCATTGCGCCTAAATACACCACGGGGCGTTATTCGGGATCACGCCGTGACGACCAAGCAGGCTATTACTGGGTCAATACTTATGCGCTTGATAAACGTCCTTTGTATGTACTTGAAGCGTTAACTTTGCACGAAGCTGTGCCAGGACATCACTTACAAATTTCATTGAATTCAGAGCTGGAATCGCTACCAAGCTATCGTCGTAATGCGTATTTGTCGGCATTTGGTGAAGGTTGGGGGCTATATTCTGAATTTTTAGGTATTGAAGCCGGTTTTTACCAAGACCCATACAGTGATTTTGGTCGATTAACTTACGAAATGTGGCGAGCTGCACGTTTAGTCGTTGATACGGGGATGCATATGTATGGTTGGAGTCGTGAGCGTGCGATGACGTTCATGAGCGAAAACACGGCGCTTTCACTGCATAATGTAAAAACAGAAACCGACCGCTACATCTCATGGCCAGCACAAGCGCTGTCTTACAAAATCGGTGAATTAACGATAAAACGCTTGCGCCATGAAGCTGAACAAGCACTGGGTCAAGATTTTGATGTGCGTGAATTCCATCACCAAATATTACGTCATGGTTCTGTGCCGATGTCGGTGCTTGAAGAGCAAATTCAACTTTATATTAAGGCTGAATTAGCAAAGCGAGCCTAAGCAATTGAGCTGATTAAAAAAGGCGTGTTTAAAACACGCCTTTTTTGTTTGTTGCGCGTATTTTAAACTGCTTATATGATTTGCAAGGACGTCATCATCACACAGGAGTCTTGAATGAGTGATTTTATAATTTTTAGTATCGATGTATTTGCCAGCTTGTTTATCTTTGCGTTAGGGATAGGGCTGTTGGTAATCATCTGTTTTTACATTAGTGATGTGACGCAGTCGAAACAGGCTATTCGTCGTAATTACCCTGTGATAGGGCGTTTTCGTTACTTTTTTGAACGCCAAGGTGAGTTTTTTCGCCAGTATTTTTTTGCGATGGACAGAGAGGAGCTTCCGTTTAACCGTGCCGATCGAAGTTGGGTCTACCGAGCAGCAAAAAATGTTGACCGTACCACGGCATTTGGTTCCACTCAAAGCTTAGAAGCCACAGGCACTGTGATGTTCATGAACTGTGCATTTCCGACGCTCGATGAAGAGGCACTCGAACCTAGTCATGTCACCTTGGGACCCTATTGTGAAAAACCTTATTCTACCAATGCATTATTTAATATTTCGGGCATGAGCTTTGGAGCACTTTCAAAACCGGCTGTTCGCGCTTTATCTCGAGGCGCAAAACTAGCGGGATGCTGGATGAATACAGGTGAAGGGGGGTTGAGTCCTTATCATCTGGAAGGAGGATCCGATATTGTATTTCAGATTGGTACGGCAAAATATGGTGTCAGAGATGAGCAGGGCAAACTGAGCCTCGAAAAGCTCAAAGCGATTGCTAGTCATGAGCAAGTAAAAATGTTCGAAATTAAAATGAGCCAAGGCGCAAAACCGGGCAAAGGTGGCATGTTGCCGGGCCGAAAAGTCACCGCAGAAATCGCTAAAATCCGTGGCATACCAGAAGGACATGATTCGATTAGCCCTAATGGGCACCCAGAAATAAAAAAACCTGCTGATTTACTCGATATGATTGAAACTGTTAGAGCTACGACAGGAAAACCCACAGGATTTAAAGCAGTAATCGGTGAGTATACGTGGCTTGAAACCTTATTCAGTGAAATTAACAATCGCGGTATTGAGTCAGCACCAGACTTTATTACCATTGATAGTGCTGATGGTGGCACTGGGGCTGCCCCGCAGCCATTGATGGATTCTGTTGGTTTACCTCTAAAAGAAAGCTTACCTTTGGTCGTTGATTTGTTGAAAAAACATGGTTTAAAAGAGCGGGTGAAAGTGATTGCATCGGGTAAATTAATCGTCCCGTCGAAAGTGGCTTGGGCATTGGCTTTGGGGGCTGATTTTATTGTGTCAGCGCGCGGGCATATGTTTTCATTAGGCTGTATTCAAGCATTACAATGCAATAAAGATACTTGCCCGACCGGTATTACAACGCACAATGAGCGATTACAACGCGGCTTAGATGTGACAGACAAAGCGCAGCGAGTTGCAAATTACAATAAGTTTATTCACTACGGTGCAGGCTTAATTGCTCATTCATGTGGCGTGTCGAGCGCCCGAGAACTTGCGCGCCACCATGTGCGTGTTGTACAAGAAAATGGGTTGTCAGAACCGCTTGATAAAATGTATGAGCATTACAATAAACAATGATGAGATTCAATAAGGCGCGATAAGCGCCTTATTCATTGGGTAGCTGAATAACTAGTTTAATAAGCTGATCAATAAGGTAAAAAATTCATCTTTATTTTCGCAACTTGTTGCGTTAAGCATCAATTGTTCGCCTAACACTAAGGTTTGTTGCTGCACAGCTAAGCGTGCTTGCTCGTTTTCAATGCCGTCAATGTCAGCAACGTGGGCAAGGCCAATCGTACGGCGAATAAGTTCTGCACCGCAATAACCAATGGCATCATGCAACACGCTTTTTAAGTAATCTTCTGTAAAGGCGCGGTTAGCAAAGCTTACATCGGTTGTCTCATTACTTGCTAAGTTCAACCACTGCTCTTCAAACTGGCTATAACAGTCTTGTAAGCATGTTAATAAATGCGTTTGATAGTGGCGACGCTTTGCTAATTCAGCTATACGGCCATTTTGCGCGCAGTAGTTAAGTAATAAATTACCCATAAATGAACCGATATCGAAACCAACTGGGCCAAAAAAGCCAAACTCTGGGTCGATCATCTTGGTTGTGTTGTTATCAACAAAAATACTGCCGCTGTGCATATCGCCGTGTAACAAGGTTTGCGGACACGATAAGAACCTAGCTTTTAATTTCGCTGCGGCAAGTTTTAGCGCGTTGTTATTACGAATGTGTTGCACTGACGAATTGAGTTCAGCCGGGAAGTGATTGCGCTCGTGCTCGATATAAGGGTCAGTGAAAAAGAGGTCCTCAGTGATCTTACATAAATCTGGGTTGATAAATTGGCTCACTTTGGCTTTTTTATCGTCGGCAGAAAGATAAAAGTCGGAGTTATAAAAACCGGTGCGACTGAGATATTGGGCAACATGACTGGCTAATTTAGGGAACTGCTCGGCATTTATTTGTGCACCACGTAAAATTTGTAAGTGACCTAAGTCTTCCAGCACGGTTAATGCAAGCTCAGCATTGTGGTGCAAAATGGCTACGGTGTGCTCTGGGCACAATGAACCATGATTTATTAAGACGTCAGCCTCGATACGCGCACGGTCTAACGATAACGGCCATGACTCACCCACGCAGCGAGCATAGGGTAAAGCTTGCTTTAAAATTACACTGTTGTTGTGTTGATCAGTGACCCGGAAAACTAAGTTTAGATTTCCGTCGCCGAACTCGTACGCTGACAGCTCAGCGTTAGGAGTAAACACTGAACTGAGTTCACTTTCGGTAAGTTTTTTAATGTAATCAACAGCATGCTCTGCAGTGAAGGCAGTGTAATTAGCCATGGCTCTATCTCAAAATATTATTAACTTTGGGCATTCTATACCTGTAAGCGTTTAGATGTCCATACATCCAGCTTGTTAGTTGTGTAAACTGATGTAAAATACCCTTTCATCAAATTAGTAATCTGGATGCACTATGCAAGATCTCATCGCGAGTAGTATTAAATATCAGCAAAATACCTTAACTGTGCTTGATCAGTACTTATTGCCTCATCAACAGCATTGGCATGTATGCAATGATGTTGAAACGATGAAAGAACTGATTTTGACTTTAAAAATTCGTGGTGCCCCTTTAATTGGCTTAGGTGCCAGCGTACTCGTTGCTCATTTAGCAGAGCAAGGTATGAGTAAAGCAGAGCTTGCTTCAGCGATTGATGAATTAGAAGCAACGCGTCCGACCGCTGTGAATTTAATGCACTGTATGGCACAGCTGCGTGAGGCATTAATGCAACCTGCATATGTTGAGGCTGTTGTTGACACGGCTGAGCAGTTATTTTTTGAAGACATTGCACTGTGTGACAGCATGGCACAGCGTGGTGCTGAGCTTGTTGCTAAAGGCGATAATATTCTTACTCATTGTAATACTGGAGCATTAGCTACGGCGGGAGTAGGCACAGCGTTAGGTGTGATTTATAAAGCTCAGCAACGCCATGGAGATCTGCATGTCTGGGTTGATGAAACACGCCCATTATTGCAAGGGGGCCGATTAACTGCATTTGAGCTTGAGCGCTGGCAAATACCTTACACGTTAATTTGCGACAATATGGCAGCAAGCTTAATGGCTGCGGGTAAGGTCGATAAAATTTTTGTAGGTGCCGATCGTATTGCTGCAAACGGCGACTTTGCTAATAAAGTGGGTACGTATAATTTGGCAGTATTGGCTCACTTTCATAATATTCCGTTTTACGTGGTTGCGCCGCTAACAACACTTGATACGCAAACAGCCTGTGGTGATGATATTGAGATTGAACAGCGAAGCCCCGCTGAAGTACGTGGTGTGAGCGGTAGTTTTGGTGAAGCACAGTGGGCACCGACGAATGCATCAGTGTATAACCCTGCTTTTGATGTCACGCCTGCAAAGTTGGTTACAGGCTGGGTATTAGATACCGGTGTTTACGAGTATGCTGATATCGAGCAAGGTGTATTAACGCAATTAAAATAACTAGTTGCTGGGTCTTTTCTCAGTGTAAAGCTCAATACTGTTTTGATTATTAGCGGTTACGAATGAAATCGCTAATTTTTCATTTTGTGCGTTGAGGTGCAAAATATAGTTAGACGGTTTCATTTTAATCAGTGTATTCACTTCCATTAGTTCCTCTAAAGCGGCACTGTAAATGTCAGCAGAGGTGGCGATAAACAGTGTTTGCTCATTACTCGCCATCGTTACTATTGACGGTTTTATTGCAGTCAACTTATCTGGCATAGGTAATTCATGGTAGCGATTAGTTTGGCTATCAAGTTCTAGAAACTGTGTGTGTTTGGCATGCACAATCAATTGATGATCATTACGCCAAGCGATAGCAAGGGGCGTATCAATCGTGCTGATGACTGTTTCTGTATTGTCAGTATTCAATAGCATTAACTGATTTTGTAAGGTGGTTGCATCGGCGTAGATTACCGCAATGCGGTTTTTACGTATTTTAGCGAGCACAATTCGGCCTGGTATTTGCCATTGCTTAATTGTCTTAAAGTCTGTGGCATCTAATAGTGAGAGTTGATGCGTGTGTTTATTGAAACTCAATAAACGCGTGCTGTTTTCATTGGCAGAAACAATGATATTGTCAGTGCCAACCCTATCAGAAATAGGGATATATTGGTTATTGGTTTTAAGCCAATGTTCACGCTTATCGTAATAGGTATCGGCAAAATAAACATCACCATTTGCAAGCGCTACAGCAGAATTTTCATGCTTATTAGCGGTGGCTATGTAGCTCATTTCTTGCGTCTTTAAATCAAAAACACTGGCATCTAGATCATGCAGATCGGTACTTATTAACAGCGACTCTTTGTTGAGTGGGTAAGCGTAGTTAGCGTCTTTAACGGGGGCTTTAATAGCGTGGGCTCGGGTCATTGAGTCGAACGAAAATGATTCAATAGTCGAATTGGCACGGTTATACCAAATGAGCGAATTACTGGGTTCATCATACGTGGCAGCCCATGATCTATAGTTATTTGTCGTGAGCAGCTTCATGGAGCTACCGTCTAGGTTTGCCATATAAATTTCTGCTTGGCCAGTGTTGTGGCGTTCAAAAATAATCCGTTCAGGATTTGATAATGTCGTTAATAAATAATCACCTGTTCCAGTAATATTGGGTGATGTAATGCGGATTTCTTCTGCTGTTTTTTTATCATAAGCGTAAAGCGCAAATAATTGGCTTAAGCCACGATAATGATTACGTCGAAAAATAGCGGTATCCCCGACTTCTGTGTATTGCGTTAACTTATCACCTGAAGAATAAGGATACGACAGGGGGGATTTTTTGATTGTTTCAGAAAAAAAGTCACTGGCCTGCCATTGTTGGCACTGACTATAGTCACCGGGTTTACATTTGACATAAAATAAGCGCAGACCATCATCAGACCAGCCCTGAATATAAGCGTCACCTGAGTCAACTAAAAACTCTTTTTTGGTTTTTAGGTCCATAACATAGATATTCATTATGTCATTTTGCTTGAGAGGTGTGAGCAAATAAGCAAGCTTACTTTTATCGGGGGGCAGTAGTAAGTGAGAGTAACTGCCTTTATGCCAAGAAATAGTGTCAGCATCTAATGCTAGAAAAGGCATGGTTTGTCTGGTTTCACTACTTGCCGCAGGTTTATCTGAAAAAAACCAAAAAAAACAAATTAGCGTTGCTATTAATATGGCGGGAATTGACCACGACCAATTTACATTTCTTTTGGGATGACTGTGTGAAGATGATTCAGCGGCAGCGACTTCACTCGAAGATTCGTGTTGATTTTGCTGTTCTGTAGTGACTGTCTCGGTTTTATTTGAGCTGACAGGAATAAATAAACTATACCCTTTACGGTAATGTGTTTTGATACTTTGGCCAGGCTGCTTTTCTGATTTGAGTGCTTTTCTAAGCTCCGATATCGCTCGATTGATGGCATTATCATCAACGTAGCTTTGCTGCCAAATGTTGTCCGCCAGCTCTTGGCGAGAAATAATACGTTCATTATGTTCAATAAAATAGCACAGTAACTTAAATAACAGCGGTTCTAGTTCGCGAGCATGCACGCCGTCATTAATTGCTTGCAATGATATGTTTAGCTGCCATTCGCCAACATAAATAATATTATCGCGTAAGGGTGAAATTACCGACCCCATGTGTAGTCCTTTAGCTAATAATTAAGTACTGAGCATTAATGAGGTGATGATACCAGAAGTTGTTTTTGAATTGGGTTTTTTTGTTTTATATTTGTAAATTAAAGGCCATTTTTTGCAACATATAACCAAGCAGAGGTATTACATTGGAATTTTTCTGCAATGCGTTGATAGTCATCTACCTCATAGTCATCGGCTTGGGCCAACTCTTGTTCGGTGATTAAATAAATTGTGCCATTCACAATGTCGCAGTCTTCACCTGTTTTAATTAACGCAGGATGAAAACGCTGGCCACTGCTTTTTAACACCGCAGGATCAGTAATTTCAATTTCACCGACAATGTACCCTGTTAAAGTCGCAGGCTGACCTTCGAGCAAACGCCCGAAGGTATCGAGTTGCACCTGTTTATATTGCAAAGTGCCGTATGAGAAAAGTTTTTCCATATTAATCAAGCAATGGAAAGTCATTCGCGATAGCTGAATCTGTGCTTTTAGCCACCCAGCCTTCGGTATTATTAAATAAGCGAATAGCAGTAAATTCAGGGTTGCTGCCCATGTCAAACCAATGAGGGGTTAATTCTGGCACCGAAATTAAGTCACCTTGCTGGCACAGCACTTGGTATACTTTATTATCGACATGCAGACAAAAAAGCCCTTGGCCTTTTACAAAAAAGCGTACTTCATCTTCGCTGTGGGTATGTTCAAATAAAAACTTACCACGTAACTCAGCGGCATTCGGGTTGCCTTTTGCGAGCGAGATAACATCAACAGTTTGATAACCTCCTTCACGCTTTATGCGCTCAATGTCGTCAGCGTACGCACTTAAAATAGCATCATGGCTGGTTGTTTCATCAATATGTGCATTCGCCTGCCACTGTTCAAAGCGTACACCCACTGCATTTAGTTTCGTTGCTATGGCGTTTGAGTCGTCGCTGTGAAAAAGGATGTCATCGGCATTGTTATCATTAAAAACTGTTAACTGGCTCATGCTAAATACTCCGCACTAAATTCACTAAAATCATTAATATAAGGATGCTCGCTGGTACTGTCTTGGCCATCGCGAATAAGGTGCAAAGTGCGTAAACCTGCCGCTTTAGCTGCCTCTAATTCAGCAGCAACGTCGCTTAAAAATAGCACCTCAGAGGCGTCAAATGGCAGTGCAGCGATAATTGTGTTGTAAGCGCTTTGCTCTTGTTTTGCGCCCACTTTGGTATCGAAGTAATCACTAAAAAGAGGTCTCACATCACCATAGTCAGAATATTGAAAAATAAGGTGCTGTGCTTTTACTGAGCCTGATGAGTAAACATACAGGCTTCTTCCTGCTTGTTTTTGCGCGTTTAAAAAAGCGTACGCATCAGGATAAAGGTGACCGGTAAAATCACCATTTTCATAACCTGTTTGCCAAATTAAACCTTGTAACTGTTTTAATGGCGTTACTTTTTGATCCGTTTCAATCCAATGAAGTAAAGTACTAATCACCGTTTCTAGGTCAGCTTCTGG
Organism: Pseudoalteromonas lipolytica; assembly: GCF_900116435.1. GTDB lineage: Bacteria > Pseudomonadota > Gammaproteobacteria > Enterobacterales > Alteromonadaceae > Pseudoalteromonas > Pseudoalteromonas lipolytica. The sequence goes on along the minus strand of NZ_FPAZ01000014.1, from coordinate 14,610 downwards.
CTGTTCAATGTGTGCTTTTACACTCGCAATATGTTCCGCGACATCGTGATCGTCTTGGTGTGCTTTAATAAACGCAGGAAGCTTTTCAGCGGCATAAGGGAATAGCACATCTTTCACAAATGAAATGCGTGTGATAGTGCCTTCAATGTCAGTTAAAATGGCTTTGATCATGCGTGGATACCTTCCAGTTTTAGGCGCTCAAGCTCGCAACTAAATAAAAACTCCAGCCCTTCTAAATGGCGCAATACTTCTTTGATGTCTCTGCCGACAACATAGAGGCCGTGGCCGCGAATAAGCACCGCGTGCTCTATTGGCGTATGCAGGTGATGATCGCTTACTAATAGACTTAGGCGATCAATGTCTTGATCGTTGTCGAAAATAGGAATGCTTAGCGTATCTAAATGTGAGGTAACACCACTGAGTGACTTTTGCATCTCGTAGCCATGTAAATTAATGGCATGTCCTTTTATGACGCGAGATAAAACGGTGGCAGCAACCGAGTGGGTATGTAAAACAAATTTTGCAGAAGGGATCAGCTTATACATGTTCAAGTGTAGTTCTGTTTCTGCCGAGGGTTTTCCCGACCCTTTAGTGCGGTTGCCTGCGTGGTCTAACTCAATAAATGCATGTGTACCGAGCTGGCCTTTATCGAAACCACTGGCGGTGACGACATAACCCGTTTCTGTGCGGGCTGAAAAATTACCACCGGTTGCTGGGACCCAACCTCGTTGGCTTACCCATTTACCTGCTTCTATTAGTTCTGAAATAGCGGTATTGTTATGCATACATTCCTCGACTTTCTAAAAGTTATTTAGACGGCTATACATCTGTTTTAAGCAATGATAGCATCGCTTCGAGCGCAAAACCATCTTTAAGGAACCTCTGTGTTTGAAAGTAAATTGCCGAATTTAGGCACCAGTATTTTTAGTCAAATGACTGCTTTAGCGAATCAGCATCAAGCACTTAATTTATCTCAGGGCTTTCCTGAATTTGACGCCCCTGATTTACTAAAAAAACAGTTAAATAATTATGTACTTGAAGGGGTTAATCAATATGCTCCGTCAAGTGGTATTGTGCGTTTACAGCAGCAAATAGCAGCACTGATTGCGAGAAAATACCATAACAATATAGATTATGAGCAGCAAGTCACGGTGACATCGGGTGCAACCGAAGCATTATTTGTGGCAATTCAAGCGCTGGTAAGAGACGGTGATGAAGTGGTGGTGTTCGACCCTGCCTATGATTCGTACCAGCCCGCGATTGAATTAGCAGGGGGACGCAGTGTACATGTTGCCTTACATGCGCCTGATTATCAGATTGATTGGCACGCGGTTGCAGAGGTCATGAGCGAAAAAACGCGCGCTATTATTATCAATACACCACACAACCCGAGTGGCAAAATACTTAAAGCTGACGACATTGCAGCACTGAAAGCCTTAGTTAAAGCACACAACTTATACGTGATCAGCGATGAAGTGTATGAACACATCACCTTTGATGGTGCTACACATGTTAGTGCGCTCACGGATACAGAATTATTTGAACGCAGCTTTGTTATTTCAAGCTTTGGGAAAACATTCCACAGCACAGGCTGGAAAATGGGCTACTGTGTTGCCCCCGCTGAGCTGATGATTGAGTTTCGTAAGATTCATCAATACGTGACATTTTCAAGTTTTACCCCAGCACAACATGCTTTAGCAGATATGTTAGAACTGGAGCCTGAACATGTTGATGGGCTAGCGGATTTTTATCAACATAAGCGTGATTTGCTCAGTAACGCGTTACAAGATAGCCGTTTTACCCTTTTGCCCAGTGAAGGCACATATTTTTTATTGCTTGATTACAGTGATGTGTCAGACCTAAATGATGTGGAGTTTTGTCATTGGTTGGTAGAGCAAGCAGGCGTTGCAGCAGTACCGCTTAGTGTATTTTACAACAGCCCAAGTAATGATAAGGTCATACGAGTATGTTTTGCAAAAAATGATGACACGCTGTTGCGTGCCGCGGAGATTTTATGTCAGCTTTAACGCTTGCCCTTGTACAATCCTCACTTTATTGGCTAGATAAACAGGCAAATCTTGCGCATTTTTCTGAGCTGCTTGAGTGTTTAACTGAGCCGGCTGATTTAATCGTGTTACCCGAAACATTTGCGACAGGGTTTGCCATCAATCTTGACTGTAGCGAGCCTGAGCAAGGTGACGTTGTTAACTGGTTAAAAGCCACTGCAAAACAAAAAAATGCAGTCATCGCTGGGTCGGTATTAGTGACTCACGGTGATAAGAAAGCAAATCGTTTCTACTGGGTGTGGCCAAATGGTGAGGTAAAGTTTTACGACAAGCGTCACTTATTTTGTTTAGGGAACGAAGGCCGCTATGTTGAGGCGGGTAAGCAGCGTGAAATTTTCAATATCAAAGGCTTTCGCATTTTACCGCAGGTGTGTTACGACCTACGCTTCCCTGTTTTTCAACGTAACTGCAATGACTATGACCTCATGGTGAATGTTGCAAACTGGCCTGCGGCACGTCGCCATGTTTGGGATACCTTATTAAAAGCGCGCGCAATGGAAAATGTCTGTTATGTGGTCGGTGTCAACCGTATTGGGCCAGATGGCAATGAGGTTGATCATAATGGCGGCACTGCAGTATACGATTTTAAAGGGGATACATTAGCAGCGCTCGATGATAACCAATCGGGTATCATAATTCAGCGCCTTGATATATCCGCATTAGAGGATTTTCGGCGCGCTTTTCCTGCGCATTTAGACGCGGATCAATTTCAGTTGATCTAAGCCGCATCGCTAAAAATTTGTTAAACTCATGGTTGGTTTATTAACTACAAGCAATCATGAGTCGCAAAATTACCCCTGTTATTCTTGCTGGTGGCATAGGTTCACGCCTATGGCCGTTATCACGCAAGGCCATGCCTAAGCAATTTTTACCTTTGCTAAGCGATGAATCGCTACTGCAAAGCACCTTAAAGCGGGTAACAGGTTCGCAATTTAATGCACCGATATTAGTGTGTAATGAAGCGCATCGATTTATTGCCAAATCACAGGCATTCGACGTATCTAAAAATGTGACTCTTTTACTTGAACCTGAGGGCAAAAATACCGCGCCAGCTATTGCGTTAGCGGCTGAATATGCGCAGAAAAATGGTTTACTAGGCCCGTTATTGGTAATGCCTGCAGATCATTATATCTGTGACTTTGAAAAGCTACTTGCGCGATTAGATGATGCCGTAGCCTTGGCAGAGGCTCAGCAACTCGTTACGTTTGCAATTACCCCAACGGAGCCGCATACAGGGTATGGTTATATTCGCCAAGGCCCACCACTGCACCGTGATGGCTGTTACAAAGTCGCTGAATTTAAGGAAAAGCCAGTGCTTAAACTTGCTGAGCAATACATTGCCAGTGGTGAGTTTAGCTGGAATAGCGGTATGTTTTTATTTTTCGCTGATGTGTACTTATCTGAGTTAAAACGGTTTGCGCCAAAAATAGCGAGTAGTATCGCACAAGCAGCCTATTTTACTGAAGATCTCGGTTTTTTGAGACCCAACGCAGACATACTGAAAACATGCCCAAGTGACTCAATTGATTACGCTATTCTTGAGCGAAGTGAAAATGTCGCTATGCTTCCTGTTGATTTAACGTGGAGTGATGTGGGCAGCTTCTCAGCCCTTTCAAAAATTGCTAACAAAGATCAATTTGGTAATTATTTGGGCTCGCAGGGAGTGAGTATTGATAGTGAAAATAATTTGCTGATTAGTGAAGCTGATCACACGATTGCAGCTTTGGGAATTAGCAATAAGGCGATTATACATACCCACGATGCCACCCTCGTCGCAGACAAAAAAGCCCTTGATAAGTTGCCTGAATTACTTAAACAACTCGCGCAACGAGACAACGATAAATTGACGCACCATCAAGCCGTATTCAGACCTTGGGGCAATTACCGCACTTTGGTTGAGAGTGTTGGGTTTAAGGTTAAGAAAATTATCGTTAATTGTGGTGCGAAACTCTCAACTCAGCGTCATCAACACCGTGCCGAGCATTGGGTTGTGGTTTCGGGCATTGCCAGTGTACATGTGGGAGATGATAAGTTTGAACTCGGTGCCGACCAGTCTTGTTATATTGCCGCCCAGCAAATTCATAGCCTTGCCAATTGTCATGATGAGCCCCTCATTGTCATTGAAGTACAAACTGGGGCGATACTTGATGAAAGTGATATCGAACGGTTTGAAGATGAATATGGGAGAGAGTAATTGTTAAGCCTCAGAGGTCAGTCGTTAGTCGAATGAGCGGATGATTTAATTCTCGGCGTAATGAAACAAAAAGAGTATTACCATCCGTAAGGGCAGATTTACTTTGTTAATCTAAACTCATTAACCTAGCTCACTTCTCACATGGTTTAAGTACGCTTGTAGGCTGTCTTGCCAAAGTACTAGGGCATCGGTGAGTGATTCTTTTAAGGGCTTATTATCGAGTAACTTACGCTCGATCTTTTTCAGCTCTAAGCCGTAACGATTAAAGCCGAGCTGTAAGGCGGTACTTGCTTGGCGATGCAGTAGTTTAATACATTGATCTTTATCATCTTCAACAAGTTGTTGGCTTCGTATCAGTTTATTCCGTGCCGAGAGAACAAACTCATTATAAATAGAAGACACTTCATCTTCATTAAATGAGCTAATGAGTGCAGCAGCTGCTGTTTCGTCATATAAGGTGTCACGCAGCTCGACAGCAATGCTGGCAGCTTGATTTGTTTGCGAGTCGCTCAATGCTTGGCGCAGTTTTTGTTGTTTAATTGGCTTACCGACAATATCTTTAATCCCCAACGCTAAGTATTCTTTTATTTCATCGGGGCTTAGACTCGCAGTGAAAGCAAGTACTGGCGTGCGTTGATTTAAATGGTCGATATTTTTTAGTTTTTTTAATACTTCTTGACCTGTCAGGTCGGGTAAATTCATATCCAGTAGTACCACATCAAAATGATGTTTTTGCATCAGCTCAATTGCGCTGTTACCGTCTTTTGCGAGTTTTATTTTATGCTCGTCATCGGCCATAAATTCAATGGCAATTTTTTGATTTAAGTCGAGATCTTCCACTAACAAAACATCTAAACCGGTCACATAATCTTTCGATTGATGACGTTGCTCAACAAGACTAAGTTCACCAATTGTGAGTGTGATATCAAAACTAAAAACACTGCCTTTGTTAAGCTCACTACTTATGTTGAGCTTACTACCGAGCTTTTCGAGAAGGCGACTTGTAATAGCAAGGCCAAGGCCTGTGCCACCTTTTTCTTTTCCTGCACTGCTTTGAACATAAGGTTCGGTTAGGTAGATGATTTCTTCATCTTCGATACCTGGGCCTGAATCAATCACACTGATCCGAACGACATGGTCTAGCTGCCCTTCATTGAGCAGTTTGACGTGGATTTTTACAGAGCCTTTATCAGTAAATTTAATTGCATTGCCAACAAGGTTAATAATTACTTGTCTAAGCTTTTGCTGGTCACAATAGTAACAAGCCTGTTCGGGTAAATCGTAAATCAGCTCAAATTTCAGGTGCTTTTGTTCTGCAAGCGGACTGAGTAATAAGCATAAGTTGTTTAACCATGTTTTAAATTCGACATCTTCTTCGTAGAGGGCTTCATCGCGCTGATCTAAGCTTGCATAGTCTAGCACTTTGTCGACCAGTAAGTTCAGTGACTCTGCTGAATTAATAATGGCTTCACAGTATGGTTTATCTCGCGGGTCGCTCGACTGATTCATGATCAGTTGAGCGCTTCCCAGTATGCCATTGAGGGGAGTGCGAATTTCATGACTAATGGTTGATAAGAATAAGCCGCGAATTTCAAGATCTTTATGTGCTTTTTCAGTAAGCTGGTTGAGGTGTTGCTCGCGGCGTTCATTACACAAAATTGCCATGCCTGTGGCATAAAACATCGGTGCAATCACCCCATTAATGAATAGGGTGATACTAAACCAATTTTCGGAAAGTAAATTAGCTGTGCTGACATCGCCCATCATCAGTGTTCTGCCTGTAAATATGGCAAGAATAATGGTTAATATTAAGATATAAACAATGCTGCCATTCGGGTAACTTTTGCGGCCATTGCGAATGAATAAGGCAAGTAGAAACAAGGCCTCAATAATGTGTTGTAAATCAGATACTAAAATCCGGTTTCTAAGCTCAGCATTGTCTGTCGCTAAATAGATCATGCTGAGTGCTAATACCCCGGTTATCCCTATAAATGCTCTAAACCCTATACACTTGGCATTTAAGAACTGACAAATAGCGAGTACATGAATAATAGAAGCACTGAATAATAAGGAGTTTGCAATGGTGATACTTGCAATATCATTGATATGACCGAGAAGTGCAAAACTCAGCACTGAAGTGAACATCACTAAAGGATAGAAAATATAGAGCAAGGTGCCCGGAATGCTTTTATTTGCTCGCCATGTCAAATAGTTAAGGAGTGTCATTACCGCCATCATGGCTGCACTTGTGTAGTATAAGGTGACTGAATCGAGCATGGCTTTTCCGAGGATTACGAACATCTTCGAGCATAAAGTCTATTTGGGTGTTTAGCAACTAGAAACAAAAACAGACGCATTGTGCGTCTGTTTTTTTAAAGAAGAGAGTTTAGCGTATTTCGTCTGGGATATTTTGCTGTGCCCACGATAAAAGCTCGATGCGATTTCGGCATTTCGTTTTTCTGAATGCACTATAAAGGTGCGTTTTAACAGTGTGTGGGCTGATACTTAAATCTTCAGCAATCTCTTTATTTTTCGAACCTTTGCTCATCAATGAGATGATGGCTTTTTCGCGTTTAGTTAGCTTAACAGGCTCGATATTACCGTCAGTTAGTTTGTGCAGGGCATCTTTATTAAATTGCAGCATGCGGTTTAAAGCATTGCACATTATTTCGCGGCGGTACCACAATTGATCTTCAAGCAATAAACGAATGCCTTTCATCAATACATCAGCGTTATCAGTCGTGTAAAAAACACCACGAATACCACTTAATAGTGCACGGTTAGCAATCTCTGGGTTTTCGTCAAGATTGAATAGTACAATATCGCACTTAATGCGTAGGTTAACTAGTTGTTCTTTTAATTTACCCCAGGCATCTGTGCTCGATGTTTCGATGAATAATAAGCGTGTACCTTCTGGCACTTCAGATATATCAGTCCCAGATGTAACAGTTAGACCTTGTGTTTTTAACAACGGCTCCAATACGTTAACACCAATCGTGTTAATTGGTTCTGGATCTAATAATAAAAAAGCTGAACTACTCATATTTATACACTCTTGAATAAAGTTGACTGATTCATCCTACCATGCAATCCACCCCTTTCGTATTAGAAATTTCTGAGTCTTATGCAGGAAAAGTACAGTTTGTGTCTATTTTGTTTCAAAAAATACAGTTAGTTAACGTAACTAAATATGTTAACTAACTGATATATATTCACAATAATCAATAATAGTATATTAGTTCGACTTTTTACAATTTTTTACATAGCAAAGTGCTAGATATTTTGTTTTTTCTTGTCCTGATAAGGAGGCCAACCCATTTCTTTACCAGCTAACATATGTAGATGTATATGGTACACGGTTTGACCGCCATGATCATTACAGTTCATAACCACACGAAAGCCGTCGTCACTAAAACCAAACTGCTTTGCAAGTTTTGCGGCTACGACATAAAGATGACCTACCAAAGGAGCATGTTCTTCACTGATATCATTTATGGTCGCAATGGGTGTTTTAGGAATGATCAAAACATGAAAGGGGGCTTGTGGGTTAATGTCTTTAAAGGCAAGTGACTGCTCATCTTCATAGATGATATCCGCAGGGATCTCACGATTAATAATTTTTGTAAAAATAGTCTCTTGGCTCATATTTACCTCTTTTAAAATTGGCTTAATTACCCGCTCACTAATGACAAACTTTATTTGCAGTGTCAAACTGAAACTGTCGCAAATGAACAACCAAGGAGTGATCATGCGTAAGTTAGTATTACTAAGCAGTGCGTTAATGCTATTCAATAGTATCAGTAGTTTAGCTGAGACAATCCACTTTCCTGAGGAATTTGTCCCTTTGCAAGTAGGTGACCGTCTTATTGAACAATCATTTTTTAGTCGTGTTGACGATGTTGAGCTTGCTCCTGGAACATATCAGTTAAAACTGAAGTACACAGATCTTTACGAACAAGGTTACGATGATCATCAAGTCGTTGAATCCGAACCATTTTGGGTTGAAGTGACGGTTGAACAAGGCAAAAACTATGATTTAGTGTTTAATCGTGCGAGTAATGCCGTTGCTGCTGAAGTGTTTGCTGAGTCACCGCAAGTGAGCCTAAAAGCCAAAGGCAGTGAACTGGCTATGCCTTTATCAATTGTGAATTATCGAGCGGTTTCGGCTCCTGTGCAGGCGGTTGCGACGGCTCCCGTTGTTGCTACAAAGAACAAACCGGCGACCGCGGCACCAGTTACCCTGCCTGCAAACGTGTCTGGTGGTCAGGATGGATTGAAAAAAATGCCAAATGCAGCTGCCATGTTGGAATTTTGGTGGCAACAAGCTAGCCCAGAAGAGCGTCGAGCGTTTTTACAAAAAGTAAGTCAATAGTATTGAGAATTAAAAAAGGCGCTGATATTCAGCGCCTTTTTACATTTAGAAGCGTCTTATTTTGAAAATAAGTCGTCAACGGTACCTTGTGCTAGCGGGTGATAACCCGGACGTGCTTTTAAGTACACATCGTGCGCCCAGTCTCTTTTGCCGTTTTTAATCAGTGCTTTATAAAGTGGCACTATTAATTTACGGCGGCCAATACCAGACAAGTGCTTGTCCAAAGCAGGGTAAATAGGCTGATAGCCATTGCCTACAGCCAGCATAAACCATGCAAATGCACGCTCAGCATTGGTTGATTGAGTTAAGTTGAATTGTTTATCAAGCTCAGCCATTTTCTCAATGCTTAAATCGCGAGGGAGGTTATTGAGGAAATGTAACCACTCATGCACTGTCCATTCAGCAGTCGGCAATTCTGCCGCATCGATCTCATTGTTTAACCATGTTTTTGTCACTGTATCGACTTTATCAAATGCATCAGATGTTGGGTTAGGAGCATCAGTTGGTAACCCTGGCTCAAAAATCCACTCGTTTACTTTATCCATGCTCACTACGCCTGGATACTTGTCGATAAGGTTTGCTTTTATGTAAGTAACAAATTGGGCTGTCGTGAGTGACTTAAATGCAAACTCGTCGAAATAACCTTTTACAAATGGGTCAAATTTATCGCGACCAAATTTATTCTCTAGGTAAATAAGAAACAGCTGCCCTTTAGTATAAGGCACTGAGCTGAATGCATCGTCAGGATCACGACCATTAAGCTTTAAGTTTAGGCGCGTGTCTGGAGCAGGAAGTGTTTTAAGTAAAGCACGCAGACCTGCTGCATCTAAAGCTTGCTCCATGATTGCACGGTCACGACCAAAAACTTCTTCCATGATGCGGTTTTCAACATAAGAGGTAAAGCCTTCGTTTAACCATAAATCTTCCCATGTTGCGTTCGTCACTAAGTTACCCGACCATGAGTGTGCGAGTTCGTGAGCGATTAGGTTAACTAAGCTCTTATCGCCTGCAACAACGGTGGGGGTGATAAACGATAAACGTGGGTTCTCCATACCGCCAAATGGGAAGCTAGGTGGAAGCATTAATAAGTCATAACGCCCCCAAGCATATTCACCGTACATGGCGTTAGTTTTGTCGATCATTGCTTGTGTGTCGTTGAACTCAGCAACCGACGCATCTAAAATTGTTGGCTCAGCAAAAATACCTGTCTGCTTAGACATGGCTTTAAATTCTAAGTTACCAGCCCCTATCGCGATTAAGTATGGCGAAATAGGTTGTGGCATATCGAATAAGTAATCACCATCTTTGTACAACGCATCTTTATTGTCTGCACTCATGACTGCGCGAATATCTTTAGGTGTATGAATACGCGCAGAATACGTAACACGCATTGCTGGTGTGTCTTGCACAGGTATCCAACTACGCGCATGAATAGCTTGTGATTGGCTGTACATGAATGGGTGTGATTTACTGGCTGTTTGCTCAGGCGTTAACCATTGTAATCCTGAGGCTTCTGGGCGGCTATTGTAGTAAATACGAGCTTTAACCGCTTGGCTTTTAAATTTAATTGTTAATTTTGAGCCCTTTACGTCATCGCGTGCCGCAAGAGTGAAGTCGGCTTTGTGCCAGCCGCCTTTTTTATCTTGATACATAACTTTGTCGATATCTAAATCGCGAGTATCAAGTACCAGAGTTTTGCTGCTAGCATTGTGCCAATCTAGCGTATGCTCAACAAACCCTTCTAGTTGCTTATCATCAAAATCAACATCTAAATCTAGTAATAGGTGAGTGGTTGTTACGTCATCTAAGTTTGCATAGGTGTGCTGGCTAATTGCGTCAGCAGTTGCTTGAGAGCATGCGCCTGCCATAGCAAGACTTAAAAATAATGGTTTAAACTTCATAATAACCTTGGAACACAAATGAAAAAAGAACCCGTTTTATAACATGATTAATACAGTGGGTTGAGTGATTTTTACAATCTGATGCGTATTTTGCGATGATAGGTTACACTAATGCGATTAGTTACCGGTAACCTTTGAGGCGTTTTGTGGCTCAGTCCCTGCAACCTTTTCATACCTTTTCATTGCCAAGCCATTGTCAGCATTTCCATCAAATAGATGACGTAGAGCAGCTCGTAAATACCGATTTCTCTGCACCGTTTTGTATTTTAGGCGAGGGTAGTAATACGGTATTTTTAACCGACTACCAAGGGACGGTAATCTATATGGCCACTAAAGGGATTGAAATTGAAGAGCTAAACGATCATTTCCTTTTACATGTTGCTGCAGGTGAAAATTGGCATCAATTAGTGAGTATGACGATTGCCAACGATATGCCTGGGCTTGAAAACTTAGCGCTGATCCCCGGTACGGTAGGTGCAGCCCCGGTGCAAAATATTGGTGCTTATGGTGTCGAGCTTGAAAAGTTTATTAGCTATGTAGAGTACTTCGATATTGCATCTGCGAGTATTAACCGTTTAAGCAAAGAACAGTGTCTGTTTGGCTACCGTGATTCGATATTCAAACATGCACTTAAAAATAAAGCAGTGATCACGAAAGTCGGGCTAACCTTACCCAAACAATGGCAGCCAATATTACATTATGGGCCACTGCAACAGCTACATAACCCGACTGCGCAACAGGTGTTTGAGCAGATTATTGCGACTCGAAATAGTAAGTTACCTAACCCAAGTGAACTTGCTAATGCAGGTAGCTTTTTTAAAAACCCTGTGATTAGCAATGAGCAACTCGCTGACTTATTAAAAAGCTACCCAGATATGCCCCATTATTTTGTCGACGCACAACACCACAAAGTAGCTGCAGGTTGGTTAATTGAACAGGCTGGCTTAAAAGGTCACCGTATTGCGGGCGTTGAAGTACATCAGCAGCAAGCTTTGGTGTTAGTTAATCATGGCAACAGCACCGGCGATGACCTGATTGCCATGGTGAATTATGTGCAACAACACGTGTGGCAAAAATACCACATTGCTTTGCAACATGAAGTGCGCTTAATGAATGCCGATCACGAATGTCATATTCACTTGGAGTCACAAATATGAAGGCGCCAGATGGAAATAAACTCGCAATTTTAAATGCGCTCAATTCAGGTGGTTTTATTTCGGGTCAGCAATTAGGTGAGCAGCTAGGAATTAGCAGGGCCGCAGTTGGAAAACATATTCACTCGTTACAAGAAATGGGATTGGATATTTTTAAAGTGACAGGGAAAGGCTACCGCCTGAATAATAGCGCGGGGCTTTTGCATAGAAGTAAAATTAATGACTATTATGCTGAGCTTGGTGGAAATACCGCATGCGTTGAAGTGCAGTCAATTATTGATTCGACCAATAGCGAGTTAATGCGCCGTATTCAGAGTGACACCCCATTAGACTCTGGCACTGTACTCGTTGCAGAAATGCAGCAAGCAGGACGAGGCAGACGAGGTCGGGTTTGGCAATCGCCATTTGGTGCAAACTTATATTTTAGCTACTTTTGGCGTCTAGACGATGGCTTACAAGCTGCAATGGGTGTGTCGATTGCTGTTGGACTTGCGGTATACGATACCTTAAAGGCACTTTATCAACTGGATGTGGAGTTAAAGTGGCCAAACGACATTTATTTAGACGGAAAAAAACTAGCGGGTGTGTTGGTTGAGCTTGATGGTCAACCTCAAGGACCATGTCAGTTGGTTATCGGCATAGGTATAAACGTGCATATGCCAGACAGTGTCAGCCAGCATATTGATCAAGCATGGACAGACTTGAGCCAACATGTAAAAGGCCTTGAGAAAAATAAACTCGTGGCGTATCTGTGCTTTTACCTTGAGCAACGTTTGGCGCAATACCGTCAAACAGGTTTAAATGACATGTATAAACAATGGAATCAGTTAAACGCATTTGCAGGTCAATGTGTGGAGCTCAATACAGGCCATCGAAGTTGGCGCGGTATATGTGAGGGGATTGATCACCAAGGCGGCGTTCGCATTCGCCAAGATGGTGAGGTTAAAAGTTATTACGGTGGTGAAATATCACTGCGTAAGGCTGAACTATGAGATTATTGGTCGATGTGGGTAATACGGCAATTAAGGCCGTACTTTTTGATAATGAGCGTTATCAAGCATGTGAGCTCAATGCCATTCCATGGTCGCATGTTACAGACATGGTTTATGCGTGTGTGGGGAGCACAGAGCGACTTATGCCACTATTTGCGCAGGCACAACAACATGCAATTCCTTATTTCGAAGCTAAAGTAACCGCTGAGCTTGCAACATTAACCTGTGCTTATAAGCAGTATCAAAATTTGGGGATCGATCGCTGGCTTACTGTCATCGCTGCATACACTGAATACCCAGAGAAAGATTGTGTTATTGTTGATGCGGGGACAGCGACCACAATTGATGTATTGAATAAAGAGGGTCAGCACTTAGGTGGTTGGATTGTGCCTGGGCTCGATTTAATGACCCGCTCATTAACGCAAAATACTCAGCGCGTTTTTGACGATGAGCACACCCCTTTTGCCACCGATTTAGGGTGTAATACACCTAATGGTTTAAAAAATGGCGCGCTCGTTGCGACAATGGGGGCAATTGAGCAAGCTGTTCAGCATGTTGATCAGCAAAATTGTTGTTTATTATTTGCCGGTGGCTATGGAAAATTACTTGCTGATCTATTTTCTGGCAGTCAATTTGATAGTGTTTTGGTTTTTAAAGGACTGAATTATTGGCGTGAATTAACAATAAAACAGTAAAAAACCGTGGATTTGCCTGAATTGTGAGCGTTTAACACATAAATTCACACTTTTTTTAATTTTATTGTTGCATCCCAATAAACCTTACCTTAGAATCTCGCCCCGTACTAAAGCAGTGCCGACTTAGCTCAGTTGGTAGAGCAACTGACTTGTAATCAGTAGGTCATCCGTTCAACTCGGATAGTCGGCACCACTTTCCTTTTACCGGAAGTGACTTAGTAAAGAATTTTCGTGGAGGGGTTCCCGAGCGGCCAAAGGGATCAGACTGTAAATCTGACGGCTCAGCCTTCGCTGGTTCGAATCCAGCTCCCTCCACCACTTTATTCTTGACGGTTAGAGGTAGTTTAAGAACAGTTTCCTATGCGGGCATCGTATAATGGCTATTACCTCAGCCTTCCAAGCTGATGATGCGGGTTCGATTCCCGCTGCCCGCTCCAGACTCTGGTGTTGCTGATATAGCTCAGTTGGTAGAGCGCACCCTTGGTAAGGGTGAGGTCGGCAGTTCAAATCTGCCTATCAGCACCAGTATCGAGAACTTATCTTATTATCTCCCTTTATCTGTCAGAAAAAACTATTTGAAATTTGAAAAAATTAAATTAATCTACCCTCGGTGGATTATTTTCATATGTAATCTAGATACACAAAACTGATAGGTTCCGTCATGGCAAAAGAAAAGTTTGAACGCGTAAAACCGCACGTAAACGTTGGTACAATCGGCCACGTTGACCACGGTAAAACTACCCTAACTGCAGCAATCACTAACGTACTTGCAAAAGTATACGGTGGTACAGCTAAAGACTTCGCATCAATCGATAACGCTCCAGAAGAGCGTGAGCGTGGTATCACAATCTCAACTTCACACGTTGAGTACGATACACCAACTCGTCACTACGCACACGTAGACTGTCCAGGACACGCCGATTATGTTAAAAACATGATCACTGGTGCTGCTCAAATGGACGGCGCAATCCTAGTAGTTGCTGCGACTGATGGTCCTATGCCACAAACACGTGAGCACATCCTACTTTCTCGTCAGGTTGGCGTACCTTACATCATCGTATTCATGAACAAATGTGACATGGTTGATGACGAAGAGCTACTTGAGCTAGTAGAGATGGAAGTTCGTGAACTTCTTTCTGAGTACGATTTCCCAGGTGACGACTTACCTCTAATCCAAGGTTCAGCACTTAAAGCCCTAGAAGGCGAAGAGCAATGGGAAGCGAAAATCATTGAACT
>NZ_FPAZ01000016.1 GCF_900116435.1 Pseudoalteromonas lipolytica | reverse complement strand
TTACGTAGTAGGAAGCCAGACATGGTACGCCAAGAGTTATGGGGATTACTACTCGCTTACAACTTAATACGCATAATCATGCTTGATGCAACTAAAGAAGAAGATATCTTGCCTACTCAATTAAGCTTTAGCCAATCTATGCGGCAGGTAATCGCTTTCTTCATGTTTACGCCAATACATAGTGCAAGTAAGTTACCTGTTCATTATGATGAGTTACTGACAACACTTAGGTTGTTTATCTTACCCGATAGGCTACCAGACAGGCATTATCCAAGGGTGATAAGAAGGAAACCAAATAAGTATCCTTACAAAAGAAAATGCCAGTCAGCTCTTAACTGACTGGCATTACACAATCGTGGGCTTTATTTTTTAGATAAATAACTCTATGCCAACGTACCCTGTACGACACTGCAATAACGATAATTACATTCAAATCATTAAAAGCTAATTGAATATAAATACATACACATAAAAGATGTTATCGATAACACCATTGTGAAAACTCTTATTTTTCCCTACTCCTCTATTTTGCGAGCTTTTACATACCTAGCGTATTTTCGATGTCATGGGGAGAAATTAAGTCACTGTTCTGATATTACGTATGCGGCTTGCTGGTAACTGAGTGCAAAATGCAACTGGGGTTTATGCACGAAATTAAGACATGTTATTGGTAATAAAGAAGCGACAAAAATGCAAAAGATAAACAAAATTAACTCAGCTCTGCAAAGTTAATTCGACTAAATTAGATGTTACTTAGGGCTTGAACCATCGTTCTTGCGATTAATTATTATACTTCCCCACTCAATTGCTGAGAGTGTAATTAATAAAGATAGAGTATGATGTGTTCTTATTGTTACTGCTATTCTACAGCGAGTATTCACGTTCTACTTTTGCGATACGTGTTGTAAATGCGTTATACCATTTATCGCGACCAAGTTGTTGAGCGTTGAGGTGCTCAACATGTTGTTTCCACGACTTAATAGCATCTAGGCTTTGCCAGTAAGAAACGGTAATCCCTACACCATCACGCACTGATTCCATGCCTAAAAAACCAGGTTGTTGCTCGGCAAGCTCAACCATACGGTTAGCCATTTCTTCATAGCCTGCGGTGTTCTCAGATAAGGTGTTCGTAAATATAACTGCGTAATACGGGGGTTTGGGCGTCGTGGCTATCATAATGGTTACTTACGTCTGCTTGGTTCAAAACCATCATAACATGGAATATCACTGTCGAAGGTATCCCAATTGGCTTTCGAACTGACAAAGTTATGGCTAATCGGACGCTCTGTAATATCGCTGTCCAATAGACCTAAGCGTATACGCAAACGACTCATATCCTCTTTATTTTCACTGTAAATAGGCGAGCCACAACAGCGACAAAAATAACGTATTCTACCGGCTTTAAATTCAAACGCACTCAGATACTGCTTACCTTGTGTAATTGCAAACCCATCACGGCGAATAAACCCATTCGTCGCATAAGCGGTACCCGAATTTTTACGGCATAGTGAGCAATGGCAATGAATAATTGAATCTATGCCACCAGCAATTGTTACCGTTACTTTGCGACACAAACAGCTTCCTTGGTACATATTCCCTCTTGTGGTTTTTAATAGCCGCGATGCTTCCAAAAATCGTTGGCTGAGCCTTCGCTTGGTTTCAGTAAGTTAAACGATTTATCTGCAATTATATGGCCATTTAGCTCAATAGTCATGCGCCAAATACCCACTTTATTATCAACAGGCGCCCAGATAGTATCGCCTAAGTAAAACTGCCAGTCGTTTGTTTTTACATACTCTTCACCTTCAAATGGCGGCATTATTTCACCGTCATCATCGGGAATATTTGGATGATACACACAGAACTTAATTTTTTGGCCTTTTGCTTTTTTAATATTAACAATAAAGCCAAATTCGATATCTAACTCGGCTGGCACATCCGTGGTAAATTCAGTGATTTGTGGTAGGTCTTTTTCTTTTGCATCCCAATGACTGTAGATGCCATAACTTTCAATAGTCGAAACAGGTTTAGCTTTGGCCATACCGACTTAAGGTCCTCTCATTAAACAGGCGCTCATTTTATAGTAGCCATTTTGCCATAACAAGCTTGTACTATAATAACATCTTTAAGTGATGTGTTTTGTCCACAGCTCATTGTTAAGTTCAAAACCACATTTTGCAAGCAGCTTTATGCAAGCTGTATTCTCGGGTTGAACAATTGCATGCACTTTATCGACAGGGGTTGTTATAAACACATTTAGTTTTTGAAAAAACTCTAACAGCACTTTTTGCATTATCCCCTTACCAAAGTAGTGAGATGCGAGTTCAAAGCCTAACACACCCTGCCCATCTATTATGTTAAATAGCCCAATACTGCCAATTACTAAGCCATTGCTTCGTAAAACAATCACTAAACGTATACCTTGCTGGTTATAAAAACCTTCGATATCACCTTGAATAAAATCGTATACGTCACCTTTTGTTAAATCACTTTTATAGTCATTAAATGACTGCACTTGAGGATCTTTTAAAATCTCCCATATTGCTTGGCAATCTTTATGGCGTATGGGCCTTAAATCGTAGGCATAGTTGTCATCACAAGACACGTCTATTTCTTCTTTTTACTTTATGAGCAGGCATTATTGTCTTACTATAAGCGCAATTACAAGCAATTAGGTTTAGTACGATGAGTGAAGAATTTAAAGTAATTCAACCAACCACCACTGTTTATTGCAAAGAACGAGGCGAAGGCTGGACCTTAACAGGCATCACGAGTATTGATGAGCACACATCGGTCATGTTTGACGGTGTGAGATACACACTGCCAGCCAGAGAAATCGTTGAAGTATTACTACCACAGCAACTCGAAAGAGAAAAAAGTCAAAGTGAATAAAAACAAAAAGCCAGCAACAAGCTGGCTTTTTAATGTGTTAATTAGCAACTCACGTTATAAGTTTATTTAACGTAAGGCGTTAATACGCTCATCAAGTGGCGGGTGAGATGAGAATAACTCAGCGACACCTTTACCGCTTGCAATACCAAATGCCATCATTGAACCTTCTAGTTGCGATGGGTGGTTTTGCTTTAAACGCTCAAGTGCGCTGCGCATTTTATCTGCGCCAACAAGTTTTGCAGCGCCTGCATCCGCCGAAAACTCACGTTTACGGCTATAGTAGGCCACAATTACACTCGCTAATACACCAAATAACATTTGGAAAATCATATCAAACAAGAAGTAAGTCCAGCTACTGCCACCTTCTTCTTCATCGCTATTGATAAAGTTATCAACAATACCTGCCAATACTTTTGCCATAAAGATAACAAAGGTATTCACCACGCCTTGAATAAGCGTAAGCGTGACCATGTCACCATTAGCAATATGCGATACTTCATGCGCCAAAACAGCTTCCGCTTGGTCTTGATTCATGTTGTGTAATAAACCTGTACTCACAGCAACTAACGAGTTGTTTTTACTAGGCCCAGTTGCAAATGCGTTCATTTCAGGGCTGTCGTAAATGGCCACTTCAGGCATTGCAATGCCTGCTTTTTTAGCCTGTGCAGCCACAGTTGAAACAAGCCATTGTTCAGTTTCTGAACGAGGCTGTTCAATAACATGAGCGCCCGTTGACTTTTTAGCCATCCATTTCGACATAAATAACGAAATAAATGAGCCGCCAAAACCAAATACGGTCGAAATGACTAGAATGCCGCCTAAACTGCGATGACTAATACCCAGTACACTCATCACAATAGACAACACAATGCCTAACACTAGCATGACCGCTAAGTTAGTCAGTAGAAACAAGAATACACGCTTCATAAAAACCTCAGAATAAACATACCAATTGTATTAACTAACGGCATGATTAAAAACCGTTAGTTAATAAAATTAACTGAGCTTGTTACTACCTTTAGTTTAGTTTTAAAGCAATTGGTTACAAGGAACTAATTGCAACCAATTGTGACAGAGTATGTCAAAAGTAACAACTCAATTATTATGGGTGAATGGATAAAATTTCAAGTAAGGTTTTATAAATATTTAATTTAGGAGTTTTTTCTGTGTAGGGGGTAATACCTAATAGCGGAAACGGTAAAGTATTTTTAAGGGTCTGTAAATTAGCCTCTTGTTCTTGCATGGTGGGGTCAACATGATTTGCTATCCATCCTACACAGTTTACGCCCGACGCTTTAAAATGAGCGGCAGTCAATAAAGCATGATTTAAACAACCCAGTTTCATGCCTACAACCAAAATAACATTGAGGTTTTGCTGTTTAACCCAATCAGATAACAAGTCAGTTTCGTTAATGGGTAAGCACCAACCACCGGCCCCTTCTGTCAGAATATAATCAGTATTGAGTGCTTTCACATTCTCATACGCGCTATCTAGTTTCTCAAAGGTGAGTCTATCGCCAACTTTCGCTGCGGCAATGTGCGGAGCAATTGGTGGCTCATAAGTAAACGGATTCACAATTGTGTACTTAGCACCAACAGACGAGCTTTCCATTAAGGTTAGCGCATCTTCATTTACCAATTCACCAAAAGCCATCTCAGCCCCTGCTGCAATGGGTTTGTAACCAACCGCTCGTCGTTTATGTTGTGCTAGCAGCTTTAATAATAAACTGGTGACATGGGTTTTACCGGCATCGGTGTCCGTGCCAGTGATAAAAAATTCTTTCATTGTTTTTCTAATTCTAAAAGTACGACGTGATAACTCACTCTAGCATGCCCATCAACCAGAGGATATGCCTTGCACACGTTATTCAATGCTTGCTTTGTTAAAAGACCCTGACGCTTTTTATTACTGTGTAATGACGTAGCGCCAATGGCCTTAATTGAACGTATTGCCTCAAGTGGGCTTTTATAAGCGTCGGTATAACAAGTATCTACTGCAAAATTCACCTTAAATCCAGCAGCCTTCGCATACTGTGTGACATTGTCGGATGAGTGAAATTGATTAATACGAGACTGGTCATCTAAACAGGAAAAAGCCTGTTTAATTTCGTGTAATGAGCCTGCAATAACACAACTTAAATACACCCGACCATTGTCTTTAAGCACGGCAAACAGCTGTTTAAAAAGCAAGGGTAAATCTGCCGACCATTGCACGGCAAAATTACTGAATACGCAATCAACACTGTTTTTTTGCAGTGGCAAATTATCCATATCGGCACACAGCTTTAAATATTCACGACTTTTATCGGTGTTTAACATGGCGTGGCTTAAGTCCATCGCCACTACCGTTGCAAAATATTGTTGCAATAGGGCTGTATTAACCAGCGGTCCTGCACCTAAATCGAGGCAAACGCCCTGTTGATTTTTATTCGCAAGCAGTTTGATTAAATGCGCTGCTGCTTGCTTTTGAACGTTAGCATGGCTGTTGTAATGCGCTGCCGCTTTCGAAAACTGACTCGCTGTGGACAGCTTGTGATCTTTTGCGACGTGAGCAGTACTGTGTGCTAATTGGCTCATAAGCACTCCACTAACGTATCTACCAACGTGTTTATATCATCGAGCTGATGGGCACTGCTAAGTGTGACTCTTAACCGCGATGTATTAAAAGGTACGGTTGGTGGACGAATGGCTGTTAACCAAATTCCACACTGTTTTAGCTTATTCGCCACATCAACCGTTTGTGCGGCATCACCGAGTACCAATGGTTGTATTGCTGTATCTGAATCCATAAGCGCTAAGTTTTTCGCTTTTGCTAATGTTTTAAAATACGCAATATTTTTAAAAAGCTGCATACGTTTATTATCAGCGGCCAGTATTTTTTCTAGTTGTACACGCGTACTACTTGCCATCACAGGCGACATGGCTGTTGAATAGATATAATCACGGTTAAATTGCAGCATGTAATCAATAACCGATTTACTCGCCAGCAAGCATGCACCACTGCTAGCGAGGGCTTTACCAAATGTAATGATCAATAAATCGGGTTTGTGCACTTCACAGCTACCAAGCCCGTGCTTACCTAACACACCAAACCCGTGGGCGTCATCAATCATTAGCCAGGCATTATAGTTATGCGCAAGTTCGCACAGCTGTGCAACAGGTGCTTTATCACCATCCATCGAAAACACGCCTTCACTCACAATGAGTTTATGTTTAGCTTTCGATTTTTGTATGCGTGACTCTAAGTGCTTTAAATCATTATGATTAAACCGCACCATCGCCGCTTGAGAATGGAGACCGCCATCAATCAAACTAGCATGATTGAGTTTATCTTGAAAAATTGCGGCAGATTGCGCCACAGCTTTATCGTTAAACAAGGCTTTTAACACACTGCTATTTGCACTAAAGCCACTGTTGAAAAGCATGGCACTTTCATAACCGAGTAACTCACATAGGCGCTGCTCAAGAGCCTGTTGCGGTTTATTATAGCCATTTACTAATGCTGAACTGTGACTGCCTAGTGGCAGCTCACTCACTGTAACGAGTTCATCAGCGAAGCCTAAATAATCATTGCTGGCAAAATTTAAGTACTGTTTTCCTGCAATACGAATAAAGCGTCCGTTTGACTCTTCGACCAGTTGGCGCTGCCTAAGTAAAGCATCTTCTTTACGCGCTTGAAGATGCTGTGCAATAAATTCAAAAGGCATAACGTGTTTAAGCTTCGTAAAATAGTTCTGATGTTGCTTTGTCGGCCACTTTTGAAGAAAGTGAAGCCGCGACAGCTTCATCTGAATAATCTTCACGTTTTTCAGGGTTCATACCCAGCTTTTTAATCAGCATCATATCGGCATCCGCTTCTGGGTTTTCTGTTGTGAGTAGCTTATCACCATAGAAAATAGAATTAGCGCCTGCAAAGAAACACATCGATTGCATTTGCTCGTTCATCGCAGTACGCCCTGCCGATAAACGTACATAACTTTTTGGCATCATAATTCGTGCCACAGCGATGGTGCGAATAAATTCAAAATGATCAAGGTCATCGACATCTTCCAGTGGCGTGCCTTTTACTTTTACCAGCATATTGATAGGCACACTCTCTGGTTGCTGATCTAAGTTTGCAAGTTGCATCAATAAACCATAACGGTCTGCGGCTTGTTCACCCATGCCAACAATACCGCCAGAACATACTTTCATGCCTGCATCGCGTACGTTGTCTATTGTATTTAAACGGTCTTGATAAGTACGGGTGGTAATAATCTGTTGGTAATATTCTGGTGAGGTGTCTAGGTTATGATTGTAATAATCAAGTCCTGCTTCTTTTAAGGCGTGCGCTTTTTGATTATCGAGCATGCCTAAAGTCATACATGTTTCAAGGCCTAATTCTTTAACTTCTTGCACCATTTTTTCGATGTAAGGCATGTCACGATCTTTAGGATCTGACCACGCAGCACCCATACAAAAACGCGTAGCTCCTTTTTCTTTTGCAGCACGCGCTTGCTCAACAACTTTTTCTACTTCCATAAGGCGCTCACGCTCAAGATCTGTTTTATAATGTCCTGATTGTGGGCAGTATTTACAGTCTTCTGGGCATGCACCCGTTTTA
The DNA here is from genome assembly GCF_900116435.1 of Pseudoalteromonas lipolytica. Taxonomy (GTDB): domain Bacteria; phylum Pseudomonadota; class Gammaproteobacteria; order Enterobacterales; family Alteromonadaceae; genus Pseudoalteromonas; species Pseudoalteromonas lipolytica. The sequence continues at coordinate 91,117 of NZ_FPAZ01000016.1, read as the reverse complement.
ATAGAAAGTAGCGTTGAAATTTGAACTTCATTAGGATTGAAATTTTCGCGGTGAACACTGGCCGCTTTAAACAGTAAATCGTTAAATGGCATATCAAATAATGCTTTTACTTGTTGGTGGGTCCAATCGTGACGGACAATTGCGTGCTCCATAATCTTCTCTTTTTAAATTTATTAGGACGGTCTGATTGGCTTAGTCTACGTCTTGACGTAACATTGTCAACGAAACCAAGCAGAGCAAAGTTTACATATGCACAATAAACAAACAATTGATTTAGATTTTGATCGTGAACATATTTGGCACCCTTATACGTCCATGACCACCCCGCTTCCCGTTTACCCTGTAAGCCACGCAAAAGCGAACCGCATTTTTTTAGAAACAGGCGAAGCACTCATTGACGGTATGGCATCGTGGTGGAGTGCGATTCACGGTTATTGTCATCCTGTACTAAACGAAGCCATTACCAAACAGTTAGGTAAAATGAGCCATGTTATGTTTGGTGGTTTAACCCATAAACCTGCGGTTGAACTTGCCAAAAAGCTCGTTGAGATCACACCATCAACATTAAATAAAGTGTTTTTAGCAGACAGCGGCTCTGTAAGTGTCGAAGTGGCTATCAAAATGGCATTGCAGTATTGGTTAAGCCAAGGTATTAAAACCAAACAAAAATTAATGACCCCGCTTAAGGGGTATCATGGTGATACCTTCGCGGCAATGAGCGTATGCGATCCGGTTAACTCTATGCACAGTATGTACTCTGGGTTTCTCCCTGAGCATGTGTTTGTACCCGCCCCCGTCTCCCGCTTTAATGAAACCTTTGATATACATGAAGCAGAAACACTCGAGGTTTACTTTAAAGAGCATCATCAAGACGTCGCCGCTTTTATTATTGAACCTATAGTACAAAACGCAGGGGGGATGAACTTTTACCACCCTGAGTATCTTCGCCATATAAGAGCACTTTGCGATAAGTACAATGTACTGCTTATATGTGATGAAATTGCCACTGGGTTTGGCCGTACTGGCAAACTTTTTGCCGTTGAACATGCCGACATTGAGCCCGATATCATGTGTATTGGTAAAGCACTCACCGGAGGGATGATGACGTTATCAGCCACATTAACGACATCAAAGGTGGCCGTTGGCATAAGTGAAGGCGAAGCCGGTGTACTTATGCATGGCCCCACATTTATGGGGAATCCTCTGGCTTGTGAAACTGCCTGTGCAAGTATTGATTTATTACTAGAGCAGCCTTGGCAAGAGCAAATTGTGCATATTAATGAGGTGCTTACTGAGCAGCTAAGCAAATGTAAGCAACATGCCAATGTGGTGGATGTACGAACACTTGGTGCAATTGGTGTGGTAGAGCTAAACCGCCGTGTTGATGTGGCTAAAATACAACAGTTTTTTGTAGAAAAAGGGGTTTGGATCCGCCCATTTGGAAAACTTATTTACTTAATGCCACCGTACATTAGCAGCGAAACTTGCTTAGAAAAATTGTGTGGCGCAATTGATGACGCCATTAGCCAAAATATGTTCTAGACACAAAAAAGGAAGCGTATGCTTCCTTTTACCATTCAAACATGTAAGCCATTTTGCTTATCATTCTTAGCGGCACTTTGTGCTCACAGCGTTTAGCATATAAATGCTGAAGTGACTTGTCTTTGATTTCACCTACAATCACTTCTTTAACCTGATAACCTAACGCCGTAGCAGCTTGTGCATAGGCAATAAATTCCCATTTTTTTATATTGGTGTTATCTACAATCACCAAGGGGATTTCTTCAGCTAAGGCATTAATAAATCGCGCTAAGTTTAAATTATGATATTCAGGGAGCTTAAATTTATCGAATTGATAGACACCTTCGCTGTTATAAAAATAATCATCGGTTGCGCACACAACATAATCACTTTCATTACCAGCCACCAATTCATCGGCAAGGCTTTGCGCATAATATGATTTACCTGAGCCGGGTAAGCCGCGAAGAATAAAAACTTGTTTCATAGCACCTGTAATACAAATAAGTTAAAAACAATAAGAAACGATTTCTTGTTTAGGATTGATAATAATGCCACAAAATAACCAATTAGCGCAGCGAGAATTTAAATAATCGTCATTTTAACGCAAAATATTGATGCTATTTTATCCAATTGAAGAAAAACTTCTAAAGAGTGTGCCGGAATAGTTTTTTTATTTGATTTACGAAGGTAAGATAGTCGATTCAAGTGCAATGCACAGCATTATAATATTAGGCAACTTATATCATTGGAGTGAAGATGAGCCATTTAGCGATTTCAGAGCTATTAAAAGGCAAGGTTGCGGTAGACAGCCAAGTAACAGTAAAAGGCTGGATCCGTACACGCCGCGATTCAAAAGCAGGAATTTCATTTTTAGCCGTTCATGACGGTTCGTGTTTTGATCCTATTCAAGCGGTAGTACCTAATTCACTTAATAATTATGATGAAGTTACACGTTTAACGGCGGGTTGTTCTGTTTCTGTAACAGGTGTGCTTGTGCAATCTGCTGGCCAAGGTCAGTCGTTTGAAATTCAAGCAAACACGGTTGAAGTATTAGGCTGGGTAGAAAACCCAGACACCTACCCTATGTCAGCTAAACGTCATAGTATTGAATACCTTCGCGAGCATGCGCACCTACGCCCACGCACTAACATTATGGGTGCAGTAACACGTGTTCGTAACTGTTTAGCACAAGCTATTCACCGTTTTTATCATGAGCAAGGTTTTTACTGGATCAGTACGCCTATCATTACAGCAAGTGACTGTGAAGGTGCCGGTGAAATGTTCCGTGTATCAACACTTGATATGCAAAATCTACCACGCACAGATAAAGGCGATATCGATTACAGTGAAGACTTCTTTGGTAAAGAAGCATTCTTAACTGTATCTGGTCAGTTGAACGGTGAGACGTATGCGTCTGCTATGTCTAAAATCTATACCTTTGGCCCTACTTTCCGTGCTGAGAACTCAAACACATCGCGTCACTTAGCCGAATTTTGGATGGTAGAACCTGAAGTTGCGTTTGCTGATTTAGAAGACATCGCAAAACTTGCTGAAAATATGCTTAAGTATGTCTTTAATGCCGTATTAACTGAGCGCCGTGACGACATGGAGTTTTTCGCACAACGTGTTGAGAAAACGGCCATTTCACGTTTAGAAGAGTTTGTAACCAAAGACTTTGCACAAGTTGATTACACTGACGCTATCGAAATTTTAAAAGCCTGTGGTAAACAGTTTGAATTCCCTGTTGAGTGGGGTGTAGATTTACAATCTGAGCACGAGCGTTACTTAGCAGAAGAACATTTTAATGCGCCTGTTGTTATTAAAAACTACCCACGCGATATTAAAGCCTTCTACATGCGTCAAAACGAAGATGGCAAAACAGTAGCAGCAATGGATGTTGTTGCGCCTGGTATCGGCGAAATCATTGGTGGTTCACAGCGTGAAGAACGTTTAGACGTACTTGACCAACGCTTAGAAGAAATGGGCTTAGATAAAGAAGACTACAGCTGGTATCGTGACCTACGTAAATACGGCACAGTACCACATTCTGGTTTTGGCCTAGGCTTTGAGCGTTTAGTCGCTTATGTAACGGGTATGGGTAACGTACGTGACGTTATTGCATTCCCACGTACTAAAGGCAGCGCGACTTACTAAGCAAGCTTAAATGTTAGTGTTAAAAACCAGCCAATTGGCTGGTTTTTTTATACCTATAAATACGCAGCCTTCTCAATTAAATCACCAGCATAATGATTACAAAAGCCAATCTATACTCTATAGTCAACGTTAGTGATTTATAAAGGGGCTATTATCAAACATGCTCATACACTCTCTTAAGATATTAACCCTCACCGCTATTTTTACCTTATCGCCCCGCTTGGTTGCCCTTGAAGAACCCGTTAATGCGAAACCGATTTTAATCGCAGGATCAACGACCGTGACAGAGCTGCTTGTAGAAATTAAGGACGAGTTACGCAATGGCTTTGGCAACTCAATACAAATTAGACCCATGGGCAGTGATAAAGGCATAAAAGCCATTGCCGACAATGTGATTGATGTTGGCAGCAGTTCACGATACCTCACAAAGATTGAACAAGAGAAGTGGCCTTATTTAAAGCAAATTGTGATTGCACAAGATGCGCTTGCTTTTTTCATCAATAGTTCTTTGAATATCGACAACCTGACCAGTAATGAGCTTAGAAACATCTACCAAGGTAAAATAAACACGTGGTCTAGCCTGTCATCAAAAACACCAAAATTAAGTAACAAAAATGATGAGATCCTACTTTTTAGTAAAGGGACTCATCACGGCAGTTTTGATGTGTTTTTAGAGTTTCTCGAACTTGATTACATTAAAGACCCCGATACAAACTACATAAGATTAAAAAATGCAGGCAACAGAGGCTTGTTTTCTAACCAGCGAGTGAGCCTATATGACCATTTCAACCAAGCGCTGGGCATTGTTCAACGGATTCCAAACGCGATTGCCTACGACTCTTACGGTGCAATAAGTAAACTCGAAGACGATAGACGCATTAATAAAGTAACACTGTTATCAATTAATAACGTTAAACCTTCCAAAGAAACGATAGAAAATGGCGATTATGAATTTGTAAGACCGTTAATTCTGATAGTTAATACCCAATCGCCCCGCTCTAAGCTGATTGGCGAAAAGCTAGTAATGCTCTTAAAGTCTCCACAAGTCCAAGCCAAAATGAGCAACCAAGGGTATTTAGCAGTGAATTAATAGAGGTGTAACCAATAGAAGACCTCTTATGTCTAAAAAACAACTTGAAGGCGCATAAACTTGTAGGCGAATAAAACAGTCTATTGAGCTCAGTAAAAGTTCGTCTAAACCGTACTAAGGAACAGTTAAAGCCGGTAAAGCTAATCAGAGCAAATAAAGTCCCAAAGCAAGTTTATGTAACATGCCGATTTTCGATAAAGAAAAGTCGCGCGTTAGTTACATTTATAACGCCCTTACTCGTATTCAGACAGAAACGAGTATAAAAAAAGCTGCGCACCTAGAAGGTGAACAGCTTTTAACAACCAGAATCGTTATGTATTACAGTGCGTTTTCAAGCTCGGGTAATACATCAAATAAGTCAGCAACTAAACCATAATCAGCCACTTGGAAAATAGGTGCGTCAGGGTCTTTATTTATTGCAACAATGACTTTTGAGTCTTTCATACCCGCCAAATGCTGAATGGCCCCACTGATACCTACTGCAATGTATAAATCAGGGGCAACAATTTTACCCGTTTGACCTACTTGCATATCATTTGGCACAAAGCCCGCGTCAACTGCAGCACGAGACGCGCCAATTGCCGCACCTAGTTTGTCAGCGATACCGTTTAATAACGCGAAATTTTCACCATTTTGCATACCTCGGCCACCCGAAATAACCACCGGTGCTGCCGTGAGCTCAGGACGCTCTGATTCAGTTTGTTCTTGTGATACAAACTCGCTTAAGCCCGAAGACCCTTTACTATCAATCGCTGAGACAGAAACAGGGGCTTGTTCAGCGGCCACATCAAAGCTGCTTGCACGTACAGTGATTACTTTTTTAGTATCGAGTGATTTAACGGTTGCAATTGCATTACCCGCATAAATTGGACGCTTGAACGTGTCAGCATCAATCACATCAATAATTTCTGAGATTTGCGCAACATCTAATAAGGCCGCAACACGTGGCATAAAGTTTTTGCCCGTTGTCGTAGCACTTGCCACAATGTGTGAATAATTGTCACTAAGAGATAAAACAAGATCAGCCACATTCTCAGCTAATTGGTGAGCGTATGCTGTATCGTCAGCAACGAGTAAATTGCTAACACCGGCGATCGACGCTGCCTTTTCGCTCATAGCCGCTAGATTTTCACCAGCTAATAATAAATCAACGTCAAAACCTAATTTAACAGCAGCGGTCATTGTTTTATGTGTTTCAGGCTTTAGAACACCGTTGTCGTGTTCAGCTATCACTAATGTTTTCATTTAGATCACCTTCGCTTCTGTTTTTAACTTTTTAACCAACGTCGCAACATCTTCAACGATAATACCGGCTGAACGTTTTTCAGGTTCATTAACTTCAACAAGCTGAATGCGCGGAGCAAGGTCAACACCTAAGCTATCTGCAGCAATGACCTCTAACGGTTTGCGCTTTGCTTTCATAATATTTGGCAACGATGCATAACGCGGCTCGTTTAGGCGTAAATCTGTCGTTACAATGGCAGGTAATTTAAGCGCGACAGTTTGTAAACCACCATCTACTTCACGCGTAACATTCACAGTACCTGATTGCACATCAACTTTAGAGGCAAAAGTACCTTGGCCACGTCCTGTTAAAGCAGCGAGCATTTGACCTGTTTGATTATTGTCTGAATCAATCGATTGTTTGCCTAAAATAACCAGCTCGGGTGACTCTTGCTCAACAATCTTACTTAATAGCTTCGCTACGTGTAGCGACTCTAGTTTTTCTTCAGTTTCGATATGAATCGCTTTATCTGCACCCAGTGCTAATGCTGTACGTAATTGCTCTTGAGATGATTTATTACCAATAGTTACAGCCACAACTTCTGTTGCCGTGCCTGCTTCTTTCAAACGAATAGCTTCTTCAATTGCAATTTCACAAAACGGGTTCATCGCCATTTTTACATTAGCTAAATCAACATCCGATTTATCTGCTTTAACGCGTGCTTTGACGTTATAGTCAATTACTCTTTTAATTGGAACGAGGATTTTCATCGTGACTCCATCAATTGTGTGTTCTTAAAGCTGACGTCTACGTCAACTTATTTATTTTATGATTTCAGACTACTTCCTGTTGACGTAAACGTCAACCTAAAATAACCTTAAAGTATTCACAGCCTGTAACGTTTCATTTGCAAGTATGAAATACGGTTCTTTTAATGCAGGTCCGTCACTGATAAGAGGTTTATATGGTCGAACGCGAAACCATGGAATTTGATGTTGTTATCGTAGGCGCAGGCCCAGCGGGTTTATCAACAGCTATTCGATTGGCACAACAAGCACAAGAAAAACAACAAGAATTAATGATCTGTGTGGTAGAAAAAGGCTCTGAGGTGGGCGCGCATATTTTATCGGGTGCGGTATTCGAGACACGCGCACTTGATGAGCTACTCCCAGATTGGCAATCATTAGGAGCGCCTGTTTCAACAAAAGTGACTCAGGATGACATTTACTGGTTTAATAACAGTGAAAAAGCCACCAGCATCCCCCACTTTGCGAGCCCCAAAACGTTCCACAATGATGGCAACTATATTGTTTCGATGGGCAATGTATGTCGATTTTTAGCTGAACAAGCAGAAAATCTAGGGGTAGAAATTTTCCCCGGATTTAGTGCGCACTCGTTAATTATCGAAGATGACACCGTGAAAGGGATTATTACCGGCGATATGGGTCTTGATAAAGACGGTAATGAAAAAGACGGCTATATGCCGGGCATGGAATTAAGAGCAAAATACACAGTATTTGCTGAAGGTTGCCGTGGTCATTTAGGCAAAGAGCTTATTAATCATTTTGCCCTTGATAAAGATGCATCACCCCAGCACTACGGCTTAGGCTTTAAAGAAATTTGGCACGTTGACGAAAGCAAACATAAACAAGGTACTGTGGTTCATGGTACTGGTTGGCCACTAACGGGTGATACAAGCGGTGGTGCGTTTATGTATCACAGCGAGAACAACCAAGTTGTGGTTGGTTTAATTGTCGACCTTAATTACTCAAACCCGCACCTGAGTCCGTTTGATGAATTTCAACGCATGAAACATCACCCAATCTTTAAAGACGTATTAGAGGGCGGTGAACGTATTGCGTATGGCGCTCGTGCGATAGCAAAAGGCGGCCTGCACTCTTTACCAAAAATGCATTTTCCTGGTGGCTTAATTGTCGGGTGTGATGCCGGCACACTGAATTTTGCTAAAATTAAAGGTAATCACACGGCTATGAAATCAGGCATGGTCGCTGCCGATGTGATTGTTGAGGCGCTTGCTCAAGGCAAAGAAAATAGCGATTTAGCTGAATATGCAACCGCATTTGAGCAAAGCTGGGCCTATAAAGAGCTGTATCAATCACGCAACTTTGGCCCGGTTATGCACAAGTTAGGTAAATTTTTGGGTGGCGCATACAACACACTTGACCAAAATATCTTTGCAGGGAAACTTCCCTTCAAGTTTGAAGACAATACACCTGACTATGCAACACTTGTTGATGCAAGCAGAGCCGAAAAGATTAGTTATCCCAAACCCGATGGCAAACTGAGCTTTGATAAATTATCGTCGGTGTTTTTATCAAATACGAACCATGAAGAATCTCAGCCTTGTCACTTAAAGCTCAAAGACAACAGCATTCCAATTAACGTAAATTTAGTGAAGTTTGACGAACCAGCACAACGTTATTGTCCTGCAGGGGTTTATGAAGTTCAAGAAATCGAAGGCCAAAAAGAGTTTGTGATCAATTCACAAAACTGCGTGCATTGTAAAACCTGCGATATTAAGGATCCAAGTCAAAACATTTGCTGGGTCACGCCTGAAGGTGCGGGTGGACCAAACTACCCTAATATGTAACGCACGTTACTCATTTAATTACTATTTATCCTAAATTCAGGGGCTTCGGCCCCTTTTTTAGTCTATGCTTAAGATCTGTTTACCTTTGCAGATTAAGATTTGTTCAAACTTGGGACGCTTTAATCACGGCACGTGGTTTGTAACCTAGTGAGCTAAGTAAAAACCGAGCAACAAAGAGTAAAGCGCCACTAAGCATAACTCAAAGGGTAGCGCCTGTTTGGTTTCGATGCTGCGTTATCGGCTATTCATGGAGATAACCACACGCCATAGCCGCTGCCTTGACTGAATCGCACACAGACTGCTGCAAATTTAACCTTGAAAGGTAAGCAAACCCTTAGTCGTGTTTAAATTTATAGTGAGTGATATATGCCGTCATCAAGTGTAACTTTTCGTTTTTTAGCTGAGCCTACTGATGTGAACTTTGGAGGTAAAGTACACGGAGGTGTTGTAATGAAATGGATAGACCAAGCAGGCTATGCCTGTGCAGCGGGTTGGAGCGGTCACTACTGTGTCACCGTGTCTGTTGCTGGCGTTAAATTCCAGCGCCCTATTCTTGTCGGACAAATTGTTGAAGTTAACGCCAGTATTGCGCATACCGGTAAAACAAGTATGCAAATTTTTATTCAAGTGCGTTGCGGCGACCCTAAAACACAAAACTTAGTCGAAACAAATCACTGTGTTATTAGTTTCATAGCAATGGATGAAGCGGGTTACCCTATCGCGGTACCGACCTACACAGCTGAAACTGATGAAGAAAAGAAAATCGAAAACTACGCAATTAAAATGAAAGAGATTGCCATTGAAACAGAAACATTACTGCAAAAAGCGTAGTTAAGTAACTTCTACATAGCTGATTGAAATTGTTGCGCGTATGAAACTGAACAGCTGCTCACTGATTAATCATACTGCGCAAAAAAAGCCTAAAACAGTGTTAAAACCAATACTTTAAGCGTATAAAATATATTGGCATATTCAGTGCAATAGTTCCTACGAGCGATATGAATACATCGTTTATTTATTTTTTAAAGGAGCTATTAAATGATTAAAGTAATTTCAATTTCTGCACTTTCTTTAGCACTACTTGGTTTTAATAATGCTGCCCATGCAGATACTTCCGAAATGGATTCTCCTCGTATTTATACTGGTATTGGTTATGGTCAATACTCTTTCCAATTTGAAGACAGTGAAAACGACACCGATTTCGATGATGATTCACAAATGCTTAAAGGCTACATAGGGACACAGTTCAATAAGTACTTAAGCCTAGAGCTTGCCTATCAAAACTTTGATGAAGCAAGTGACATTGATTCAAAAGTAGAGCTTGATGGTATTTCCCTCGCAGCGAGGCTTGCTGCCCCCATTACTGAGAGCTTTTCAGTGTATGCGAAAGGCGGGTGGCTTGAATGGGATGCCGAAGTGGAACAAGATTTAGGTGATCTTGGCAGCATTAGTGCAGATACAGATGGCGGCGATGTATTTTATGGCGCAGGTATTGAGTATGCTTTTACTACCAATATGCAAGTACGTTTTGAGTATGAGCGTTATGAGCTTGAAGATGATATTGACCCTGATATGGATGTCGCATCGGTCTCTTTTCAGTACATGTTTTAATTTAGACCACTTAGTTTAAATGTTTAAAGGCAGCCCAGACTGCCTTTTTTTGTGTTTGCATGTAAAATGATGGCAGTTTTTCCTAATTACAACGCATTATGAGCGAATATCAATTAACGGCTGTCGGGCATATCCATTCTCCTTATAAACAAAAGTTTGCCATACCACGGCAACCACGTTTAGTACCCGAAGCAAAAGCAAAACTCGTTTTTACAGCTGATTTCAATCGTGAAGAATTTGTGCGTGGCCTCGATGAGTTTAGTCATATTTGGCTGCTATTTAGATTTCATGAAACAGCAGACAAAGGCTATTCAGCTATGGTACGCCCTCCTCGCTTAGGGGGTAACGAGCGTAAAGGTGTATTTGCAACGCGTGCCACGTTTAGACCCAACGCAATCGGTATGAGTGCCGTAAAACTTGAAGGCATTGAATACAAAAATGGCCAGTTGAGCTTATTGTTATCGGGTATTGATTTACTTGATGGCACGCCTATTTTAGACATCAAACCCTATTTACCTTACTCAGATGCAATGCATGAGGCCAGTGCTGGCTTTGCCGACACCCGCCCAGAAACAGATATGAGTGTAGAATTTAGCGAAGAATCGCTTGCTTTTATCGCTAAACAAACCGATTATCCCGAATTAAAAGCCTTTATCAGCAATGTGTTAAAGCAAGACCCACGCCCTGCTTACAAAAAGCAACGTGAATCAACACAAAGCTACGGCATGACATTATATGATTTTAATATTCGTTGGTTTGTTACTGGCGACCATAATACTGTAACCAGTATCGAAAAATGCTAGTTTTTAACAGTTAGCGCTTTAGTGTCACCGCTTCCGCTGGTAAACTGAGCGCCTTGTTACTACTCAAATGATTTGAGTAAACGATAATAATTTTAACACTACTTGGAATAGAGATGCGTACCAGTCAATATATACTCGCAACACTTAAAGAAACTCCGTCTGATGCTGAGATTGTTTCTCATCAATTAATGCTACGAGCTGGCATGATCCGCCGCGTTGCGTCGGGTTTATACACGTGGTTGCCCTCTGGTTTACGCGTACTGAAAAAAGTAGAAAACATTGTACGTGAAGAAATGGATAAAGCCGGCGCAATCGAAATGCTAATGCCGATTATCCAGCCAGCTGACTTATGGGAAGAATCGGGCCGTTGGGAGCAATTTGGTCCTGAATTACTGCGTATTAATGACCGCCACAATCGCCCATTCGCACTTGGTCCGACGCACGAAGAAGTTATCACTGATTTCGTTCGTAAAGAAGTAAGCTCATATAAACAACTTCCACTGACTCTTTATCAAGTACAGACAAAAGTACGTGATGAAGTGCGTCCTCGTTTTGGTGTGATGCGTGCACGCGAATTCACCATGAAAGATGCGTATTCTTTCCATTTAAGTGACGAGTGTTTAGAAAAAACATACCAAGTAATGCACACAGCATACTGCAATATCTTTGAGCGTCTGGGTCTTGATTACCGTCCAGTTATTGCTGATACCGGCTCTATTGGTGGCAGCGTGTCGCATGAGTTTCATGTACTGGCTGAATCTGGTGAAGATGCCATTGCATTCAGTGATGCAAGTGATTACGCAGCAAATATCGAAAAAGCTGAAGCGCTTGCACCAACAGATGCACGTCCAGCAGCGACAAAAGAGCTTAAGGCATTCCCTACGCCAGATGCAAAAACAATTGCTGAGCTAAAAGAGCATTACGGGGTTAAACCTCATCGTGGCGTTAAAACACTGATTGTGTATGGCGCACCTGATGAAAACGAACAACGTGGTTTAGTGGCTCTTATCGTACGTGGTGATCATGAATTAAATGAACTAAAAGCAGAGAAACACCCGCTTGTTGATTCACCTCTTGAAATGGCTAAAGAAGAAGACATCGTTGCGGCGATTGGCGCGAAACCAGGCTCACTAGGCCCTGTTGGTCTAAACATGCCTATTATTGTAGACCGCACTGCCAATGTAATGGCTGACTTTGTTGCCGGTGCAAACAAAGATGGTGAGCACTTTAGCGGCATTAATTGGGACCGCGATGTTGAAAACTATGAAGTTGCCGATATTCGTAATATTGTTGAAGGCGATCCTAGCCCATGTGGCCAAGGTACGTTACAAATTAAACGCGGTATTGAGGTTGGTCATATCTTCCAACTGGGTACTAAATACTCTGAAGCTATGAAAGCAGGTGTATTAAGCGAGTCAGGTAAAAATCAGATCATGACAATGGGTTGTTATGGTATTGGTGTATCGCGTATCGTTGCCGCAGCCATTGAACAAAATAATGATGAATACGGTATTAAATGGCCACAACCTATTGCACCGTTTGATTTAGCCATCGTTCCTATGAACATGCATAAATCTCATCGTATTCCTGATATTGCAAACAACTTATATGACGGTCTAAAAGCGCAAGGTATCGATGTGTTATTTGATGACCGTAAAGAGCGTCCAGGTGTTATGTTCAACGACATGGAATTACTCGGTGTGCCTTACACACTGGTCATTGGTGAACGAAATCTAGATGAAAATAAAGTTGAGCTTAAAAACCGTCGTACGGGTGAAAAGCTCATGCTTGATTTAGACACTGCAATCGCTGAAATTGCGGCATTAGTAAAAGGCTAAACCTTTTACGCTATCTCAGTTAAAAAAACCGCTTCGGCGGTTTTTTTGACCATGAGCACTTTGTCATAGTTGTTTCGCTAAACCGTCTTTTTAATGTCACCTTCTATCCCTAGCATTTAGCTTATTACACCATGAGTAAATGCCATGAATAACACAACTAGCAGTAATAAAACTCACTATCCTGCCGTTTGGATTTCCGACGTTCACTTAGGTTACAAAGACTGCCAAGCTCAGTATTTATTAAACTTTTTAAATTCTATCGAATGTGATGTACTTTACCTTGTTGGCGATATAGTTGATTTATGGTCAATGAAACGGCAGTTTTTCTGGCACCCAAGTCACTATGATGTACTTGCGCTTATTCAAAAAAAAGCCAAAGACGGCACGCGTGTTATTTACATACCAGGAAACCATGATGAAACTTTTCGTCATTACGCCAACGAGTCATTATTTGGTATAGAAGTTCATAAAAAATATATACACACCACGAAGGCGAATAAACGTTTTTTGCTTTTGCACGGTGATGACTTTGATTCAGCAACCCGTTACAACAAGCTAATTAGCATAGCGGGTGATGCTGGATACGATTTTTTACTCTTTTTAAACCGCTGGACAAACCGAATTAGACGTTTGTTTGGAGGGAATTACTGGTCACTTGCTTCGTGGATCAAAGCACGTGTACACAAAGCACGTGCAGCAATTGAAGCCTTTGAAAATGCAGCAATTCATGAAGCAAAAAAACAAGGCGTTGATGGCATTATATGTGGCCATATTCATCACCCTGCGGTGAAAATTGTCGATGATATTGTGTATTGCAATGACGGAGATTGGATAGAAAACTGCACAGCGCTTGTTGAAAACAGTTGCGGAAAAATTGAGTTGCTACATTGGAGCGAAACACAAAAAGTCATTCACTCTGCAGATATCAGCAAACTAAACCCAACCCCCGCCTTCGACAAAAGCCAAGATGCGGCATAAGCTGTTTAACCTTTGAGCCACATCGACAATTTATTGCGTAATGTGGCTTGCTTAATGGGTTTTGTAATGTAATCGTTCATGCCAACACTTAAACACTTTTCTCTGTCGCCAGCCATGGCACTGGCTGTCATCGCAATGATGATCACATCTTGATAAGCATCGCCTGCTTTACCTTGTCTGATTTCCTTTGTGCAGTCATAACCATTTAAGTTGGGCATTTGACAGTCCATTAAAATTAAATCGAATATTGTCTTACTATTTTTCAAAAGTTCTAATGCTTCAAAGCCATCATTGGCTGATTCAATAGTCACATTGCTGTCGCGAAGGATGGCTTTACTCACTTCAATATTAATTAAATTATCATCAACAATAAGAATATGTTTATCGCTCAAATCAATTCTAACTTGCTCTTTATCTGTGCTTTTAACATGCTCAACAAACTGCTGACTATTATTCAATAATAGCGCTAATCGATAGCTTAATTCATCAGGCGTAATGGGCTTTGCAATCACCATTACATTAGCTGGTAAGTCATATTTTTTGGCAAGTGACGACATAACCCCTAAGATGAGTGCATGTTTTTGCAGATGATTTTTCGCCCAATTCAACACTAGCTCGAATAAGGGATGTTTGTGCTCAACAATCACTAAATCAAGTAACTTAAGTTCAGCCTCTGTCACGTTATTTAACCTAAGTAGCTGTTTGGGTGCTGGCTCTGATAGTACAGTAAGTTGTTTTTCAAGGTTAGTTGCCAATTTATCGTACTGCACCGCGATACCCATCCGTTTTTCAGGTAATGCAGCAATTACACTGTGTTGTATGGATGTGTCTGAAGGTGCGACACAAACACTTGCGATAAAACAGCTGCCCTTACCTTTTTCGCTTTCTACTGTGATATCACCGCCCATAAGTTGCGATAACTTGCGACTGATTGACAAACCAAGGCCGCTTCCACCGTAATGACGCGTTGTACTCGAATCTTCTTGGGTAAACACCTCAAATAGCTTATCTTGATTCTCTTTTGAAATTCCAATTCCAGTATCACACACCGAAAAATTCAACATTAGCTTATTTTTCTCAACAGACAGCTGTGTAACTGTCAGGCTAACATGCCCTTGGTGGGTAAATTTAAAGGCGTTACTTAACAGGTTATTTAAGATTTGTTTTAGTCGATGACTGTCACCCATAACCGTTCTTCGTGCAATGCCACTGCAATCAAAAAGTACTTCAATGCCTTTTTTCTGTCCTTGCACTGCCATCGATGTCACTAAATCACTGCACACAGATACCAGATCAAATTCGTGACAGTCTAAATCGAGTTTGCCTGCCTCGATTTTCGAAAAATCAAGAATATCGTTTATCAGCGTCATTAAAGAATTAGCGCTACTATTCGCGTAATGTAAATATTTTTTTTGCTGTGGGGTAAGCAGTTCTTCTTCAAGCATTTCTAGCATACCGAGTACACCATTCATCGGGGTCCGAATTTCATGGGAAATATTGGCAACAAACTGACTTTTAGCTTTACTTGCCGCTAATGCTTTTTCGGTTGCTTCTTCAAGCTCGGCTGTGCGCATCTTTACTTTTTCTTCCAGTGAACCATTGAGCTTTTCAAGCTGATGTTGAGCACATTTCAGCGAATCAATATTGCGTAATATTGCCGCAATTTGAAATTCTTGATTAGCCGCATCAAAAATAGGAGCCATGGTAATCGAAAAGTAGTGGGTATTTTCATCGGCAATATGTATCGCTTCGAATGAGCACCGTTTTTCTTCTTTAAGTGCCTGAGCAATGCCCTGAAAATCTTCGTCATTGTAGTTAAATAATTCATCAAATTGGGTGTGTTGCTCTTCAATACCAAAAAACTCTTTCGCTGTTTTATTCGCATTATCGATAACACCGTTTGCTTTTATCATAATAATGGCATCGGATGAGCTTTCGATTATTTTGCTATTCTTCTCCTTAAGAAAGCTTAGCTCGAGTTTACGATTAATATCTCGCTGGTAAATAATGAACAAGATAACGACTACTACAATGATCAAACAGAGCATGGCTATAAATCTGTAGCGCTTTTGCTTTATTTCATACAGTAAGTTTTCAGTATCAATTGCCACTGCTATCGTTAACGGCTCCATTTGAATACCATTTTGAAATGCTATCTCCTCTTTCAAAAAAAGCCTGTCAGGTAAGTTCACCACGTCAAAGAGATCAACGTGAGCCATATCATGATTACTATTAAATTCTTCGTACCAAAAATGCGCATCGCCTTTTTCAAAACTAAAACGGTATGCTTCATTTGGATGATAGATAAATTGTTGTTTTGCATTTAAAAGAAAAACATTAAATTTTCGCGGGGTTCCTTCTATTAAGCCTTGAATTAAATCGTCTGCATAATAGTTAATGATTAACACCGCGAAAGGGTCACCATTGGCATCGTTAGTCAGCTTAGAGACTCGGTACGTGCTTACATAAGGCACTTGAAGTGCGCCGTTTTCACGATTGTAATTAATAGGTGACACATAAATATGGCCATTAGTTAATTGACGGGTGATTTGCATGTAATCACGCTGACCTTTGTGCTGTAAATTTTGCTCAGCAATACGGCTGACTTTGCCGTTTATGTTGTCTACACGTACAACCTCTTTGCCGTTATCAGCGACATATATGTAGCGTGCTTGCGCTAAATCTTTGTCGGTTGCCATAAACCCGCTAAATATTTTAGCTAAGCGGTCTTTCCAGGCTGAAATGGGCGTGCCTAACACAGGGTCGATATTATTTTCATTTGTGGCCCGCATAATCGCCATGATCGGCGGGGTTGCATCAAGGAAGTTTAAAGCTGAAATATTCTCTCTTAACGTCGTAGTAAAGGTCGACTTTTTTGCTGAAAGCTCTCGCTGCATTTGCTCATAAGTTCGTTTGTAGACATCTTCACGCGTATCAATTTCATATTTTACGGTTGCTAAGCACGCCATTATGACAAGGACAATAAATGCAAATATAGGTAACTTGTGTAGCACTATTAAACGCGATAATTTTTCAGAATCCATTGAACAAAAAGCCTTATTTACCACCTTGTAAATAGTATAGGAGAATTTCATGATAAAGATGGGGGAAAGATAAAAAATTATAATTAATTATGACTACCTACAGCAGCGTTCGCTAGAAACGAAAAAAGCACCAAAACGGTGCTTTTAATCGTATAAATAACTGACTTATTGACTATCTAAATAGCACGTCTTCTTTATTAAACCACTTAACGCAGAAAGCCAATAACGCCCCCGCTACAATAACGGTGGCTAAGAAAATGAGCCCAACGAGGGTGTAATCAACAGTGCCTTTAATAATCTCTTTAATCGCTAAAGCAACATTCGTTACCGGAATAAACGCCGTTTTGCTGGTGAGCTCTACGTTAGGCATTAGCGCAATCATAATCGGGAAAATAACCCCAATACTCAGCGGTGCCATGTAGTTTTGTGCTTCTTTAAAGGTACGTGCGTAAATAGAAATCGCGAGCGCAAGCGATGAAAAAATGGCCGCAATTGGAACGAGTAATATAAAAATCAATCCCAAATCAAACACAGTTAATGAGCTAAATGCTGTTTTAACAACGGCTAAATCAACAAATGCGATAGCAACAGACACCCAAATTCCCATACTGAGTACCGTAATCGTCGTTGTTGCGATAGATGAAGCGAGTAATGTAATAAATTTACCAAGAACCAGCTGCGTACGCGTGATTGGCGTAAGTAAAAGAGTTTCCAGCGTACCGCGCTCTTTTTCTCCCGCACCTAAATCAATCGCTGGGTAGGTTGCGCCCATTAAAACCAGTGGGATCAATAAATAAGGAATAAACCCGCCAATTTTTTCACCCAGATTTTCACGTTTATCAGCCGTATCCACTTTCACGACTTTTATAGGCTCGATAATCGCAGCCTGTTGCTGCTCTGATACACCAAAACTTAACAGCTTGGTAGTACGCAGTTTATCGCCATACTCTTTGGCAAGTTCTTTTACACGGTCAAACAAAAAGTTAATCGCTTTTGCATCGTTATACACGACTTGCCATTCACTCTGTTTGGCATTATCTAATGTTTGTTTGGCATCTGAGGGTAAGTATATCCCCATGTCAATCGTGCCAGCTTTAACTGCATTTGTTAAATCTTCAACTGAATTGAACGTTTCTTCGCCTTTATACTGTGAAAAGCTTTTATGATAAAAAACTTTATCTGTAAACTCTTGTGCGTATTGACCATTAATAATGGCGTAGGTATGCACTTCTTGCTCAGCCTCTAACGCAGCTTGCGAGCTAATAAAGGCCATAATTGCAAATAACAATGGAAAAATAGCAACAGGTAGCGCAACCACAAATATGAGTGTTTTACGGTCGCGTAATAGCTCTTTTAATTCCTTTTTAAATACTTCAAACATCACGACTCTCCGTTAAAATATTCATAAACGCTTGGTTCAGCACGTCACTTTGTCCTGTTTGTTTAAATTCATCTAACGTGCCATCAAAGCAGCTAAGTCCTTGATTAATTACTGCGACACGGTCACATAACAAGGCGACTTCATCTAAATGATGCGTTGAAAAAATAACCGGTGTGCCCTGCTCTTTCAGGCCTTTAATAAAGTTAATAACGGTTTGTGTGGTCATAATATCAAGGCCAGTGGTTGGCTCGTCAAGTATGACGACGTCTGGCTGGTGGATCACTGCACGCGCTATATTGGCTTTTTGTTTCATACCTGTAGAAAGGTTTTCGGCGCGTTTATCAATAAAACTGTGCATATCGAGTAAAGTAAACAATTCGTCACAACGTGATGCAATCAGTTTTTTATTCATACCATGCAGGCGTGCAAAGTATTCTACATTTTCTTTGACGGTTAATCGCCCATACAAGCCAGTGCTGCCTGATAAAAAGCCAATTGATTTTCGTCCAATCAATGGCTTTTTAACAATATCGTGACCAGAGATAGTAATACTGCCCTCATCTGGTTTCAATGCGGTAGAAATCATTCTAAGTGTCGTTGTTTTACCCGCACCATTTGGACCAAGTAAACCCAATACTTCACCTTTATCGCAGTGAAAACTGACATCTCTTACAGAGTGAAAAAATTGCTTATCTTCACGGGGATCGATTTTATCCGTGTTGTTTTTTTTATGATCTTTCGTCAGCTTAAATTTCTTTTTAAGCCCTGCTACTTCAATCATGTTCGTTTCCTTCGTTTCGGTCTAAAGTAATCTGTATTACTGTAAAATTCTGGATTTTCATTGTCGGTCCACCACCCTGGCACACCTAACAAAGGGAGTGGCGATAAGTTTTTATTATCACGCAAACAATCATCAAACTTAATCATCTCATAAAGGCGTTGATCTAGATATGCATATTGACTGCTTAAATCTTTACAAAATATGTCATCAGGAACAACGATAAACAACGCCTTGCCTGTCAAACCTATATAAGGTTGAGTGAGCATTTCATAATTTGCATGACCAAACATATAAGGACGAATAGTGCGCCCCCATTCTTCGCGCTTATCAACAAATGCATGTTCCCATTGATGATCACGCAATTGTTGTTGCCATTGCGTGTGTGTAATTGCAAGCACAACACCACATTCATCAAACAATGTTAGGGCGTTTCGGTGTTTACTTCGCTCTTTTAGACCATGTAGTTTAATTTCTTCAATATGTTGATGGTTTATCAGTGACTTTGTTTTTGGAAACAAACACCAAATAAACCCACCAAAGAGATCGTGCCAATTCTGTTGCCGCGTCGGCACGTGGCCCGTTTCGAATATAATTTGTTCATAGTAACGGCTTTCATCAGCAAACTGCTCGTCTTCAACAAAGCGAATAGCTTGGCCTTGCGACGTTGTGGCATTTAAAAATTGTGAAAACCATTGGCAACTCGGCCAATCAGTCAATTCATGAATTTTGAATAAATCGGCTAAGTCGGCAAATGCGCCGGTGGTTAAATACTGTGTTGACCACTGCTCTGGCGGTGTAAATCGTTTCATGGGCTATTACATTTAACTTCTTGAAGCTTTACGCTAGTTTACCGTAAAAACTGGTTCTCATTAATAGAACCTCATATACTATTGCCATCTTAAAACAAAAAAAGAGCTATTATGAAACGCTATTTTCCAATGACAGTACTCGCAAGCGCTATTCTTGCAGGCTGTGCTTCAACAAGTATTACTTCTGATGATGTAGAAAAAGCCTATCAAAGCATTAATTCAGCACAATTAGCTGAGCATATTAAAGTGCTTGCTTCAGATGAGTTTGGTGGTCGTGCACCTTCATCAAAAGGTGAAGAATTAACCCTTGCTTACCTAACAGAGCAATTCAAAGCGCTTGGTTACCAACCAGGTAATGGTGATAGCTTCTTACAAGAAGTGCCTCTGGTATCCCTTGAAGCCGACCCTAACATGGTCCTTACTATCGGTGGTAAAGATTATGAGTATAAAAAAGACATGGTCATGGGCAGTAGCCGTATCAGCGCACAACAAAGCATCAAAGATTCTGAACTCGTGTTTGTTGGTTACGGTGTTAACGCCCCTGAATATAACTGGAACGACTACGAAGGCTTAGACGTTGAAGGTAAAACAGTGGTTATGCTGGTCAACGACCCTGGTTTTGCTACAAAAGATCCGGCGCTATTTACCGGCGATGCGATGACCTATTATGGTCGTTGGACGTATAAATATGAAGAAGCGAGCCGCCAAGGTGCCGCAGGTGCAATTATTATTCACGAAACCGCACCGGCCTCTTATCCTTGGTCTGTGGTTGAAAACTCATGGAGTGGCGAACAGTTTGGTTTTCAAAAAGAAAACAACAATATGGACCGTGTTGCTGTTGAAGGTTGGGTAACGACAGATGTCGCTAAAGAGCTTTTCACAAAAGCAGGCTTAGACTTCGATACCATGAAAGCCAACGCAGCTAAAGGTGCATACCATGTTGATATGGGCGATTTAACCGCAAGCGTAACTGTAAATAATACAATTAAAAAGTCGATTTCATATAACTTTATTGCGACTCTGCCTGGCAGCGAAAAACCAGACGAGCATGTTATATACTCAGCTCACTGGGATCACTTAGGCACTGATAAAACCCGTAAAGGTGATCAGATTTATAACGGTGCGCACGATAATGCGACAGGTACTGCGGGTTTAATTGAGGTTGCTGAAGCATTTACAAGTTTACCGAAGCACCCTAGCCGCTCAATGACCTTTTTAGCTGTTACCGCTGAAGAGCAAGGCTTACTTGGCTCTAAGTATTACGCTGCTAACCCCGTTATTCCTGCTAAAAATACTGTTGCTAACATTAATATGGATAGCTTGAACTTGCTCGGTAAAGTAAAAGATATCAGTGTTGTTGGTATTGGTAAGTCAGAAATGGACACGTTATTAGAAACGGCAGCTAAGGCACAAGATAGAACTGTTTCGGGCGATCCTAAACCTTCATCAGGTGGCTACTACCGCTCAGATCATTTTGCATTTGCAAACATGGGCGTGCCTGCAATGTATGCAGGCGGTGGAAGTGTTGCTTTTGATGAAGAAACGGCCACTTACCGCAAGCGCATGAGTTTAGTGCTTCGTGGTTGTTATCATCAACCTTGCGATCGTTACCGTGATGAATGGGATCTTTCAGGCGCAGTTCAAGACCTTCAGTTATTCTATCAAGTTGGTTTTGATATCTCTGAGCGTGAAGAATGGCCTAAATGGAATGAGAGCTCAGAATTCCAACGCAAATAGATGCAAATGATATTGATTTTCATTTAAAGTAATAATACAGTGTAATCTGATTAATTTTTAGGTTGCACTGTATGATTTTATTAACACAATCGAGATTCTTTTCTCAAAAAGCGAGGTGTTATATTACGGACAATAAGCGCTTATTCTTGCCCCTTTTAATTCTTATTGCCCTTGTTGTACCAGCAACTCGCGGGTTTACCTTACAAGCATTAAGCGATGCTTTTTTTCAGGTTTCTGTTTTCGTAGCCGCAACCCTATTAATCTATTACTATTTAATTGATCGCCTTCCCCAACTGCAATTAAGCTATTTACACGCAAGATCTGGTTTTTTAGAGGTGAGCTTTGCCTCTATATTGGGCGCATTACCCGGTTGTGGCGGAGCAATCATTGTTGTCACTCAATTTACTAAACGACAAGCAAGCTTTGGTTCTGTGGTTGCGGTATTAACAGCCACAATGGGTGATGCTGCATTTTTACTACTCGCAACCCGCCCACTTGATGGCCTTATTATGATGTTTTTAGGCGTGTGTGTGGGCATCATCAGCGGACAAATCGTTAACCTTTTTCATAGTCGGCACCGCTTTCAGCCTTCACAGCCAAGCGACTATATTGAAGAGCCACAATGTCAGCCAAAAGCAATCCAATTTAGCCGACCTATTTGGAAGTTTTCACTGATCCCAAGTGTGATCATCGCTTTTTTAATTGCTATGAATGTTGAAAAAACTCTTTTTAGCCAACCTATTATCGATATCATCAGTGTGTTTGGATCGATAATGGCCTTGTTTGTGGTTGTTATCTGGGCGTTGTCGTCAAAAGGTCAAAATTACAAACAAATTACCAGCGAAGAAGCGCCCTGCACCCCGCCTTCAAAGTTAACGAAAGTCTTGATGGATACACACTTCGTTACTGCCTGGGTTGTCGCTTCGTTTATGGTATTTGAGATTTTTGTTAATGTGGTGGGTGTTGACCTGACTGGTTGGTTTTCTGACTATGCCTATTTAGCCCCCTTGATAGCTGTTGCCATAGGACTGCTTCCGGGTTGCGGACCACAAATTGTGGTTATGACTCTTTATATTCAAGGCATTATTCCGTTTAGCGCGATGGCTGCAAATGCAATCTCTAATGATGGTGATGCCCTGTTCCCTGCAATAGCGCTGGCTCCACGAGCCGCAGTGGTCGCCACTGTTTATTCGTCTATCCCAGCCTTGATTGTTGGTTACGGTTTATATTTTTACGGTCTTTAGTGTAGAGATTAAACGCACAATGCCCTATGAAAACAGGGCATTGTGCGACGCGTGCTATTTAGGACATGGGCCGTACTGATTGTGTTCTTTTTCTGAGTCTAAAACACAGAACACAATAACGATAAGCACACCAACAACAGGTAATAAATACAAAAGCTGCCACCAACCTGACCGGCCAGTATCATGAAGACGTCTGGTGGTTGCACTTAATGATGGTATAAAAAGCGCTAATGCATAAATACTGCTAATAATCTCTTCGCCCAGTAAGCTATCAATTAAGCCGCAAAGCATCGCAAATAGCAGGTAAAAGAGGATAAACATCCAATATGACTGACGACGTATGCGCCCGGTAAAGTCGGCATATCTATTCAACGCTTCTTTAAAGTGCTCCATTTAATTCCTTGTAAAATATCGTTATTTATACACATTCACTTAAACATCATACATAAAAAAACCAGCCGTAGCTTAATGCAGATCAGTTAAGGAAAAACCAATAAAATAAAGGGTTACAGCGATGATTTATAAAAATCTTACTGTAGCCCTTTTGCTATATGGTCTTTAGCTAATTTTATCCCCACCTGCTTTAAGCAGCTTTAACTGAATAATATTCACATATTTATTCAAAAAACTGCTTAACTGACTGGCATTAAGCCGTAGCTGGTTTTTTAATAACGAATAAATTAGCTCATTGCCATCATCATTTTTGCGGGATCTTCTAAGTAAGATTTCCACAAATTATTGAATCGAGCAATAGTACCGCCATCGATAACACGGTGGTCACCAGACCAGCTCACTTGCATAATAGCTGCCGATACCACATGACCATTTTCATCAAAGCGCGGTAAATGCTGTAATTTACCTAATGCGACAATTGCCACCTCAGGCTTATTGATGATCGGGGTTGCAATTGTGCCACCAATCGCACCAATATTAGAAATACTGATTGTTCCACCCTTTAAGTCATCAGGTGATACACGACTATCACGAGCGGCTTCTGTTAAACGAGTAACTTCGTTTGCAACATCAACAATGCTCTTCGACTGGCATGATTTAATATTAGGCACTAATAAACCAATCTTCGAATCTACTGCCATACCAATATTATGATCATCAAAGTACGTCAACTCCGTACACTCATCGTTTACTTGCGAGTTAAGCACTGGGAACTGCTTAATTGCAAGCGACAACGCTTTGATAAAAAATGGCATCATAGTGAGCTTAACGCCCTGCTGCTTATACTGCTCTTTTAAATCAGTACGCAGTGCAATAAGTTTTGTTAAATCGATTTCGTCACAGAATGTAAAATGAGGAATTGTCGATACTGACGCAACCATTTGCTTAGCCATCGCTGCTTTAATGCCTTTAATTGGCTCAACACGGCTTCCGCCTGTCGCTACCACAGGTGTTGATTGTGATGTTGCTGACGAAACAGTTTCAGTGCGTGCTTGGCTTTGACCCTCATTTAAGAAGTCTTCAATATCCTGCTTATAAATACGGCCATTTTTACCCGAACCTGGCACTTGCGTTAAATCAACATCTAGCTCACGGGCTTTACGACGCACTGCCGGTGATGCAACTGCTTTTTTGTTAAGCTGTTTATTTGCAGCAGGCGTTGCTGGTTTTTCTGAAGGTTTATTGGCCGCGTTAGTTTGTGCTTTAACAACCGCTGAGCTGACATCAGGCTCGGCAGTATGGCCTTCGATACTCATTTGGAATAACGGGCTGTGTACCGCAGCAATATCGCCTTTTTGATAGTAAAGCTTTTCGACTTTACCCGTGTATTTAGCCGGAATTTGAACCAAAGCTTTGTCTGTCATCACATCACAAACAGCTTGATCTTCTACTATTTCATCGCCTTCGCTGACTAACCACTCAACGATTTCGCATTCAACAATACCTTCACCAATGTCTGGCAAGATAAAGTCTTCTAAATGCGAGCCTGAGGTTGCAGTTTGCGGTGTTGGCTGTGCAGCGGTATCGTCTGCTGCTTCAACTGTTTGGCTTGGCGTTTCACCATCAACATCCATTGCAAATAAAGGAGCATGCACTTTTGCAATATCACCTTTTGCGTAATATAACTTGCTGATCACACCATCGTGCACTGCAGGAATTTGTACAAGTGCTTTGTCGGTCATTACGTCACAAATAGGCTGATCTTCTTTTACCGTATCACCCTCTGCAACTAACCACTCAACGATTTCACACTCTACGATGCCTTCGCCGATATCTGGTAAGATAAAATCTTTAGACATACTGACTCCTAAAACTCAACTGATTGCTTAATCGCAGCAAGCACTTTGTGCGCATCTGGCACATATTCTTTTTCAAGGGCGAGTGGGTACGGCGTATCTAAACCACACACACGTGCAATTGGCGACTCTAAGTGTAAGAAACACTCTTGTTGAATAGTCGCAACAATCTCGGCCCCAAAACCATTGGTAATTGGCGCTTCGTGGCTAACAATTAGGCGTCCTGTTTTAGTAACAGATTTAGCAATTGTTTCAACGTCCCAAGGTAAAATTGTACGTAAGTCAATAACTTCACAACTAATACCCTGTTCAGCTGCTTTTTTCGCTGCGTCTTCAATGATTTCCATCTGCGCACCCCAAGCAAGTAAGGTAACGTCAGTACCTTCTTGAACAACTTCGGCTTTACCAAGCTCAATGCTGTAATCTTCTTCAGGCACTTCACCGGTTGATGCACGATATAAACGCTTAGGCTCAAAGAAAAGAACCGGGTTGTTGTCCTTGATTGATGCACGTAATAAACCTTTAGCTTGATAAGGGTTACGTGGCACAACCAATTTTAAACCTGGGGTATGTGCAAAATAAGCTTCAGGCGATTGTGAATGATATAAACCACCTGCAATCCCGCCACCATACGGCGTGCGAATTGTTAAATTACCCACGTTAAATTCATTACCACTGCGGTAACGGAATTTAGCTGATTCATTCACAATTTGGTCAAATGCAGGGAAAATATAATCAGCAAATTGAATTTCTGCTAATGCAGGCGCACCGAATGCAGCAAGGCCATTGGCAAAACCTAAAATACCTTGCTCAGTCAAAGGTGTATTAAATACACGATGCTTACCGTATTTCTCTTGTAAGCCTGAGGTTGCACGGAATACACCACCAAAATAGCCAACATCTTCACCAAAAATACAGGCATTTGGGTGCTCTGCCATGGTGATATCAAGGGCAGAATTAATTGCATGAAGCATGTTCATTTTAGCCATTACTTTAATCTCCCTGCAGTCGTTGGATAAGCATCAGGATGCTGCAAAATGTGTTGTTTTAATTCTTCGTATTGTTTTTGCAGTGATGGAATTGGCGTATCGTATACATCAGAGATAAGTTCTTCTAACGCTGGTTTCGCCACTTTTTCTGCACGTTTAAGTGCCGCTAAAATTTCTTCACGAATAGTTTCTTTATCTTTCGCATCTTGGGCTTCATCTAACCACCCCTGCTTAAGTAACCACTTGCGAAAACGCTCAATTGGGCAACCTTGATGTTTGGCTTCTTCGTCTTTACTGCGGTAACCACTTGGATCATCACTCGTAGAGTGTGCACCTAGTCGATAAGCAATCGACTCAATCAGTACCGGCTCACCATGAGTTGTAACGATTTCACGTGCTTTCTTAGTCGCAGCATAGACAGCAAGTGCATCTGCACCGTCAACTCGAATAGTTTTAATGCCATAACCAACACCGCGTGATGCAATACCGTCACCTTTAAATTGCTCATCTGCAGGCGTTGAAATCGCATAGCCATTATTACGTGCAAAAAAGATAACAGGCGCTTTATGAACCGCAGCCATATTCAAACCGGCATGGAAATCACCTTCTGAGGCAGCACCTTCACCAAAATAACAAATAGTGATGTTATCAATCGTGCTGTTTAAATCACCCGTTTCTGCATCAATGTGACGTACTTTTTGACCGTATGCGTAACCCGTAGCCTGCGGGATTTGTGTCCCTAGCGGCGACGATATAGTCATATAGTTAAGTTCGCGAGAGCCATAATGGATTGGCATTTGGCGACCTTTACCTAAGTCTTTCTCATTCGAGAACATCTGATTCATAAATTGATCTAGGCTAAAACCACGATAACGTAATGCTGCTTGTTCGCGGTACTGCGCCATAATCATGTCATTTTGATCAAGCGCTGCAGCCGAGGCAGTCACCGCCGCTTCTTCGCCTAAACATTGCATATAAAAACTAACACGACCTTGACGCTGTGCCGCTTGCATACGCTCATCAAGCGCACGAATGAATCGCATTGTCTCATAAAGACGAATTGCGGTGTCTTTGTCGATATCAGGTGCTGTTGCACCTTCATAGATGTCGCCTTCCTCATTAAGAATGCTTAATGTAGGGATTTTTAATGCGTGACCATCAATAAATGACAGTTCATGATTAATATTCAGCGATACGTTATTTGGATTACTCATAACCTACCTTCTTTCGTTGTCAGATACATACGCAACTGCCCTTATTTGAATTTTTATCAGCAAAAGCTGTAAGGATAAAGTTTGCGTAATTTTCAATCTATTTAAATTAAACTGCCGACACTTTACGTTAACGTAAGTTGTTATTCAACTAATCATAGACGAATAGTCGATAAATCGCTAAACATGCATGGAAAGTTAACTATACAACAATAAATTTTATTTAATATCATATAGTTAACTGTATTTTGGTGGGTGTAAATGCAACTATTTTAAATAAAGTTGCTATCAACTTGCATTGGAATAACCGTCAATAATGCACGCTGACCTAAGGCTACATCAGCATTTGGGAAGATTATAGCTTCACCCTCAACCTCAGCCACATACCTGGTCTGACCATCAGTTGCTAATAATTCACCTTTCGCGAAGCCCGTAAAATTTTCTACGTCATCTGCGAATGGAAAACTAAAGTCTTCGCACGTTCGGTTTATTGTTCTATAAACTGAAAAAAGCTCAAAATCAGATGCATTAAACTCACCATATTCAACACTTTCTTGACTAATTAATGCAATTAAAGTTTCTTTGGTTTTCGCAAAGCGTGACATATCATTCTCACCAAACGCTTTAACTTGACCGAGCTCAACGGTAAATGAGTCAGCGCCATGGACAAATGACGAGTAGTAGCTAAAGGTTGTCGCTGCCGACTTCATCATTAATACGGTGTTTACGCCACAGCTTAATAAAAACTGCAATTGTGATTTTTTCCACGGTTTGCCATGTAAGTACGGATACACAGCAAATTTTTCATTTTTTGAACCACGAATAGCAGTATGCAGATCATAATGACAACGTGCGCTACCTTCGCTGCCACGACTAAAAAAGTCACTGACAACATCTTCTAATTGTTTTGCGCGCACACGCTCAGGGTTTGAAGCAATGCCCTCTTGGGTATGATGACCATTGAATAAACGATTTAAGTTTTCTTCAACAAATCGCTTACCGATATTTATTGATTTTGGGTTACCAAAAATAAACAGCACGCGTTGTTTTAAGGTCATCTCTTCTTTAATTATTGCACTAATTAACTGATCGCAAATTTCAATCGGTGCTGTTTCATTACCGTGTATAGCACTTGATAACACAATATCTTTATTGCTTGCTGTTGCAGGCTGAAACTCGATAATCCCCGTGTCATGGACAGTCACATTTGTCCCATTCGTTAACGTGAATGATGAATAAGGTAATGAAAATTCGTTTTCACGAGTTAAGCTTAGAAAATCACCCGACGCTTTAAGCGCATCCAGGTAAGTAGCTGATGAGTAGCTCATGGTCTGATCCTAATATTACGTGAGAGTAGAATACAAAAACGGCTGATTAAATCAGCCGTTATAATAAAAAAGAAAGATAAATTAGCGAATAACAGAATCAACTAATTTTTTGGCTTCTTTTTCTAGTAATGCAAGGTGTTCTTCACCTTTGAATGATTCAAGGTAAATTTTATAAATATCTTCCGTACCTGAAGGCCGCGCAGCAAACCAACCATTTTCAGTTACGACTTTTAAACCACCTATCGCCGCGTTGTTACCCGGTGCATGGGTCAGCTTTTGAATGATTTCATCACCTGCAAGTGTATTGGCTTTCACATCGTCAGCTGATAACGCTTTTAGGCGCGATTTTTGTTCAGCATTCGCAGGCGCATCGATACGCTTATAAATCGGCGCACCAAACTCTTGTTCAAGCTCTTTGTAAAGCGCTGAAGGTGTTTTGCCTGTTACCGCTAAGATCTCAGCAGCTAGTAAGCCAAGAATGAAACCGTCTTTGTCTGTATTCCACACGGTACCATCAAAGCGTAAGAATGAGGCACCTGCACTTTCTTCGCCACCAAAGGCTAAAGCGCCACTACTCAACCCTTCAACAAACCATTTAAAGCCAACCGGCACTTCTTTTACTTTACGGTTATTGCGCGCAACGACCTTATCAATCATGCCGCTTGAAACAAGCGTTTTGCCAATTGCCACATCTGCAGACCAATCGCGGTGATTTAATAAATAATCAATCGCAACAGCAAGGAAATGGTTCGGATTCATTAAACCATCCGGTGTCACAATACCGTGACGGTCGTAATCTGGGTCATTACCAATGCTGATATCGTAATCGTCTTTCAGGGCAATTAAATTCGCCATGGCGTAAGGTGACGAGCAATCCATACGAATTTTACCGTCTTTATCAAGCGGCATAAATGCAAAACGTGGATCGACTGACTTATTTACGACCGTTAGGTCTAAATTGTATTTTTCGGCAATCACTGGCCAAAAGTTAATACCTGAACCCCCTAGTGGGTCGATACCAATTTTAATTTTAGCGTCACTGATGGCTTTCAAGTTAATGATATTCTCTAAATCATTAACGTACGGCGTGATCAAGTCTTGATATTTAATAAAGCCTGAGCGAGACGCTTTTGCAAAAGGAAATAACTCCACCTCAACAAGGTCTTCTAATAAGAGTTGATTTGCTCTGTCTTCAATCCATTTGGTAACGTCTGTGTCTGCTGGGCCACCATTTGGCGGGTTATACTTAAAACCGCCATCTTCGGGTGGATTATGAGAAGGTGTAACAACAATCCCGTCAGCTAACTCATTTTGGTTCACTTTATTATGTGACACTACCGCGTGGCTAATTACCGGCGTTGGTGTGTATTCATCATTCTCTTGCGTAATCACTTGTACTTCATTAGCAACAAGGACTTCGATTGCAGAGTTAAATGCCGCTTCACTTAATGCGTGTGTATCTTTACCTAAGAAAAGTGGTCCAAAAATATCGTTTTCTTTACGAAAATCACAAATAGCCTGGGTGATCGCTAAAATATGCGACTCATTAAACTTTACATCGTACGAGCAACCACGATGGCCAGACGTACCAAAGGCAACGCAATGCTCTGGATTTTGTTCTAGATCTGGTTCATTTAAATAGTAGGCTGAAACCAGCTTTGGTACATTGACTAAGCTTTCTTGAGGTGCAGTTTTACCTGCATCTGGATGAATCGCCATAATATTTCCTTATTGATTATAAGTAATCACGAATCTTTTCTGCTTCATCAGCCGTGTAACCAAGGCACAAGGCGACTTCATGAAGCATCATTTTTTTACGCGTAGTATTAGAGTTTGTCATCACCCAGTATTCTGTATCAGTGATGTTTTTCGGGTTCATACTGCTGCCACTTTCAAGTAACGCTTCTTTACTTGTGGCAAAATAAACGCGGTCACGTCCTTTAATTTCAAGCACGTTAACAAAATCGTCTTTATGTGTTCTGTACAAAGCAGCCAAAATAAATAAGAAACGGCCGACAACGCCTTTTTGCATCGCTAGCTCTTCTTTATTAAGCACATTGAATACATTACCTTTAGCGTATGTCGTTGCTGTGACAGCTGGTTGGCTTTTTGATTCAGGCGCTGCTGATTCTGTGTGTTGTTCCGTGTCTTCTTCTGATTCAACAACGCTGATTTCTTGTTCAGTGTTTGTCGTCGTTGAATGACTGGTCGTTAAAGTGCCATCAGAAAGGTTTAATAAACGACGCAAAATGGTTGATGCACTTTCACCAATACTTTGCGTATTACTCGCGATGTATTGATATAACTCGTCGTCTATGTCGATTTTTTTCATGTTATTCCTGTCTTTACGGGTCACATTTTAAAAGTTCGCAATGATTATACCTAAGCTCGCAGCAATTCTCTATGTTTTGCAATTTGTTATTTCACTAGGCAAAATAGCGCCACTTAAAATAGGAGCTAAAAATGCTATTAAATTACCAGCAAAGCGGCCAAGGTTCGCATGTTGTTTTGATCCACGGATTATTTGGTTCGCTAGAAAACTTAAATGTCATCGCGAAAGCACTGTCAGAAAATTACACAGTGACCAATATCGATTTACGTAATCATGGTAAATCATTCCACAGTGATAGCATGAACTACACGGTAATGGCTGCCGATGTTTTAGAGTTACTGAACCATTTAAATATCAATAAAGCACATATTGTTGGCCATTCAATGGGCGGTAAAGTGGCTATGCAATTAGCACTTAGCTACCCAGAACGCGTTGAAAAACTAGTGGTTATGGATATTTCGCCAGTGGCTAACAAACCTCGCCATAGCGCTATTTTCAAAGGTTTGAACGACGTTGCTAATTCTGCCGTTACAGATAGAAAAGCAGCCGACGAAATACTTGCCAAACAGATTCCCGAGCTTGGCGTACGCCAATTCTTATTAAAAAGTTTTGCCAAAAATGAACAAGGCCAGTATCAGTGGCGGTTTAACTTAGCTGTTTTAGACCAACAATATGAAAATATTTTAGCACAACTTGATGAAAATGATTCTTGTTTATGTGATACTTTATTCATTAAAGGGAATGATTCAGACTATATTTTAGCTGAACATCGCCCTGTTATTATGGCGTTATTTCCAAATTCAAAGGCAAAAATAATTCATGGTGCGGGTCATTGGCTTCATGCTCAAAAACCGCTTGCTGTAAATAAAGCAATCAGTGATTTTTTAGCCTCGAATTAACGTCGATAAAATTCACTGTTTTTGATCGTACGCACTAAATTAATACGATTTTGTGTGGTATAGTACGCGCCGTTTAATTTGAAGGTTTATACGTTGATGGTCAGTCAGTTAATTAACGAATTTGATACCTTAGGGTTGTATTTTGGCTTAGCCGGCATTTTCTTTTTTATTGGTATGGCAATTCAAGACGTACTAAAGAAAGGTGACGTGCCCCGATTTGGCCGATACATCGTTTGGTTAGTGCTATTTTTAGGCTGCTCTGGTTTTATAGCAAAAGGACTTATTCAAGTCTTCTGGCAAGGCGCAGGTGTAGGCTAGGCATGGCAAAGTCAGAAACAGATAGAACAACACCCGATTTATTTGAATACGAAAAGCGTCCTGGTAGACCAAAAACAAATCCCCTACCACGTGACATGCAGTTGAAAGTCAACAAACGTAATCAAATAAAACGAGACAAAGCACGTGGTTTAAAGCGTGTAGAATTTAAGGTTTCATCACAGTTATATCAAGCACTAAGCGATATGGCCGATGCGCAGAATATTAGCCGTAGCGCGTTGATTGAAACAATTTTACAAGAAAGATTGGCTATTGATAGATAGAAGGTTTTAAATCCATGTCAAGCGTAGGTATTTTTTTCGGAAGCGATACAGGCAATACTGAACACGTAGCAAAAATGATTCAGAAAGAATTAGGTAAAAAGCTCGTTGCTGTTCACGATATTGCAAAAAGTTCTAAAGAAGAGATTGCTGAATTCGATTTATTGTTATTCGGTATCCCCACTTGGTACTATGGCGAAGCGCAATGTGACTGGGATGATTTTTTCCCTGAGTTAGAAGAAGTAGACTTCGATGGTAAACTTGTTGCTATTTTTGGTTGCGGTGACCAAGAAGACTATGCTGAGTATTTCTTAGATGCGATGGGCATGATCAACGATATCGTTACTGAACGTGGTGCTATAGTTGTGGGTCACTGGCCTACTGAAGGTTACGACTTCGAAGCCTCAAAAGCGGTCATTGATGATAATCACTTTGTAGGCCTAGGCATTGATGAAGACCGTCAGCCAGAACTTACTGAAAAGCGTGTTAAAGAGTGGTGTGCTCAAGTTTATGAAGAAATGTGTTTAGCAGAACTTGCTGATTAATAACAAGTACTACTCGCATTTACTAGCTGATGTAAAGATGCACAACCAGTTCATTTTTGTCTAAAAAATCGGCAATTAAACGAATTGTTCTTTGCACTTAGTAACTAGGCACGTTATTCTAATATTTGCTAATGTGTCGTGTGCATCTTTATGATGCCTAGTATAAATAAATAAAATTGAGACAGATTTAATGACTGATCACAACTTGGAATTAAAAAAAGCAGGGTTAAAAGTAACACTGCCGCGTATTAAAATTTTAGAGATTCTACAATCTCCAGACAACCAACACATCAGCGCTGAAGATGTCTATAAAATTCTGTTAGACATTGGCGAAGAGATTGGTCTTGCAACTGTCTATCGTGTTTTAAACCAATTCGACGATGCAGGTATTGTGTCTCGTCATCATTTTGAAGGTGGCAAGTCAGTTTTTGAATTATCGGGTAGTACTCACCACGACCACTTAGTGTGTTTAAAATGTGGTAAAGTTGTTGAGTTCGAAGATGATACGATTGAACGTCGCCAAGAAGAAATCGCAAAAGAGAACGGTATTAAACTAACAAACCACTCTCTTTACCTTTATGGTGAATGCGAAGACACTGCTAAGTGCAAAGAGTTCGCTGAATCAAATAGTTAAAATTTGATTTAGACATAAAAAAACCTGCATTAAGCAGGTTTTTTTATGTCTGTAGAAATTAATTAGATAATTTCTAGTAACTCAACATCAAAGATTAATGTTGAGAAAGGTGCGATTGCAGCACCTGCGCCACGCTCACCATAGGCAAGTTCGTGTGGTACGTATAAACGCCATTTTGAACCAGTACCCATCATTTGTACCGCTTCAGTCCAACCTTTGATAACACCGCTTACTGGGAATTCAGCAGGTTGACCACGCTCATAAGAGCTGTCAAAAACAGTACCGTTAATTAATGTACCGTGGTAATGAGCACGAATTGTAGACTCAGCAGTTGGCTTTTCACCCTCACCCGCTGTTAATACTTCGTACTGTAAGCCTGATTCGGTTACCGTAATTTCTGGACGTTTTGCATTTTCTTCTAAGAACGCAACACCTTCAGCAGCAAGTACTTTAGCTTCTTCTTCACGACGAGCTTGGATTTCTGCATTGATTTTTTCGAAAGCAGCTTGAATTGCAGGGATCTCAACTTGGAAATCACTTCCTGCGTATGCGTCTTTCATACCTTCAAAAACTGAGTTTAGGTTTAAACCTTCAAAAGGGTTAGCTTTAAGTTGCTCACCCATTTGTAAACCAATACCGTAGCTTGCTTTTTCAGCGTCTGTTGTAAAAATATCTGACATGTTTAAATTCACGTTTATTAGTTAAAAGATGCATTTATACTAACATAAAAAAACAACGAATAATGCTTAGTTTACTGCGTTTGCTCAGTGTTTAAACTAATTCGCTGCTTTATTTTTTCAATGACAAAGGTTGACGTTGGTAAACTTAAGATCATTGCGACAATAAAATAAACATCCATCAATCCTGCTTTACCGAGTATAACAAGTGGCACAATTAACAAGCCAACTGATGCGATATACAGTGCAGCTATAACAGGCCAATGCTTATCATATTTTCCAATTAAGTGACCAACCAGCACATTAAAACCGATGCCATAAGCAATCGATGTGAGTAAACCATGCTCTGGCTTTGCATCATGTGCCATAGCAACTAGAACATTCACGCCGCTATGATAAAAATAAGAAAAAACACTCCAAAACAGAATATGTTTTATAAGGTGTTTAAAAGTAGACGAAGACTCGCTTGTTGACATGACTTATCTCCAGATAGCAAAAAACCGCCCTGTAGGCGGTTTTTTAAAAATAATGGTGGAGAGATAGGGATTTGAACCCTAGAGGGGCTACAAACCCCTGCCGGTTTTCAAGACCGGTGCATTCGACCACTCTGCCATCTCTCCGTACGGCGCGCATAATAGTGCTTACAGCTTTCATTGTAAAGACTTAACTGTAAAAAAAGCCTAAAAAATTTAAATCAATAATATTGCTTTGGTCTGCGGGCAATCCATGAACAAATTAAACAGACGAATAAACTGATTAGTGCAAAGCCGAGTGTCTGAACAATAATGTCTATTTTATTCATATTGTGATTTGGCACAATCACCAGTAAAAAGGCCGGTAGACTGCTAAACGTTAAAACATAACAACAGACTTTAAACGCACGCCCAAAATCAAAACGTTTTGTACTGTGCATCCACCAGGTAAGTAGAAACAAAACACCGACCGCTGATAAACCTAAAAACTGAGGTGCTTTTGTCGAGAGTGCAACAAACAAAGTGATCACTGCACCAACAATGCCCCAAAGAGACCAAGCGAACCAATTTTCTTTTTCACGTAAAAATAAGTTTCCCATTTTTCTCGTCTTCTTTATCGTTATTTTTCTAAGACTATCCATACGTTAACAAAAAACAACCGATTAAAAAACATACTGAAGAAGAATAATTAAGTTTTTGCATCCAAGCGCTTCTTACAGCAAAGCCACAACTTGAAAAAAAGTAACATAAGCAAGCTTAATCAGGTATGACTCTTGTGATGCTAAAAAGTTCCCTTAACTTACAGTTTCTCAAAAAAAGTGTCTGGTTTATGACGAATGGGCTTTTTAATATCTACCTCAGGTGTGCCTATATACAAGTAGCCGACAATTTCATCCTCTGCTTTGCAACCAAGCGCGTGTTTAACAGCTGGACTTTGCGCAAAGTAGCCTGTGCGCCAAATGCCACCTAATCCCTGAGCGAATGCAGCTTGTTGCATTGCTAACACAGCGCACCCAGCACTTTGCACCTGCTCTATCCGCGGTACTTTTGGGTTTTCTTTTACATCGGCAATTGCGATTATCACCATAGGTGCTCTGAGGGGGAGCTCTTTTGCCCGCTCAATTACGCGGTCATCTTGCTGCTCTTCGATAGCGGCTTGGTGATAGATCTCACCTAATTTATGGCGTGCTTCGCCTTCCACCACGATAAAACGCCACGGCGCAATGCAACCATGATCGGGGACTTTAATCGCAGCGCGCTGAATAATTGAAAGCTGTTCTTCTGTTGGACCCGGTGAAATTAAACGTGGATCTGACTGTCGTGTTTGTAAAAGCGTTAAAGCGTCCATTATTATTCCGTAAATTCTTAAATACGATGCCCGTTAATACAGGCAATAAAATGTAAGCTTATCATTTAACTTCATTATCAATAAAGCGATTACGGTACTTTCTGCTAAACCAGTAATCGAGACTGACATAGCGTCCCCCGCCTGTAAAAAATAGGCCTAACAGCATCGCAAAATAAATAACAGAAAACTCCATTCCGTTATTTAAAATCACAGGGCGCCCTGTTTCATATAAATAATCAGTAAAACCGTGGGTTTCTAATAAGTCGCGCATTTTTGTTAAGCGCTCAGCTGCCGCTGAGGAGTTGTCTAGGCTTGCTTGTGCACCTGGTATTTGTAGCCAGCTTAATACTCTTGCAGGACTGGTACTGGCATCTGTAGGCGTGACAGCAAACCAGCCATTATCAACGTGTACGCTAGTCGCAGCCACACACATCGTAATCATTAATGGAATAGCGGTAAGACGTGTAAACAGCCCCAAAAATAGCAGTATACCGCCAAGAAACTCTGCCCATGCGGCCAAAAATGCCAGTAGTGCAGGCATCGGTAAACCTAAGCCCCATTCTTTGTTACCAAACCATGTAACGATGTCATCAGATGCAAGAAAATATTGGTAAAAATGCGAGACATCTCCGCTCAACGCTAACTTGTTAAATCCTGCGATTATCATAACCGGCGCTAAGATTAAGCGAAAAATTAAAGCGGGTATCCCCTCTAAACACTGCAGACGTTTGAAGATTGTTTGATAGGTATGTGTAATGTGCATAGCGGTCTCATGACTAAAATAGATTAATCAATAAGACCGCTAACAATGTGGTTATCTTTCAGTTAGATTTTGCGTGCGACTTGCAATGCTTCAAAAATAGCACGTTTTGCATCAATGGCCGCGGCCAGTTTTGCACCACCTATCACATGCACTTTTGCGTTTTCAGCCTCCGCTGCAAATGGTTCACTGTTAGACACCTGACCAATACAGGCAATCACTGTATCAACATCAAGTATCTGTTCCTCACCCTTTACGGTAATCTTTAACCCTTGGTTATCAAAACTGATGTACTGGCAGTCAGCAATTTGTTTAACACCATGCTGTTTTGCTACTTGGCGGTGGATCCAACCCGTCGTTTTACCCAGCTCACTGCCAAAGCGACCTGAGCTTCGTTTTAGCATATAAATTTGGCGATTATCTTTGTGAGGTTGTGGCTCACACTCTATTCCCCATTGAGTTTTAAACTCTTCAATGGTTTGATCTTTATGCTCACTTAAAAAGGCCACCATATCGAAACCGATACCTCCAGCGCCTAATATCGCAATTTTTTCACCCAGTTCAACGTCACCTCTAATCACTTCATCGTAGGCAAAAACACGCTTACCATCAGCACATTCAATTTTAGCTTCACGAGGTCTAACACCGGTCGCAAAAACAACATCATCGTATTGATTTAGCATGTTATCTGAAAACTCAGTGCCCAATTTTAATTCAACATTTAAACGCTTAAGTTCATTAGTGAAATAATTTAGCGTGTGATTAAAATCTTCTTTTCCGGGTATTTGCATGGCTAAATTAAACTGGCCGCCCATTTGCTCTTTACGCTCAATGAGCGTTACTTTGTGCCCTTTTTGCGCTAAATAGCAACTCGCAGCAAGGCCAGCTGGTCCTGCACCTACCACTAACACTAAACGTGATGACGCGGCTTTTTCTAGGCTATATTCAAGCTCAAATGCAGCTTGAGGGTTCACTAAACAGGTCGCACGTTTATTTTTAAATACGTGGTCTAAACAACCCTGATTACAACCAATACAAATATTTATCTGCTCAGTTTTATTATTTACGTATTTATTAAAAAACTCAGGATCAGCTAAAAGTGGTCTTGCCATCGAAATAAGGTCTGACTCTCCTGCCGCTAAAATACTATTAGCAATCTGTGGGGTGTTAATACGGTTTACCGCAACCACAGGAACTGAGACTGTGTCTTTTAAACGTTTTGACGCCTCTTTAAATGCGCCAGGAGGAACCATACTGGCAATCGTTGGGACGCGAGCCTCATGCCAACCTATACCAGTATTAAAGATATCAACGCCGGCTTCTTCTAGCGCCAAAGCTTGTTGCTTTACTTCATCAGGAGTAGAACCGTCAGGAACTAAATCCATCACTGATAAACGAAAAATAATAATAAATTTTTCACTGACTTTTGCGCGTACTGCTTTCACTATTTCAACAGCTAGGCGCATTCGGTTTTCTAAGCTACCACCATAAGCATCATTACGTTTATTAGTATGATTCGCCATAAACTCATTAATTAAGTAGCCTTCTGAGCCCATGATCTCAACACCATCGTAGCCCGCCTTTTCGGCTAAGCGCGCTGAGCTTGCAAAATCTTTTATGGTTTTTTTAATGGCACCAAGCGACATCGCCTTTGGTTTGTATGGGTTTATTGGCGCTTTAATCGCACTAGGAGCATGATTAAATGGATGGTAGGCATAACGCCCTGCATGCAAAAGCTGTAAACAAATTTTCCCACCATGCTGGTGTACTGCTTCAGTGTAAGCACGGTGTTTAACAACGTCATAATATGAGCTAAACGTTGATGCAAATGGAGTAAGTTTACCGCGTAAATTCGGACTATACCCGCCGGTAATAATTAAGCCTGTGCCTCCTTTTGCACGTGCTTCATAAAATGCGCGTAACCGTTTACGATTATGCCAGCCCTCTTCAAGACCGGTGTGCATTGAGCCCATAACCAAACGATTACGAAGTTCGGTATGCGGTAATTGTAATTTTTGTTCTAACATTGTCTGCCCCGTTAACTGGTCGAACCTCTATGATGTTTAGATTCTGCGGTAATAACCCAGAATAATCAACTTTTAGCGAGTAATTAACTGTCGCAATTTCTCGTTTTAAACACTCTGTTACTATTTAACAGTTAAATTTCAGATTATTCTAAGCTAAGATGGGATTACTACTAAGCTGTACTGAATTAAGGAATTATTTTGCTAGCAAAGATATTTAAAGGCATATGGACTGGGATAAACTTTTCCCGCCGTTTGGTTCTAAACCTATTATTTTTAATACTAGTAATACTCTTTATCGTCGCTATTACTAGCGAAGAAGACAAAGTTAAAGTCGCGGATGGAACCGTACTGCGCCTAAACTTAAATGGCCCTATCGTTGAAGAGAAAACCTATGTTGACCCTGTAGAAGCAGCCATTAATGATGCGACTATGGGCAAAGAAGCACCTTCAGAGATTTTGCTTGATGATATTATTGAAGTTATCAACCAAGCTGCAAAAGATGACCGTATCTCTGTTATGTTGCTTGATCTTCAAAAAATGCCAAGCGCGCATATCAATAAGCTTAAACAAATAACAAAAGCGATTGATGAGTTCAAAGACGCTGGTAAACAAGTTATTGCTACA
The DNA here is from genome assembly GCF_900116435.1 of Pseudoalteromonas lipolytica. Classification (GTDB taxonomy): domain Bacteria; phylum Pseudomonadota; class Gammaproteobacteria; order Enterobacterales; family Alteromonadaceae; genus Pseudoalteromonas; species Pseudoalteromonas lipolytica. Next base: position 51,598 of record NZ_FPAZ01000016.1, on the reverse strand, counting down.
GGCTATTACTACACTCAAGCACAGTACTATATTGCAGCACATGCCAATGAAGTGTCTATGCACCCTTATGGTGGTGTCAGCATTGAAGGTTACGGCATGTTCCCGCTTTACTTTAAAGACGCCCTTGAAAAGCTAAAAGTAACACAGCATATTTTCCGTGTAGGTACGTACAAGTCAGCAGTTGAACCATTTATTCGTAATGATATGTCAGATGCAGCAAAAGAAGCCAACCAAGTATGGTTAACTGCACTTTGGAACGAATATAAGTCAGATGTTGCCGCTTCTCGCCCATTTGATGAAAGTAACTTTGACGAAGATATGGATGTTTACCTTGCAAAAATGCAAGCAGTGGATGGAAATTCAGGTGACTATGCCTTAAACAATCAATGGGTTGATTCACTAAAAACATCTCAACAAATTCGCCAGCAACTTATTGACCTAGTCGGTACAGAAGAAACCGGTAAAACATTTAAGCAAGTGAGCTTCCGTGAATATTTATCGCTGGTTAAACCTCCTATCGAATTTGATAACCCTATTACTGAAAAAGTAGCGGTAATCGTAGCAAAAGGCACGATTGTTGATGGTGAACGTAAAGCCGGTGAAATTGGCGGTGATTCTACCGCAGCCCTACTTCGCAAAGCGCGCTTAGATGATAAAGTAAAAGCTGTGGTTCTGCGTATTGACTCTGGCGGTGGTAGCATGTTTGCCTCTGAGATTATTCGTGCTGAAGTTCTGGCACTTAAAGCCGCAGGAAAACCGGTTATTGCGTCAATGAGTTCTGTTGCGGCCTCGGGGGGGTATTGGATTGCCTCTGCTGCAAATGAGATTTGGGCAGCGCCAAGTACGATTACAGGTTCAATCGGTGTTTTTGGTACTTTTATGACATTTGAAAACACCATGGCTGAGTTAGGTATCTATTCAGATGGTGTTGCAACTACTGATTTAGCAGGCTTCTCTATTGCTCGCCCACTGGATGAAAAAATGGCCGACATCATTCAACTCAGTGTAGAAAATGCCTACAAACGCTTCTTAAACGTTGTAGCCGAAGCGCGCAATATGACTCCTGAGCAAGTTGATAAAATTGCCCAAGGGCGTGTGTGGATTGCCACTCAGGCGAAAGAGCTTGGCTTAGTTGATAAACTAGGTGACAAACAAGATGCGATTAAAGCGGCAGCAGAACTTGCAAAATTAAAGCATTACGATGTTAAAACCATCAAGCAATCTTTAACACCCCAAGAGCAAATGCTACAGGATATTTTTGGCACCGCTGCTGTACAAGCATTCTTAGCTAAGTCGCAGTCTTCTGACTCTGTGCTTGCAACACAAGCTAACTTACAAAGCCTTGTTAAGCAGTTGAGTAGTGAAATTGATAATTTAAAAGATTACAACGACCCACAAGGTGTCTATGCACGCTGTTTAGTGTGTAATGTAATTCAATAAGTTACTAACTAACGCGATTTTAGGTATACTAAGCCCAGTTAATTTACTGGGCTTTTTTATGAAACGTAAACGTATATATATCGCCTATACAGGCGGCACAATCGGGATGAAAAAATCGAGCCGAGGCTATGTTCCTGCTGAAGGTTTTTTAACCGAAACAGTGGTCAACAATGCTGAGTTTAATCGTGATGAAATGCCTTTATTTGATATTCACGAATACTGCCCTTTGATTGATTCATCCGATATGTCACCGGCACATTGGCAACTTATTGCTGACGATATCAAAAGTAAATACCAAGACTATGATGGCTTTGTCGTATTACATGGCACTGACACAATGGCCTACACGGCATCGGCTTTATCGTTTATGTTTGAAAATTTGACCAAACCCGTGATTGTCACAGGCTCGCAAATTCCTTTGTCACAGCTTCGCTCTGATGGTCAAGTTAATTTACTAAACGCTATGTACTTAGCAGCGAATTACCCTATTGCTGAAGTCAGTCTGTTTTTCAATAACCAACTGTTCCGTGGTAATAGAGCAACAAAAGCACACGCAGATGGTTTTGACGCGTTTGCTTCACCTAACCTTGAACCGTTAGCGTTATCAGGTATCAATATACAATTAATCAAGGGGCAATTGAGCCCGTATGTCGATAACGAACTGCAAGTATCTAACATTACTCCACAACCAATTGGCGTGCTGTATTTATATCCGGGGATCAGTCCTGAGGTTGTAAAAAGCTTGGTTAACGATAACATTAAAGCGCTTGTATTATTAAGCTTTGGCGTTGGCAATGCACCACAAGACCCTGCCTTTCTAGACATCCTTAATGAGGCTAGTAAGCGTGGCATGGTGATTGTTAATCTTACCCAGTGTTTAAAAGGACATGTCAACATGGGCGGGTATGCCACCGGTAATGCATTACTCAACTGTGGTGTCATCAGTGGCTATGACATGACTTTAGAAGCCTGTTTAACAAAGTTACATTACTTATTTAGCCAAAAGCTTGAGGTTGAAACAGTGCGCCATCTTATGCAAGACAACCTACGTGGCGAGTTGAGTCGATAAAATTAAAGTTTTAGATATTAAAAAGGCACCGTACGGTGCCTTTTTTCATGATGGTGAGTAATTCAACTCATTAACGGACTTTTTCGTCAATATCGACTAAATCAGTTAAATGGCAAACTTCACCACTGTGTGTTTTGATACCGTGCTCACCGAAGTAATCACGCTGTGCCTGAACCAAATGTCCATTACTTGGTGTTGTAAGTGTTGCAATATACGTTTGTGTTGCAGTTAACACAGGGAATGCAAGACCAGAAGCAACTGCCGCCCCTGTCACTTTACGAAGTGCAGCTGATTCACGCTGCATAGAATCAATAAACTCTACGCCTTCAGCAACATTATCTAAGTAATCGGCACGAATAATACAACCCGCTCGCCACGTTTGTAACGTTTTAGCAAGATCAACTTTCCATTGGTGCGCACGTGATGCACCTTTGATAAGCGCAAGACCTTGACGGTAAGCCAGTAAACTTGCCAACGTAAACGCGTCTTTTAATTCTTCTAGGTCTAACTCAACAGTGTTAGTTGCTTTGGCTGCATAGGTCATTTCTTTTGCAGCATGCGTATCACATGTATTTGTTAAATGGCGAGCTTGTACCGCAGCAACCAGTGAAGGCACTGCAATGCCTAACTCAAGCGCATTTTGTGCTGTCCATAATCCAGTGCCTTTGGCCCCTACTTTATTGTCAATTAAGTCAACTAAAGGCTCACCTTCAGTTGTTTCAAGGCTAAGAATATGACTAGAGATTGATAGTAGGTAGCTATTTAATGTTCCTTCAGACCAATCATTAAAAATCTGGGCAACTTCTTTTGGCGTGCGATTAGTGCCCAAACGAAGCAGTTGATACATTTCTGCAATAAGCTGCATCAACGCATATTCGATACCGTTGTGCACCATTTTTACAAAGTGACCGCTTGCAGATTGCCCTACACGCGCAAAACACGACTCACCCTTGTAACTTGCTGCAACTTTTTCAAACCACGGCTCAACACGCTCCCAGCCGCCTTCTGAGCCACTAGCCATCATTGCAGGACCATGGCGTGCGCCTTCGGCACCCCCTGAGATCCCCATTGTGGCGAATTCAAATTTATTTTGGAACTTAAGTTTACGGCTAATACCGTCTTTATAGTTACTATTGCCGCAATCGACGATGATGTCATCACACTCGACGCCTGCTTCCGCAAGCTCAGTACATACTTTATCAACCAATTCACCAGCAGGAACTAAAAGTAAAATTGAACGAGGCGGCTCTAAACGTCTAACCATATCATTTAAATCAGACACAATATGTAAACGGTCTGCCAATCCGAGTGCTTTCGCACAGCTTAGTAACTCAGCACCCGCATCAGGGTTCTTATCGTACGCTACTAATGTCAGCCCTTTTTCAATCAGGTTGAGGGCAAGATTTTTACCCATAACGCCTAACCCTACTAATGCAACTTGCATTTAGTGTCCTCCTCGGTAACAACTATTGGTTAGTTAATCAAAATAAATACGCGCGCATTATACCCAAGCAGCCCAAAAATGCGAGCATCCAAGCCAACTTGGTAAAAATCAGTGTGTTTAAAAGCGACGTTGTTCAAATTATATCAAAATAACGCAGGCATCGGACCAGATTTTTATAATACCCATTTAAAAGTTAAGTGTATTGACGCTACCTGACACCGGTGTCATAATATCGTCATTCAATTTTTGTATTATGATTCAATAATACATGGATTCAGATACTCATAGTTAAAAAACACATTTTTTACCTATGAGTTCTACACCGTGCCGTTGTATAAGCCCATTAGCAAGGCTTTTAGCACGACTTTTTAATAGTAAACCATCAATTCGCTTAACATCGATTAAGCGCACAGGAGAATTTGATGCTAAGACGCACAAAAATTGTTGCGACACTTGGACCGGCAACCGATCGCGATAACAACCTAGAAAAAATTATTCGTGCAGGTGCCAATGTTGTTCGTTTGAACTTCTCACATGGCGTTGCTCAAGATCACAAAGACCGTGCTCAAGCTGTACGCGATATAGCAAAGCGTTTAGGCAAGCACGTTGCAATACTTGCTGATTTACAAGGTCCTAAGATTCGCGTTTCTACATTTAAAGATGGCAAAGTAAACTTAGAAGTAGGTGCTAAATTTACGCTAGACGCAAAAATGGAAAAAGGCCAAGGCGACGTAAACGCTGTGGGTATTGACTACAAAGAATTACCAAACGATGTAAAATCAGGTGATTTACTACTGTTAAATGATGGCTTAATTCAACTTACTGTCGACTCTGTTGAAGGTGAATTAGTGCATACCACAGTCACTGTGGGTGGCGTGCTTTCGAACAATAAAGGCATCAACCGTTTAGGCGGTGGTCTAACGGCCCCTGCTTTCACCGAGAAAGACAAAGAAGATTTAATCACAGCAACCGAAATTGGTGTTGACTATATTGCAGTTTCCTTCCCACGCAGTGGTGACGACATGCGCTATGTACGTTCACTAGCCGAAGCGGCAGGTTCGAACGCGCAGTTACTCGCTAAAATTGAGCGTGCAGAAGCGGTTGAAACCGTTGAAGCAATTGATGATATCGTCCTAGCTTCTGATGCTGTAATGGTGGCGCGTGGTGATTTAGGTGTTGAAATTGGTGATGCTGCCCTTGTGGGTAAGCAAAAGCTTATTATTAGACGCGCTCGCTCATTAAACCGTACAGTAGTAACGGCAACGCAAATGATGGAATCAATGATCGATAACCCAATGCCAACACGTGCAGAAGTTATGGACGTTGCCAACGCAGTGCTTGATGGGACTGACGCGGTTATGTTATCAGCAGAAACAGCGGCAGGTGACTACCCAGAAGAGACTGTCGCAACCATGGCGCGTGTATGTTTAGGTGCCGAGTCACAAAAAGAAACGCACGTCTCTAAACACCGTTTAGATAGCCGTTTTTCTTCTAACGCTGAATCTATTGCACTTTCAGCCATGTATGCTGCTAACCACCTTGACTCAGTGAAAGCGATTATCACACTGACTGAATCTGGTAGCACGGCTAAACTTATGTCGCGTATCAGCTCTGGTTTACCTATTTATTCGCTGTCTCGTCATGCAAGTACATTAGGTCAAACAGCACTTTATCGTGGCGTTTACCCTGTATACTTTGACTCAACTAAATGTGAAAAAGACAACATGGTTCGTGATGCGTTAAACACGCTTGTTGAGCAAGGCTCTTTAGCCACAGGTGACACTGTAATATTAACTCACGGTGACGCTATGGAAACCATTGGTGCAACTAACACGATGAAAATTGTGACGGTTTAAAAACCAATATAACGAAAAAAGGCGCAAAATTAATTTTGCGCCTTTTTTGTTTAAAATAGCGTATCAGCTTGCCAGTGCTGCTTTTACTTTATCACGATAACTGCGGCTTACTTTTAACTCTTGGCCATTATCGAGCACTAATAAGTACTCACCGCTGACTTGAGTAACAAGTTTGCTGATTTGTTTTGTATTAACAATCGCACTGCGATGTACTCGCACAAATAACTGGGGATCAAGCTCTTGTTCAAGCTCTTTCATTGTTTTGCGTAAGATATGTGTTTGCCCGTCTTGGCAATGTAAACACATGTAATCACCAGCAGCGTCAACCCATTGAATAGTAACAACAGGCACACGGACTATTTCACCCTGCTCTTTTACAGCCAGTGACTCCGGATAACGACGGTCGGCTAAGCTATCACCTGTGGCCAGTTTTTTTAAAATCTCTTCGCAATTATTGCCTGTTATACCCGCGACAAAACTCGCTAGTTTTTTCTTATGGGCGTTATCTTGTTGCGTCTTTAAATAGGTATGCACTTTCTCTACCGCCTGTTTTAGTCTGTTGTCATCGACTGGTTTAAGAATATAATCCAATGCATGAATCTCGAATGCTTTTACAGCAAACTGATCAAACGCCGTTACAAATACAATTGCAGGTAAAGGGTTCACACTTTCGCTTAACGCACGTGCTACTTCAAAACCATTCATATTTGGCATTTGAATATCTAAAAAAACTAATTGGATGTTACCACTAAGGCATTCATCTATTGCCTCTTGACCATTGCTACATAAACGAATGACTTCTATGTCGTCAAACTCAGAGAGTCGAACCGCTAAGCCTTTCCTAGCTAATGGTTCATCATCAACGATCAAAGTTCTAATTTTGCTCATTTCTTAACAGCCTTTTCAAACGGAACACGCAGATTAACTTTTAATCCACTTGGCGAATTTTCAGAGAGTACAAACGAATAGTTGTTCTCATAAAGTGTTTTTAATCGGTCCTTTGTATTTGCTATGCCAACGCCTTGAGAATTAACCAGTTGACCATCTATTAACTCAGTACCAGGACCATTATCGCCTACTTCCAATAATAGTTCATTTGCAAAAACTTGTGCTTTAATATCAATCACTCCCCCCTCATTAAGCTGCGCTATCGCATACTTGATTGAGTTTTCAATAATGGGCTGGAGGATCAAACTCGGTACTAATGCCTCTTTCGCTTGCTCGCTAACATCAACATTAACCTGTAGACGCTCATCAAAACGTACTTTTTCAATCTCTAAATACAGCATGAGTGCGTGTATTTCTTGCTCTAGAGGCACCTTTTTAATGGGATCAGTATTGAGTGTGTAGCGTAAGAAGTCACTTAATTTAGAGACCATTAAATTCGCATCTTTATTCTCTTTCACCAAAATTAAGGTTGATATTGCATTCAGTGTATTAAATAAAAAGTGCGGATTAAGTTGGTAGCGCAGCATTTTTAACTGTGCTTCGTGCGCCATTGTTGTTGCTTTTAGGGCTTTTTGACGCTCACTTTGCAGTAGTTGGTAATACTTTATGCCAAAATACAAACCACTCCAGCACAGAATAATATAGACAGAGTCTAATCCTTGCTGAAAATAATAAAACCATTCATTCGGCCGGTAGCCGTGTCGATAAATTTCCCATAAGTTGAATTTTTGAACGACCGCCCATAACGTGCCCGTGATATAGGATGCCCCAAACACAACCAGCATAAGAACCCATGGCGATGCATTCCAAACTTTGCGATACATATAACGCAGTGGTACTGTCATTAAACACCCTGCATAGGCGTTTAATACAATAACAAATACGTAAATATCACGCATTTCAAATACTTTTGAGCCGATATAATTCACCAACGCGTAGCCTATCCAGCCTGCTATTTGCAAAACCCAGAAGAAGCGTTGTCGATTATCAACTAATGATTGCCAATTCAAAATATCAAGTTACCTTTCGTCGTTATTTTTATTATACCGATAGTCACTCATGCAAAGCACTGCCACCTATCTTAATTTTTAATAGCCTTACCGCATTCTACAGGCATTAAAAAAGCGAAGACTTTGACGGCCTTCGCTTTTTAATCGGCAATTTATTACGCCAATTTATCAGAGGCTACTTTGTATTTAGGATCCTCAATCACGTTAACCTCGACAAGATCGCGCGCCTTATGAAGCAACTGAATACAATCTGGGCTTAAATGACGTAAATGTAATTTTTTACCCGCTTTAGCATACTTATCGGCTAAACTATCAATGGCTTCAATCGCACTGTGATCTGCCACTCGGCTATGTTTAAACTCAATAATGACGTCTTGGGGATCACTTTTTACATCGAATAATTCGGCAAAGTTTTTCACCGAGCCAAAAAACAGTGGGCCATGCAATTCATACACTTTTGAGCCTTCTTGGTCGATATAGTTACTTGTATAAATGTGTTTAGCATGCTGCCAAGCAAATACCAGTGCAGACACAATCACACCTACGCACACAGCAATAGCAAGGTCAGTGGCAACAGTCACACCAGACACTAATACAATCACAAATGCATCAGACTTAGGCACGCGCTTCATCATTTTAAAGCTTGCCCATTCAAATGTGCCCAGTACCACCATGAACATTACACCAACCAGTGCCGCCAGCGGGATCATTTCGATTAAGCCTGCTGCAAAAATAATGAATGCCAATAGGAGTAAGGCCGCGCTAATACCTGATAAACGTGAGCGACCACCCGAGTTAATGTTAATCATTGATTGGCCAATCATTGCACACCCGCCCATTGCACCAAAGAAACCACAGGTTACATTAGCAGCACCTTGACCAATACACTCTTTATTACTGTGGCCACGCGTTTCTGTAATTTCATCTATAAGCGTGAGTGTTAACAATGATTCAATTAAACCAATTGCCGCTAGAATTAATGCATACGGAAAAATTATTTTTAACGTTTCAAGGGTAAATGGCACCATTGGAATATGGAATTGCGGCAGACCGCCTGCGATAGTTGCTTGCTCGTTACCCGTCATCCCTTTTAAGAAATCAAGCACAGTGCGTGCTTCAAGGTCAAACCCAATCACAATGCCCGTGACTGTCACAATAGCAACTAATGATGAAGGTACCGCGGTAGTTAGCTTAGGTAAAAAGTGAATAATCGCCATGGTTAACGCGACTAAACCAAGCATTATGTAGAGCGCTTGACCTTCCATCCACTGCTGGCCGCCCATACCATCTGGCACTTTAAATTGACCTAGTTGGGCTAAGAAAATAACGATAGCAAGACCATTCACAAAGCCTAACATGACGGGGTGAGGTACCATGCGAATAAACTTACCAAGCTTAAATATACCTGCGAGGATCTGTAATATCCCCATCAATAATACCGTCGCAAATAGATATTCAACGCCATGGTCTAATACTAAACTTACCATTACGACGGCTAATGCGCCGGTTGCACCTGATATCATTCCAGGGCGACCACCAAAAATAGCCGTAATCAAACCAACAATAAATGCGGCATATAGGCCTACTAAAGGCTCTACATTAGCAACGAAAGCAAAAGCAACGGCTTCTGGCACCAATGCCAGTGCGACTGTCAGGCCTGATAATATATCGTTTTTAGCAGAGCTTGGCGCTTTGCTGAGTAAGTTAAACATTAAGATCCTCTTTCAAGTGTATGCATTTTGGCAAGGCGCAGAATTCTAGCAAAAACTGCCTACGTTAACAATCAGCAACAACCGTAAACACACAGACAACAAAACGGTTAGCACGCAAAAGCACTAACCGTTTGTCAATAAAAAGCTAAATGAAGAAGGTATAATTAAAGAGGTAAAGATGTACTTCGCTTCACACAAGTCATCGTCACATTTGAGTGTACTTCTTGCACAAACTCAAGATTTAGAAGGTTATCGCGAACAAACTGCTCATACCCTTCAATTCCTTTAGAAATAATGCGCAGCATAAAGTCCATAGTACCCGCCATGCTATAGCACTCGGTCACTTCGTCGTAGCTCATGATTAAACGTTCAAATTCAGCTAAGTTTGTTCTGCCATGATTTGATAAGCGAACATGTGCATAAACCAACATATCAAAGCCAAGCTTTTTCTCATCAAGTAAAGCAACTTTACCTTTGATATAACCATCTTGTTCAAGTTTAGCGATACGACGCCAACAAGGAGATTGAGATAAACCAACTTTATCGGCAATTTCTGCCGTTGATAAGCTAGCATCCTGCTGTAATAATGCCAAAATTTGGCGATCTACTTGGTTTAGAGACATTTTATTTCTTTTTCTTTAAAAATACTGAGTAAATTATATAACTGATTTGAATGTCAGTCTGCCTATTTTCTATTATTTATGCGAAAAAAATGCAATTTTAGCCAAAGCGTCCACTAATAAATGGATTCGTTTTTCGCTCATGCCCTACGGTAGTGTTTGGACCATGACCAGGTAAAATGGCAACTTCATCTGCAAACGATAAAATTTCTGATTTAATTGATGCAAGCAGCTGCGCACTATCGCCTTTTGGAAAGTCTGTGCGCCCTACTGAACCTTGAAAAATAACATCTCCGACGATGACCTGCTGTGTCTCGTCATCATAAAAGACCACGTGCCCTGGCGTATGGCCTGGACAATGGCGCACCGATAACTGACTATTACCCACGCTAATCATATCGCCATGGTTTAACCACTGTGTTGGATAAAAAGGTGAAATGGGTGCAAATCCGAACATTTGAGCTTGCATTGGCAGTGAATCAAACCAAAACTTGTCGTCAATGTGTGGACCAATGATGTCAACATTAAACTTATCGGCAAGCTGTTTAGCCGCACCAACATGATCTAAATGACCATGGGTTAGATAAATTGCAATTAATTCACAACCAAGTGAGGCAAGCTGAGCGCATAATTTTTCAGCATCACCGCCAGGGTCAACTAATGCTGCTTTATTCGTCTGCTGGCAAATAATTATGCGGCAGTTTTGTGCAAACCCCGTCACAGGGACTGTAATGACTTTCATCGTTTTTATCCTTGTTCAGGTGTCTCAAACGTCATTAAAATTGGGTATTTTAAATACGCTTGATCATAAAATGGGGTACGCTCATAAAGCCAATTCAAACGCGCTTCTGGATCATTCGCAAATTGTTTATCTTCACGAATTTTCTGATCAAACTCTAACGCAAGGGCCGGTTTTTCTTTTAACATCTGTCGAGCATACGGCATGAGCGCGTAATTTTCCATGTACTCAGTACGTTGAAAAATGGTGTTAAACTCACCCCATGAAAAAAATGAATCAGGGGCTTCAGGGTGCAGCAAATGTGTTGCCAATTCTGAGTAGGGTTGCGCCGTTGAGACTTTATACCAGCCCTGTACATCTACTTGCACAGGAGCATAGTCAAATTTGGCATCTACACGAAAACGCCCTTCAAAGGGAGCTTTAGCAAATGTATAGTCGACTACGCTTGCCTGTGTCATCACTGCTGTTGGCGTGTTATCAACCTGGGTAACGTCGATACCGTGTAACTTAAGTTTTTTGATTATATTGCTATACGCAGGTGGAATGTAAAACGCACGAGGAACATGAACCGTTTTCTTAACGTCTTTTTGCCAAAAAATCGGCAATGACTCATAGTTTTTAGCTTCACCGAGGTATTTAACTTCAGCTTGCCCTGTAAGCGCGCTTTCACTGCGTGAATAGGCAATGCCTTTAAATGCGAGTGTGTCGGGTTGCTTTGCGTAACTACGCTCAACAACGAGTTGTCTCGGTTTAAAATCGAGCTCTTTTTTTACAGCGGCATTTAATGCTTTATCGTTAGCTGCAAGCGCATCAATAGCGCCGTCGATAAACACATAAGTCCCTAACACACGCTGCTTGTAAGGTTTTAAAGAGTGATTTTCAACTAAAATACTAGGCAATGAACGTAAGTCACCCCACCCATTCGAATAACGAGGTGTCGCTACCCATCCTGCTAAGCCTTTTTTAAAATCGCGCTTGTCCATAACAAACACTAATGGCCCAGGTATGTGCCCTGCTTTTTCTAATTTGGCATCAATGACAGGTTTAAACAGGGTGTCTAGCGCTTCTGACACACTTGGTGACTCACTTGAGAACACAGGATTGTACCCATACGTGACATCGTATTGGTAATCAGCGCCATCTGTTACATGTACATCAATATAAAGGTCGGGTTTGAATTGATTTATAACCTGCATAACCCCTTGTACTTCGGGGGTATCAAGCTTGGTATAATCACGATTTAAGTTTAAATTTAGACCGTTAGTTCTAAATCCCATTTCTGCTGGGCCGCGTTGATTTATACGGTTAAATTGGCTACTACGTTCGTGACCATCTACATTCAGAATTGGAATGAACAGAATGTTTACTTTACTTAAAATATCACGACGCTTTCCGGTCGCAATATCACGTAATAGCATAAACATGGCATCTTTACCGTCAATTTCCCCGCTGTGAATACCCGCTTGAACAAAGATAGTTGGTTTGGTATCTGCAACAAGTTGTGTTGGCTCAAACAACCCTTGCTCATTAGCAACAAGCATTTTTATTGCGCGGCCACTGCTACTTGTGGCAATCGTTTTTACTTTAAATTGAGTAGGATTAGCCGCAACGAGTCGATCTACAAAAGCCATTGTGTCTGCATAATTTGGCGATAAGGTGCCATCACTTAATTCAAAATCAGTCGTTAATGGCCCTTTTTCTTGCATTAAAGACACACTGTTACCTTGCCACGGTAACAAAGGAGGTAGGTGGCTGTCTAAAGTCACTACAGTAGATAAAAACACTAAACTGGCAAACATATCACTCTCAAGTGCGGTACTTATTCTATTAACGGGAATTATAACAACTAATTAGAATAGATTGCGTAAACTGCGGTGATTCAACAAAAAAATGGAGCAAATGACAGGACGTGATTATTTAAAGATTCACGGTTCAAGGAGTTCTAAGATCAAAAAAAGGAGCACTAGGCTCCTTTTTAAACTGTATCAAAAGCGAAAATTAAGCCGCTAGGCCTTCTTTAGCTTTTGCAACAAGCGCTGCGAATGCAACTTGGTCGTAAACAGCGATATCTGCAAGGATCTTACGATCGATTTCTACAGATGTCTTTTTAAGACCATTGATAAAACGGCTGTATGAAAGACCGTTTTGACGAGCTGCTGCATTGATACGTGCAATCCAAAGTTGACGGAAAGTACGTTTCTTAGCACGACGGTCACGGTAAGCGTATTGACCCGCTTTAGTAACTGCCTGGAAAGCTACGCGGTAAACACGTGAACGTGCTCCGTAGTAACCTTTAGCTTGTTTTAAAACTTTTTTGTGACGTGCACGTGCGATAACACCGCGTTTAACTCTTGCCATTTCTGAAGACTCCTATTAAGCGAATGGTAACATACGTGAAACTAGACCATGGTCATTCTTATGAACCATCATCTTAGGACGTAAGTGTAATTTACGCTTAGAAGTTTTCTTAGTCAGAATGTGACGAAGATGCGCTTGTTTACGCTTGAAACCGCCAGAAGCAGTTTTCTTGAAACGCTTAGCTGCGCCTCTGTGTGATTTTAGCTTGTAAGCCATTGCAATAACTCCAAATGTATTGCTCAACAATATGGCAAGCAGGCGAGAGATATAAATAGCTCTTCTTTCAAGGCCTAACTTACCGCCATTATCCGGTGAAAGCCCAGTACTAATGCACTGCAACTTTACTTAAACCGGTTATTTCAGGTGAACAGCAAGCTGTTACTTGATGACCTGAGATAAATTCGGTGCGTATTATCGCTTGTTTATTGCTTTTTAGCAATAGGTGCCATCATCATAACCATTTGGCGACCTTCAACACGATTTGGGAAAGATTCAACTTGTGAAACATCTTCCAAATCAGCTTTAACACGATTTAATAATTCAATACCAATTTCTTGGTGAGCCATTTCACGACCACGGAAACGAATAGTAATTTTAGCTTTATCACCCGCTTCTAAGAACTTACGCAAATTGCGAAGCTTAACCTGGTAATCACCTTCATCCGTGCCTGGACGGAATTTGATTTCTTTCACCTGGATTTGCTTTTGCTTTTTCTTTTGTTCTTTTAGTTCTTTGCTTTTCTCAAAGATGAACTTACCGTAGTCCATAACCTTACAAACAGGTGGCTCAGCATTAGGACTGATTTCTACAAGATCTACACCCGCATCATCAGCCATAGCTTGCGCCTCTTTTAATGACACGATGCCAGCTTGCTCGCCGTCAATGTCAATTAAACGAACTTCTTTAGCTGTAATATCTTCGTTGATACGATTTTTTTGAGCTGTTTGTTGCCCTTTCTTGCCGCCTCTAATGGTACGATCCTCCAAGAATATAAAATAAAAAGCGTGTAGTTGGCTGTTTGTTATGCCCTACACGCTCATGATTTATTGTCGATTTTTTATTTCGTCGCTAATTTTTGCAATGAAATCATCAACATTAAATTTGCCTAGGTCTTCACCTGTGCGAGTGCGTACTGCCACTTCTTGTTGTTCAACTTCTTTGTCGCCTACAACAAGTAAGTAAGGAATACGTTTTAACGTATGTTCACGGATTTTAAAGCCAATCTTCTCATTTCTCAAGTCAGCAGCGGCTCTAATTCCAAGTTTATTTAATTTTTGTACAATTTCTTGCACATAGTCAGCTTGTTTATCCGTGATATTCATGATCACCACTTGCTTAGGTGCAAGCCATGTCGGGAACAATCCGGCGTATTCTTCGGTTAAAATACCAATGAAACGCTCAATCGAACCTAATATAGCACGGTGTATCATAACTGGTGTACGACGTTCGTTATTTTCTGCAACGTATGTCGCACCTAAACGACCTGGTAATGCAAAATCTAATTGCACTGTACCACATTGCCATGCACGGTCTAAACAATCATATAATGTAAATTCAATTTTCGGACCGTAAAACGCCCCTTCACCCGGTAAGTAATCAAACTCAATGTCGTTTACTTTCAGAGCTTCTGCTAACGCAAGCTCTGCTTTGTCCCACATTTCGTCTTCACCGATACGTTTTTCTGGGCGAGTAGACAGTTTTACAACGATCTTTTCAAAACCGAACGTTTCATACGTGTCGTAAACCATTTTGATACACGCTGATACTTCATCCATAATTTGGTCTTCAGTACAGAATATATGTGCATCATCTTGTGTAAAACCACGAACACGCATTAAGCCATGTAATGCACCTGATGGCTCATTACGATGACAACAACCAAACTCAGCCATACGCAATGGTAAGTCACGGTATGATTTTAGACCTTGGTTGAAAATTTGCACATGACCAGGACAGTTCATTGGTTTAATAGCATATTCACGCTTTTCAGATTCTGTGGTGAACATGGCATCTGCGTATTTATCCCAGTGCCCTGATTTTTCCCACAAAACTCGGTCCATCATTAATGGGCCTTTCACTTCTTCGTAATCGTACTCACGTAGTTTTTCACGAACGAAGTCTTCAAGCTCACGGTAAATGCTCCAGCCGTCATTATGCCAAAACACCATACCCGGCGCTTCTTCTTGCCAATGCCATAAATCAAGTGCTTTACCAATGCGACGGTGGTCACGTTTTTCAGCTTCTTCTAAACGTTTTAGATACGCTTTAAGTTGCTTTTTATCTGCCCATGCTGTGCCGTAAATACGTTGCAGCATTTTGTTTTCAGAATCACCGCGCCAATAAGCACCCGCCACTTTCATTATTTTAAAATGTTGGCAGAATTTCATATTTGGTACGTGTGGGCCACGACACATGTCAATGTATTCTTCGTGGTGGTATAAACCAGGGCGGTCATCTTTTGCGATATTCTCGTCTAAGATTTCCATTTTGTATGTTTCACCACGTGCTTCGAATGTATCACGCGCTTCTTGCCAGCTTACGGTCTTTTTAACCACATCGTAGTTTGTTTTTGCAAGTTCAAGCATGCGCTTTTCGATGGCGTCTAAATCGTCTTGACTTAATGAGTGATCCATATCGATATCGTAGTAAAAACCATTGTCGATCGTTGGACCAATTGCCATTTTCGCGTCAGGGAAAAGTTGCTTAACTGCGTGACCAATAAGGTGCGCACAAGAGTGACGGATGATTTCTAAACCGTCGTCATCCTTGGCAGTAATAATTTCTAAGCGCGCATCGTCGGTAATTAAGTCACATGCATCAACACGATTACCATTTACACGACCGGCTATGGTTGCTTTCGCTAAACCTGGGCCAATATCGCTGGCAACATCATATGTACTTACTGGGTTTTCAAAACTACGCTGACTGCCGTCAGGAAGGGTAATAACTGGCATTATAAATCCTTATACAGTGGTGATGCCTACAATGCATCACATGTAATTTTTTAAATAAATTTTGAGTAACTCTGCAACGCTTTTACGAATAAGCATTGCCATTTGGTGCCTAAAAGACGTGTATTTACTGAGTCTTCGCAAATACAAGCGCCCATTGTCGCCGCTAGAGTCCTCAAATACAAGTATTTAGGTCAGTAAATTGACAATTACTTAAGTCATTTCATACTTAACAGGTCAGTACTTTAACGGTGATCACGATGCCACACACGCATACGCTCAAGTTTGCTAGTTTGAATTTACTTAACTACACCGCTCCCCCTTATTCGTTTTACCAACAGCATGAACGCTATAACAACACGCAGTGGCAGCAAAAGCAGCAGTTTGTGCGTGATTTTCTGTTTGATTCGAAAGCCGATGTGGTCGCGTTTCAAGAGGTTTTTAGTGCTCACGCATTAGAAATACAGTGTAAAGAAGCCGGTTATGATTATTTTGAAACCGTCGACTCCCCTTCGCACGATGCGCTGTACCCTCAAGTGCTGTTTAATCCTATTGTTGCTATCGCCAGTAAATACCCTTTCACTTTTGTCGAACCTTTGACTCCCTGCCCAGAATTGCTTGAATACCTCAACAACCAAAGTGATTTTAAGTTTAATCGCACGCCTATAAAGTGTTTCTTGGACTTTCCTGAATTTGGTGAGGTGTGCTGTTATGTTGTGCATTTTAAATCACAACGTGTGCAATCTATGGCGCACATACTCAACATACATAACCTTGAAGATCCCTTATTGCAGTTGCTGCACCAAACAGTTGGCGCAATGCAATCGCAAATATCACGCTCATTAGAAGCGTCTATTGTTTATTACGATGCGTTAAAAACACAGCGTGAAAAACAATGTGCCACCTTGGTGATGGGCGATTTTAACGACGTGCTGACAAGCCCCACATTATCATTTATGACACAAGGCTTTCACCCGACTCGTTGCGAGCCCTGTATAGCAAATAATGAACCCGTCGTCGGCTTAACAGACGCCTACCTATTTTGCGCTGCTAGTGAGAACAACACAAAGCCGTTTAGCCACTATTATCACGGCAAGGGGAATGTGCTCGATTATATTTTGGTCTCTGCGCATTTTAATCCACAATGCGCACTATCAAAGGTCTCAAAGCTGGAATACGAAAGCTATGATGCGCATTTAAACCCCCACCAAGCAGTAGAAGATATTACAGTAAGTGACCATAGTTCGATTGCAATTAAAATTCATTTTTAAAGCAACTGTTTTTCAGGACGTTACTTGCTATAATTGCGCAAATTAAGTTATTTAGAGATTAACTATGAGAACATGCGGTGTAGAAATTACAGGTAGTGATGTACTACTGTGTATTTTAACGAAAGATAACGACGTGTTTGATATCCGTGATGTAAGACAAACTCGCTTTACGTTAGGCGATGGTAATGACACAGAAGTTATGCGCAAATTTCAGTTTGATTTTAGAAAACTGATGCAAGATTACCAAATTGATTCTGTTGCAATTAAAGAGCGTCAACCTAAAGGTAAATTTGCAGGCAGTGCTAAAGGTTTCAAAATGGAAACAGCCATTCAACTTATTGAAGAGTTAGATGTGCAAATTTTCAGCGCAACAACAATTAAAGAGCAGCTTAAACGCAATCCACTGCCTATCGAATTTGAAGACACTGGACTGAAAAAGTTTCAAGAAAACGCGTTTATCAGTGCCTATGTGTACTTAATGCGAAAAACCTATAAACAAGATCAAGCGTAATTTATCTTGTTTAAAAAGAACGTGCTACGGCACGTTTTTTTATGCCTGCCAAAAACCATTCTTTTCTCTTAATTTAGCTGCAATCACTGTACATTAGTCTTATAAGACTTTTATTTGTCGACAATCTATGCTTAGTTAAAACTGTAAACTGACACTAAATGAACACGCAGTGTATTCATTTTTGTTATTTTCGCATCAAGTCCATGACAACATTTTAATAGGACACGGAGAAAACAATGCAAGCAAAGAACATACATAATAACAGTCTCCCATTAATACAAAGCTATTTTAAAGGTCGCACTGACATTCCTCTCATAGAGCAAACCATTGGTCAGTACCTAGATGGCATTGTCGACAATTACCCAGAACACCCCGCGATTGTTGTTAATCATCAAAATATCCGCCTTACGTATAAAGAATACCAGCAACAGATTAACCAACTTGCGATGGGCTTGCTGTCAATTGGCGTTAAACCCGGTGATCGTGTGGGTATTTGGTCACCCAATAACATTGAATGGTGTTTAACACAATTTGCCACGGCGAAAATAGGTGCCATTATGGTGTGTATTAACCCTGCCTACCGCCCAAGCGAGCTAAAATACGCATTAAACAGTGTCGAATGCTCAACACTCATCACCGCTGATGAGTTTAAATCGAGTAATTATATCGACATGCTAAATGAACTTGCACCTGAACTAAAAAATGCAAATGCAGGCAATTTAGATCTTAAAGCACTTCCCCATTTGAAAAATATCATTCGCATTGGCGAACGTCCTACAGCGGGAATGTATTGTTTTAGCGACATAATGCAACGTGCGACCGATGCACATAAACTTGAGCTTGATGCGATTAGTGCAACATTAAAAGCTGATCAAGATATCAATATTCAATTTACCTCGGGTACGACAGGAAACCCTAAAGGCGCAACGTTATCGCATAAAAACATTCTCAATAATGGTTTCTTAATGGCACAAGCCATGAAACTAACCCATCTTGATAAATTATGCATTCCAGTTCCGTTATATCATTGTTTTGGCATGGTACTGGGCAATTTAGTGTGTATTAGTAAAGGGGCTACTGCCGTTTTTCCGGGTGATTCCTTTGATCCGAAAACAACGTTAGATGTTGTTGAAAAAGAACACTGTACAGCACTTCATGGCGTACCCACTATGTTTATTGCCGAACTTGAACTAAAAAACTTTGCTGATTATGACTTATCAAGCCTGCGTACAGGTGTTATGGCTGGCTCCACATGCCCAGAGGAAGTCATGCGCAAAGTACAGACCTTAATGCACATGAAAGAGGTGGTTATTGGTTATGGACAAACTGAATGCAGCCCGATTAACAATGTAACCGAAACAGATTCACCACTGGAAAAACAAGTGACAACAGTAGGACGAGCACTTGCCCATACCGAGGTGAAAATTATTGATGAACTTGGCGATATCCAAAAAATTGGTGTGCCCGGTGAAGTATGTAGCCGAGGTGCGGGTATTATGCGTTGTTACTGGAACGATGAAGAAAAAACCAATGCCACTATCGATGAACACGGCTGGTTACATTCTGGCGATTTAGGTGTGATGGACGAACACGGTTTTGTAGCGATTGTTGGTCGTATTAAAGATATGATCATTCGCGGCGGCGAAAACATTTACCCTCGTGAAATAGAGGAAGTACTATACACCTACCCAGGTATTCAGGATGCAGCGATTTTTGGCATCAGTGATGAAAAATATGGTGAAGAAGTGTGTGCGTGGATCCAACCAAAAGAGGATGCCGTACTTGATGAAGATGCCATTCGTGATTTTTTAAAAGACAAGCTGGCTTATTTTAAAGTGCCAAAGCACATTCGCTTTGTCGACGAATACCCGATGACAGTTACAGGCAAATTGCAAAAATTCAAAATGCGTGAACAGATGCAAGAACTACTCAACGAAAAGGCATTTTCGTAGTGTAGAAACAGTAAAGCTCAGCAAGGCTGAGCTTTACATAAATAGGCAATCAGACAGAAAAACTCAATGGGCTTAAACACGCCCACATACACGCTTCTTATTTGTCTAATATAATATCGAAACCACCATAAATCAAACGCTTACCATCAAATGGCATAGGGTTGTTTTCAGGGCTCATACGTGAATCCTCCATTAGTTTCTGCCAGCCGCTATCGCGAACAGCTTTTGAAGGCCAGATGACCCATGAAAACACCACCGTTTCATTTTCATCCGCTTTTACAGCCATGGGAAATGAAGTGACTTCACCCTCGGGTACATCACTCCCCCAGGTTTCGACCACCTTTAACGCACCGTATTCTTTGAATATTTCGGCTGCAAATTCAGCATGGGCAAGGTATTTTTCTTTATTTACTGTGGGTACAGCAGCTACAAAACCGTCGGCATAAGACATAAGTTAACTCCTTTAATAAGCATGTTAAACATAGTCTAATTGCAAAAAAGTGGCTAGCTATTTTCATCAGCAGCGCATTCTTAACATTAATAAGCTGTTCTGTGAGTTAAACAACGCCTTGCTTAAGCATCGCCTGAGCAACCCGTTCAAACCCTGCAATGTTTGCACCGAGCGACAGGTCGTCTTCACTTGAATAACGCTTTGCCGTTGCTGATACTCTATCAAAAATGTTTTTCATTACTTGTTGCAGTTTTTCGTCAACCTGCTGTGGCCGCCATGTTTGCAAGCTTGCATTTTGCGCCATTTCAAATTGACTCGTTGCAACCCCACCAGCATTAGCAGCCTTGCTTGGACCTAAATATACATCGTGCTTTTGAAATATAGCGTGTGCCTCAGCGGTCGTTGGCATGTTTGCACCTTCACAGACAATTTTACAGCCATTATCGACAAGCGCTTGGGCATCTTTTTTAGTTATTTCATTTTGTGTGGCGCACGGTAATGCGATATCGCCGTTAAAGTGCCAAACTTGGTGACCGTCTTTTGGATACTGACTCACAGGGATATACTCTGCTTGTGGGTGCTCGTTCAAGTAATCACGCAGCGCAGCGCCCTGCTCTTTTTTTAAGTGTTTTATTAATTCAACATCAAGGCCATCTTCACAATATAAGGTGCCTTTTGAGTCACTGCAGGTCAAAATAATCGCATCGAATTGTGACAGTTTTTCCATTAAATACAGCGCAACATTTCCAGCCCCTGACACCAAGCAACGTTTACCTTTTAGTGAATCATTTTTAGCATCAAGCATGGCACTAAGAAAATAGGCGATACCATAACCCGTTGCTTCGACTCTTAATGAAGAGCCCCCTAACAGAGTGGGCTTACCTGTAAGTACCCCATTATATTGGTTTGTAATCCGCTTGTACTGACCAAATAGATAGCCAATTTCTCGCTCCCCAACACCAATATCACCTGCAGGCACATCGGTTTGTGCACCAATATGTCGGTACAACTCTGTCATAAAAGAGTGACAAAAACGCATAATTTCATGATCACTCTTTCCTTTTGGATCAAAGTCAGCCCCTCCTTTTGCACCGCCTAAAGGAAGCCCTGTTAACGCATTTTTTAAAACTTGCTCAAAGCCTAAAAATTTGACCACGCTTAAATTAACACTCGGATGAAACCGTAATCCCCCTTTGTAAGGACCAAGAGAAGAGCTAAATTCGATTCTAAATCCCCGATTAACTTGCACGTTTCCTTTATCGTCTAACCAAGGCACGCGAAACATTATCTGTCTTTCAGGCTCAACTAAACGCTCAACAATCGCATTATGTTGATACACGTCATTTTCTTTAAGAATTGGGGTTAATGAGGTAAGCACTTCTTCAACGGCTTGATGGAATTCCTGTTCGTGTGGGTTAGAATCCTTTACAGTTTGCAGCATATTTTCTAGATATTGCATGTCAGCTCCTTTTTCAAGCTATTGAAATGTCTCACTAGTTTTAAACTCACTGATGAGACAAATCGATCACTTTATAATAAAGACGTGTTATTAGGTTTTAGGGCTCATTATTCGCCCATTCGAATGCACCCACATCACCCGGAAAAACAACGGGTGATTCAATACCGTCTTTATTTACTGCTGCAACACCAAAATAGTAGTTATCAATCACCACATTTTTTAACGTCGCTGTTGTCACTTTGCCAACATCACGACTAAATTGCCACTGAGGTTCACTGGTATAACGCCAGTAAATTTTATAGCCTGTAATTGTAGGATCATCACTGTGGTGCCACGATAAGGTGGTGCTTGGTTTAACGGCCCCTGAAATACTGACTCCCGTTGGTGGTGCTGGCGCCCATGCCATTGACGCAAGACTCACTGCATTTAATGACGTTAACTTTGCAGCATATGCAAAATCAACATGATCAATTGTATCACCATATGTAATGCCATCTTCGGTGCGCAAGTCTTGATGTTGTTGATTATAATTTTCGTTGGTTTCCATTATACGAACAGCAGCAAAGCCAACATCGTTGAATGGGCGGTGATGCCCTCCACGCCCAAACCTGTCTAATCGATACACCAACATGGTATCAAGATTTTCTATGTATTTGTCTGCGATTGTATCGATGTAACGTGCGAGGTTGCGGCTCGCGGAATCGACTTCGCCCCCGGTAAACCGACGCTTATGGGCTTGTTCTTTGGTTTCAATAACCCGTGTGCCTTCAGAGAAAATACGTGCGGTGGTGTTATCTGTTACCCCATTAATACCGGTAGAATTACCGATCATATCGTTATTTAAGACAGCATGTACTCGCCAGTTATTATCTTGCGCGTATTTCGCTAATATTTTACCACCAAACAATCCTTGCTCTTCACCTGATAGTGCGGCATAAACAATCGAGCCATTAAATGTGTATTGTGACAACACTCGCGCAGACTCAATCACACCCGCTACACCTGAGGCATTATCGTTCGCACCCGGTGCATCTGAGGTGTAGTCCATCACATCACTGACACGAGAATCGATATCACCCGACATCATAACCATCCGATTAGGGTCAACCTGTCCTCGCTGAATGGCAATTATATTTACCACTTCAACAGGGTTTGGAATACGTTTTTCGCCAGAAATAGTGTCTTTGACCTCAATAATTTCAAGGCACTGGCCACACGCTTTTGAAATTGTTTCAAACTCCGCTTTTATCCAGCGTCTTGCAGCCCCAATACCACGAGTATTTGATTTAGTCTCTGATAAAGTATGTCGCGTGCCAAAATCAACCAAGGTTTGAATATCTTGCTCTATACGGGTCTTTGAAACTGCACTCGCTATTTCATGCAACGCTCGTTGGTTATTAACTTCAGGCGTTGTGGCGTGTGCAGCCGTTGCTAATAGTAATGATGAGCCAAACAAAACACTGCTCGTTGTTATTGTTTTTCGCTTTAACATAGTGTCACTCCTTCAATGAATCATTCAAGGCTAACTAATATTTCGCTTCAAGCAATAGTAATGAGTTAGAAGACAGATTATTAGGTTAAAACTTTTAACACAGCAGATAGGTATTAAGCGCCTCTATTAAATAAAGGCGATTGCTTTTTGTAATATGTGTCTATTTAAAGACCTATTTTGATGGCCTGAGTCGCAGTTGAACTTTTACTTATGGTTTAATACTTTGAGCGCTGGGTAACTTTATATCATCGTTATAAAACACAACTTGATTCCCCCCCGAATGCTTGGCACGGTACATGGCTTTATCAGCACATTGAATCAAATACTCTGCATCACCATAATATTCAGGAAACATTACGGCCCCCATACTAGGGGAGTAAGCAAGCTCGGCATCGTTAAATTCAAGTGGCTTTACTATCTCTTTCTTTAACGTGTCGACCAACATGAGAATGTCTTGCTTGTTCTTTATACTGTTTAAAATGACAACGAACTCATCACCCCCTAAGCGACCTACACTGTCATTTTTTTTAAGCACATGACGAATTCGCATCGCGATGGTTTTTAATAATTTATCACCTGCTGCATGACCATGAATATCATTAACTTGCTTAAATCCATCTATATCAATAAACAACACCCCAAGCACCGACGAAAGCGTATTAGCGATTGACAGTGATTCTTCAAGTTGGTTTATTAAAAAGCTTCGATTTGGTAAGTCAGTGAGCGGGTCATGCCCTGCTAAATAGATAAGCTTTTGTTCGAGTTTTTTTTGCTCTGTTATGTCAAACGCAATGGCGACTCTTACTTGCTTCTCTTGTGACCAATACACAGACCACAAAACATGCACGATCCGGCCATCTTTTCTTACCCAGCGATTTTCAAACCGTGGGTGCTGATTGTTGTTCATTATTTGGTTAATTGCATGTATGGTTTTTGCTCTGTCTTCGGGGTAAACAAAATCGAGCATTTGTCTATTAATTGCTTCGCCAGGTGAATAACCAAAAATAGTTTCGAAGGCAGGATTTGTAAAAAGTAAGCAACCTTTAACATCTACAACACACACAGCGTCTAGTAAAAGCTCAACAATATCAGGTAAATATTCAGATGTTTTTGTATTCATAAGCGACTTCTAAGCAACCCATATTCTGAGTATAGCCGAAACAAAGCGAGTCACTAAACCACTAAAAATTAATTTTTGATCGGGTATAAGCGCTTAGATAACCAAACAGAAATACCACTAAAAAAAGCAATGCCCATGAAATCAGCGACTAAATCAATAAAATCTAACGTCCGAGTTTCAACAAAGTATTGACTCAACTCCTCTAACACCACGAACGTTGCCACGATTGCTGCGGCATAATAGATAGTATACCCGGCCACAACAAACGTTTTAAATTTAAAGGCAAGATTAATAAACAAAGTAAGTAACCCGAACAGACAAAAATGGCCTACTTTATCACCGTAAGGAATGGCAGCAACGAGATCAAAAAACACCGCTTTTTGACCCGTATTAGCGAGGTAAATTACCCAGCCGATAAAAATAAAAAAAGCAGCAGCTAAAACGACCAGTGCGCGTTGTAACATGTTATTACTCCATATGAGATGTTAAGAATAAAAACTGATAAGGGATCACTCGACGCCAATAATGCCAGTCATGTTTCCCAGCACGCTCAATATAGTCATGGCGGATTCGCATTGTGAGCATAGCGTGGTGTAATGCACGATTCTGTTCAATAAAAAAGTCATCAACCCCTATATCGAGCATAATCGCTAAACTGTCATCGCCTTTTTTCCAAGCCGTATTGCCCCCAGCTATTTTATGAAGGTTGTTTATAATGGCAATATCATCCCAGCGGGCTTTATTTTGTGCATAACTGCCCAGCACATTTGCTAAGTCAAATTCTGCCGAAAACGGCCTTACATCAACCCCAGCTGAGATACCCGATACCGCAGCAAACCGTTCAGGGTTATTAATTGCAATATGTAATGCACCAAAGCCTCCCATCGACAAGCCTGTTATTGCTCTGCCTGATTTACTGGCATTCGTTGCATATGTATTATCAATAAAATTAACGACATCATCTGCAATGTATGTTTCGTATTGAGATGCGTTATCAACTTCAGAATCAACATACCACGAACCATAGTTACCATCCGGATTGACGATAATGACGTTATAGTGATCTGCTAATCTTTCTATCTCTGTCAGGTTTGACCAATCGGTATGGTTTCCGCTAAAGCCGTGCAATACGTACACCACGTTATAACGTACAGACAAATTGTAACCCTGCGGTAGAATGACAGTCAGCGGCTTTTCAATCGCTGTTTTTTGACCTTTAAACGTAACGGTTTCGAGCTGATACGCACTGACAGGCAAACACACTAATAGCGACAATGCACAGAGTAATTTTTTCATGATGGCGTCCTTTTTCCTGCTATGTTTTCATTAATTTAAATACATGTAAATACATGAATAAATGTTGTATTTTAAACGTTATTTTTATCGTAAATGCTCTGCTAAAAAGCCAGCTCAATGATATAGTACCACTACTTAATTTTATAAAAGCGTCGCTTATGTATCGTATATTTGAACGGATGACCAATCCATTTCCTAAAGAAAAGCCTTCTCAGCCGCCCAATAGTTTGTTTGCTTTTTGCCGCCATTATACGCGAGGCATGGAGCTGTCATTATTCTTTATGTCATTAAGTGCAGCTGCATTAGCTATTTTAGAGGTTTCTCTTTTTAGTTACATGGGTCAGTTAGTTGACTGGCTAGGCCAATACACACCAGAGACTTTATTTGTTGAGCAAAAATCTGAGTTGATCAGAATGGCTGTGATACTGCTTGTTGTGTTGCCTATCGTGGTGTTTTTTCACTCTGCGGTTTTACACCAAGCACTCCTAGGTAACTACCCAATGTCTATACGTTGGTTAGCTCACCGCTACTTACTTCGCCAAAGTATCAGTTTTTATCAAAATGAGTTTGCGGGCCGCATTGCGACTAAAGTAATGCAAACCTCTCTTGCAGTTCGCGAGGCCGTGATGAAGCTGCTCGATGTTTTGATGTACATTGTGGTGTATTTTGGCGCGATGGTATTTTTAGTCGCAGAATCTGACTGGCGTTTAATGATCCCACTATTAGTTTGGTTACTATTATATGCAGCCATTCAACTTTACTTTGTTCCTAAGCTAAAGCGTGTTGCCAGCTCGCAAGCTGATGCACGCTCAGAAATGACAGGCCGCGTAGTCGATAGTTACACCAACATTTCAACAATCAAATTGTTCTCTTATACTCAGCGAGAAGAGCAATACGCCAAAGACAGCATGGATGTGTTTTTACAACCTGTTTATAAGCAAATGCGTTTAGTGACGAGCCTTAACTTTTCGATCAATACCTTAAATTATTTACTGGTCTTTAGTATTGCTGCCTTATCTTTATACCTGTGGTCGATTAGCGCTATTTCTGTTGGTGCAATCGCTATTGCTGTCAGTCTTTCATTGCGATTAAACGGGATGGCACAGTGGATCATGTGGGAAATTAGCAGCCTATTTGAAAACATTGGCACGGTTGCCGATGGTATGAAGACTTTATCGACGCCTATCGAGGTTGACGATCAACCCAACGCGTCAACGCTTGCGGTATCGAAAGGTGCAATCAACTTTGAAAACGTGCAGTTTAATTATGGTAAAGCAGCAAATGAAACGCACCGTGGCCCCGTTATTAATGGTTTAAATTTAAACATTAAAGCAGGTGAGAAAATTGGCCTAGTTGGCCGCTCAGGTGCCGGTAAATCAACGTTGGTTAATTTGCTTCTTCGCTTTTACGATGTTGATTCCGGAAATATCACCATTGATAACCAAAATATTGCTACGGTAAGCCAAGAGAGCTTACGTAAACACATCGCAATGGTGACGCAAGACACATCACTACTGCATCGCTCTGTAAAAGATAACATCTTATATGGTAGACCTGATGCAACAGAAGATGAAATGTTAGCCGCAGCAAAACAAGCAAAAGCGCTTGAGTTTATCGAAGATTTAGAAGACAGCAAAGGCAATAAAGGGTTTGCTGCTCAAGTGGGTGAACGAGGTGTCAAACTATCTGGGGGACAGCGCCAGCGAATCGCGATTGCACGCGTACTACTTAAAGATGCACCCATTCTCATTTTAGACGAAGCAACCAGTGCGCTTGACTCCGAGGTCGAAGCCGCTATACAAACCAGCCTTGATGATTTGATGACGGGTAAAACGGTCATCGCAATTGCCCATCGCTTATCAACCATTGCGCAAATGGACAGACTTATCGTGCTGGATGAAGGCGGTGTTGTTGAACAAGGCAGTCATGAACAATTAATAGCACAAGGCGGTATTTATGCTGCCTTATGGTCTCATCAAACCGGTGGCTTTATAGGTGTTGAGTAGTAAATCGCGTATTTAAACGTTTAATCGCAGAGGCATTGATAATTCATTCAATGCCTCTTTTTTTTCGCTAATGTGGTTTAAAAACAAAGCACGTTAGGCTTAAAAAATGATGACCACTACACTAAACGTAACCCTATTAATACCACGAGGGCTATATTGGCAATCGCTGCAATCAAAAAGAAATAGCTGCGCGGGCTTGGGTTCTTTTCTATTGCAATAGCGTAATACAGCAGCATGTGAATAATCCTTGCTATCACATACACCCAGATACACAGAGCGAATACATTACTATTCACATTTAGAAAAAAACCTAAAAATACCGCACCTAAAAACAACGGGCTATTTTCTAAACTATTCATAAACGTGCGATGCGCACGAAATACAAAGCTTTCATGACCCAAAGATGCGCTAAACTTACCAGGTACAGCACCGGGTTGTTTTGCCTTAACAACCGCAGCCACACCCCATTGAACAATAAGCATGATTAAGTAAACATAGACAGCAAAATAAGCAGACAAGGTTAATTCAGGCATTGTTAATTCCTTTTGTTAAAATAAGACGAATTCTTTTAAGCTTGCAAAAAGCCAACCAAAATAACCCACTGATTTTTAATGAGATTAATTTTTTTAAATCTTAAAGCTGCATAATTAGTACGGACTGTGTATAAATTTTACAATGTGTGTGCCACATGCAATATACGCTTATTTCCCGCGACCACTTCATTAAGTGCCCTACCTTATTAAGTGCCCTAAAATATAAAGTACCCTAGTATTGCCATAAAAACACTGATAACCCGCTGTTTCATTTATTCAAGGCGCGAACATTTCTTATCAAGACTGTTTAAAGAGTATTTTGCTTTCTCGAAGAGCTAAATAAAGTAAAATCAGACATATCATTTGTTGTCGATAAAATGCCCCAGCTCCTGCGTGTACCAGCGCGGGCCGAGCGCGCTTTGCTGCAGTAATGAATGACCAACAGGCTGGCTACTTGCTGCCTAAGTCACCAAGCGATGCGCTGTATACTATTGTACGCTTGTCAGTAGTCACTGAATTGAAAAGTCCGATATTAGTAGTACACCGTAAGCTTTGCTTGTGCTGCAACTCGGGCAATCACTGTTGCTTTGCCGTCTTTAGAGATTGAACCCAGTTTACAATGTGTTGTTGGTGACATTAAAGTTCTGTTCTTTAGTTGCAAAACCAAATGACTGTGCGTAATTAACATGACCATGGAATGCGCTGAACACGCTTTGATAAAGTTAACTCACTCAACGTTCACTGCCATTTATCTCACTGCGCTAAATAAATGTGTATGACGCAATACCGCAAACAGCGTCGCAAATAAACAAGAATATTTTTTATTGTGCTCATTTTTACTATATTGATTTAATTAAAGAACGTTAAAACACTAAAAAAGAGTAAATAAATTCATTCAAATAATCATAATTAAGTATGCTAACTATCAATTTACTTGCACTTTTGAAGTAGTTTTCGTTTTGCCCCCTCAAATCTCACCGTTTTTACTTTACCCTCAGAACCACACATTATATCGTGAGCATTTACAGACAGCACTTCTCACACGGTGGCTTTGCTGCCTAGCGATGAGTTGATTAGCTAAAATTCACTATTCTAATAATAAAAAGGTTTTACATGCGTTTAGGACCCGGACTTCTTGTCACTGCTGCCTTTATAGGCCCAGGCACCATTACCACCGCAAGCGTTGCAGGGGCAAACTTTGGTTTTGCTTTAATTTGGACACTCTTATTTTCGGTTATCGCCACTATTTTGCTGCAATCTATGGCTGCTAGACTCGGTGTTACAACGGGACAAGACTTAGCAACTGCACTGAGAACAACCATCAAAACGCCTGTGTTTAAGTTATTAGCCGCGTTTTTGGTGATCAGCGCAATAGGGATTGGCAGTGCAGCCTATGAAGCAGGCAACCTCTCTGGAGCAAGCCTGGGTTTACAAGAAATATTGCCCTCGTTTAATCCTTTGATTTGGACACCTTTGATTGCAATTTTAAGTGTCGTGCTGTTGTATACAGGAAAGCATAAAGTAATTGAAGGTGCATTGATCGTTTTAGTTGTGCTGATGAGCTTGGTCTTTATTTCGACATTAATAATGGCTGCGCCGCCCTTAACTCTCGTTTTAAAGGGCTTTATACCAAGTTTACCTGATAACTCCATTACCACGGTATTAGCCTTAATCGGCACCACCATTGTTCCTTATAATCTGTTTTTACATTCAGGCGTTCTTGCCCAAAAACATGACAAAAATAAAGATATTGAAAAGGTAATTAAAGAAACTAATGTAGATACCAGTATCTCAATAACCCTAGGCGGTATTATTACCTTAGCAATTTTATCAACAGCTTCCGTGGCGTTTTATGGCACCGACGCGGGTAAAATTTCTGCAGCCAATATGGCCGTACAACTAGAGCCTTTGTTAGGTGGAATGGCCCACTACTTTTTTGCTATTGGCTTATGTGCGGCAGGCCTCACCAGTGCAATAACGGCCCCTTTAGCGGGTGCATATGCCGTGTGTGGTATGTTGGGTTGGTCAACAAAAATGAGTAATACACGCTTTAAAGGTGTGGCAATTATTATCTTAGCGTTTGGGGCGGTTGTGGCGTCTCTCGGACTTGACCCTGTTGCGGTGATCATCTTTGCGCAAGCAGCCAATGGCTTACTCCTGCCGATTGTGACTTGCTACCTTGTTTGGTTGGTGAATCAAAAATCAATTATGGGAGAATACACTAACTCTGTTTTTGTTAATGTTGTTGTTTTCCCTGTCTTGTTACTCATTTTTAGTTTAAGTATTTATAAATTATTCAGTTTGATTTTCTAGAGTGATAGTGCGAAATGGTAAAATAAAAACCATTTATAACAGATTAGTCGTCCATACCAGCGCAATATTACTTAATCAAAAGCCGCATGGTTTCCCTATGCGGCTTAAATTTTATGCGCTCAAGTCTATGCGCTTTGTCTTATTGCTTACCTGACATTAACTGCTCCATAAGCTGGCTAAAGTCAAAGCTTGCTGCTTTTTGAAGCGGTGGGTATTCAGTAAGCGACTTAATATGCTCACCTAATAAGTGTTGTACAGGTTCGTTAAGCCATTGTTTAGCCTGAACTATATCAGAGCGGTCAGTCAAACCATCAAAGCTTTCAAACGGATCCATGCGAAGGTTGTAGAAAATGGGGAACTTTTGTTTTTCATACTGTGCATAGTAGTTTTCGCTTGTTTCAAAATGCAGCTTCCATTGTTTATAGCGAATCGCTTTAATGCTTGATTCGTAATAATAGAAAAAGTGGTCACGTGCACTGTCATCTGTTTTTCCTAACCAGTAATCTAAGTTATTTACACCATCAAGTGGCTGTTTATGCTCTTTAAGTGCTTTTTTGGCTACATTAGGCTCACCCGCAGCAGCTGCCAAAGTGGTGTAAATATCCATGTGTGTTTGAATACCGTTTAAAATTCTATCTGCGGGTACTTTACCTGGCCAACGAACAATCATTGGTACACGTACACCGCCTTCGTAGGTTGTCATTTTTTCTCCACGGAATGGCGTTGTACCACCATGAAGACGCGCACTGTGTTCTGGACCATTATCTGTCGAGTAAACAACGATCGTATTATCTAGCACACCCATGTCTTGAAGTGCAGCCATCAATTCACCCACTTGTTGATCATGCTCAATTAAGCCACTACCATACAAATCGTGCTCTGTAGTGTGCTTGGCAGCTAAATAACGACTTTCATCACTTAAACGGGTATACATGTGCATACGGCTTGGATTAAACCACACAAAGAACGGCTTATTCTCTTTTTGTGCTCGCTTGATAAAGTCTAAACTTGCATCCATGAATTCTTTATCAACCGTTTTCATTCGCTCGCGAGAAAGCTGGCCTGTGTCTTTAATTTTTTGCTTACCAACTTTACCAAATCGTGGGTCAACTGTTTTGTCATCTACATTAGTTGCATAAGTGTGTAAAACCCCGCGTGTACCGTATTTTTTGAAGAATTCAGGATCTTTAGGGTAATCAACTTGCTCAAACTCTTCTTGGGTATTTAAGTGATATAAGTTTCCAAAGAATTCATCAAAACCATGAACGGTTGGTAAGTGCTCGTTGCGATCACCTAAATGGTTTTTACCGAATTGACCCGTAGCGTAACCTTGCTCTTTAAGAACTTCAGCAAGAGTATAGGAGCCCGCTTTTAAACCAAGCTCTGCGCCGGGTCTGCCAACAGTTGTCATGCCACTACGGATTGGGTACTGTCCGGTAATAAGGGCCGCGCGACCAGCAGTACATGACGGTTGAGCATAATGATCAGTGAACATCGTGCCTTCATGGGCGAGTTTATCAATATTTGGGGTTTTATAGCCCATTGTACCCAAACCATAGGCACTTATATTCTGCCACCCTACATCATCAGGGAATATTATAAGAATATTGGGTTTATCTTTAGCGAACGCCACTGAGCTTACTAAATACAAAGCAGCAGATGCGACGGCGAGAAATCTTTTCATAACAGCAATCCTTCGTGTTTTGGAGTATCACAATCCACTTAACTAAATGATTAAGTATTAATGTAGATTGGTATTGAGTACTAAAGGTACCTTTTTAGTCTACTAAATGTTTACACTTCCGCAAATTAATTAGTTGAAAAACAAACAAAAATGCCGCATGGTTTCCCTATGCGGCATTTTTAACTTATTAGGCTAATAAAACTTATTTAATAACCTCTAAGCCTCCCATGTATGGGCGTAATACCTCTGGCACAACAATTGAACCATCAGCTTGTTGATAGTTTTCTAAAATGGCAACCAATGTACGACCTACAGCCAAACCTGAACCATTAAGTGTATGCAATAGTTCTGGTTTTTTCTCACCTTGACGACGGAAACGCGCTTGCATGCGACGTGCTTGGAAATCAACCATGTTTGAACACGATGAAATTTCACGGTAGGTATTTTGTGCAGGTAACCATACTTCTAAATCGTAAGTTTTCGCAGCACCAAAGCCCATATCGCCGGTACAAAGAATCACTTTACGGTAAGGAAGCTCTAATGCTTGTAAGATTTGCTCTGCGTGACCTGTTAGCTCTTCTAGCGCTTGCATTGAGTCTTCTGGTTTTACTAGCTGTACTAATTCAACTTTGTCGAATTGGTGCTGACGAATAAGACCACGTGTATCACGACCATAGCTGCCGGCCTCACTGCGGAAACATGGCGTATG
The DNA here is from genome assembly GCF_900116435.1 of Pseudoalteromonas lipolytica. Taxonomy (GTDB): domain Bacteria; phylum Pseudomonadota; class Gammaproteobacteria; order Enterobacterales; family Alteromonadaceae; genus Pseudoalteromonas; species Pseudoalteromonas lipolytica. The sequence continues at coordinate 18,654 of NZ_FPAZ01000016.1, read as the reverse complement.
CGCGGTTAAACGAATTGGCAAGTCACTTTCGTCATAAATTTCATCGCGGGCACAGTTCGTAAGGGGTACTTCTGCTGTTGGAATTAAGCTAAAACCAGGTTGTTGTTGACCTTCGTCATCCACTAAACCTAACGTGTGGAATAAATCACCGGCGAACTTAGGCAGTTGGCTTGTACCGTACAAACTTGCGCTATTAACAAGGTAAGGTACGTACATTTCTGTGTAACCGTTTTTATCGGTGTGCGTATCAAGCATGAATTGAGTTAATGCACGGTGCATACGCGCAACTTGGCCACGCATCACAGTAAAACGTGCACCACTGATCTTCACGCCCATTTCAAAATCAAGACCCTTTACGTCTTGACCTACATCAACGTGATCTTTTACTTCAAAGTCAAATGATTTTGGTGTACCCCACGTTGAGATTTCAACGTTTTGCTCTTCATCTTCACCAACAGGAACTGACTCATCTGGTAAGTTTGGAATGGCAAGGGCAATTTGCTTAAGCTCTTCAAGCACTGCGTCTTGCTCTGCTTTTACGCTGTCTAGTTCATCCCCAAGGGTACTGACCGAATCAAGCAAAGCTTGTGCTTTATCGTGCTCGCTTTTGGCTTTAGCTTGGCCGATAGCTTTGGAACTTGCGTTACGTTCGCTTTGAAGTTCTTGCGTTTTTACTTGTAATGTTTTGCGTTTTTCTTCAAGTGCAGTCACTGCATCGATATCAAGTTCAAAGCCGCGTGTTGCTAAACGCGCAGCCGCTTGTTCAATATCTTGACGTAAATATTTAGAATCTAACATGTTAGTTTTTAACCTTTTTGCATTACCAGCTGAAGGCCCAGCCAAGCCATAAATATACACACCACCACGTTTAAGGTGATATTGAGGGCCATTTTAAAAAAGTGACCTTGTTGCAACAGCAACAACGAATCCATTGAGAATGTTGAAAAGGTGGTCAATGCACCTAAAAAGCCAATACCAATTAAGGTCTTAGCAGGGCTAACAGCGATTATTTCTTTTTCAATCAAGCCGTATAAAATGCCCATTAACAATGAACCAAGAATATTAACTGTCAACGTGCCAAAAGGGAATCCCCTACCCAGCAGTTTTAGCATTGTTTCGCTAAGAAAATAGCGTAAGCAAGCACCTGATGCGCCACCCAATGCAATCATCATGTAAAGTTTTAAACTATTCATAACGTTTAATATCGCTTTGCTCATTTCGCTGCGTTAAATAATCCAGCTTTTGTTTTATTTTTTGCTCAAGCCCGCGATCCGTAGGAAAGTAATACTGCCTATCGCTAATAGCTTCAGGAAAATATTTTTCGCCTGCGGCAAATGCGCCTTCTTCGTTATGCGCATAACGATACTCAGCACCATAGCCCAAATCTTTCATTAGGCTGGTAGGTGCATTACGCAGGTGCTCTGGTACAGGGTAACTAGGTTCATTTTGCGCATCGTGCTTGGCCTGATTAAAAGCCATATACACAGCATTGCTCTTAGGCGCACTGGCTAAATAGAGCGTGGCTTGCGCTATGGCACGTTCACCTTCACTTGGCCCCACTCGCTGATAAATATCCCATGCATTGAGTGCAACTTCCATAGCGCGAGGGTCTGCATTGCCGATATCTTCTGTCGCGATGGCTAATAAACGTCTTGCAACATATAGCGGGTCGCCCCCCCCCGCTAAAATACGGCAATACCAATATAAAGCACCATCGGGTGAGCTGCCTCGTACAGACTTATGAAACGCAGAGATTAGATCGTAAAACTCATCGCCCCCTTTGTCATATTTCGCTAAATGCGTTGGCAGCACTTGACTTAAAACATGCTGATCAATTAGGTAATTACCTTGTTTTTCAGTGGTTAAATCAACGGCTTGTTCAAGTAAATTGAGTACTTTACGGGCATCACCGTCGCTGGCTTGGCAAAGTGCCTGCTTTGCGTTATCGGCAATGACGATGTTTTTTTCACTTAGCTCTACATCATCACGTAATGCGCGCTCAATCACATTGTGTAAATCGGTTTGCTCTAACGCTTTAAGTACATAAACACGCGCACGTGAAAGTATGGCGTTATTGAGTGCAAACGAAGGATTTTCTGTGGTGGCGCCAACAAAAATAAACGTGCCGTCTTCTATGTGAGGCAAGAAGGCATCTTGTTGTGATTTATTAAAACGGTGTACTTCGTCGACAAATAATAGCGTACGCTGACCTCGCCCAGCAAGGTTAGCTTTGGCTTCATTGACCGCTTCACGGATGTCTTTTACGCCAGCGGTGACAGCAGACATTTGAATAAGACTTGCATCTGCATGATTAGCAATAATTTGCGCAAGAGTGGTTTTGCCAACCCCCGGCGGGCCCCACAAAATCAGGCTGTGGCAGCGCCCAGCTAAAATTGCTTGGTATAGCGGTTTATCAGGGCTTAAAAGATGTTGCTGACCAATGTAGTCATTCAATGTTTCAGGTCGCATGCGCGCCGCAAGTGGGCGCACATCAGGACCAAAATTAAATCCTAGATTACTCAAGCCCTATTCACCTTGGCTTTGATCATCAACTTCAACACCTTCAGGAATGATAAATTCAAAGGTCGTCGCAGCCAATGGTTGATTAACCTGAGCATCTTTAAAGGTAAATAACGATTGCTGACCCGAGGTATCCATCACGGTCAATGAAGATAAAGCCTGTTTATCATCACTGAATGCAATATCAAGTTGCTCAACTTGGCTTTCTATGCCTTTATTTGGTGTAACACTAAAGCCTGTATCGGTGGCCAATACTTGGTATTTAGCCCACTGCTCAGGGTCTTTTGATGTAAGTAGCACAAACGGGGTTGAATCTATCAGACTATGGGTATTCATTATGGTAACTTGCTCAGCGAAGCTATCAAAATAATAGGTTTTTTCACCGTTAGAAACAAATAACGTTTCATCTGGACTTTGCTGTTGCCAGCGAATCATCATAGGTTGCTGGAGCGCAATATTGCCCTCACCTTGCATAATGGCTTCGCCCTGTGCATCGGTTACTTTTTGTATAAATTGCGCTTTAAAACTGTTAATTGTGCCAAGTTGCTGTTGCAATGCTTGGCTGTCGTCAGCACGACTCTGACCGCTTAATAAACACCCTACTATTAGGGTTAACACTGTAATTTTTTTCATTAATTTGCTCCACCATTGGGCACTAATACTTCTCGGGCACCATTATGACCTGGCGCACTGACAATGCCTGACGTTTCCATTTGTTCCACTAAACGTGCTGCGCGGTTATAACCAACGCGAAGCTTACGTTGTACACTCGATACCGACACTTTGCCGGTTTCTATCACAAATGATACTGCTTCATCGTAAAGCGGATCTGACTCTTCATCACCGTCTTCACTGGTTTCTCCTGGTAGTAAAATTTCTTCTGTGGCATCACCATTTAAAATTTCATCAATGTAATTTGGCTTGCCCCGTTTCTTCCAATCGTCGACCACGGCATGAACTTCATGATCATCAACAAATGCACCGTGAACACGCACAGGCACGCTGGTGCCAGGCGGTAAGTAAAGCATATCACCCATACCCAGTAAGTTTTCAGCACCTTGTTGGTCTAAAATGGTGCGCGAGTCAATCTTACTTGATACTTGGAACGCCATACGCGTTGGAATATTCGCTTTAATTAAACCCGTTATAACATCAACCGACGGGCGCTGTGTTGCAAGCACTAAGTGAATACCTGCTGCACGGGCTTTTTGTGCAATACGTGCAATTAGCTCTTCTACTTTTTTACCGACAATCATCATCATGTCAGCAAATTCATCAATCACCACGACAATACTAGGCAGTTTACCCAGCTCTTCAGGGCCATCAGCCATGCCGTCAGTGTCTTTAAAAAGTGGATCAAGGATCGGTTGACCGGCCTCTTTCGCATCCAATACTTTTTGGTTGTAACCTTTTAAGTTACGCACACCCAGTGCCGACATAAGCTTATAACGACGCTCCATTTCCCCCACACACCAACGCAGTGCATTAGCCGCTTCTTTCATGTCTGTGACCACTTCACACAATAAATGCGGAATACCTTCGTACACAGAAAGTTCAAGCATTTTAGGGTCTATCATAATCATACGTACATCATCAGGCCCTGATTTGTACAGTAAGCTTAATATCATTACATTAACGCCCACTGACTTACCTGAACCGGTTGTACCAGCGACAAGTAAATGAGGCATTTTACCCAAGTCAGCACACACAGGCTCACCGGCAATATCTTTTCCTAATACCATGGTTAATGGTGATGGGTTTGACTCAAACTTAGGGGCATTGATTACTTCGCTTAAACGCACGATTTCGCGGTGTTTATTCGGCAACTCAATACCTACATAGGTTTTACCCGGAATAACCTCAACAACACGCACACTGACAGCAGACAGCGAGCGCGCTAAATCTTTTGCAAGACCGGTGATTTTCGCCACTTTAATACCCGGTGCTAAATCGAGTTCAAAACGCGTAACAACAGGGCCTGGGTATACGCCGACAACCGTGGCTTGAATATTAAAATCAAGCAATTTGGTTTCAACTAAACGTGAAATGCCATCAAGCTCTTCTTGCGATAATGGGTTCTTCGCTTTATCTGGGCGGTCTAACAGCTCCAGCGACGGTAACGGGGTTGCTGGCGGTTGCTCTTCTAATAAGGCCTCAAATTTTTCTTTTGCAGTAGGAGGTGGCTGATACGCAGGCTTTGCCTTTGGCATTGGGCGTGCAGGAGAGACAACCGTTGTCGTTGGCTTTTCAGGTTCAACAACGGGGCTTTGATCAAGCGCATTGAGAGCTGACACTGTGTCAAACGATTCATCATCAAGCGCACTAAAACCGATTTCTTGATCTAAAATATCGTCAAGTTCATCAAAACCATTAAATTCAGACTCTGTTTTTTTAGCTGGTTTTGCAGCCGCTTTTTCTTGAGCAGGTTGGTTTACATCGGGCTCGGTAAAACCAATTGAAGGCTCACTATCAGGCTCGACAAAGTTCGCATCGGGTTCTGATGAAAGAACAGCTTTATTTGCGTCTTTTTCGCGTTGAAGCCAGGCCGACAAGTGCTTGCGTGTAAAATAAAAGGCACGCATTACCCAATCACCTAAGAAGTCAACAAATTGCACCCATGACACACCCGTTAAAAGCGTTAAGCCTGCGAAAAAGAAACACAGTAATAAAATAGATGTACCTGTGAAATTAAAGGTCGGCATCATCGCCGAGGCAATAACGTCCCCTACTACCCCGCCCGATGAAAAATTATAAATATCGTCAAAATTGATGCTGCTAATCGCGGTTGCAGAGGTAATAAATAAAGCAAAACCAATGATTCTTAAAGCCAGCGTGGTGTAATCAAGTTGGAATATGCGATGGGGCTGCTTAAATAATAAGTAACCAAATAACTGAATAGCCGCCGGCACCAAATAGGCAAGCCAGCCAAATGTAAGCAATAAGATATCTGCTATCCACGCACCTGCTGTGCCGGTAATATTCTTTACATTAACAAATTCACCGGTTTGCGACCATGATGGGTCGGCAGGATCAAAACTGATTAATGCACATAAAATAAATACTGCAGCAAAGGTGCTGATAATTAGCCCAGTTTCTAACAGTCTTTGAACACCATTTAGGCGCATAGCTCCCTATTCCTTATTATTCTTTACTCATCGATTAGCAGTGAAATACCTTAGCAGGAAATGCCGTTTGTTGCACTTTATCTTAACCATGATGGACTGATAATGAACAAGTTTTTGTTACTCTTTGTTTATTTTAACAGTTTATGCAATATAAGGACGAATAATCACCCCTTGTTCACCTTTTACTTCTTCCATCACGACGTAGGTACGGCTCTCACTTACATTAGGTAACTTAAGTAAGATATCACCCAGTACGTTACGGTATTCTGACATGTCATTAACGCGGGTCTTTAATAAAAAGTCGAAATTTCCCGAAACGAGGTGACACTCAATTATTTCATCGTGCTTTTTTACCGCCGAATTAAATTCTTCAAATACATCAGGTGAGGTTTTCGTAATCGTGACCTCAACGTACACCGACAACCCCTGACCCAATTTGGCAGGATCAACAACTGCTTTGTACCCGAGTATGTAGCCTTCTCTTTCAAGCTTCTTTACACGCTCTAAACACGGGGTCGCACTTAAGCCTACACGCCTTGCTAACTCTACGTTAGAGAGCCTTCCATCAAGCTGTAATTCCATTAAAATTTTTCGGTCTATTCTGTCAAGTAATTGATGCATACGCCAAACCAGAGTTTTACACTGTTAAAATATATTTTTTAGATTATATCACTACAAATGAAATTAAAAAAGGTGAGACACACTGCCATGTCATGAATATAATAGTCGAAAATTTTATCCCGTTCTATTAAGGCGAAAAACTATGATTATTGGTGTACCAAAAGAAATTAAAAACCATGAATACCGTGTAGGTATGGTTCCTGCGAGTGTTCGTGAACTAGTAAACCATGGCCACCAAGTGTTCGTTGAAACTGATGCAGGTATGGGCATTGGCTTCACTAACGAAGATTATATTGCAGCAGGCGCTGAAATTTTACCTACCCCAGCTGACGTTTTTGCTAAAGCTGAAATGATCGTAAAAGTAAAAGAGCCACAAGCGGTTGAGCGTGCAATGTTACGCGAAGACCAAATTCTATTTACTTACCTTCACTTAGCACCTGATCTTCCACAAACTGAAGACCTTGTTAAAAGTGGCGCAATCTGTATCGCTTACGAAACAGTAACAGACGCTCGTGGCGGTTTACCACTTCTAGCACCGATGAGTGAAGTTGCTGGTCGTATGTCAATCCAAGCTGGTGCACAAGCGCTAGAAAAGTCGAACCACGGCCGTGGTATGTTACTTGGTGGTGTACCAGGTGTTGAGCCAGCTAAAGTTGTTGTTATCGGCGGCGGCATGGTTGGGCGTAGTGCAGCACAAATGGCAGTTGGCCTAGGTGCAGATGTGGTTGTTTTAGACCGTAACATCGATGTATTACGTGCACTAGACGCTCAGTTTGGTAACAAAGTGAAAGCGATTTACTCAACCGCTGATGCGCTAGAGAAACACGTACTAGAAGCTGACCTTGTGATCGGTGGCGTACTAATCCCAGGTGCTGCAGCGCCTAAATTAGTGACAGCTGAACACATCAAAGCAATGAAGCCTGGTTCTGCAATCGTTGACGTTGCAATCGACCAAGGTGGTTGTATCGCGACTTCAAAAGCGACGACACACGCTGATCCTACTTACATTGTTGATGACGTTGTTCACTACTGTGTTGCAAACATGCCAGGTGCTGTTCCACGTACTTCTACGTTCGCACTTAATAACGCAACATTACCGTTTATCATCAACCTTGCTAACAAAGGCTATAAGAAAGCGCTTCTTGACGATGCACACTTCTTAAAAGGCTTAAACGTGATTAAAGGCCAAGTTACTTACAAAGAAGTAGCTGAAGCATTCAACATGGAATATGTTGACCCACGTACAGCAGTTGAAAATGCTTAATTAGCATTGTGAAACAAAAAAGCAGCGATATCGCTGCTTTTTTTTCGTCTCAAAAAACACAAGACTCTGTTTATCTGGTTGATAGTTAGATAAATCGTTTGATTATAAAATCAACTTTCACACGTTTGGCCTGACCCAGTAATTTTTTTACAGGCGCTGGGTAGTCATCCATCGTTTCTAAATCTTGCGGGCCTGATAAGCGTCGGCAATGAGTTAATATCGCCTGCTTTTCTTGCTCTATTTGCTTTAGTATATGCTGCTGCGGATCGTCAATTAAAATACCATTTTCAATATCAAGCCCCCATGCACGCGGATTTAAATTATGCCCGCTTAACAGATGCAAACGCTTGTCAGAGCAAATCCCTTTTAAATGGAATGAGTTGCTCTCGTGTTTCCACAGATAAACGTTAAGGTTACCATTGGCGATATGACGCTTTTGCGATTTTAAAAATTTATACAAAATGGTTTCGTATAAATATGGCAGCGCACCAATTTTACTAAACGGCTCAGATGGCGGTAAGTAAAAGTCGTTTGCTGTTTTATCTCCCACCACAATGGTCACGTTTTTACCTTGTTTTAAAAGGCGACGTAACGAGCGCATCAACGGTGCAGGGAAATTAAAATACGGCGTGTAAAGAATGAGTTCGTGCTCTGTTGTATCAAATAATGATTTGATTAAGCGGTTTAGCTTATTGCTACGCCGACCTAAACCCAAAAACAAACGCACCCCTAACTCACCTGCACTTGCCTCAGCCGCACTGTCATAACTTGCTGATTTTAGATCTCTCATTAATTGCTTTTGAGCAACTTTGATATCATTGAATTGAGTTAACGGGCGCGTATCAATGCGTGGAACAGCTGCAGAGCTCAATAAATGTGTGTTAATAAATTCGATGACCGAATTACACAAGCCTGCTTGGTGAACTAAAAAATAACGGTCAAGACGATAACGATCATCCTGTTGTAAATAAACATTATTTAAGCTCGCACCGCTGTAAAGTAAGGTGTCGTCAATTACGAAGCCTTTTAAATGTAATACCCCAAAAAGCTCTTTCGCTTTTACGGGTACACCATACACTTTAACGTTTGACTGATACTTTTCTTGGAAATCACAATACATGCTGGCATTGCCATCAGACTTGGCAGCACCAATTAAGCCCCGTTGAGCACGATGAAAGTCTACTAACACGTTTACTTCCAACTCAGGATTCGCTAAAGACGCCTCATGTAAGGCTGTTAAAACCTCTTGACCCGCTTCATCGTCTTGTAAATATAAAGCAGTAATATAAATTCTTTTCGTCGCCGAACGAATTAGACGCAATAGTTCAGTGCGATACTCTCTCGCATTGGTTAAGACTTGGACGTCTTCTGTAGTCAGCCCAAATGCGGGCTTTTCCTGCCAAAATACCATAATTGCCTGTTCGTTTATCTAGCCTAAAGTCTAAGCTAATATCAAAATTAGCTAAAACATACCAAAAAAATATTGCTTGGTCATGAATTAACGCACTTTGCTACGCTAATACTTCACTATTAGCTCGTTTTATAAGCAAAAAGAGGCATTTAAATTTTATTAAGTAAGGATTATTTGACAGCTTCGCGATTTACTTAAAAAAATAATCCGCCCTTTTGTTTACTTCCGCCTTGTTTTTCTTAGAATCGGGCGCATAGACATCGTATCAAAACGTTTTTAGGAAAAACCATGAGTGACGCAAAACACTGTAAATTACTAATTTTAGGTTCTGGCCCTGCTGGCTACACTGCTGCTGTATATGCTGCACGTGCAAACCTTAACCCTGTTCTTATCACGGGTATTCAACAAGGTGGTCAATTAACAACGACAACTGAAGTTGAAAACTGGCCGGGTGATGCTCACGGCCTAACAGGCCCAGCATTAATGGAACGTATGAAAGAACACGCTGAACGTTTTGAAACTGAAATTGTGTTCGACCACATTAACAAAGTAGATGTATCTAAGCGTCCTTTCACTCTAACAGGTGATTCTGGTACGTATACGTGTGATGCACTTATTATCGCAACAGGCGCATCAGCTAAATACTTAGGCTTAGAGTCTGAAACAAACTTCCAAGGTCGTGGTGTTTCAGCCTGTGCAACGTGCGATGGTTTCTTTTATCGTGGTCAAAAGGTTGCTGTTGTAGGCGGTGGTAATACGGCTGTTGAAGAAGCGTTATATTTATCAAATATTGCAGCAGAAGTTCACGTGGTTCATCGCCGTGATAGCTTCCGCAGTGAAAAAATCTTAGCAGACCGCCTTAAAGAAAAAGCTGAAAATGGTAATGTTGTCTTACACTATAACCGTACCCTAGACGAAGTATTAGGTGATGAAATGGGTGTAACCGGTATTCGCATTAAAGCCACGGATTCTGATGAGACTGAGAATTTAGATCTTGCCGGTGTATTCATTGCAATTGGTCATAAGCCAAACACGGATATGTTTGCAGGTCAGCTTGAAATGAAAGACGGCTACTTAGTGGTTGAATCTGGCTTAAACGGTAACGCAACACAAACAAGCGTACCGGGTGTTTTTGCTGCGGGTGATGTATGTGACCATATTTATCGCCAAGCCATCACATCAGCCGGTACAGGCTGTATGGCAGCACTTGATGCAGAGCGCTTCCTAGACAATCTGTAACCAGCGATTTAAAACACCTTTTTAAAATACCAAGGGGCTATACAGCCCCTTTTTTTAGGCAAAAATTTTGCTAAAATTATCAAAAATAATAATGAATCCGCTGCAATGACAAAGCAAATTTATCAACTTCCTGAATCAGGTGTTGATTTCCCCAACCCTGAGCATGCCCTTGACGAGCCTGATGGCCTTTTAGCAATTGGCGGTGGGTTATCTGTTGCGCGCTTAAAGAACGCCTATCAATCCGGTATATTCCCTTGGTTTAGTGATTATGAGCCGATTATGTGGTGGTCACCTAGCCTGCGAGGCATCATTGAACTTGACGAGTTTCATGTTAGTCGTAGCTTAAAAAAATATTTAAAGTGCTCTGCGTTTCGCGTCACGATTAATCATGCTTTTTCTCACGTGATTTCAGCTTGCCGTGAACAACGCTTAGACGCAGAAGGTACGTGGATCACTGAGCAAATGATGGATGCTTACATTCAAGCCCATCAACAAGGTCTTGCACACAGTGTCGAGATTTGGCATGACAATGAGTTAGTCGCCGGTCTCTATGGCATCATGCAACATGGCGTATTTTGTGGAGAGTCGATGTTTCACCAAGTATCAAACGGCTCAAAACTGGCAATGTGGGCACTCGTTAACTGGCTAAAGAAACACAATGCTCATTTTATTGATTGTCAGCTAGAGAACCCTTATTTGCTAACTTTAGGTGCAAAAGTTATCCCACGTAGTGAATTTTTAACTAGACTTAAGTTAGCAAAAAACTATGTTCCCACAGCAGACATGTGGCAACCACAAGAGTTGATAAATATTTATGACTGAGCATTTACCCGCTAGGCTTGGTTTGAGCCAGCAATTTGATTGCAGTTATTTACCGGATCGCCAAGAGCAGCTCCTCGTTATATTGGACCCAAGTTGCTATTGCCCTGATAAATTTGAACAATTGTTAGCATTAGGGTTTAGGCGCAGTGGTGACCAAATATATCGTCCTCACTGCCCTGTTTGTAACGCCTGTAATTCAGTGCGTGTCTTAGCGCAACAATTTACGCCTTCTAAATCACAAAAACGTAAACTAAACAAAGCAGACAAACTTTTTACGGTTAGTTACAGTGAATATGAACGCGCAGAATATTACCCTCTTTATTGCAAGTACATTACGCAACGACATCAAGATGGCTCTATGTTTCCGCCTGATCAGAACCAATATGAAAGCTTTTTATTTTGCCAATGGTTGCCTGTGACATTTATTGAACTGCGAGAAGGTGACAAGCTCGTTGCTGTAGCAGTCACCGACTGCATGCACAATGCAGTTTCCGCAATTTACACATTTTTTGATCCCGATTATGAGAAGTACAGCATTGGTAGTATCATGATCATGCAGCAAATTAAGTTTGCTAAACAACAAGCAAAACAATTTGTCTATTTGGGCTATCAAATCGACGAATGTGACAAAATGAAATACAAAACCCAATTTTTGCCCGCAGAAAAGCATCTTGGCGATCACTGGTTGGCGATTTAATTTACAAATTTGAGCCCTGTAGCTTTACTTATTGCTGTATTTTCGGCAAAATCTGCAGCGTTTAACTATTAAAGAGGTGTTACGCTAAACATGGCGAAAGAAGACGTAATCGAAATGCAAGGTACGGTCCTTGATACTTTACCAAATACAATGTTCCGAGTTGAGCTAGAAAATGGTCACGTAGTTGTGGCTCATATCTCTGGAAAAATGCGCAAAAACTATATCCGCATCTTAACTGGCGACAAAGTAACCGTAGAAATGACTCCTTACGATTTATCGAAAGGTCGCATCGTATTCCGTGCTCGCTAAGTTAGTGCGATAACGAGAGATTTAGCTTTTTGCTGCTTTGAATGGGCAGGTGTGTTTATTACAAAGAGCTAAAAGCGTTTATTAAATGGTGTTCAAACTACCCTAGTTTCAATTCCATTTAATAAACAAAAAGCCCAGCATTAGCTGGGCTTTTTGTTTTCTGCCTTTTAAACCTTACGCTGTTTCAAGGTTTGTTTCATATTCAAAGTGAATTTTCTTGTCCTTAACCGACACTTTCACTGAACCACCCGCGGCCAGCTCACCAAATAGAATTTCATTGGCCAACGGCTTTTTGAGCTCGTCTTGAATCACACGCGCCATTGGCCGTGCGCCCATTGCTTTGTCGTAACCTTTATCAGCCAACCATTCACGAGCTTTAGATGTCAGTTCAAGATTAACAGACTTCTTATCTAGCTGAGCTTGAAGCTCAACAATGAATTTATCAACAACCTGCAAAATAACGTCTTTTTCAAGGTGATTAAACCAAATAATGTTATCTAAGCGGTTTCTAAATTCAGGTGAAAAGACCTTGTTAATCTCAGTCATGGCATCGTGAGAATGATCTTGCTCTGTAAAGCCTATCGATTTACGCACAGTCTCTTGTACACCGGCGTTGGTTGTCATTACCACTACCACATTTCTAAAGTCGGCTTTACGGCCGTTATTATCCGTTAAGGTGCCGTGATCCATCACTTGTAATAAAATGTTGTAGATATCTGGATGCGCTTTTTCAATTTCATCAAGCAACACCACCGCGTGCGGGTTTTTGATAACGGCTTCGGTTAATAAACCACCTTGCTCAAAGCCAACATAGCCTGGAGGAGCACCAATCAAACGGCTTACTGCGTGACGTTCAACGTATTCAGACATATCAAAGCGAATAAACTCAACCCCCAAGCACTTAGCTAACTGCTTAGTGACCTCTGTTTTACCGACACCCGTTGGGCCTGCAAATAAGAACGACCCCACAGGTTTATCTTCATTTGCGAGTCCAGAGCGAGATAAACGAATAGCCGATGTTAATGCATCAATTGATTGATCTTGACCAAATACAAGCATCTTCAAGTTACGATCAAGGTTCTTCAATGTTTCTTTATCACTTGAAGAAACGCTTTGCTGTGGTATACGCGCCATTTTTGACACAATTAACTCGATATCAGCTACACCAATGGTTTTTTTGCGTTTTGATATCGGTTGTAGGCGCTGATTTGCACCGGCTTCGTCAATCACATCAATTGCTTTGTCAGGTAAATGACGCTCATTAATGTATTTTGCGCTCAGCTCAGCAGCTGCCTTAAGGGCTTTTTGCGTGTAACGAATACCATGATGCTCTTCGTAACGCTCTTTTAAGCCATTGAGGATTTTCGTTGTATCAGCCACACTTGGTTCAAGTACATCAATTTTTTGGAAACGACGTACCAGAGCACGGTCTTTCTCAAAAATATTTTTATACTCATTGTAAGTGGTCGAGCCCATACAACGTAATTTACCACTTGAAAGTAAAGGCTTAATTAAGTTAGACGCATCCATTACACCACCAGACGCAGCACCCGCACCAATAATGGTATGTATCTCATCGATAAATAAAATTGAATGCGGTTTAGCTTGCAGCTCTTTTAGTAACGATTTAAAACGTTTTTCAAAGTCGCCGCGGTATTTTGTACCGGCTAATAATGCCCCCATATCAAGTGAATAAACAACCGCATCGGCTATTACATCAGGCACTTCGTTTTTCACAATACGATAAGCAAGGCCTTCAGCAATGGCTGTTTTACCTACCCCGGCTTCACCAACCAATAATGGATTATTTTTCTTACGACGGCATAATACTTGTACCGTACGTTCGACTTCATTATCACGGCCAACAAGCGGATCGATATTTCCTTCAATCGCTTGCTGATTGAGGTTTGTTGTAAAGTTTTCAAGTTTAGTCGGCTCTTCGCCTTGCACCTCTTGTACTTCTTCATGAATATCATCATGGTCATCACCACCGATATCATCATCGGCTTTCGAAATACCATGCGAAATGAAGTTAACGATGTCTAAACGATTTACATCCGCTTTTTTAAGTAAATAAACAGCTTGACTTTCTTGTTCAGAGAACATAGCCACAAGTACATTTACGCCTGTTACTTCGCTCTTACCTGACGATTGCACATGAAACACCGCGCGTTGAAGCACACGTTGAAAACCCAAAGTAGGCTGTGTTTCTCTGTCTTCTTCTAAGTCAGGAATAACCGGCGTTGTTTCGTCGATAAAATCTGATAACTCAACTTTTAACGCGCTCATATCTACACCACAGGCGTTAAGCGCTTCTCCAGCAGAAGGGTTATCGAGCAGCGCGAGTAAAAGATGCTCGACGGTCATAAATTCATGTCGGCGCGTTCTTGCTTCGCGAAACGCCGCATTCAAGGTTAGTTCTAAGTCTTTGTTTAGCATTGGCAACCCCTTACTGAGATAATATTTATATACCGTTGTGATGGGCTAAATGTTCACCCTACCTTGGTATTTATTCCTGCTCACAACTACATAGCAGTGGATGCTCGTTGTCTCGTGCGTAACGATTAACTTGCTCAACTTTGGTGTAAGCAACATCGGCGCTATAAATGCCGCATATTGCTTTACCATTATGATGAACTTGAAGCATCACATCTGTTGCTCTATCGCTATCCATATTAAAAAACGTCATTAGTACTTCTATCACAAAGTCCATTGGCGTGTAATCATCATTATTTAAAATGACCTTATATTTTCGCGGTGGTTGCAGTTTTTGCTTTTCACTATCGCGAACCGTTTCAATAACACCAGAATCTTTCATACCACTCATAATTAAATATAGTCTTGTCTTTAGAACTCAAGCAAACTTGAATAAAAAAATAAATAAATTGTTAAAAAATAGTTCAAAACACTTGACTGACTGCCTAAATAAACTACAGTCAATTATAGATTGATTAAACCTTAGTCAGTCTAGCAAATTACACGGTTTAGAATAACTAAATTAGTCAACTTATAGAAGGATGTAGAAGTATGGCTTGTGGTAAAGTCAAATGGTTCAACAATGCCAAAGGTTTTGGTTTCATCGTAGAAGACGGTAGCGAGACTGATATATTCGCTCATTACTCAACGATTGTAATGGACGGTTATAAAACACTTAAAGCTGGTCAAGATGTAACATTCGAATTGCAACAAGGTCCAAAAGGGTTACACGCAACGAATATTGCGCCTAACGATGAAATTTCTTAGGTATTACCTATTCGAGTATCAAGCGAGCGACCTTGTTAAGTTCCTCGCTTACTCTCTTCCCACTAATATATCTTATATTTATCCTTGAAATTCCTTTTCTTCATCCCAATTGTTTAATTGTTATTAGCCCTTTAGAGCCAAGCTTGTTACACTCTTGTTGCTTAAATTTAGCTTTTTCGTCATTTTGACCTAAGGCTTATGGCTAATTTCATTTTATGCCTATTTAGGCTATAAGAATTTTACAGTCTGTCAGCTGTGGTTATTTTGATACCCCGTATTAAGTTGCAACAGCTAACAGACTGATTGCTATGATACCAATTCAGTTAATTAAATGAGCGATATTGAGGAAAATCTTGCCGATAACTCAGCAAAAGTCGTTATTTAGTGATTCTAAATAAGCGCTGCAATGCTGTTAGGTGCGGTTTATTCTCGAATAAAGCAAATGTTATGGCGAGTTGGTATTATTCGATAGCAATATAATTGCATTGTTGAATATGGCTAATTAAGGGTGGCTGCTTGCAGTAACTGCCAAACATTACGCCAACTATCTAGGAATGATGATGACATCAAAAATTATCTACACTAAAACAGATGAAGCGCCAGCACTGGCAACGTATTCATTGTTACCAATCATCCAGGCGTATACTAACGCGGCAGGTGTTGAAGTTGAAACTCGCGACATTTCATTAGCAGGTCGTGTAATTGCTAACTTCCCTGAGTACCTTACAGAAGAGCAACGTATTGATGATGCACTTGCTGAACTAGGCCAAATGGCTAAAACGCCTGAAGCAAATATTATCAAGCTTCCTAATATCAGTGCGTCGGTTCCACAGCTACGCGCTGTAATCAAAGAGCTACAAGAAAAAGGTTACGCACTACCTGACTACCCATCAGAGCCAAAAACTGATGAAGAGCAAAAAATTAAAGCGACTTACGACAAAATCAAAGGCAGTGCTGTAAACCCTGTACTTCGTGAAGGTAACTCTGACCGTCGTGCACCTAGCTCTGTAAAAGAGTATGCTCGTAATAACCCACATTCAATGGGTGCTTGGAGCAAAGATTCTGAGTCGTATGTTGCAAGTATGGAAGAAGGTGATTTCTTTGGTTCTGAGCAATCAGTGACTGTTGCAGAAGCGACTGATGTGCGTATTGAGCACGTTGCAGAAAATGGCGACGTTACAGTACTTAAAGCAAGCACACCGCTTCTAGCAGGCGAAGTGATTGACGCATCTCGTTTAAGCGTTGCAAAATTACAAGATTTTTTAGCGAAAGAAATTCAGACTGCTAAAGAAAAAGGTGTATTGTTCTCACTACACATGAAAGCAACGATGATGAAGGTATCTGACCCAATCATCTTTGGCCATGCAGTAAAAGTATTCTTTAAAGATGTATTTACCAAACACGCTGACCTTTTCAAAGAGTTAGATGTTGATGTGAATAACGGTTTTGGTGACGTATTTGCTAAAATCGAAAAACTAGATGCTGCTAAAAAAGCTGAAATCGAAGCCGATATCCAAGCTGTTTATGACAACAACCCTGCTATCGCGATGGTTGACTCAGACCGTGGTATTACTAATCTTCACGTACCAAGCGATGTGATCATTGATGCATCAATGCCTGCTGCAATCCGTTCAAGCGGTCAAATGTGGAACAGCGAAGGTAAATTACAAGACACAAGTTTTGTCATTCCAGATCGTTGTTATTCTGGTGTTTACCAAGCAACTATTGATTTCTGTAAAGAAAATGGTGCATTCGATCCTACAACCATGGGTAGCGTACCTAACGTAGGCCTTATGGCACAAAAAGCGGAAGAATACGGCTCACACGATAAAACGTTTGAAGTATCAGCAGCAGGTACTGTTCGCGTGGTAGATACAAACGGCACAACATTACTTGAGCACGCTGTTGAGCAAGGTGACATCTGGCGTATGTGTCAGGTAAAAGATGCACCAATTCAAGATTGGGTTAAACTTGCTGTTAATCGTGCTCGCGCAACAAATACACCCGCGGTATTCTGGTTAGATGAAAATCGTGCGCACGATGCCGAGCTAATCAAAAAAGTAAATGCGTATTTACCACATCACGATACTGATGGTTTAGATATCCGTATTTTAGCACCCCTTGAAGCGACTAAGTTCTCACTTGAGCGTATTAAAGAAGGTAAAGATACGATTTCTGTAACAGGTAACGTACTGCGTGATTACCTAACTGACTTATTCCCTATTCTTGAGCTAGGTACAAGCGCTAAAATGCTGTCAATCGTACCACTTATGAATGGTGGTGGTTTATTCGAAACGGGTGCGGGTGGTTCTGCTCCTAAGCATGTACAGCAATTCGAAAAAGAAAACCACTTACGTTGGGATTCTCTGGGTGAGTTTTTAGCACTTGCGGCTTCTTTAGAGCACTTAAGCGTTAATACTGGTAATAAGAAAGCACAAGTACTTGCTGATACGCTAGATAAAGCAACAGGTACTTTCCTTGCTGAAAACAAATCACCTTCACGTAAAGTGAAAGAGATTGATAACCGTGGTTCTCACTTCTTCTTAGCATTATTCTGGGCACAAGAACTTGCTGCTCAAAACGATGACGCTGAGTTAAAAGCACAGTTCACGCAAATCGCTTCTGACCTTGAATCACAAAAAGAGCAAATCGTTACTGAGTTGAACGATGCACAAGGTACAGCAATGAATGTAGGTGGTTATTACCAACCAAATGACGATGCGGCATTTAAAGCAATGCGTCCAAGCACAACATTCAATGACATTTTAGCTAAATTAGTTTAATTGTTATTGAAATCTGTTAAAAAAGCGCTCATTGAGCGCTTTTTTTTATGAATGCGATAATACCAACCCGCAATACGACTTAATTATTTTGAGTGATTAAACCTGTCGCTACCTGCGTTAAAAATGTCTAATTTACGACAGCATGGATGCAGGAGATAGAGCAATGCAGGAGCAATTGCCGAGAACAACTTACTAACGACATTTTTGCCTTGGTATAAACGGGGGTTTTATTGCGTGAAAAAAAAGACCAGTTAATTAAGCTAATTGGTATAAAAGGCCGCATAGGCGTAATGCCAGTCAGTTAAGAGCTGACTGGCATTTTCTTTTGTAAGGATACTTATTTGGTTTCCTTCTTATCACCCTTGGATAATGCCTGTCTGGTAGCCTATCGGGTAAGATAAACAACCTAAGTGTTGTCAGTAACTCATCATAATGAACAGGTAACTTACTTGCACTATGTATTGGCGTAAACATGAAGAAAGCGATTACCTGCCGCATAGATTGGCTAAAGCTTAATTGAGTAGGCAAGATATCTTCTTCTTTAGTTGCATCAAGCATGATTATGCGTATTAAGTTGTAAGCGAGTAGTAACCCCCATAACTCTTGGCGTACCATGTCTG
>NZ_FPAZ01000017.1 GCF_900116435.1 Pseudoalteromonas lipolytica | reverse complement strand
GGCCTGCCGCCAGCGTTCAATCTGAGCCATGATCAAACTCTTCAATTAAAAGTTTTTTCTGTCCTTCCCATTAAGGGAGCGGACATGCTCAATGAATTCTGAATTTATTTAACATCTTTCGATGTTGAATTGACTGTGCTGAAATAAGTAAACTTATTTCTGTTGGTCACTCAGTTTAAATTGAGACTCTAAATTTGTTTGTCTTACTACCTAAGTAGCTCGACTGTTAGAACTCAATCTGTACGAGTGCCCACACAGATGATTGCTTTATATTGTTAAAGAACGTTGCGATTAAAGCGTTTCACTTTAACTCGCTAGGGCTGCGTATATTACGCTTTCCTATTTTTTTGTCAATACTTAATTTTGAGAAAATTTAATTTTTCGAAACTAAGTTTTACTTAACACCCTGAGTTGCTCTTGCCTCGCTAAGCGTTGCAGTCTGCCGTCTCAGTGGGGTCGCATTATAGGGAGATCCGAATTCAGATCAACTGTTTTTTTATGTTTTTATGAAAAAAATGACTGTTCGTGCAAAATACGAACGAAACGGGTAAAAACAATACTAAAAAAGGCCCTGAAGGGCCTTTTTTAGTTATTTGATTATGAGCTTCCAACCAACTTTCGCTTGTAACTTGGACTCTAGTTGTAGCTCACTTGCCATTAGTGGGTGATATTTTAACCAATCACTATCAAATGTCAGTATAAGCGCATTTTTATCTACACTTAGACCTAGCGCTGGTAATACATCGTCTTGGCGACGCATCGATAAGATCACTGCGATCCGAATGATACGTGTTAGGCATTCAGCTAATTGCTCATTACACCCTAGATATGCAAAGCTATTTTTTGCAAGATCAGCCCGGTGCCCATTCGCTACTGCTGTAATAAGTTTATGCTCTGACTGTGAAAAGCCAGGCATGTCTGTGTTTTCTAATATATAGGCCGTATGTTTATGGTAAAGCTTATATTCGATTAGCAAACCAATCTCATGCAATTTTGCCACAGTCTTTAACAGTGCAATCGCATTACTATCCATTGATTGCCATTGGTTCATTACACTTATTGCCAGTTGTTCCGCAAGTTGCGCTACTCGGCACGCTTGTTTCTGATCAACATGGTAACGATTCATTAAACCATCAACGGTGCGTTTGCGAATATCATGATTATGTAGCTCAGGCACCATGCTATATAACACACCTTCACGCAATGCACCGCGCGCAAGCCCCATTTGCTTTATTTCTAACGATTCAAATAAAGCAATAAGAATTGCAAGTCCAGATACAAACACTAAACGACGCTCTTCACTAAGACCAGGTAATTCAAGATCAGCAATGGTGTCAAACGTGACTGACTGTTCTTTAATTGCTAACAGTTTATCTAGCGTTAGTAACTCATCCTGGTTTTGCGCAACCATAATCTCTTGAATGGCTTGAACTGTACCGGATGCACCACTGGCAATCTCCCATCCAGCAGCTTTATATTCAGGTACAATATCTTCAACAACATCTCGCGCTGCTTTAATAGCGGTATTGAAATTTTTGTTACTAAGCTTTTGATCTTTGAAATAGCGCTCAAGGAAAGTGACACACCCCATGTTGAGGCTCTTATAATGCAACGCGTCAAAACCTTTTCCAATGACAACCTCAGTGCTTGCTCCACCAATATCAATAACCAGCTGTCGACCACCACATGAAGATGTATGAGCAACCCCTTTATAGATAGTCTTTGCTTCTAACTCGCCACTTATAACATTGATTTTATGGCCAAGGATTTTCTCAGCTTTTTGTTGAAATACATCGGCATTAATAGCAAGGCGCAGTGTTGCGGTTGCAACAATGGTGATATTTTTCTTTGGTATATCTTGTAAACGTTCAGCGAACAAGGCGAGGCATTCCCAGCCTCGTTGCATGGCTTCAGTACTTAGAACATTGTTTTCATCAAGTCCTGCTGCTAGCCTTACTTTGCGTTTGACTCGGCCAATAGTTTGTAGGCCGCCAGCCATCGATTTGGCAATCAGCATATGGAAGCTGTTTGATCCTAAATCGATAACTGCATACACATTTTTTTGCGGTTGAAGTTGCCCCACCGTTCAAAAACCTCTAGTTACTACTACGTCTTAAACAACGGCCAGTTATGATGACCGTGATTTTTGGTAACTATTATTTGGTCGACGTCCGTTGTTATTACGATTACGTGGGCCTGTTGAATAGTTCCGCTTTTTCTGAATAGTAGGCTTTGTTAAATCATCAAGCAATGCACTTTTATCATAATGTGATAATGGAATGCTGTGCTCTATGTATTCTTCGATTTCGTGAAGATTATAAGCATACTGTTCGCAGGCAAAGCTGATTGCATGGCCTGATGCGCCAGCACGTCCTGTACGTCCAATTCGGTGTACATAGTCTTCACAATCATCTGGCAAATCAAAATTAAATACGTGACTTACTTCTGGAATATGTAAACCACGAGCTGCAACATCGGTCGCAACTAAAAAGTCTAAATCACCTTTGGTAAATTGCGCCAGAATTGACTGACGTTTTTTCTGGTTAACATCACCAGTCAATAACCCAACGCGATGCCCATCCGCCTTCATCCACGCATACACGTTTTCACAACTGTGTTTGGTATTTGCAAACACAATGGCTTTTTCAGGCCATTCTTCTTCAATTAAGGTTAACAACAACTTAATTTTATCATCTTGTGATGGATGAAAGAGCTCTTCCTGAATGCGCTTACCTGTTTTCACATCAGGTTCAATTTGTACATGCTCAGGATTAGTCATATGTTCAAATGCTAATTCCTGTACACGATACGATAAGGTCGCTGAAAACAATAAATTTAAACGCTCAGATGCTTCCGGCATACGTCTGAACATATAACGAATGTCTTTAATGAAGCCTAAATCAAACATGCGATCCGCTTCATCAAGCACAACAACCTCAATTTCGTTCAGGGTATAACAGCCCTGCTTATAAAGGTCGATAAGGCGTCCAGTCGTCCCAATTAAAATATCAACGCCTTTTTCTAGTTGTGCACGTTGTTTTTCATAATCTTCGCCACCATATACTAATCCTAAGTTAAGATTACAATGTGGCGCTAAAATTTTTGCATCTTTGTGTATCTGAATCGCCAGCTCCCGCGTAGGGGCCATGATCAGGGCTCTTGGATGTTTACTAGGTGCTTTGCTAGATTGTAATAACCGATGGCACGTGGCCGTTAAAAACGCCAACGTTTTGCCCGTACCTGTTTGTGCTTGACCCGCAATATCACGGCCCTCACAAATAAAAGGTAGGCATTTAGCTTGTATGGGTGTGCAATATTCAAACCCATTTTCGGTTAAACCGGCAACCACTTCCGGTGCGATAGCAAAGTCTGAAAACTTTTTATCGGTCAAATGTGTCTTAGTCATAGCGTTTAAGCATAACGTTTAAACTTGCAATAAGAAACAAGAGTGTTTAAATACGCATTAAATATTTCGCCTAACTTATCGGAGATCGCAATGAGCGAGAAAATTATTCAATTAACTGACGATAGCTTTGAAGCTGACGTACTTCAATCAGACAAACCTGTACTTGTTGATTTTTGGGCAGAATGGTGCGGACCTTGTAAGATGATCGCCCCAATTCTTGACGAAGTAGCAGGCGATTTTGATGGTCGTGTTACCGTTGCAAAACTGAATATTGACCAAAATGCAGGCACACCACCTAAATTTGGTATTCGTGGTATCCCTACACTTCTTCTTTTCAAAGATGGTCAAGTTGCAGCCACTAAAGTAGGTGCCCTTTCTAAGACTCAATTAGTTGAGTTTTTAGAAAACAACATCTAATGAAATAATAAAAAAAGGGCTTTTTGCCCTTTTTTTAGCTTTATTTTGTTTAAAGACTGGACGCCTTGCTAGTGACCTGCTAGTTTATAAAGCCAACTAATCCTTAGTTATACCAACAAACCTCACTCATGTATCAAACGACGATTTTGAGTATGACAATTGTAATAAAGAACCCACCAATATGCATTTACGCGAATTAAAAGACAAGTCTATCAAAGAGCTTGTAAACTTAGCTGAGTCCATGGGGCTCGAAAACGTAGCCCGTTTAAGAAAACAAGACATTATTTTCGCCATTCTTAAAGCACACGCAAAAAGCGGTGAGAACATTTATGGCGGCGGTGTATTAGAAATCTTACAAGATGGTTTTGGTTTCTTGAGATCATCTGAAGCATCTTACCTAGCCGGTCCTGACGATATTTATGTATCTCCGAGTCAAATCCGTCGATTCAGCATGCGTACTGGTGACTCTATTTCCGGTTTGATTCGTCCACCGAAAGACGGTGAACGTTACTTCGCTTTACTGAAAGTAAATGAAGTAAACTTCGATAAACCTGAAAACTCACGCACTAAAATCCTTTTTGAAAACCTTACTCCACTCCACGCAAATGAACGTTTACGTATGGAGCGCGGTAATGGTAGTACAGAAGACATCACAGCGCGTGTACTCGATTTAGCCTCGCCAATTGGTAAAGGTCAGCGCGCACTTATCGTTGCACCACCGAAAGCAGGTAAAACAATGCTTCTGCAAAATATCGCCCAATCGATCAGTTATAACCAACCAGACTGTGAGCTGATGGTATTACTTATCGATGAGCGTCCTGAAGAAGTAACCGAAATGCAGCGCCTTGTAAAAGGTGAAGTGATTGCTTCAACATTCGATGAGCCTGCAAGCCGTCACGTTCAGGTTGCTGAAATGGTAATCGAGAAAGCAAAACGCCTTGTAGAGCACAAAAAAGACGTGGTTATCTTACTTGACTCAATTACACGTCTTGCTCGTGCATACAACACGGTAATTCCTTCATCGGGTAAAGTACTAACCGGTGGTGTTGATGCAAACGCATTACATAAGCCTAAGCGTTTCTTCGGTGCGGCACGTAACGTTGAAGAAGGCGGAAGCCTGACAATCATCGCGACAGCGCTTATTGATACTGGTTCGAAAATGGACGAAGTTATCTACGAAGAGTTTAAGGGCACTGGTAATATGGAATTACACTTAAATCGTAAGATTGCTGAAAGACGTGTATTCCCTGCCATTGACTTTAACCGCTCTGGTACACGTCGCGAAGAGTTGCTGACTAAACCTGATGAGCTACAAAAAATGTGGATCTTA
This sequence comes from Pseudoalteromonas lipolytica, assembly GCF_900116435.1. Taxonomy (GTDB): domain Bacteria; phylum Pseudomonadota; class Gammaproteobacteria; order Enterobacterales; family Alteromonadaceae; genus Pseudoalteromonas; species Pseudoalteromonas lipolytica. The sequence continues at coordinate 89,422 of NZ_FPAZ01000017.1, read as the reverse complement.
CGTAAGATCGTACATGACATGTCAGAAATTGATGCGATGGAATTTTTAATTGATAAACTGTCAATGAGCAAAACCAATGACGAGTTTTTCGATTCAATGAAACGTCAATAATCACATTTGAATGCTTTAAATAAATGCCTGTATTAAACAGGCATTTTTTTTGCCCAAAAGAAGCCTCTTTGATACCCATTCGCTGCATTCAATACTCTATTTGAAGCAAGTAATACCCCTGCCTACGCTTGTGTTATTTTGTTGTTCTAAATAAGAAATATCTATCACTGATAACAGCCACTGTCACTTAGCCACGTGGGTAAGTGTTATTTCAGGTTAATATAAGTTCATAATATAAATGGAATTTCATTGAAAGCTGTTCTATAAATAATGAGATGAAATGCTTAGGAACACTCAATGACGCGCATTAAAATAGCAATCGCTCTGTTTTTAACAAGCTTACTGGGGTGTATTGCTAGTTTTGCTGTGTTTGATTTCTCTACTTCGGCTCTACTTATACTCAGTCTCTTTATCTGTGGACCGTGGCCAGTAATGATTTATAGTCTCTATTCGACAGACAAGCAGCAGCTGGACTTCTTAAATGACTTTGCGACGAATATGACCGCAGAGCAAGGTATTAACTTCTCCTTTCGTTTTGATGAAAATAACCCTAATTTACCGCAAGCATGCCATGCATTAAATGAAAGTTTAACCACAGTAGAGCACTTGCTCGGAGAGATTTATTTTTCTTCTGCGCGATTGCTCCCTATGGCGGATGCACTAAGAGACACTTATGCCTCTATGACCCAAAAAGCCACGATTCAAGATGCTCACGGTGTCGATCTCGCCATTACAATAAAGCGTACCATTGACGTATCAAGAGAGCTCGATCGAAGTTTAGAGCAAATTTATCACGCGGTTTCTAATGCCACGAATTCCGTAAAACAAACCCGTTTAGACACTGATAAGAGTCAATCAAGTTTATTAAAACTCGCCGATAATATTAATCAAACAAGCCAACAAATTGTTTTGCTCAAGCAAGATAGCGACGCAATAGGTTCTGTGATTGAGGTCATTAATAGTATTGCCGAACAAACTAACTTATTGGCTCTTAATGCCGCCATTGAAGCAGCCCGAGCAGGCGAGCAAGGAAGAGGGTTTGCAGTAGTGGCTGATGAGGTTCGAAACTTAGCTGCACGCACAAGCAAATCAACACAAGAAGTTCGAAATATGGTTGCTAAAATTCAGCATAATACTGAGCAAGCGAATCAGTTGATGCAAAAGGCATTAAAAGAAACAGAGCACACCGTTAAGCTATCTGACGAATCAACACGTGAAACAAATAAAATAGAACAAGCGATGTTAGCCATCGATGCTTTATCAGAAAGTATTCACGCACAAGTTGCACTGCAAAGCCAAATGTCTGATGAAGCACAAGCAAGTATTGACTCTATGGTTGAAATTAACTCAGATGCATTATCCAGCACACAAATTCAAGCCGTTTCAAGTAAGGATCTCGTTAATCTCGCACATTCAATAGATAATAAGTTGTCGATGTTTAAAGTGACCTACCCTAGCATTGATTTAAAAAAGCGAGTAGACCGCTCACGATTCATCAATGACGAAGAAATAAAACAAGCTCAAGATGGTGATATTGAGCTATTTTGAGCTAAACGTGTGCAGTGCATAAGCTCGAGTAGTTGCGTTACTAAGTGATTAATTTCAAACGCTGTCTTGTTTTTTATGGCCAGCTCGAGTGCTAAAGCACTGTGTGCAATATCATCTAAGGCAAACATTTTTGCAGCCCCTCCAATTCGATGAGCATCTTGTTGTAAGCTCATTAAATCATCCGCTGAGAAATGCTGCTGAATCAAGTCCGCTTCGTAGGCAAAACTATTGATAAAGCTAGTGACAAGATCACGTGTATCGGGCATTGAATTAGCTAGTTGAGAGGTACTTTTACAATGCTTAGCAAGCTGCGTGTAAAACACTTTTTTATCGATTGGCTTAGCAAGATACCCAGTAAAACCCGCTTCTAAATAACCTTCAATTTGGTGGCTAATCGCATTCGCAGTTAATGCGTATACAGGTTGAGTAAAGCCACATTTTTGTAATAGCTTCAATGCGCTTAAACCATCAAGTACTGGCATTTGAATATCGAGTAACACCACATCTGGGAACTCTTTTAAACATTGCTCAACAGCCTGCTCACCATTTTCTGCTGTAATGACTTCTAGCCCCATAGATTCTAAATAACGGCAAATTAAGCGTCTGTTATCTGGGTGATCTTCGGCAAGTAATACTTTGCCTGATAATCCTTTAGAAGCTGAGTGTGTAATCGCTTGATTGTCATCAATATACGCCGCAGGCTCAAGTTCTTTACAGGGTAAGTAAAAAGAGAACTCACTGCCTTTATTCGCCTCGCTCTCAACACTGATGTACCCGCCCATCATCATCGCCAATTGCTGCGACAAGCTAAGTCCAAGCCCAGTACCACCAAAACGACGACTAATACTGTTATCACCCTGACTAAAGCAATCAAAAATTAGTTTCAATTGCTCTGCATTCATGCCAATGCCGGTATCTCTAATGCGAAACACAATGCCTTGCTCGACGCGCGATACATGTAACTCAACTTCTCCTTGCTGAGTAAACTTAATGGCATTCGCGCATAAGTTTATTAATATCTGTTTTACACGCGTAAAATCTAAGTAGCTGAAAAACTGCTCACCAAGTTGATTTTGAAACGCAAATTTTAATCCTTTCTCTTTCGCCTGACCGCTCAGCATAGAATGCACATCTGTCAGTAATTCCACTAAGTTGCCCTCTTCTAAGTTCAACTCAAGTTTATTCGCCTCAATCTTACTAATATCAAGTACATCATTAATAAGCTCTTTTAAGTGATCACTTTGTTTTTGAATAACCGCAAGTTCTTCATTCAACTTCTCAGGCTTATAAAGACCATTCATTAAATGATCGGTTTGACCAAGAATAGCAGTCAGTGGAGTGCGGATTTCATGGCTAATATTGGCAAGAAACTGACTTTTGATATCATTTGCACTACGCAACTGCTCTGCAATTTCTTCAAGTTCTTGGGTGCGCTTAGCCACCATTAAAGAGAGTTGCTCCTTCGCCTCTTTTTCAATCTTGCGTCGGTAAATAGTAATTCCTGTCACAACAATCATTACAAGCAAAATGAACAGCATGATCGTTAGCTGGCGTTGTTTAGACATTTCGAGCTCTTGCACATGCTGATGTTGCTTAAGATCGACAATTTCTTGATTTAACTGACTGGCTTGAATTTGGCTTTGTAGTTTACCCAATGATTTTAAAAGCTGTTCATTTTTAGAAGCATTCATTTTGCGAACAAAGCTATCAAAGTATGACACTGCACTTTCAAAGTCTCCTTGACCCGCTTTTATCAATGCATGCATACCCAAACCATCGAGTACTCTGAGCTCATCTTTATACTCTTTCGCCATACTAACAGATGTGTTAAGTGTGACTTCTGCTTCAGGTAACTTCCCTTGTAACAGCTCGATTTTCGCTTGTGATAATAACCCCGCTAACTCGAGCCCCTTATTATCAATTTGCTTTGCGAATTTTATCGCTTTTTCCGTGTGACTTAAGGCCATCTCAAGATCGCCCGTTCGCAAGTACACGTTAGCAATGTTACCGTGTCGAGAGGACAGGTAGTATGCATCATTCGTTTCTTGGTAATGGCGCAAAGCACGCTGGTAGTAATGCAATGACAGTTGATACTCGCCAAGCTCTGAGTAAGCCACTCCCATATTGCCATAAGATTGAGCGATACCATCTTCATCATTAAGCTTTTGAAAAATAGCCAGTGCTTCTCGATACATATCCAGTGCAATATCGTAGCTAGACAAACGGATATAAATACCCGCTATATTGTGCAAAATATCCGCTTTATCTTGTGCTGTTCCATATTTATCGTAAATCGTTTTCGCTTGTTTATAATAATCAAGCGCTTGATTCATATTAAACATATTGAAGTAAGCAAGACCAATATTACTCAAAAGATTAGCTTCAGAAATTGGCTGCTCCATATTTCTTGCAACACTCAAGGCTCGCATATACGCACTCACGGCTTGCTGCATTAACCCTTGATAATAATAGGTCACACCTTGCATTTTAAGAGCTTGAAAATAACGTTGTGGATGCTCTTCAAAAGAGGCTGATGTTGCAGCCAGTTGATAGTGTTCCACTGCAGCAGAGAAATTATCTTTCTCTAGTGCAAAGTCAGCTAACTGTAGATAAACCTCTAATTTTTCATCGGATGTGATATTAGGTGCGGCTAGCAGCTTTATTGAAAGTTGTTTTTTCTCATCCCATTGCTGTGATTGCGTAAACTGCTCAAACAATGAGTGAGATGAAAAACTAGGAGACGTAAAAAACAAACAGACACACGCGAGCGTTGAATAAAGCAAGCTGAGGCGCAATGTGATGTACATATGTTTATATCCCTAAAAATCAACCAAGCGTGCATTAGCAGAACTCGCTAAAGCATCGCCAAATGCATTCCTTTAAACCTAAAACATGATCGTAGTTTCAATAACGCAGCTGTGTTAGCGTATATACTTTAAGATTACACTAAACATTGGCCTACGAACAATGGTTAACCCACTGATTGATGAGATTTTTCACCTTCTTCTACGACAGTCTACTTGGAAGGTGCATACGCTAGCCAGCGCGCTGGGAGAGACGAATTACCTTAAGCAACTCGATGAAGACCCGCAAAAAGACCTCTTTAAACGTAATTTTCTAATTATGAACGGATTGTATCAGTTACAAGCACAGCTAGCCCCGACCCAGCGATTAGAGATTGCATCGCTTCATATAGAGCTTATAGATACATGCCCTACAGACCGTCCAGAAAAAGACGATCCGCTAAGAGCATATTATTTAGATTGGCAAAACTATGACACGTCACGAGACGCCATTGATGCATTACTTGACCAATTTTGGCAGCGTTTTAGCACACACAATCGCTTCTGTCTTACTCAAGTATCAGCTGAGCAACTTTACCCGATCATACAACACTGGCAACTCCCTGCAGATTATTCATATAGAGAGCTGCAAAAACGGTGGCGACAACTCGCCTTAAAGTATCACCCTGATCGACAAGGTTCTGCTACCAAGTTCAAAAAAATACGGCAAGAATATGAGCAACTCAAGGCGAATTGCTCACATTAATTTTAGCGCGTTAATCGACGAGCTCGTATTTTACGCTTTTTAATATTACCTTCTGTTAATTTACGCAGAGCAGGCTTAACAGCAGCACGCTCAACAGCAATAAAGGCAACATTATCAAGTACATTTATTTTACCAACTTGGTGTCCCGCGACCCCTTCTTTACCCGTTAGCGCCCCTAAAATATCACCCGCACGAATTTTCTGCTTTTTACCTGCATCAATCATAAGCGTTGCCATTGTAGGCTTATAAGCTGGCTTTTCTAATAAACTAAACGGCGGAATAGGCTCTGGTTCAAAATCTTTTTCATAGTGATCACCTATTTGTGCCACTTTAAACTGCTCAGCTTCACCATAAATTGAACAGGCAATCCCTTTTTTACCTGCACGCCCGGTGCGGCCCACACGATGCACATGTGTTTGAGGGTCATGTGCTAAGTGGTAATTCACCACCATATCCATATCATTAATATCAAGCCCGCGTGCAGCAACATCCGTCGCGACCAAAATTGAAGCGCTTTTATTAGAAAAACGAATTAATGTACGTTCTCGTTCTCGCTGTTCTAAATCACCATGCAATGCGACGGCACTAAATCCTTCAGCAAAAAGGTCATCACAAATTTGCTGAGTCTCAACTTTCGTGTTGCAGAACACCACACAACTTTCTGGCTGAAACTTTAACAATAAAAGTTTTAAAGTATTAAAGCGCTGCTTGTTATTATCAAGTTTGTAAAAGTACTGTTTTATTGTGCTCTTTGCCTGCTCTTCTTCAACTTTTATAGTCTCAGGATTGCTCAATACACGCTCTGCAATTGCTGCTATTGATTTCGGATACGTCGCACTAAACAATAATGTTTGACGCTGGGCTGGAATGCATTCAACAATCGCATCTAAGGTATCTTGAAAACCCATGTCGAGCATTTGATCGGCTTCATCAAGCACTAAAGTTTCAACATCATCTAAGCGCAATGTCCCTTTACGAATATGGTCATCGACCCGCCCTGGTGTACCTACGATAATATGTGCACCATGTTCAAGCGAACCAATTTGCGGTCCAATTGATACGCCACCACACAAAGTAAGTACTTTAATATTGTGAATACTACGCGCTAACTTACGGACTTCTTCTGCAACCTGCTCAGCTAATTCACGCGTTGGGCAGAGAATTAATGATTGGATTCGAAAACGTTTAACATTTAATTTAGCCAGCACGCCTAAACTGAATGCAGCAGTCTTCCCTGAGCCAGTTTTAGCTTGGGCAATAATATCTTTTCCTTGCAAAATGACCGGCAAACTTTGCGCTTGCACTGGCGTCATTTGTGAATAACCTAAGGTCGATAAATTATCGATTAACTCTTGCGGCAAAGCCAACGATGAAAAAGCAGTAGCAGTCACAGTAACATTCCAAACTTGATAGTGGAGGGATATCCTCGAAGATTCAGAGGATCATAGCAGAGAATGGGTTTATTCTCTAAGTGAAAAGCCTTTCATACTGAAATTCATATTTGGTTACAGTTTGCATCTTTATAACTTGCTGCATTTGTTCTAGTTTGTAGTTATTACCAAGGAAGACACTATGCTACTTTTTAATACTGCTGCTGCTGATGTTTTTTACAAACAACCTAAAACATGCCCCCACTGTCAAAGCGAGCATTATTCATTAACCAATCACAGCAAGATACTGCGTTTTACTATTTTGCCAGTTATCCCACTATCAATCAGTTATCAGCGCCAGTGTGATGATTGTGGCTATATGACTCCCGTGTCTTGGTACGCACTTCCTACTTTAGAAATGCTCTCGATTATTAAGTACTTTGCCGGCGTGTTACTTTTAGGCTATTTTTTAATTCAAACTGTGCTTGGTGTTCATCAACAAACTACGAACGAAGTTAGTTATATAAATAAGCCAAAACTGTTCGACACGTATTTTGTCCACGCTGACAAATTTACCGACACCCCAAAACGGATTAATAATTTAAAAGTGGCACAACTGGTTGAATTTGATAATGACAACATGACCTTTCGTGTCGGTAATTACACCTACAAATATAATAAAGACATTGAAATTGCTATGCGCACAAGCATGTTGGTCCAAGATAATTATTTCTCAAGTAAAACCATGACCTTTAGCAAAGAACAAATACAGCAATTTTATGAAGACAACAGCATTTACAAAATCATGCGCCCTGAGCTTTATAGCTTATTCGGAGGCTTTGTAATGCACCCACCAAAGCCGAAACCCTTATATACCGGCGTAAAACTTGATAAGCACAATCAAGAAGGTATCACTTATTTTAAAGATGGGCTTTACACAGAAGCGCTAGACAGTTTTACGCTTTCTGCAGAGCGGGGTTATTCGTGGGGGCAACTTAACTTAGGGCAAATGTATCGCGATGGTCAAGGTACTCAAAAAAGTCTAGAAAAAGCGGCCTATTGGCTCAATAAAGCCACACAACAAGGCAACCTCAAAGCTAAAATTGAACTTGCTGAATTATGCCTAAGCTACGACTGCAGTAATTTAAACACAGATTAAATCCACTTTTTATAACATCCAATAAAGTAAACCAATGAATAACAAACGCATTGGTTATTTACATCAGATAGGTTACGTTATAACATATTTTAACTAGTGCATAATGAAGTATAGATAGAAAGAGCAGAATAATTCTCCTGCTTTGTTTTAGGGGTTCTATGAGTCCCAGAAGACAAACACCTTTGGGTTTATATAGCTTAAAGGAACACCCTGCACATTAGCACGCTTACGTTCCCGTGCTAATTTCTTGCCGGCGAGGTTTCTCGCCGGCACTTTTTATTTAATTTCTCACTTTGTGCCACAACTCAACCACTAGCACCACCACAATCCCCGCAGCGACGCCAAGCAAACCATCGAATAAAATCGGTGTAACAACTTCCCCTGTTTTACCAAGATAAGTAAGTGCAAACTCACTCACGCCTTGCTGAGCGTGATGCAACACAGGTATGCCGTGAACGAGTATGCCACCGCCAACCAAAAACATTGCAACTGTACCTGCGAACGCTAAAAAACGCATCAACTGAGGGGCTGCCGCGACTAAAAAGGTGCCTAATAACTGTTTAAATTTCCCGCCTGTTTGCTGGGCTTTTTGCAGTAAATACAAACCGGCATCATCAAGTTTTACAATGCCTGCAACAAGACCATAAACGCCAATAGTCATAATGATTGCAATAACCGTTAACACCAATGCTTGATTAACCAGTGTAGCACCGGCAACTGTGCCCAAGGTTATAACAATAATTTCGGCTGAGAGGATAAAGTCCGTGCGAATAGCCCCTTTCACTTTCTGTTTTTCGTATTCGTGCAAGTCTTGATGTTCGATGGCAGATTCATCTTCAGCTTTTGTGTGATCAAACAGCTTTTGAATAATTTTTTCAGCACCTTCAAAGCACAAAAATAAGCCACCTATCATTAAAAGCGGCGTAATAAGCCAAGGTAACCACACACTAATCAATAATGCGGCAGGTACCAGTATCGCTTTATTGATAAACGATCCCTTTGCAACAGCCCAGACTACGGGTAATTCTCGATCAGCCGTGACCCCAGTTACTTGTTGCGCATTGAGTGCTAGGTCGTCACCCAATACCCCTGCTGTTTTTTTAGTTGCGACTTTACTCATTGTCGCAATATCATCTAAAAGCGTTGTAATATCATCAAGTAAGGTTAATAAGTTAGTCCCAGCCATAGCAGCTCCTTGCCCATTAATTTCAATAACAACATAACTTATCCTGGTATTTTCACCAACGGTTAATTTTTCTTTGTTAGGCTTATAAATCCACACCATCTGAAGAAACACATTTCCAATGGTTTGGGTAGATTCATTAAAACAGGGGTGTTTCCATGATTAAGCCACTTACTTTAGGGCTCGCTTTAGTCACCTTGTGTGCTTGTGCCGAGCAAAGTGCGCCAAACAATTATAAGTGTGATGAAGAAATCGCGAGTATTACCGACATCAATGAAGAGCAAGCAACACTTTCATTTCAACAAGAGTCTTTTTTACTAAGCCGGCAAGTCAGCGCCTCGGGTGTAAAGTACAGTAATGACACCGTACTTTTTTGGTCTAAAGGTCCTGAGGCTATGCTCATTTTGAGAGGTAAAAAATACCACTGTGCTCTCGCCCAATAAAACAGCGAATTCTCCCTGCTAAATTAGCTTAAAGATTGATTTTGAGTATAATAGCGACAGTTTTTTCAGCGTTTAAGCGACCAAAATGAAATACAAAGATCTTCGCGAATTTATCGAGTTATTAGAACAAAAGGGTGAACTAAAGCGGATCAAACAAGAGATTGATCCCTACCTAGAAATGACCGAAATTGCCGATCGCACCTTACGTGCTGAAGGCCCTGCCCTATTATTCGAAAATCCAAAAGGCCACTCAATTCCTGTACTTGCCAACTTATTCGGAACACCCAAGCGTGTTGCGATGGGTATGGGGCAAAATGATGTGAGTGAACTGCGCGAAGTCGGTAAGTTACTGGCCTTTTTAAAAGAGCCAGAGCCACCAAAAGGAATTAAAGAGGCGCTAGGTCAAATCCCCGTATTTAAACAAGTGTTAAATATGCCAGCTAAGGAAGTTAAAAAAGCAGCGTGCCAACAAGTGATTCTTGAAGGCGATGACGTTGATTTAACAAAACTGCCTATTCAACACTGTTGGCCGGGTGATGCAGCACCACTTATCACATGGGGTCTGACGGTCACCAAAGGACCTTATAAAAAGCGCCAAAACCTAGGTATCTACCGTCAGCAATTATTAGGTAAGAATAAAATCATTATGCGCTGGTTATCTCACCGTGGTGGCGCGCTTGATTTCCGTGAGTGGTGCAAAGAACACCCGAACGAGCCATACCCAGTGTCGGTAGCCCTTGGCGCAGACCCTGCCACTATTCTTGGCGCGGTAACACCTGTACCAGATACACTCAGTGAATACGCATTCGCAGGCCTGTTACGCGGTAGTAAAACCGAAGTGGTTAAATCTATTTCCAATGACTTGCAAGTGCCTGCAACAGCTGAGTTTATCTTAGAAGGCTATATTATGCCGGGTGAAACAGCCCCAGAGGGCCCCTACGGTGACCATACAGGCTATTACAATGAGGTAGATGAGTTTCCTGTTATGACAGTGACGCACATCACGCATCGTGAAAATCCAATCTACCATAGTACTTATACAGGTCGTCCACCTGATGAACCCGCTGTATTAGGCGTGGCATTAAACGAAGTCTTTGTGCCTATTTTACAAAAGCAATTTCCAGAAATTGTCGACTTCTATTTGCCCCCAGAAGGCTGTTCATATCGTATAGCTGTCGTGACCATGAAAAAACAATACCCAGGCCACGCAAAACGCGTAATGATGGGTGTGTGGTCATTTCTTCGCCAGTTCATGTATACAAAGTTTGTCATTGTCTGTGATGACGATGTAAATGCACGTGATTGGAATGACGTGATCTGGGCGATAACCACACGCATGGATCCTGCCCGTGATACCACACTGATTGAAAATACACCGATTGACTATTTAGACTTTGCATCACCCGTCTCTGGCCTAGGCTCAAAAATGGGAATGGATGCGACAAATAAATGGCCAGGAGAAACCGATCGGGAATGGGGTGAGCCCATTGTAATGGACCCAAAAATTAAAGATCGTGTTGATGAAATATGGGACAGCTTAGATATTCTCTAAGCTGTGTCTGTGATAAACTGCTCAAAAATTAACGGTTGTGAGCGCACTCGCAATCGGTTATGCGTCTCTGCTTTATAAAGGTAAACTATGCAAACATTACTCGCTGACGTTGTTGCGATCAGCCCGCTTACAGACCACGTACATAAGGTCATTTTGAAACCACAGCAACCTGTGTCATTCGAGGCAGGCCAATATATGCAACTTGTATTAGGCGAAAAAGATAAGCGTGCCTTTTCAATTGCTAGTCGCCCATCGCAAACTGAGCAAATTGAATTACACATAGGCGCATCAGGTGCGGATTCATATGCAATGCAGGCACTTGAACACTTACGTCACGCTCATACAGCACAACAACAGGTTAACGTTGAAGTTGGTTTAGGTGTGTCACAACTTCGCACTGAAGGCGAACGCCCTATCATTTTATTAGCGGGCGGTACGGGCTTTTCGTATGCAAAATCGATGGCTGATCACCTAGCTGAAATAGGCTGTGATCGCCCCGTGTTGTTTTACTGGGGTGTGCGTGAAGAATCGGCTCTTTATGCCCATGACGAAATGCAAGCTTGGGCAGAGAGTAACCCTCACTTTCAATACATTCCCGTTGTTGAAAATGCCCCTGCAAGTTGGTCTGGCAAAACAGGCTTTGTTCACAAAGCGGTCATGGCTGATATAGTGTCTCTTGAGCCATACGATATATATATGGCTGGCCGTTTTGACATGATTGGCATTGTGCGTGATGACTTTATTGCACATGGTGCAGTTCGTGAAAACATGTACGCAGATGCATTTGCATTTATAAAGTAAGTGATCCTTTCTTGCTATGAAGGCACCCAGTTTACTGGGTGCCTTTTTTATTTGTTTTAACTCACACTTAAATCCATATAACGATTTCACAAACTGCATTTCCTTGACCATACTTTATATAGAATAATGATGGGGAGAGACCCAAATGCTAAATACAAAAGTACAAGATTTTATGCAACGTAAGTTGCCACATATTACACCCGAAACCGAAATGACCACCGCCATTAGCGAGCTGCAAAAGTTTAAACTATTAGGCGCGCCGGTGTTTGATGATAATAAAGCTTTGGTTGGCTTTATTTCTGAGCAAGAATTACTACAACCACTAATGCAAAACAGTTATTTCTGCGATGGTGTGGTAAAGGTGAAACAGCTAATGCGAACAGATGTCGTCACCGTGAGTATTGATCAAAATATCATTGAGCTTGCCGACGGCATGAAGACCGGCAAACCCAAAAACTACCCAGTTGTTGAAGGTAACAAAGTGGTTGGCATGATCAGCCGTGGCGATGTGCTCAAAGCACTTTATGAGAACTATGTCTCGTGCCAAGAGCATCAAGTGTAAGTTTTGTAGCTAGCTGCTGCTCATTAGCGGTTTGCAGCTAACTCTCTTAAAGCGGCTTTATCGGCATTACTCAAATAAGCAATTTCAAGCGCATTCGCTTGTGCTTTTTCTATGTCTGTTTGGGTTAAGCCCGCAGCGGGCGCAGCGACACGATACTCATGTTCAATTTCAATGCCTTCCACGGCGGGATCATCCGTATTAATTGACGCCAAAATACCGTGATCTAAAAATGTTTTTAAAGGATGACTTGCCAGTTCGGCCACTGTGCTGGTTTGAATATTACTGGTTAAACAAGATTCAATTCCGATGCGGTTATCGCGTAAATAGTCCATAAGTTTTGGATCTTCAATGGCTTTTACGCCATGCCCAATACGCGTCGCACCCAGCTGATTTATTGCCTGCCAAATACTGTCACTGCCTCGCGCTTCACCAGCATGAATCGTCGCGGCCAAATAAGCATCGTGTACTTGCTTAAAATGGTTAACAAACAACTCTCCGGGAAACCCCATTTCATCTCCAGCTAAATCAACCGCCACAAGATCGTTTTTAAATGCAAGCAGTGCATCAAGTTCTTGTTGGCAAATTTCAGTCCCGTACGTACGTGACATAATACCAATCAAATTCACTTTAATCGGGGCACCTTGGCAAGCACTTTTTACACCATCAACAACCGCTTCCACAACACCTTGTGGATGTAAGCCTTGGCTTTGCGCCATGTAATAAGGGCTAAAACGCAGCTCAACATAATCAAGTTTTTGTGCTAATGCATCTTCAACATTTTCGACTGCGATACGACGACACGCATCATAATCTCCCAGCACTTTTACACCCCAATCAAGCTTTTGTAAAAACGCCACTAAATTAGGTTCAGGGTCAATCACCTGTACGTGCGGAATAAGTGCGTCAATATGGTCTGCCGGTAGCGCAAGATTAAACTGTCGACCCAAGTCTAAAATTGTCTGTGGTCGAACATTACCATCAAGGTGGCGATGAATATCAAGCAAAGGAAGTGTGTTGTTGATCATAATTGGCACTCAGTTCAGTCAGTTTTCGCGGATCATACGTACCCGCGTTGATATTTCAAGTTTAGATGATTTTATTTACTTTATTGAGGTCAATTGTCTGCATTAATTCACTGATTTATTTTGTAAGTGATACCACAAGGTTTTAAAGAGTTTATCGGCATCAATGGGTTTCGTTAAATATCCATCCATGCCACTGGCCAACCCTTTTTTCAAATCATCATCATGCGCATTCGCTGATAAGCCGATAATTGGTAGGTCATTTATTAATAATTCATTACGAATAACTTGCGTTGCTTGCAAGCCATCCATATTCGGCATCTGAATATCCATGAGTACTAAATCATAACTCTTTTCACTAATCATCTTAATTGCTTCGTGACCGTCTTTGGCAACATCGGGAAGGCACCCTTTTGTTTTTAAAATAGCGCATGCCACATGCTGGTTAAGCGGGTTATCTTCCACTAATAAAATAGCCACATTCGCAAATGAAATCGCCGAAATGTCAATTTCTGATAGCACGTCATCCGTGTGGATGACAGCCTCTAAAGGCGACTCAAACGGCACTGTGAATGTAAAGGTAGAGCCTTGCCCTTCAACACTCGTGAGGCTTATGTCTCCGCCCATTAAATCAATAAGCTTTTTACAAATGCTTAAACCGAGTCCCGTACCGCCAAAGCGGCGAGATGTCGAACTATCGGCTTGAGAGAATGGTTGAAATAGCTGCTCCTGCACCTCTTTTTTAATTCCAATACCCGTATCAATGACGCTAAAATAAGTCATCTTATTTTCTTGCCAAATTCGTAACGTGATCTCGCCTTCAGGGGTGAACTTAACGGCATTATTAAGTAAATTAAGCAGAATTTGTTTCAACCGAATAGCATCTGTTTGAATCACTAATGATTCACTTCGGTCGTAATCAACCACAAAATTAAGTGAGCGTGAGTTCAGTTCAAACTGCATTAAATTACTGATCTCATTAATTAAGCTATTAATATCGACAGGTTCTTGGTGCAGCTCTAATCGCCCAGCTTCGATTTTCGAAAAATCTAGCACATCATTAAGAACGCGCAGTAACACGTTTAGCGCACCATCTGCTTGTTCGATATAAGCACGGGCTTGCTGCCAATCTTGCTCTTGTAACGCCAAATAATGTAACCCTTTGATACCATTGATTGGGGTGCGGATTTCATGGCTCATATTAGCCAAGAACTCACTTTTAATTTGACTGGCTTTATCGGCTTTTAATTTTTCTTCTCGTAAGCTTTGTGTCTGTTTTGCCACTTGCTGACGAATTTGAATATTCGTGCCCGTCACCGAGATTAAAAACGTAATCAGCAACCATACGAATAGCATGCCCACTATTTGCGCAAACCAATACACAAGCCATGAGGATTGCTTAACCGGCTCCCACAGCTTTACTTGCCAAACACGCTCACCAACAATGAAATTAAAATGCGCTATTACCTTTGTACCAACCCGCTGCGGACTGAATATTTCGGTGGGATTATCTCCATCCGTCATATCATAAAAACTGGCATCAATATCGGTGTTTTGGTTGTAGTTAAGCGTTTGTGCCAAAACCTCTAAGTTAACGACAGCCACAACATAACCTTTAAAACCAACTTGGTGATGTAAATCCGCATACACAGGGTTGAAAAACAGCACTCCCCGTTCATTCCCGCCCCCTTGCATAAGCGAAATAGGTTCACTGACGGTGACACTTTTACTCAAGCGCGAATTGGTCAGCGCCTCAAAACGGACCGCACTTGAGGCCAAGTCAAAGCCTTTCACTGCTTCATTTCCAATCAAGGGATGAATGTACTGCACTGGAAAATAAATATCGCGTTTGCTGACAGCTTGCCATTCACCTTCAGTATTTTTTTCTTTTACGTAATAGTCGTCACCTAACTCATCGCGCAGTAAGTTTTCGTAATTACTCAACTGTGAGTGAATGACTTTGGGTGCCCACTCAAATGCAGCTATTTCGGTGCTATCTTGCAATTGTCGAGAGGTAAAGCGCTTAAACTCTCTAAAATCAACGTCATCGCTGCTAGCAAAAAATGTCGCCAGTAACGCTAGATGAGACTGTATTTCACCAACACGGTGTTCTAAATTAGTCTTAATGGCACTTACTTTAGTCTGTTGACGTTGCTCGTCCTTAGCTTTTTTTACACTTGATGCGCCATAAAAGCTGACACAAATAATCATGTAAATCACCAGAGACGGCACAATAATTTGAACACGTTGTTGAATGTGATTGTAACTAAACGCAGCCAGTACCAATGGAGTAAAAATCAGTACACCAATGCTGTCACCAATCCACCAAGCAACAAAATTGTTTAACGCCATATAATGGGGGATCACATCATTGATAACCAATAATGCGGTGCCTGCAGAGGCAGCTATTAAGCTACACAATGGACCGCCAATAATCAGCCCTTGTACGCTTTGTCTTAGCGAAGAAAGTTCGAGTGGATTTTTTACTAAATGGATAATAATGTAATACGCAAGCCAAGCTTGAAAAGTTGAGGCAAGGGTTACACCGATTGCTTGCAGCATTATCTGCCAATGCAAAATGTCGGATACGTTATCTAAATGAATTAAGTTAACCAGAAATGCACCCAGCAAAACCCCAGGGAGTGCTCGGTTTCGGCTGAGTAAAATACTGGCAAGAGCAATACCCGATGGAGGCCAAGCTGCAACAGCATAGCCGTCGATTGCCAGTAAAGAATTGCTTAAATACCCCGTAAAAAAGTAGGCTAGAGCGATACTTATTGTTAACGTAAACGCATTTTTCAAGCCATCACTCCTTAACTGGCAGTCATAAAATTATTGATACAGAACCAATGCTTTGTCTGGTTGCCCACTCTTACTGTAACTCAATACGGCTTGCTGTAAGTAGTCGTCACGATTCGTTGCGTTCAGTGCTTTATCAAACACACGTGCAGCTAAATCGTATTCGCCATGCGCATTGGCTAAACACGCAAGCGCAAGAAGAAGGTCGGTATTTTCGGTGTCTTTCTTCAATACATCTTGCAAACTGGCCTGCAGTTTTAGCGCATCACCTGCTGCACTAGTGCGAAGAATACGAGCTAAGTCTTTATGTTGCAGAGGCTTTTTAATCATTTTAATTAAGCTTAGCTCTATTTTATTTAGTTTTCCTGCGCGCGCCATGGCTTTTAAGTAACTTACTTCTGCCATTGGTTTTAAGTTCTTTGTCAGTTGCTCAAAACGCTCGGTTAACGAGGTGTCAGCCTGCGCTGCAAAATAACGGTCAAACACCTGTTGCCATTCTTTTTCTGTGAGCACTTTTTTACGCAGTAATCGTGGCATAAAGTCATCAAGCGCAGACCATTTCTGCTCTTGAACTAATACCTGAGCATACATTTTGAGCTCTAGGTTTGTTGCTTTTTTGCGCTCGGCTAACGTTTTTAATTCCGCAAAGATCGTGCTGCATTCACCGCTAGCAAGCCATAAATTAGCCACTTTTAATTGATTTGCTTGGTTGATTTTATCAAGATAGCTAATCGCTTTTTCACTGTTATTATTCGCCAGTGCAGCTTTGGCAAGCAGTGCATAACGTATATCGGTCCACGGCTCTGCGACACTGTTGTTATCCAGTGCTAATTCAAGCTCTGCGTAGTCGTTATTAATCAAACTCCATACGCCTTGTTCAATAGCCGCTTGTTTGCGCTCTTCACTGCGGGCAAAAAAACGATGGCGTGTATGGCTATATAACGACCATAAATAACGCACCAACTTATACCCTAAGTAAGCAATACCACACCCCAGCACAATAAGGGCTGCAACCCCCCATATAGTGCCCTCGATGGTCGTTTTATTGAACGCAATCAGTACATAGCCTTTTTGATCTATAAAAAAAGGAGCAATGCCTAAACAGACTGCAATCGCAATTATCAGCAATAAAAAGCGGATCATTGTGCCCACTCCTTCACCTGCTCCGTACTTTGCAATGACACGTTAGGATTAAAATCGAGTTGCTCTTTAGAAAGCTCAGTTAAACTCTTTAATGCAGCTTTAGTCACGGCATCATCTTGCTTAAAGTAGTCTTTAACAAGCGCATGTGCCGCTTCAACCGCTGTAAAGTACACACTACTTTGCTTGGTTAAAATCGCATCCTGAGCTTGTGCTAAATAGAGCCTTAAACGCTGTTTAACTAAATGACGCTCTTGCTCACTTAAAAACGGCGCCACAACCATGTCTTCTCGCGTACGAACCGTGACAAAAAAATCTTTGAATTGCAGCCACGACTTTGCAAGATTCTGACGCCATTCGCTGACATTTTCACTTAATTGATTAGGATCGTCCTGGCTGACTTCTTCAGGTAATGAAATCGCGTTAAATACCAACTCATCGACTTTTTGATTGATGCCATGCAGCTTTAAATAAATCGCTTCAACAGCCACTGGGTCAATGCCGTTCAAAGTTTGTAAGTCCTGATGAATTGCTTGGCGAATAGCCCCCGTACCAGGATGCTCTGCTAATAAGCTGTCTAATCGTGATAAAACAGCAGCCGCTCCCCGAAAGTCATGCTCAGCCCACAACTTAAACTCAGCCATACGCTGCAGACTGGTCACTTCTTGTGGGTTTAACGTATAGCTTTGTTGCTCAGCACGCTTTAAAGCGGCTTGCAGTTGTTGCTGAGTTTGTTCGGCATTATCACGCAACGTATCCGCGACTTTTTGCTCGCTATTATACAAAGCTTGTTGCAGAGTTTGCTGAGCATTCTTGATGGCATCGAGTTGTTGCTGTAGACGTTGGTTTTCAGTTGTCAGCTCGTTAAATGCCAGAGTAGACTGCTGATCGCTATTCAGTTTATGGTAAAACTCATAACCGACCGCTGAAGCAACGAGAAGTGAAATCAACAGTGCCAAACTACCGGTTTTACTTATCCCTTTTTTATGCTGAACCACTTGGTTTGATGCAGGCTTAGCCGCTGCTGCCTTTTTTGCTGGTTCAGCCGCAGCAGGTTTGGCTGACTGTTTTAGATCTGATTCACTCATTTTGCTACCTTGCTGATTAATGCAGGCGAACATAGCGCTATCACTAGCCCCTGCAGCAATATGTATATGTGTTCTAATGACATTTTTTTGTTGTAGGTATTCAGCGATACGTTCACTAGCAACATAAAACTGACACCCCTTCAACCATGCCAACTGTGACTCATTTAAGCCATTAAAAATGGCATCAACAGCCGCATTACTTGTAATGACTATACCCTCTACACCCGCTGTTTGCCAGTGGTCCATCCACTTACCTGATTCGCTTTCTATGGCACGTCGCTTATAAACAACAAGTTGATTTAACACGGCACCACGTTGTTTTAATGTTTTTGCTATTGTGGTACGCCCACCTTCTCCTTTCACTAAAACAATATTGCTAAGCTCTACATCTTGCAGTGTTTTTAGTGCAAGTAAGCCCTCGGAGTCGTGTTTTTTAGGAACTGCTGCGCGTCGCCCAAATGCCTCATGTATCGCATCTGCCGTCTGTTGGCCAACCGCATAAAGCTGCGCAGTTTTGTTAATTGTGGGGGTAAGCTTTAATAATGCGTGAACGGCATCTTGTGAGATAAAAATAATTTTGTCGGCATTTTCAAGCGGCGCGAGTGCTTGACTACTTGGCGTAAGATAATCAAGCGTCAATACTGGGCACAGGGTCGTTTGATAACCCGCCTGCTGAAGCTCAAGTGCAAGCTCAGTGCCTTTTCCTTCTGGACGAGTTATCAAAATATGCATATTACGCGTCTCTGTATACGTCAGCTAAAATTTTGTCTGCACCTTGCGCCAATAACTTTTCAGCGAGTTCAATGCCTAACTTCTCAGCATCAGCTACTGGGCCTGTAACGTCGTCGCGCAGCATTTGACTACCATCAACCGCGCCAACTAAACCACGCAAATAAACGTGATCATCATTCACGAGTGCAAAAGCACCAATTGGCACCTGACAACCGCCTTCTAAGCGGCGATTCATAGCGCGTTCGGCATTAACACGAATACGCGTTTCTGTATGCTCAAGCGGAGCCAGTAACGCTTTAGTTACTTCGTCATCAATACGGCATTCGATACCAACTGCACCTTGACCATTTGCAGGTAAAGAGACTTCTGGCTCGATGAACGCAGTGATTCGTTCTGGCATTTCAAGGCGAATTAAACCTGCAGCGGCAAGGATAATTGCATCGTATTGGCCATCATCGAGTTTCGCTAGGCGAGTATTCACATTACCGCGTAAATCACGGATATCTAAGTCTGGTCGCGCTTCTCGAATTTGACATTGACGGCGTAAACTTGACGTACCGACGATTGCACCCTGTGGTAACGCATCTAAACTCTTAAAGTTGTTTGATACAAATGCGTCTCGTGGGTCTTCACGCTCACAAATAGTATGCAACGCTAACCCTTCAGGGAACTCAACCGGTACATCTTTCATTGAATGAACAGCAATATCAGCGCGGCCGTCAAGCATCGCTTGCTCAAGTTCTTTTACAAATAAGCCTTTACCGCCAATTTTAGCCAAAGGGGTATCAAGAATAATATCGCCTTGCGTTGACATTGGAACGAGTTCAACTGTCACATCGTCATGAAAGTGTTCAAGTTGGGCTTTTACAAATTCTGCTTGCCATAGCGCTAGCGCACTTTTACGAGTGGCAATTCGAACGCGTTTGATTGTCTGTGTCATGAAAAATCCAATTATTTATCTGGCTGAACTTAATCAGCTAAAATTCTAAATTCTTTTTGTGCAAGTAAAGTGCCTTGTGCGTCAACGACTTCAACACGCCACTCACCAAGCTGTTCTGGCATAATATTTTTTGTCGAGTAAGTGCGATAACGCGGACTGCTTACTGCTAATTCAATAGAGGCTAGCTGCTCATCTTGGTAATACCATTGATGACGAACCGTTTGCCCTTGCATATTTCTAAGCTCACTAAAGAAGCTCAAACTATGCGTAATGTCCGCTAATCTTACATCGTTTTTTAGAACATTGACTGGTTCTCGATCAACAACATCGGTGGTTAATACCGCACGGCTCACTTTATCTGTATCTATTTTAGCGCCAATGGCCACGCTGGCAACATGAGCTGATTGTGAAAACTGCTGCACTTTATTATTAGGTGCTAAAGCGAGCTGCTGTTCATCGTTATTTTCAGGCTTCGCTTCGCTGTCTGTGGTCGTTTTAGCCGGTAATTGAGTGTCTTGCGAAGTAACGGTGTCCAGTGATTGCACGTGTGTTTTGGGCTTGAGAGACTCAGTTTCTGGCTCATTGGCCACACTATTAGGCACAAGGTCAGGGGTATTCACATCGGGCTGCTCTGCACTGTCCTCTGTGTTCTCGTCAACGTGCTCTGCTGCAAGATTATTATCAGGAGCTTGTAATACAGCGGTAGTCAACTCAGTGTGCGGCTCATCTTGTTCACTTTGCTCAGCACTCACAGCACCTACGAAGCTGTATATTACAGTCGCCAGGGCCACTAAAATCACGCCACTGAACATAAAAATACGTCGCCAATGCCATTGGTACGTTACCGCTGTGGGTGATGTGCTTGCAGGCTCCGCCGAATTCATATTTGCTGTTATTACAAGTTTGTTTGTCATGTTGGCCTCTTCACAACCAAAAATTAACTTAAGCGAGCAATTAACCACGCTCGAATAGCCATCAGTTCTTCACCACACACCTGATGTGCCATCGGATAGTCTTGCCAGCTAACTTCCATGTTATTTGCGCTCAGTACGTCAAATGCTTGCCTGCCCGCGCTATGCGGTACAACATCATCCATACGCCCATGCGCCATAAATATATTTAACGCCTGTTGCTTAGCTTCGTCAGCCAACTTATCGGGTGCGCACACATACGTTGATAACGCCATGACACCTGCTAACTTATAATCAAGACGTGGAGCCAAATGCAGTGACACGACTCCCCCTTGCGAAAACCCTGCTAAAATAATTTTACTCGCGGGGATGCCTTTCGCTATTTCTTGATCAATGAGCTCAGCCACTTTAGCAGCAGACTCTCGTACGCCTTGTTCGTCGGCACGCTTATCTAAATCCATCGATTTAATGTCGTACCATGAGCGCATCGCCATGCCCCCATTAATGGTGACCGGTTGCACTGGCGCATGAGGAAACACAAACCGCACACCGAGCTCTTTCGGTATCGCTAACTGCGGAGCAACAGGGGCAAACCCCTCTCCCGAGTCACCCAAGCCATGCAACCAAATAACGGTTGCCTTATGTTCACCTTGCGCGGGGTATTCTACAAACCCTAAACTCATAACTCAGAACGCCACTCGATCGGTTGACCCGCTTGGCGCGTAGCCGCATCGCACATAAATTGCCAGAACTCAGCACCAGAACGATTATCAATCCACTTATCGTCTCGCAATTCAAAGTGATGACCATTGAATTTAGTTGCCACCCACACTTGGTGCAATGGCGCTTGTTTATTGATCACTATTTTGCTGCGATCTGGGAAGATGATTTCTAAAATACCTGATGCAGACTCGTAGTCTAAATCAGCATCACATTCATCGATTTGCTCTTCAATTGTTAGCATCAACGCATCGGCTAGTGTGTGGTATTCATGATCAGTCATTTTAGTGTCCTTTAACGGGCTTTAAGCCTAGATCTGGAGGCAGATTGTGTACATCAAGTGTAACAGGAATAAATTCATCCGCGAATAGCTGCATTTTTTAAATATTCTGTTACTCTGCGATTATAAAGCCAGCAACCGTATTAATCTAATGAAAGAGACTCATAGCCAAAAATTTAAAACAATTTTACCTCTTAGTGCCCTACTTATGCTCACTCTGGTGGGCTGTGGACAAAGCGGTGCGCTTTATCTTCCAGATGATACTGCAAAGCCAGCAGAATCTCAGCCACAGGCTGATCCATCCGAACAACCAGAGCAAAAACAGGACCAATAGATGGACTTTTTTAACTACAATAATAATCAGCTATTCGCTGAAGACATCGCTGTCAAAGAGCTTGCCGACCAATACGGTACGCCCTGCTATATCTATTCACGTAAAACCTTTGAGCGCCATTATCTCGCTTTCGCCGAGGCAGCTAAATCACACAAAAGTTTAGTCTGTTACGCCGTTAAAGCGAATTCAAACATTGCTGTATTAAATATTTTAGCGCGCTTAGGCTCTGGTTTTGACATTGTTTCTAAAGGCGAGTTAGCTCGCGTTATTGCAGCCGGTGGCGATGCCAGTAAAGTGGTATTTTCTGGCGTTGCAAAAACTGCTGACGAAATTGCCTACGCGCTTGAATTGGGGATCAAGTGTTTTAACGTTGAGTCGGTTGCTGAGCTAGACCGTATATCAGAAGTAGCAACTTCACTAAACCGTGTTGCACCTATCTCGATTCGCGTGAACCCGGATATCGATGCCAAAACACACCCGTATATCTCAACCGGTTTAAAAGAAAATAAATTTGGTATTGATATTCAAACAGCGGTCAGCGTTTATCAATATGCAGCATCGCTTCCAGGTTTAAACATTACTGGGGTTGACTGTCACATTGGCTCACAGCTTACAGAAATTAAGCCTTTCTTAGCGGCTCTGGAAAAAGTGCTGACCTTAATCGAAGAATTAAAAGCCGTGAATATCACACTTACCCACCTAGATATTGGTGGAGGATTAGGCGTGCCTTATAATGGTGAAACACCGCCTCACCCAAGTGAATACGTTGATAAAATCACATCTCGCTTAGCTAATTATCAAGACTTAGAGCTTATTTTTGAGCCCGGTCGGGCCATTGCAGCTAATGCGGGTATTTTAGTGACCAAAGTTGAGTTTATTAAACAGAATCAAGACAAATATTTTGCCATTGTTGATGCCGGTATGAACGATATGCTGCGCCCATCTCTTTACCAAGCATGGCAAAAAATTGTGCCTGTCGAACCGCGCGAAGATGGCACGCCACGTCAAAACTACGACATTGTTGGCCCAGTGTGTGAAACGGGTGACTTTTTAGGAAAAGACCGTGAGCTTGCGCTACATGCTGGTGACCTACTGGCGCAACGCAGTGCTGGTGCATACGGCTTTACCATGAGCTCAAATTACAACTCACGTCCACGCGTCGCTGAGATCATGGTCGATGGCAAGCAAAGCCACTTAATCCGCCAACGTGAAACCTTAGAAAGCCTTTGGCAAGGTGAGAAAATTTTACCATAAACGTTTTTATAACCGCCCTGCTCTGTGGCATGATTAGCTCAGAGCAAATCCGAATTAGAGCGCTATGTTAGTTAATTTCTCAAAAATGCACGGCCTAGGTAACGACTTTGTTGTTATTGATAACATCACGCAGAATGTTTTCTTGTCACGTGATCAAATAAAGAAACTGGCAGATCGCCACTTTGGTATCGGCTTCGATCAATTACTTATGGTTGAAGCCCCTTACTCTCCTGATTTAGATTTTCACTATCGTATTTTTAATGCTGACGGCAACGAAGTGGAACAATGTGGCAATGGTGCTCGCTGTTTTGCGCGTTTTGTGCGCATGAAAGGCTTGACCAACAAACATAAAATTACCGTATCAACCAAGTCGGGAAACTTAACCTTATACATAGAAAAAGATGGTCAAGTAACCGTAAACATGGGCCATCCGGTCTTTGAGCCAAACAAAATTCCTCTCAAGGCAAGTAAACGCGAGTTAACGTACATTATTCGCACTGAAGAGCACACCATTTTTAGCGGTGCCGTGTCGATGGGGAATCCGCACTGCGTGTTAGAAGTCGACGACATTCAAACCGCAGAAGTCGCAACCTTAGGCCCACTACTTGAAAACCATGAACGCTTTCCACAGCGCGCAAATGTAGGATTTATGCAGGTTATTTCACAAGACCACATAAAACTAAGAGTGTGGGAGCGAGGCGTAAATGAAACATTAGCCTGTGGTACAGGGGCGTGCGCAGCGGTGGTGATTGGTCAAATACAAAGTAAACTGGCAAGCACTGTACAAGTTGACTTACCAGGAGGAAGCTTACAAGTGCGCTGGCAAGGTGAAGGTCATCCAGTAAGAATGACAGGGCCTGCAGAGCATGTATTCGACGGACAAGTGGCATTATGAGTAAACTAACAGAACAACATGTAGCTGAGTATTTAAAGGCACATCCAGACTTTTTAATAAATAATCCAGATGTTCTTGCGACACTTGAGTTGCAACAGCAAACGGCTGCTGCGACATCATTAGTGCACATTCAGCAGCGTCAGTTGCGTGAACACAACACCTTATTAAAAAATAAAATTGAGCAGTTAGTTGCACAAGCAAAAGAAAATGAATTGATTCATCGTTTGTTTAGCGAATGCCATCGCCAACTGTGGACTAACTACGACTTCAAAACGCTGGCAAATAATCTGCGCAATATTATTTGCACAAACCCGCTAATCAATGAATGTCAGTTAGTAAAGTATGAAAAAAAATACGATGATTTAATTGCTCACCGTTTACAAAATGACGGCATCTACTTAGGACGAGTGAATCAGCAAGAACGCGATTTATTATTTTCAGAATCAACCCAATCAACTGCCTTGTATTTGATTGGAAATAGCAACCACCCTGTCGCTATTTTGGCGTTTGGCAGTGATGATGTTAACCACTTTGAACCCGCTAAAGACAGTTTTTTTGTGCTTGAGTTCGTTCGCTCATTACAGCTACGGTTATTGGAACTTGCATGAGCGACGTAACAACGCCAGACCTTAATGAATTAAGCGATGCATGGCGTACGCCCATCCAGCTTTTTGCTGACTACTTACGTTACGAAAAACAATATTCGGTACACACCATAAACCAATACACCAGCCAGCTCGGCTTTGCCGCTTTATATTTTAGTAAGCTCAGTGAGAACTGGTTTACGGTTCAAGGTGAGCATATTCGCCGCTACAGTATGCAGCTGCGCAGTAAACAGTTAAGTGGCCGCACCATTAGTTTAAAGCTCAGCTGTATTCGCAGCTTGTATAAATTTTTAAAAGCAAAGAACATTGCCAATCAGGCACATTACCATAACCCTGCTGAAGCTATTAAAGGGCCTAAATTCTCAAAACCCTTGCCGAAAAATTTAGACGTTGATCAAATGGCAAAATTGCTAGAATTACCCGATGACGATCCTCTCGCTATTCGTGATAAAGCGATGATGGAGTTAATGTACTCATCGGGCTTGCGTATTAGCGAGTTAGTTGGTGCCAACATACAAGATATCAATCCCCGAGAAGGCGAAATTTTAGTACGGGGTAAGGGCAACAAAGAGCGTTTACTGCCCGTGGGGAGTAAAGCGTTAAGTGCGTTAAAAGCATGGCTAAAAATTCGCCCACAATTTGCACACCCTGATGAAATAGCCATATTCGTCAGCAGCCAAAAGAAACGTATTTCAATACGTCATGTACGGTTGCGCATGCAAGAGTGGGGGATCAAGCAAGGTATCAGCTCACAAGTACATCCGCACAAGTTACGTCACTCATTTGCATCACATATTTTAGAATCGTCGGGTGACCTGCGTGCTGTACAAGAGTTATTGGGACACACTAGTTTGTCTGCGACTCAAGTTTATACACACCTTGATTTTCAACATTTAGCCAAAGTATACGACAACACCCACCCACGCGCTAAAAAGCGCTCAACACCCGAGTAACCCTGTAATTATGATCCGATTTAATCGTGCCTTATCGCCCGTTTCTGTTCTAAGTTTTGATTTAGATGACACCTTATACAACAATCATCCAATCATAAAATCAGCCTTACAAGCCCAAGCTGACTACTTAGCAAATATTGAGCAATGGCCTGCCGACAGTATGAACTACTGGCTGACATGTCGCGATAATGCATTAAAACAAGACGCAACCTTGGTTGACGATGTCACTCGTTGGCGACAAGCAGCCCTGTTATATGCAATGCAGGATCTTGGCTTTGAACACGACCTTGCCAAGCACCATGCCGAACAAGCATATCAGGCCTTTGCAGATGCTCGTAGTCAAATAACCGTTGCTGATGATGTGCTTGAATTACTTGAAAAGCTTGGCAGGCATTTTCGCTTAATCGCGATTACTAATGGCAATGTCGAGGTTGAAAAGTTTAATCTAAATGGGGTGTTTGAGTTAGTGCTTCAAGCAGGCCCACATGGTAAAGCAAAGCCTCACGCTGCTTTATTTAATAACGCAGCGCAGTTATTAAATGTCGCTCACAGTGAAATTTTGCATATTGGTGATAGCTTAGACACTGACGTACAAGGCGCTAATAATGCGGGCTGTCAGAGTGTTTGGTTAAATAACCAAGCGACTAATTATCAATACAAAGGGCTGGCGGATATTGAAATTGAAGATATTTTTGCATTAAATCACTTAATTAAAGAGTAACTATTTTTACACGGTCTCGGTTGTTGCTAAAGTAATCCTCTAATCATTGAGATTTTTAGGCAAAATAAATGAATACTCTGCTGAAACTTTTACTACTGTGCTCATTAAGCATTAATGGCTACTTTATTTGGCAGCTCAGTCGTCAAGAGACCACGGTGATAGCAGATAAACAGCAATTTACAGCAACTCAGGTTAATAGCGCTGTTCAACCTAAGCTATTTGAGCACGCCATCACATTGTTTAATAACCAACAATTCGATAAGGCTGTTGCCGCATACTCGCAGCTCAAGGACAATTCACCGCAATACGCACAGCAACTTAAACATGCATGGCAACAAACCGTTGAAACATGGCTGCTAGAGCAGCACGAGCATATCAGCGAGCAATTTCTAAGCGCCTTTTTAAACAGTCATCCATACGATGCCGCCATGTTAAAGCTCGATGCAAAACGCTTAATTAATCAAGGTTATGTACAACAGGGTATTGTAAATTTGATGGCGCTAAGTGATCAATTAGACAGTAATCCGCACAGTGACCTCACTCAGCAAATAGAAGAGCTCACTACTTTACACAGCAATCACTTAATTAACACACAACATTGGCAGCAATTGCTCGAACACAGCCAGCAATGGTTAGAATACGCGCCCTATCATGCCTACTACTTATATATTCATGCATTGGCTTACTACCACTTAGGTGACTATGTGGCGAGTCAAATAAGTTTAGAGCAGTTACCTAATAACCATGCCTTTAAAACACAATCCGACCAACTTAAGCAAAAAATACAGCATGCTTTGGCAGGCGTTGAGAAAGTGAAATTAACTCCCCGAGGGGCGCATTACCTTGTTAGTAGCGTTATTAATAATGAGATTGAGGCCACGCTCATGATTGATACGGGAGCAAGCTTTACCGTTATTGACCAAGCGCTATTGAATACACTCAGCGAACCGGCCCGCTATATTGACACCTTACACGTAAATACGGCGAATGGGCTCGTTGAAGCACAACGCTATCGAGTACAATCGTTTCGCATAGGCCAGCAAAAAGTTGATGACTTTGATATTTTGGTTATCAACAATCACACGGGCTTCGGCCTACTTGGTATGAACTTTTTAGAGAAATTTAAGTTTAATATCAATCAGCAACTGGATGAGTTAGAGTTAACAAAGACTATTTATTAAGGACGAAACATGACACTCAATGACTTCTTACAAAAATTAGCTGAAACACCCCATTTAATCGAGTTTACCGATACAATGGCGGTAATTGATCGTCATTATGACTTTACGCCCAGTGGTTTCAATAATCACGGACTAATTAGTTCAGCCAATGAGAATAATGGATCATGTAAAATCTTCGCGTTTGCCAAACTTAATCAACTCAGCAAACAAAACACCCTCGATTGTTTTGGCGCGTTTTACCGTGAAGACGTTGTTAAACACCCTGATGGCCAAGATCACATGAATATACGCACATTTATGCTCGCACCTGAGACTACGCCGTTTTTGGGGATCACCTTTAGCGAAGAAAATGTACTAAAAGCAAAATAATACCATTCCGCTTAATTAAGTGGTCTATTTTGAGGCAATAAAACCGCGTTGATAACAAGGCAAAAATTTAGTTATTTAGTTGTTCTAAATCAGAAATTTTTAACGCAGGTAGCGACTGGTTTGATCACTCAAAATGATTAAGTATTTTTGCGGATTGGTATAACTACAGCTTTTTTTCCATAAAATAACGGCAGCCGTTGAGTGGGTAATTTGCCATTTGGTACACCACTTGGTAGCCGTTTTTTTCGTAGAAAGGTTTAGCTTGGAAATCAAGCGTATCGAGTTGAGCGACCGTTGCCCCAAGCGCAATAGCTTTGGTTTCTAACTCATGGAGCAAACGCGTTGCAAGCCCTTTACCTCGTGTAAAGTCGTCGCACCACAGCCAACTTATCAGCAGCCAGTTACCAAATACATAACCATGAATACCTGCAACGGTATCACAATTTTTATTCACATATTTAAAACCTAACGGCACGCGTTCAGCATTAAAGTGCTGCTTATTAAATGCAACAACATGCGCCCTTAGCTCATCGTTTAGCTCTACCGAGTCATCACTTTTTAATTGATACATAGCATACCTATAAATGTTATGACTCAGTATAAGCATTTAACGTATTCAGTATAAATGATTTTTTCCGTAAGGGACTTCTAGCATGTTGCTTGCAAGTTTTTCTGGCTGGCCACACATTTCATCGTACGCACTGGTATGGCGTAACACCATCTCACCATAGCTCAAATGATCAAGTCGCTTTTGAATATGCAGCGGGCTCAAATCACGGATAAACTCGCCTTTCTCGTCAGTAACATAGTACTCCACATTATTGATAACCACAGACACTTGATAAAGCGCCATTTCCAATGAGTGCACAATAACTTTTTGCAGTGGTTGGTGCGCTGCAAGTTCAGATAACTTTATCGCCATGTGAAATCCTCTTTGTGTATAGAGTTATCTATACGTGAATTTGGTATACTGTGATCAAATTAATTGTGCAAAAATCATCCATGGTAGAAAAAGTACGGCTTGCTAAATATATTGCTCATGCTGGCATATGCTCTCGTAAACAAGCCTCACGCTTAATTGACCAAGGCGTTGTAAGGGTTAATGGCCAAGCGGCAAATCATATTGACCATGTAAACGACGAAGATGAAGTGATTGTGGAAGGAAAGACGATCACAGGAAAAGCACCAATGGTTTATTTTGCTTACCATAAACCCGTAGGCATTGATTGCAAACTCAATCGTAGCGATGCACAGAGCCTTATCCATTTTTTACCGAGCGAAACTCGCGTTTACCCCATTGGCCGCTTAGATAAAGACTCCCGCGGACTGTTAATACTGACCAATGATGGTGAGTTTTGTAACCAATTAATCCACCCAGACTTTCATCAGCCAAAACGCTACCTGGTCACGGTCGATAAACCGTTAAATCACAGCTTCTGCCAAACAATGGCACATGGCGTGCCTGTCGATAAACACATCACTCTTCCGTGTGAAGTAACGCAAGTAAATGAGCAGCAGTTTATGATTACCTTAAGGCAAGGGCTTAACCGTCAAATTCGCAAAATGGCGCACTATTGTGGCTACAAGGTTATTGATCTTTATAGAATTGAAATTGCCAATTTATCTATCGAACAGCTCGGCCTTGCAGAAGGGCAAACAACCCGTATCGAAAAAACAGACATCATCTAACAAAAAAAGTTTGCATTATTTGACTACAGCTGTAATCTTTAATTAAAGATTACATGTGTAGGCAATAAAATGATTGAACTTTCAAAAGCAGAATTCGAAGTATTAGATGCCGTGTGGCTCGATTATCCTGCGACAGCCAGCCAAGTTATTGAGCGTTTGAGTGACGATAAAGAGTGGCACGAAAAAACCATAAAAACCTTACTCAGCCGCTTAGTTAAAAAAGGCGCACTCAGCTTTGAAAAACAAGGGCGACTGTATAACTACACGCCTTGCATTGCGCGTGAAGAGTACACACTAAAAGAAAGCCAAAGCTTTGTTGAACGTTTCTTTAATGGCCGTATAGCCCCGCTGGTTAGCGGCTTTGCAAAGTCTGAACAACTTTCTCAAAACGACATTGATGAGCTTAAAAAAGTCATTAATGATTGGGAAAAGCAGCAAAAGTAAGGTGATGTCATGTTCGAAACGTTTTTTAATTGGCTATTAGAGCAGCAACTTTTTATCTCTTGCGCTATTTTATTTCTTATCCTTCTTGAGCGAAAGCTCCTCAGCCACGTATCTGCTCGCCTTGTTTATGCGTTATGGGCATTACTCCCTGCGTGTTTAATGTTGGCAAATTTGCCTGATCATTTAAAACCAATACACAATCAGTTCATTAGTCAGTTTACCATTACCCCATCTAATCCAGTGACGCCACAGCTATCACTGAGCTGGTTCGCTATTTATAGCCTAATAACAATTACACTTATGCTCTGTGCCGTGTACTTTCATTATCAGTTTCTCACTCGCTTAAAATTAAAGCCAATAGCGACCCCTAATGACAACTATAAAGGATTACGTTTTTATCAAAGTGAAAAAGTCAGTTCACCCTTAGTGATTGGGCTGATAAAAACCAAATTAGTCCTGCCATCTAATTACAACATTAATTACGACCAGCATGCTTTAGCCCTTATTTTGGAGCATGAATGTGTCCATATTCATCGTAAAGATAATTTAATTAACGCGTTGGCGCTCATGGGCACCTTGTTAATTTGGTTTAACCCACTCGCCTGGTTGGGCTATGCAAGCCTGCGTCGATTGCAAGAGCTTTCATGCGATGAACACGTACTAAAAGATAAATCAACGGAACAGCGAATTCTATACAGCAAGGCATTAGTTCATTGTGCAAGCTTTAGCACCGTGGGACTCATGGCTTACTCACAATACGGAGATAAAAACACCATGTTACAAAGACTCAACCAAATTAAACAACTCGATAATAGTTCGTTTATTGCAAAAACAGCGCTTGTTATTTTTGCGGCCGGTATGCTTAGTAGCTTTGCAATTGCAAAACAGCCTGTGAATGCAGAGAAAGAAAAAGACTACCAAGCTGTGATGCGTGTAGAGCCTATCTATCCAGTGCAGGCAGTAGAGCAAGGAATAAGCGGCTCAGTTGTATTGAAATACGACATTTCACCCAGCGGGGCCACCAGCAATATCAGTGTTGTGAGTGCTGAGCCTGAGGATGTATTTAACCGAGAGGCTAAGCGCGCACTAAAAAAATGGCAATACGCGCCAACTGAATCAGGCTATAAAAATGTCCTCGTGCAGCTCGACTTTGCTTTGGATGAAAACGTTAAAGCGAAGGATTTAATTGAGAAAATTAAAGTGAGCTCTAAGTAATTAACGAGCACCAAAGACCCTAAAGCAAGCGCCTTTTTTAAGCCGCTTGCTTTGTGGTTTTTATAAACAGACTGCAATCATCGCCACGGCACAAACATAACCAACGAGCCAAACCAATGAACGCAGAATATCTTGGTTTATATAGTAAAAAATGCAGTACATAACACGTGAAACAACATGCATAATAGCCAATGTTTCGGTAACGTGATACACATTGTTAGTACTCATAACGACCGCTAAAGCAACACCAAAAACAATCAAAGATTCAAAACTGTTTTGGTGTGCAGCCAACGCGCGAGCGCCAAATCCTGTTAGTTTGCTCTGCTGCTCTCTTGGGTGTTTATTGTCGTATCCCGCAAGCTTATTTTGTGCAAATGCGACGGGCGCTTTCGCTAAATAAGGCAATAATACAGCAATGAGTGCACACAGTATTAATGTTGTCATAACGCTTCCTTATTCTGTTGTATACACCTACCCTAACGTAAACAGAAAAAAGCCGCTACCTTTAACGACACCGTCTAACACAGCTGATTTTTTCTCAAGTTGATCGATAAGCTAATGCGCTTATAACACGGCTTTGTTACTCTAACAGCCTCTCCCCATTAATTTATTTTCAATATGACTTGGATTTTCTTAACCATTTTTGCCGCCTTTATGCAGTCGTGGCGAAATGCATTACAAAGTAAACTCAGCGCACATGTCAGTGTAGCAGGGGTCACTTTGGCACGTTTTATTGTTGCAAGTCCTATTGCAGCGCTGTATTTATTGAGCCTTTATCGTTATCAAGCAGCCGCACTCCCCGACTTCAACCCTGCTTTTATTGGTTATATTGTTGGTGCAAGTGTTGTACAAATTGTCGCAACCGGATTAATGGTTAAACTGTTTAAAATGAACAACTTTGCTGTTGGAGCAGGGCTTGCTAAAAGTGAGGCTTTAATGGCCGCCATTTTAGGGGTGATGTTCTTTGGTTCTGCGCTGTCTTTATTAGGTTGGTTTGGTGTATTTATTGGTGCCATTGCCGTCTTACTGCTCAGTGGGATTGCCAATGTCAAACACTTCAACTTAGGTACCGCGTTATTGGGATTGGCTTGTGGTACTTCATTTGCGCTTTCATCATCTTGGATCCGCGAAGCAAGTCTTAACTCAGGACTGAGTTTTCCGCATTCTGCAGCATGGGTTTTAGTACTTATTATTAGTCTGCAAACTGTTATGTTGTGTTTTTATATCGCGCTAAAAGAACGCGACACCTTTGCAAAAATGTGGCAACACAAAGGCACGACAACTGCCGTCAGTGTGTGTAGTTGTTTGGGGTCTATAGGGTGGTTTAGTGCCATGAGTTTACAGCATGTTGCGTATGTGAAAACGCTAGGGCAAATTGAGGTGTTCTTTACCATAATGGTATCAATACTGTTGCTTAAACAGCCGCTAAAACGCCAAGACACGGCAGGGCTCGTGTTAATTGCGCTCGCGGCTATACTCGTTATGCTTCCTTAAAAGAGCGGCAATAGCCGCTTTTTTAATGACTGATTTTAAGCGTGATCACACCACTTATAATCAGTAATACACCCGCGATGCGACCAAATGTGGCTGCATCGCCGTAAAACAAAATACCTACTAAAAAAGTACCTGCAGCACCAATGCCTGTCCATACTGCATAAGATGTCCCCATGGGTATTTGTTTTTGTGCAAGCCATAACATGAACCCGCTGGCGACCATAAACGCCACGGCAATCGAAATACCTAACCAGCGGCTTTCTTGATCTTGCGACATTTTAAGCCCAACAGGCCAGCCTATTTCTAATAACCCCGCCACAATTAAGTATAGCCATGCCATTAGTCGTCTCTCTTTTTCAGTATCACATCGTACAAGTCTTCACGACGGTCTTTTAAGTTACGCACGGTTCCTTCGCTGTGAAGAATCTTCAACTTGTCCATGTCTAAATCACTGAATAACAGCATTTCGGTATTTGGGGTTGCTTCGTTTAATGTCGCATCGTGTGGAAATGAAAAATCTGACGGCGTTAATACTGCCGATTGTGAATACTGTACATCAAGGCTTTCAACTTCAGGTAAATTACCAACAGAGCCAGCAATAACCACGTAGCACTCATTTTCAATAGCACGCGCTTGTGCACAATGGCGCACACGTAAATAACTATTTTTAGTGTCTGTCCAAAAAGGCACAAATAAAATATCTAGGCCTTGTTTTGCTAAAATACGCGACAACTCTGGAAATTCAACGTCATAACAAATTTGGATCCCCACACGCCCCGCGTCGGTTTCGAATACCGCAATTTTATCGCCGCCTTGAATAACCCAGTCGTTTTGTTCATGAGGCGTAATATGTATTTTACGCTGCTCATCAATTTTACCGCTTCGATGACACAAGTAGCTGACATTATAAATCTTATCGCCCTCTGCCAGTGGCATTGAACCGGTAATAATATTGGCATTGTATTCAACAGCCATACGTGACATCGCATCGCGAAAAGTTTCGGTGTACTCAGCTAAGTAACGGATCGCTTCTGTTTGATTGCTTTGCTCAGTTAAGCCCATTATTGGCGCATTAAAGAACTCTGGAAATAAAATAAAGTCGCTTTTATAGTCAGACACTGTATCCACAAAATATTCAACTTGTTTTAGCAGTTCTTCTACCGAGTCAACACAGCGCATTTGCCATTGTACAGCCCCTACACGCACTATAGATTTAGTTGATTCAAGCACAGTATCAGTGGGTTCAAACATAATGTTATTCCACTCTAACAACGTAGCGTAGCCCACTGACTCTTGGTCTTCAGGTAGGTATTTTTTAAGCAGTCGCTTTACCTGAAAATCGTTCGAAAGCTGGAAACTGAGAATCGGATCATATAATTCTTTGTGATCAACTTTCTCAATGTATTCCATTGGCGACATATCACTGCTGTGATTGTAATAACGTGGAATACGCCCGCCCGCTAAAATAGCGCGTAAGTTATACTGACGACAAAGCTCTTTACGTGCGTCATATAAACGACGACCGAGTCGCATACCTCGGTGGGTCGATGAAATAACCACATCTAATCCGTATAACGCATCGCCTTCTGGATCACTAAAGACACGGTCATGACCATCAACAATATCTTCATAAGTATGGGGGTTAGAAAAACGCGCATAATCAACTTGCACACTCAGTGCTATGCCTACTAAAACGCCATCATCTACAATCCCGATTTGACCTTCTGGAAATTGATCAATCAGTCTGAAAATCGTATGGCTTGGCCACGCGCCCCCCAGCCCAGGATAGGCTTGATCCATTAAAGTTTTTATTTGTGGATACTGCTCTTTCGTTAAATTACAGATCGCTAAATGCGTTTTTTCTGCCGGCATACATACTCCTTTTAGGCACGAGAGGACAAACCAAGCGGCAATGTGCATACTATTCTCTCAACTAATTGATTCTAGTCTGCATCTTTTGCTTGTTATGCTAAACCCTAAGCTTAGCAAATATCAGGTGAACACGTGTTTAATCCTGCGCCCAAATTATGAACTTTTTTACTGTTATCTATGTGAATAACCTAGAATAGCTGATCACTGCTGAAATTATCATCTATACTTACATTCTCCCTGTCTGTATCTATGAGGTTGGTTTGATAAAACATCTACTTAAACAACCTACGCAGTCTGGATTAGAAGAAATTGAACATGTAAAGTTTCTCATCATTTCTAGAATTGCTTATTTTGCCTTAGCAGTTCATGCCTTATTAATACCAGCCTTTGCCCACATTGGAGCCAATACGCTTGCCATAGTAAACGTATTAAGTGTTTTTGCTTGGGGCGGTGGCATCTTTCTTATAAACCAAGGATTAACCTCATTAGCGCTGAGAGTATTTTGCCTCGAAGTGCTCATTCATGCAGTGGTGGTATGTGCAACACTGGGACTCAGCGCAGGGTTTCAATTTTATTTATGGACAATTTCTTGTATTTTAATGATCGACTATCAATTGCCGTTAAAACGCGCTGCTATTTATAGCTTTTTAATGATCATCACCTTTGCTTTGTTATACGTCTTTTTTGCCGAAGTAACCTATACCTTTTCCTACCCTGAACTCATTCCTCATATCAATGTGATCAACATCATTATAGCTGGATTACCCATGGTATATGGCATTGGCTTGATTAGAGAAATAACGATATCACAGCGAATAGAGCTGACAGAAATGGCCTCTCGTGACCCACTTACAAAATTGTATAACCGTCGTTTTGCAAAAAAACTCATCCTAGCAGCCCATAAAAAAAACATTGAGAACGCTGATAACCTCAGCTTAGTTATGGCTGATATTGATCACTTTAAAAATATAAATGACAGCTACGGCCATGATAAAGGCGACACCATATTGTTGAATATTTCTGCCGCTATTCGTGCTTTTTTAACTGAAAATGATATTGCGGTACGCTGGGGAGGAGAAGAGTTTTTGTTACTACTAGGGCACACCAATCAACAACAAGCCTTTGCCAAAGTCGAAGCATTACGCCAGCAAATTGCAGCCATTGAACCGCATCAAGACTTTCCTGAATTAACCGTCACGATGAGTTTTGGCCTTATTGAATGGCAACCGTTAGCGTCGCTTGAGTGCATGCTGCAACAAGCAGATGCCGCATTGTATAAAAGCAAGCACTCAGGGCGAAATAAAACCACCATCGCGACCGGACAAAGTAGCGTATTTAATAACATTGACGCCGTTAGTTAACCGCGTTAATCGTAATACTGTGTACGATATTTTGCGGCAACAGTGGCGTCAACTCGCTAGACACATAATCATTAAACCCTGCACGGTAAAACTCCGATAAAGGATGACCTGACTGACCTCCAGGAATCGCCATAATCGCATTTTCTAGATAACCTGGCTGTACGATAAAGCGTTGTGATGCGCCAAAACTTCGACCTTGTACTGCGGGCATAAAAGTATCGCCAAACCCCGGAGCCGTTGGCATATTCAACAGCTTTTTAAGCACTGGGATCTGCTTAGCGAATGGGTGTTCAATCACCAATTGATTCACTTTTCCCCACTCCCAACTATGTAAATTATTGCCATACTGCTTCGTTAATTTAGCGACGGTGTGATCGAATGCTGCCAACATTTGCTGCTGCCAATCGCTGTACTTTGGATTTAACCAGTGTGCCGGTTTTTCCTCAATCAGTTGCCAAAGCGCAGGCTCTAAATCACGCTTTACATATTTCAAGCTACCGCCGTCTAACTTAAGTGTGTTTTCAAGAGGACTAAATAGGCTATTAATAACTTCGTCTCGATAACGTTTCACTAAGGTATAGCCTATTGAATCGCTACAAGCACAGGCTTGCCAGTTGTTAAGCGCTGTTAAGTAAACAGTATATTTATCACCGGCAGCAGTTAATTGATTAACAAGTAAATTATGCCAATCTTTTAAAAAGCGCGCTTCATTATCGTGTTGTAAGTCATAAAAGTCTTGTTCGTTAAACTGTTGTTTTTCAAATAAGCGATCGCGAATTTGCGCTGAACGAGCCCCCATCGCATACGCTCCATTACCAAAACGCGCATGGTCTGCTGCAGAAACAACACGTGAATTACCCGTCCAAAGGCGACCACTCTCAGGGTTTTTAACAAAGGGGCGATCAGTTTCATTATCATGCCATTTGGGTGAGTAATCTTGCTCCGATACCGCAAGCTGATGAGGCACTTTACGTGCTGGAATAGCCCCCATATTTTTCCATGCCGCACTGCCCTTATCATCAACCACCATGAGGTTTTGCACCGGAATACCAACATAATCTGCAAGCGATAAAGCGTCATCGACATTGCGCGCTTGCTCAAGCTTTAAAAGCGCCATGTTTACAGCATAATCATGATGGGCAACCCAGCTTAAGGCGTATGGCTTACCGTTAATCTCTGTCACAGGGCCATATTCACTCATCGTTAATGCATAATGCTCAGTGCTGCCATCATTTAAGAGTATGGGTTCGTCGATTTGCCATGTTTTTTCTTTTCCATCCAGTGCAATCCAGTCAGCAGTGTCGAGGTACCCATTGGTAAACCCCCAAGCGATTTTATTATTAGTGCCCACAACAATAGCGGGCGCTCCCGGTAATGACACCCCTGTAATTTGCTGCATTTCTCCCTTTAATGGGAAATTCAATTGCGCGCGATACCAAATGATTGGCACAGCAAACGACAAATGCATATCATCCGATAACATGGCCGACCCTGTGGCGGTTAAATCGCCTGTTACTGCCCAGTTATTGCTGCCTACTTCTTGGTTTTCATCAATGTGAGTCATCGCCCACAGCGGCTCATTTAATGCGGGAATCTTGCCTGAATATGGGACTAATTTACTATTATCTAGCGCGGCTTGATAGGGACTCGGTTGAGTTATAAATTCAACCATTGCATTACCGTACCGTTGTTCAATTTCAATCAGTGTTTTATCACGCTCAAAGGTTGCCGTTTGCAAATCTAAGTACATACTAAAAATAATCAGTAAACTGTCTTCACTTTGCCAAGGCTTGGCCTCTGCGCCCGTTAAAATATACTCAAAACTGTCGAAACCAACTTGTGCATGCCCTTCATTGACTCCCGCTGTATAGGCTTTTAATAAAGCCTGATCTTTATCCGGTAACTGTGCGAGCATAATTTGGCTGCGTTGTCGCAATTGATGAAAGCGCATTTTTTTATCAAGGCCTAGAGCTGCTTTTCCAAATAGCTCACTGAGTTCACCCGCAGCATTTCGACGCAATAAATCCATTTGAAAAAAGCGATCTTGCCCATGCGCAAAGCCAAGTGCATAAGCAGCATCTAAACGGTTTTGAGCATGAATTACGGCTTGCCCCAGCTTATCGCGCTCAATTTTTACTGAGTGGGTAATTGCCGAGCTGGTTCCCCGACCATCTAAAGCAGGTAAACTTAAATTCAACACACCATAAGTGATCCCCGTAGCGAGTAGCCCCACTATAAGTAAGCTTATTAGTAACCATTTGATTATCTTAAACATGCCCAAATTCCTTGCGCGAAAGTAACAAATACATGGGTATAGTAACCCGTGCTTTGTGAAAAAATAGTGTTACGATACAAATAATTAAATTTAACGTGGACAGCTCAATTGTCCATTGTTAATTACGACAGAAATTGTCTATAGTAGGAAGATAGTATAATACGCAATAAGACTTATGCCGCTAGCGACTGAAAACGACAATAAAAAGCTAAGAAAACTCAGGCTCGCTTTCTGGTTTTCGCTCGCGCTAATTGTATTCATTGGTTTTGTATTAGATCACATTAATTACAACCGCGGAAAAGACGCCTTTCGCTCTCAAGAACTGGCTAAATTAAGCGCCTACCGTGCTGAACTTGAATCAATCCTCATTTCAAATATCCAGCTTGTTCGTGGCCTTGCGGTCGCGGTTGCTGCCGAGCCCAACCTTGATCAAACACGCTTTGCACAAATTGCAGCCCCTCTATTTGAGACCTCTTCAGAGCTTAGAAATATTGGTGGCGCGCCCGATATGGTTATTCGTATGGCCTACCCATTAGAAGGTAACGAAAAGTCGATTGGCCTTAACTTTTTAGAGAATGCAGCACAGCGCGATGATGCCATTAAAGCACGTGACGAGAATACCATTGTCATGGCGGGCCCATTAGAATTGGTGCAAGGTGGCCACGCATTAGTCGCCCGAATGCCTGTTTTTATGCCACCTGACCATAAATTTTGGGGCTTACTCTCGGTGGTGCTTGATATTAATAAGATCTACACCAACTCTGGCTTGGTCTCATTAGGTAATCATTACGACGTAGCACTACAAGGGCGAAACGGCAAAGGCCAACACGGTGAATTCTTTTATGGTCAAAAGCATATTTTAGAAAACACGCCACTCAGTTTCAGTATTACATTTCCGGGTGGTGAATGGCGCATGTATGCGGCGCCAAAAGCCGGTTGGAGCCCTCCTAGTTCAACAATATGGCCACTTAGGATAGCCATAATTTTGGTTTGTGCGTTATTTGCTAGCGCATCGCTATTTTTCTTAAAAATGCTAGAACGACAATACAAAAGCGAACGAATGCTTGAAACCATGAGCAGTCTTGCCAAAATCGGCGCGTGGTCTTTTAATCTTGAAACCAAAAGCATGTATTGGTCAGATATGACCAAGCAAATATTTAACTATCCGATAAATAAACAACCTGAATGGCCTACCAATTTTAACGGCTTTAAAGCGGGCTTTAGCCGCGACAAAATTCGCCACCTTTACGAGCAGGCGCTTAAACATGGCAAGAGTTTTGAAACACAAATTCAAATTATTAATGCAAAAGGTGATGCGGTTTGGGTTTTAGTCCACTGTGAGGCTGAGCATAAGAATGGTCGATGCATCAAGCTATTTGGCTCAATTCAAGATATAGATGCGCGCAAACTAATTGAACTTGAAAACCAGAAAATAGCACTACACAACGAAATTTTAGCATCTTTAACCGTGAATGATGCAGTCCTGACTGGCAACTTAAACCTGTCTAAGCATGTAATTGTGCAAGCAATTTGCCATGCGCTCAATGTCGACCGTGCAAGCATTTGGTTGTTTAGCGACGATAGGCAGTCACTCAACACTTTTGCTATTCATGATCAGAGCAACCCACAATTTAGTGACCCCATCTGTTTGCAGCAGATTGAGGTGCAAAACTATTTTGATGCCATTAACAATAATGCCGTTATTAACGCCAGCGATGCTCAACAACATCCCTTTACTAAAGACTTATACACGGATTACCTTGATAAGTTTGATATTCGCTCTCTGCTTACGGTGATTATTCCTACAGGCAGTAAAACTATGGGGGTGGTATGTGCTGAAAAGTGCCATAGTCGCCAGCAATGGAGTAAAAACGAAGAAAGCTTTTTAATTGCCGTGGCTGCTCTGATTGGTAGCCTACATGCCAGCCAACGTCGTATAGAAACCGAGCAACAACTGGTGCAAGCGAAAGAAGCCGCAGAGCAGGCTGTTAAAGCTAAAAGTGAGTTTTTAGCCAGTATGAGTCATGAGATACGCACGCCCATGAATGGCGTAATTGGGATGCTTAATATCATCAAGCAAACCAAGTTAGATAGCCAACAAAATCATCATATTCAATTAGCACAATCATCTGCTGAGTCGTTATTGCATATTATCAACGATATTTTAGATTTCTCGAAAATTGAAGCAGGCAAATTAGATATTGAAAATATTAGCTTTAATGTATCAAAACTACTGGGTGACACCGTTGAGTCATTTGCGATTAAAGCAGAGCAAAACAATACCAAGCTTGTGCTTGATGCCACCCAAATTACTCATGAATTTATTGTTAGCGATCCTAATCGTATTCGACAAATTATTAATAACCTACTCGGAAATGCGATTAAATTTACAAAAGATGGCGAAATAATCGTCATTGCGACGGTCAAACAGATTGACGATGCGATGTATTTAGATTGCTCTGTCGTTGATTCTGGGGTTGGTATTAAACCTGAAAAACAAGCCACATTATTTGATTCATTTACCCAAGCCGATGCTTCAACCACGCGCCGATACGGTGGCACGGGCTTGGGTCTTGCTATTGTAAAGCAGCTGTGTAAGTTGATGCAGGGTGATGTCAATGTGGTTAGTTCTTATGGCGAAGGCAGCACCTTTAACTTTTCCATTAAGGTAAAATTAGATTATAAAAAACAGTCCCTCGAGCCTAGCCATATCATTGATAAAAAACAGATATTAATTGCCGACAGCTGTACTCTAAGCAGTAATATTGCCAAAAAGCAGCTGCAATTATGGGGCGCAGAAGTCGAAGAAATAAACGACATGGCCAGTTTATTAAATCGTGCCAAACAACAAAATGGTCAACGTTGCGACGCCATTTTTGTTGATTATCAACTGTATATGCAAGCAAGTGCAGCCGAAAAACAGGCCTTTAAAACACATTTTAATGCAACCCGCTGTAAACGCATTTTAATGGCCCCGATGAGTCTGACAGAAAAACAAACAAGACAAACACTGAAAGTTGAGAGTATTATCTTTAAGCCATTAACGCCCTCTGATTTGTTTAACTCTCTTGCTAACGATAAATATATCGAGCAGCAACAAATCAATAAAGAAACCTTAGTAAAAAAAGTAGCAACGTACACTGTAAATTCGGCATCGCAAATACTGTTAGTTGAAGATAATAAAGTAAATCAGATGGTTGCAGGCGCGCTGCTAAAACAAGCCGGTATTAGCTTTGACATTGCCGAAAATGGCCTTGAGGCAATTGCAAAAATCGCAAACCGAGAACATATGCCCTACGAATTAATTTTAATGGATTGTCAAATGCCTGAAATGGACGGTTACCAAGCGACACGGGCAATTCGTAACGGCGATGCAGGCACAGCACATCGCGAAGTTAGTATTGTTGCGCTTACAGCTAATGCGATGCAAGGCGATAAAGAGCGCTGTTTAAACGCCGGTATGAATGATTATTTAACCAAGCCGCTAAACTTTGATTCACTTAATAAAAAACTATCCGTGTGGTTAGACACCCACCAAGAAAGAGAGTAAAACAATGCAATTATCTCCTAATCAACAACGCGTTATTGGCTGTTTACTCGAAAAACAAAGTACAACACCCGAACATTATCCACTGTCTTTAAATTCATTAACCAATGCCTGTAATCAAAAATCAAATCGGGAGCCTGTGCTCTCTCTTACTGAAGCCGATGTGCAAGACACGCTTGATGAGTTAATTGCATTACGCCTTGTCACTGTTGATGAGGGGCTGTCGGGTCGCGTGAATAAGTACGCGCACCGTTTTTGTAATACTGAATTCGGCAGCTTGCAATTTACCGAGCAGCAACGCGCCATTATTTGCTTGTTATTACTACGCGGCGCACAGACGCCGGGCGAATTAAGAACGCGCAGTAATCGCCTTGCTGAGTTTGCAAGCGTCAATGAGGTCGAAAGCGCTTTAAACTCTCTAATTGAGCAAGAGTATGTTACTCGCTTAGCGCGTGAGCCCGGTAAACGCGAAAGCCGTTATCAACATCTATTTGTTGATCCACAAAGTGTACATGAAATAACGCATTCAGCAGAGCCTGAACACGATCGTGTCGATGAAGTTGAGCAATTACGGGCTGAGATCGACGAACTTAAGCGACATATAGACACTATAAAAGCACATTTAGGGCTTTAATAAAAAGCAGACCCGTAACATAATACCCCTAGATTCAACGCCAAAAATAACATAAATAGGAGCTCTACCATGCGTGCCGATATTCTGGCAGAAATGAAAGTCCAACCCACGATTGACGTAAAAGCGGAGATCACTCGACGCGTCAACTTTCTTAAAAGCCGACTGCTTGCTGCGCACTCGCGCTCGCTAGTATTAGGTATTAGTGGCGGTGTGGACTCTTCAACCTGTGGCCGTTTATGTCAATTAGCCGTGAATGAATTGAACCAAGAGCATAACACCAACGAGTATCAATTTATTGCTGTGCGCTTACCGTACGGTATTCAAGCCGATGAAGACGAAGCGCAAATGGCCGTTGACTTTATTCAACCCAGCAAGCGCATGACCGTTAATATTAAAGCCGCTGTGGATGGCATGCATGAGCAAGCTATGGCGGCTGTCATCGGCGCTGGGGGTGAATTGCCTGAACAAGCAAAAATCGATTTCATTAAAGGTAACGTTAAAGCTCGCCAACGTATGGTCGCGCAATACGAAATTGCTGGTTTTTGCCAAGGCCTCGTTGTAGGCACAGATCACAGTGCTGAAAATATCACAGGGTTTTACACTAAATTTGGTGATGGTGCATGCGACCTTGCGCCATTGTTTGGTCTGTCGAAACGTCAAGTTAGAGCGCTTGCCGAGCACTTAGGTGCCCCAGCACTGCTCGTGCACAAAGCACCAACAGCCGACCTAGAATGTGACCGCCCAGGTTTAACCGACGAAGAGGCGCTCGGCTTAACGTATGAGCAAATTGATGACTTTTTAGAAGGGAGAGATGTGAGCAGTGAAGTAGAGCAAAAACTAACGGCGATTTACCTGCGTACACAGCACAAACGCCAAGCTATCCCCACTGTTTACGACGCGCTTTAAACTGCATTTAACAGCTCATAAACCGTAAATGACACTTCAAGGGCAATTAACAGCAATAAAAAGCCTATTAATTGCCCGCTTTTGACCCGCGCACACACATACGCCCCCAATGGCGCACCAAGCACAACCACAGGGATCGCGGCTAATAAATACGCTTCAATCTGCGCAGTAACTACGTTAAGAAAGAAATAGTTTACACAACTGGCCACCACCGAAGTCAACGCCATTATAATCACCGTGGTTGCTGTCGCACGTTGAATATTCGCATTGTATGCAATGACGAGCAGTGCAAATATGGCAATATCAGCCCCTGAACCAACTAACCCCGATGCAATGCCACCAATAACAGCCACCAGCGCCACTCGCGCTTTATTCACGGTAATATCAGTTTGACTGC
Organism: Pseudoalteromonas lipolytica; assembly: GCF_900116435.1. GTDB lineage: Bacteria > Pseudomonadota > Gammaproteobacteria > Enterobacterales > Alteromonadaceae > Pseudoalteromonas > Pseudoalteromonas lipolytica. The sequence continues at coordinate 45,366 of NZ_FPAZ01000017.1, read as the reverse complement.
AAATATGCTGGGCTCGTCGGTAAATACGCCACGCTAATGTGAGCGCAAAACACAACAGTAGTGAACTAAATACCCCTTTCACGACTAAGCGAGGCACGTAATCTGCAATAAACAGTAAGCTAAAAATAGCGCCCACAATTGCCAAAGGCGCAGCAATCAACACCACGTGCTTGTAATAGGCAATACGACCAAAAATAATTGTTAAAGCCGCGGCTGTCATACCAAAACTTTGAATCGCTAGAGAGAAAACTTTAGCTGTTGCAGGCTCTATTGCTAATACTTTGGTCATCACAGGAAACGCCACCGCCCCGCCCCCTAATGCAGTACCTCCGGCAACAAAGGATCCGAGAGCCATCGTGGCGGCAATACTCACTTGCGCCATAAAGTGACCCATTAGCCCGGTGGCTCCTTGAGAAAATAATAAGGAACAGTACACACTGATAATGAACAGCCATGGCATAAACCGTAACCAATGCCATGACCTTAAAAAAGCAAACATAAGCAGCTAGAAGAACCTCGAGTGCGATTATTATGCCTGACTCTTGAAGTTCAGCAAATGATCTATATAGAGATTAGATACGTAAAAGTTTGCTTACATGATTGCAGTAAAGATGAAATAGTTCTGTAATTTGGTTTATAGTTGTTACAGTAACGTACTCTTAATGCATACCTTATCGCATTAAAAAGTCTAAGGATTTATATTAATTTATGTCATCGCCCATTTTAATTACTGGTGCAGGTCAACGTATAGGACTTGCTTTAGCAGAGCACTTTTTAGCACAAGGGCAAGCAATCATTGTCACTTATCGCACACGTCATGAAGCGATTGATACACTTGCTGGAAAAGGGGCAACCTGCATTCATGCAGATTTTAATAACGACGAAGCAATTGCGCACTTTATTGAACAATTAAAAAGTCACACAAACCAGCTTAAAGCAATTATTCACAATGCTTCAAGCTGGGACTGCGAAGCAAATAATCACGATTATGCTGCCCTGTTCGACAACATGATGCGCATTCACGCGAAAGCCCCCTATTTAATAAATCTCGCTTCGGCAGACTTATTACTTAATTATCAAAAAAACACAGGACACCCTGCCGATATTATTCATCTTACTGATTACGTAGTTGAAAAAGGCAGTCCTAAACACCTTGCTTATTCTGCGAGTAAAGCCGCGCTTGATAACCTAACAAAGTCATTTGCTGCAAAATTTGCCCCAGCAATCAAGGTCAATGCTATCGCCCCTTCACTCATCATTTTTAATGAACACGATAGCGACGAATACAAAGCCAAAACATTGAAAAAATCGTTGATGGGTATTGAGCCCGGCTGCGCCGAAATTATTAACAGTGTAGAGCTACTACTTAACAGTCATTACATCACAGGCCGTTCGATGCCCGTTGATGGTGGCAGACATTTAAAATAACGAATTATTGAGAAACCTATGCACGATGATTTAAAAAAGAGTTACCAAGGCATTATTAGCGCTGTAGGCGAAGACCCTCAACGCGAAGGCTTACTAGATACACCTAAGCGTGCCGCAAAGGCGATGGAATATTTAACAAAAGGCTATCGTCAAACGTTAGATGAAATTACCAACAACGCGGTGTTTACCTCAGATGCTGATGACATGGTATTAATTCAAGATATTGAACTTTACTCAATGTGTGAGCATCACTTGCTACCCTTTGTTGGTCGTTGCCACATTGCTTATATTCCAAATGGTAAAGTACTTGGTTTATCAAAGTTTGCACGTATTGTTGATATGTTTGCGCGTCGCTTTCAAATCCAAGAGCAACTTACTCATCAAATAGCGAAAGCAGTTGAAGAAGTCACTGGAGCAAAAGGCGTGGGGGTGATTGTTGAAGCGAAACACATGTGCATGATGATGCGTGGCGTTGAAAAGCAAAACTCAAGCATGCGCACCTCAGTGATGCTTGGCAACTTTAGGGCTGATCCAAAAACCCGTAACGAGTTTTTACAACTAGTTAGAGGGTAATTATGGCCAATGCAATTATTAATGTAACGAATTTAAGACTGAGAACCTTTATTGGTTTTAACCCAGACGAGCGGGAAAAAAAGCAGGATGTGGTGATCAACTTAGAAATTCACTACCCGGCTGACCAAGCATGTGAAACAGATGCCGTTGATAAAGCGCTCAACTATAAAACCATCACTAAAGAGGTGATCAGTCTTGTGGAGCAAGGGCATTTTTTACTCTTAGAAAAACTCGTTGCAGAGATACTGGCAATTTGCCATGAGCATCAGAGCGTTCATTACGCTAAAGTGCGCGTTGATAAACCTCATGCTCTTCGTTTTGCTGACTCTGTGTCACTCACACTTGACTGGCAAAAAGACTAAAGCAACCCTTCTAGCCCAACCGCAAAGGCAAGCACGGCTAAATAACGTGCGCCTTTGCCAAGGGCAACTAATATCAAAAACACAGAAAATTTAACTCTAAATATTCCCCCAACCACTGTCAGAGGGTCGCCCACAACAGGCAGCCATGCAAACAACAAACTGTATATGCCGTACTTGTTAAATTGCGTTTCTGCTTTTTTAATTGATTTTTCAGACACCGGAAACCATTTACGGTTTTTAAAACGTAAAACTTGTGTTCCTAACCAATAGTTTACACAGCTCCCTAACACATTGCCTAAGGTGGCACTAAGCCACAGTAACCATAAAACGTAGTTGCCTTTGGCTACCATCGCGGTCATGACTAATTCTGAGGAACTCGGTAATAAGGTGGCTGAAATAAAAGCAGTAAAAAAAAGTGATAAATAGGCCATTGCACACCAAAAAAGACAAGCTCAGCACGGTTACTGAGCTTTAACAGTATATTGCAATCCCATTATTTTATAAATTCAATACTCAACGGGTAGTTAACGTCTTTACCATCATTGGCCTTAATAGCACTGACCACCACCATGATAAAAGCAAACACCGCAATCACAGGCAGTAAAATCACGCCAATCACTACAAATATAAGTAAAAAACTCACGATGTAGGCTATCATCATGGTTAATTGAAAATTAAGTGATTTACGGCCATGCTCGGCGACTAATGGCATAACATCGCCCAAGTGCGTTGCTCTTTATTACACTCTACTAATTCAACTTTTTGATTATCTTCCATTTTATCTCCTTGTTGTATTGTTTTCGTTTTTCATTTGCCTATATTATGAGGGCAGATTAAAAATTAAACGCTCACGATGCAAATGAAAAAAACACGCATAACACTGATACTTTGTAGTTTTCTAGCAACCGCTTGTTCTTCAAACGGAGCAAAGCAAGCTACGGCCCCAGCGTTACCTCAAAACGATTACGTCACGTTTATTAAACCAGGCGAATCATTTAAACATAGCCAATTTACTGATATTGAAAACTATATCGTACAACTTAAGAATAAGAAAAAACTAATTATTTTATTTGCCACCTGGTGCGCTGATTCTCAGCGTACTATTGAGCAATTACAAGCAAGTCCATGGGTCAATAATTCTGAACTGCAAATTATTGCGATTGGCCGTGAAGAAAATTCCGCGTCGTTGGCACAGTTTAAACGTGACTACCATCTTAACTATCCGCTTATAAGTGATGAAAGTCGCACAATTTATAATACCTATGCAAACAAAGGGATTCCTCGCCTATTGCTACTCGATGAAGATAACCGACTGATTCAAGAAGAAAATGGCGAAGATGTATACGCCCTTGAACGGCTACTTAATTTGCTGTGATAAAAAAGTGATAACTTCGTGAGGCTTTCTTGATATTGCGCTTTGATACTGTTTTTAAATCATCAAAAACAGGAAAGAACAATGAAAGCTTTACCTTTATCAATGTTAGCAGCCAGCGCTTTGACTAGTTTTTTAGGCCAAGCGGCTGAACTGGACATTAAACTGACCAACCTCACCCAAGGGTTACATTTTACCCCAGTGCTCATTGCAGCCCACAACAGTGAACATAAGTTATTTAACGTAGCAATGCCTGCCTCAACGGCATTACAAACAATGGCTGAAGGCGGAAATTTAGAGCCTTTAATTAATGAAGCGACTGCTGCAAGTAGTGACATGGTTGCGAATCCTGCAGAAGGCTTATTAGCGCCTACCAGTTCCACTATGGCCACATTAACCACCAGCGATGGCAACAATTATTTATCGCTAACTGCAATGTTACTCCCCACCAATGATGGTTTTGTCGGCTTAGATAGCTGGATGATTCCATCGCAAGCAGGAACTTACACCGTGTATTTAAATGCTTATGATGCGGGTACAGAAGCCAATGATGAACGTGTTGTTGAGGGTGCGGGTGCGTTAGATGTTTTAGGTATTCCTGCGGCACCTGGTGGGAATGCTGGTAGTGGAGCAAGTGGTGTAACAAGTAACGAAAACAATACCATGGTACACATTCATCCAGGTAATTTAGGTGATGACGACCTCGAAGCGGGTATCAGTGATCTTAATAATACAGTACACAGATGGCTTAACCCTGTTGCGATGTTAACTGTAACCGTGAAGTAGGAGGCCGTTATGCGCTTTTCAAAAAGCTTAATTATACTCGCGCTGGGTGTAAGCCTCGCAGCATGCAGTGATTCAGATAACAATGATGTGGAAGTAAAACCTCCCGTGGTTGTCACTCCGACAAGCTACGAATTTACTGTGACAATAACCAATTTAACCGCCGCACAACCTTTTTCTCCTGTTGCCCTTATCGCTCACACAGAGGGTATGCTATGGCAAATAGGAAACTCTGCTTCAGAGGCATTAGAAAGAATGGCCGAGGGCGGTGATAACAGCCAACTATTAACCGTTGATTTTGCAACACACGCTCAGAGTGCTGAAAGCCCACTACCTCCGGGAGAGCAACTTACTCTTACACTCACCACGGAGCAGCTTGAATCATTAAAGATTAGCTTAGCGACAATGTTGGTGAATACAAATGACGCTTTTACCGGTCTTAATGCTATAGACGTGTCTTCGTTAGCTGTTAATGAATCACTTTCTCGCCATAGTCATGCTTATGATGCTGGTACAGAGACCAACTCAGAAGCACATGGTACGATCCCAGGTCCTGCTGACTCAGGAGAAGGTTTTAACGAAAGCCGAGATGATATCAACAGTGTAGCAATGCACCCTGGTGTTGTTAGCCAAGATGATGGTTTACGAAGTTCAGTGCTAACGAGCCAACATAAATTTGATAACCCTGTTGCTCAGATAATCATAACGCGGACGCAATAATAATAGCACCCACTTACGCTGAGGGCATAGGGAGGTGCCTTAGCGATTTGGATATGACTATGCGCACAGAAAAAGTATTAATTGTTGAAGATGACCGAACTATACGACACTTGATCGCCACCCAGTTACAAAGCTTAAACCTACACATTGATGAAGCATGCAGTGCTGAATCAGCGATTAAAAAGCTTGCTAGCAATCACTATGGGCTTGTATTACTGGATATAAACTTGCCGCAGATGGATGGATTAAGTTTATGTCGAAAAGTTAAGGAACATTACCCAACTATCGCAGTCATTTTACTTACCGCTCTTAGCAGCGATATGGATAGAGTTATAGGGTTAGAAATGGGAGCAGATGATTATATTTGCAAACCTTTTTTCGCCAGAGAGTTACAGGCACGTATAAAAACCCAACTACGCCATCGCGCACAGCTTCTTATGGCACAATCAAGTAACGAGCAAACTGAGAAACAACCCATAATACAACTAGGCAAACTGCACATAGAATTTGCCAGCCACCAAGCATTTTTAGCTAACCAAGCAATTAACTTAACCGCCACCGAGTTTGATTTACTGGTGTATTTTGCCAAGCACCCGAACCACGTATTTAGCCGACAACAATTACTCGACCAAGTGTGGGGTTATCAACACAGTGGTTATGAGCATACAGTGAATTCACATATCAACCGTCTGCGGAGTAAATTTGAGCAATACCATCAAACACCATTTATAGAAACCGTCTGGGGTGTTGGCTATAAACTAAACCCTCGTCAGTTGAGTGCCAATTAATGCACTCGATGACCTTATATCAAAAGCTCGCATGGTCGTTCATATTTATTTTTAGCCTGTTGTGTGCACTGGTATTCAACTGGAATAAACAGCTGGAGCAAAGCGCCCAAGATCATGCACAACAAAACCTGCATTTACAGTTAGCTGAGCACCTAGTGAATGACAATCCATTAATTAAACAAGGTGTCTATGACTATAAAGCTTTGGAGAACTTATTTCATACCTTGATGATCCTCGGCCCGGCTTTTGAATTCTACTTTGTTGATTCAACCGGTAAGTTACTGACCTATTCGGCTAAACCTGGGCAAGTAATTAAACAAAAAATAAATCTCATCCCTATCAAAGAACTCATTAATAAAACGAGTACAACACCGATTTACGGTGATGATCCTCGCAGTAATACCCAAAAAATATTCTCTGCCGCGCCGGTTTATAACCAACAACAATTGCAAGGTTATTTGTACGTGATTATTGGTGGTCAAACCTTTGATACTTTACTTAATAATATTAAAAGTAATGACATTCTTAAGATTGGTGCAATAGGGTTTGTAGTTGCAGTCATTACGTTACTTATTATCATGCTTATTCTCTTTCGATTTTTTACCTTACCCCTCACGCAGCTAAATAACGAGATTTGCCAAATTAGAGCGGCAAATTACAGCTTAACAAAAATGACACAAAGCCCACGCTATTCGGGTAACAATGAAATAGGTAACTTAAGCAAAGGAGTTCATGGCATGTTGTCTCGCATTGATGAGCAATTAAAATCGTTACAACAGGCAGATAAACAGCGCCGCGAGTTACTCACTCACCTTTCGCATGATTTAAGAACACCGCTTGCTTCATTGCACGGATTTATTGAAGTAATAAAAAAACCCAAAAGTCATTTGAATGAACACGAAAAACAGCACTACTTAAGCCTTGCTATGGATAACTGCCAGCAGTTAAAACTGTTAATAGAACAAATTTTCGAACTAGCGCACTTAGAAAGTGGCCAAGTAAAAATAAACACAGAAACCTTTAATCTAGGAGAGCTTATTTATGATTGCCTGGCCAAGCTAGCATTAACTGCACAAAAAGCCGGCATAACTCTCCAGGTTATCCCTGAAATCTGCGACTTCACCGTGACCACGGATATTGCCAAACTAGAACGCATATTAACCAACCTGCTCGAAAATGCTATTCGCCATACTCCGGAAAAGGGCACTATCTCAATTAGCGTGTCACAGCAAAGTGAGCAACTTTACGTCACAGTATCAGACACGGGTATCGGCATACACGAAGACGAGTTACACGCGATCTTTGAGCCACATTATCAAGCACGAAACAGTATAAAACGAGGAACATCAGGGCTAGGGTTAGCAATATGCAAGCACTTACTAACCCTAATGAACAGTAATATCGAAGTAAATAGTACCTTAGGGAAAGGCAGCCAGTTTCGCTTTAACTTATCAAAATAGGCATCAATAAAAGCGCATTGATGCCTTTTTGCTTATTGTTGATAACCCGCTAAATCAAGCATAAAGGCATAGTACAAGGCGGTGTCTTGTAAGCTTTTAAAGCGTCCCGACGCCCCTCCATGCCCGGCTTCCATATCAGTTTTAAAGAGTACTAAATTGTTGTCTGTTTTGTATTCACGCAGTTTAGCAACCCACTTTGCAGGTTCGAAATATTGCACCTGCGAATCATGTAACCCCGTAGTGACCAACATATGAGGATAGGCTTGTTTTTTAACTTGATCATACGGTGAATATGACAGCATATAATCGTAAAATACTTTTTCATTCGGATTACCCCACTCGTCATATTCATTGGTTGTTAGTGGTAAACTTGTGTCTAACATCGTGGTGACTACATCAACAAATGGCACTGCAGCAATCACCCCGCTATAAAGCTCTGGCGCTTGATTAACGACCGCCCCCATTAATAACCCTCCGGCACTGCCTCCCATGGCAAATATGCGTTCTTTGTCACCATACTTTTGTGCAACTAAAGATTTAGTTACATCAATAAAGTCATTAAACGTATTTTTCTTATGAAGTAATTTGCCATCTTCATACCAAGGGCGACCTAGCATTTGAGAGCCACGAATATGTGCAATCGCAAACACAAAACCGCGGTCGAGTAAGCTCAAACGCGAGCTCGAAAAACGCGGATCCATCGTCGCACCATACGAACCATAACCGTATTGTAAAAGAGGATTACTGCCATCTTTTTTAAACTTATCTTTACGATAAACAAGGCTGACCGGTACATCAACACCATCACGGGTTGTTACATAGATACGCTCAGATGCATAGTTACTTGGCGTAAAGTCACCCAAAACGTTGCGCTGCTTAAGCACTGTTTTTTCGCCGCTTATAAGGTCGATATCGTAATGGGTATCTGGGGTTGTCATACTTGAGTAGTAAACACGTAAACGAGGATTATCCAGCTCAAAATTTCCATAGCTATCAACCATATAAGTTGGATCATTAAAAACAATCACTTGTTCATTTTGGTTTCGTAAGTCACGAATAGTTAAACGGGTTTGCCCCATTTCACGTTCCTTGTATACCAAATGATTCTTAAATAACTCGATATCTTCAAGTTTAACGTTATCCCTACCCGCAATCACCGTTTGCCAATGGCCTTTATCATGCGCTTGTGATTGATGTACCTTCATTAATTGAAAATTAACGGCATGTAGATTGGTGACTATGTAGTACCAATCCCCGTGCTTTTTAATACTATATTCAAGTTCTGGTTCACGCTCGATGAACCGCTTCGGCAAAGCACCTGTGTCATTTGCATCAATAACAGAGACACCAGAAGCACTAGTACTTTCATGATAAATATAGATCTTTTGATGGTCTTTACTCTTACCTATGCTGGTGTAATAGCGAGTATCTTTTTCTTCGTAAACCAGTTCATCATCAGCTTGTGGGGTGCCTAATGTATGGCGATAAACCTGATAACCTAATAACGTTTGTGGATCTTTTTTAATGTAGTAAAAAGTGCGGTTGTCATTTGCCCAAACAACATCTCCCTCACTCCCTTCTATCGTATCTGCCAGTCGCTCACCACTGACCAAGTCTTTCACTCTAATGGTATAAATACGCCGACTTAAAGTATCTTCACCGTATGCCAATAAATGCCCATTAGGGCTTACCTCTATGCCTGTTACAGCAAAGTAGTCATGCTCTTTAGCAAGTTCATTAACATCCAATATGACTTGTTGGTTGTTACCATCACTGGATTTGCTTCGCACATAAATTGGATACTCATCATCACCTCGCGTCTGCGATGAGTAATAATAGTCTCCCTTTTTGGTAGCCACAGAGTTATCGTCTTTCTCTATACGACTTTTAAGCTCATTAAAAAGTGTATCTTGCAGCGCTTTTGTATGCGCCATCGTGCGATCTACGTAAGTATTTTCAGCAGTGAGGTGGGCAATTACCGCCTCATTTTTACGCGCATCATCACGCATCCAGTAATAGTTATCGACACGCGTATCACCATGAATACTCATTTCATGGCGAATTTTTTTTGCAATAGGTGCCGCTATACCTGCATTTTCTGTAATACGTGATTGCTCAATATTATGTGCGGTATCAGGGACTTTATTACACGCCGTTAAAACGGCAAATGAGAGTGCTGCAAAGCAGAGAGAGTAACCAACGTTCATGAGATTCCTGTTGTATTTTTTATTATTCATCCTCCAATATAAGTAAAAACAGAGCAAGATATAAGCATGCTTTGTGAAGCAATGTAAAAAGGGAGCCGAAGCTCCCTTTATTAATTACAAATCAAGTCATTACTTTTGCTTGCGACGGCGCATAAATGCAAACGGTGCAGCTAGTAAAGTTAACCATGCTAATGAACCTGATGAAGACTTCTTCTTAGGTTTTTCAACCACTACGTCCTCTCTAGGATCTTGAGTAACAGCAATAGTAACTGTGACTGCTTCTGATTTATTACCAGCTGAATCAACCGCAGTTACAGAAACTTCGATAGAGCTTGTTTGCTCATAATCGATAATACCTGCAACCACCAACTCGCCAGCATCACTAATACCAATACTGTCACTGCCTGTCACTTCATACGACACGATTGGAGTAAGATCTGAGTCAGGATCAGTTGCTGTAATTGTACCAATGACCGTACCTTCAGTGGCATTCTCTTGAACAGAGAACTCACCTAAGTCCGCATCAATTACAGGATAAACTTCTTCAGGCTCATCTGCAACATTGATTACTTCAACAGTTATCATTGCAGGCTCAGAGATATTACCTGCAGAATCTACAGCAACGACTTCAAGCTCGATAGAAGTCAAGCCCGCATCGTAATCCAGCACATCTGCATTCATTACTACTACATCACCTTCAGCTGTCACTGAAACGGCTGTTGAGTTAGAACTAAGCACAATATACTCAGCAATAGGGTTAGCAAGAGCAGCCCCGTAAGTGGCCTCTAATGAACCAATCACAGTATCTACAGCAGTGTTTTCATCCACTGTAAAAGAAGCATCCTCAAGAACAGGAGCAACATCAGCGTCCTCACTTGGCGTAGCTACAAATGCTTTCGATCCTGAATCAGACAGGATCATGAAGTCTGCACCTGCGTTTAATAACGTTGCTGAAGCACCTGGCTCTAAAGAGCTAACTATTTCACCCGCTTCATCAACTAATGCTGCATACACATCATTAGATGCATCTTTAAACGTATAAGTCCCCATTGCAACATCGCCTGAGCCCGAAGCAATTGGTGTCCAAGTTTCTTCCTCTGTACGGAAACGTACATTTACTGTAGCTCTACCAACATCTTCTGCGGTTAAACCAAAATCACCTAAACAGCTTTGCATTGTTAAATGATTATTACCAATGATTTGATAAATATTGTTCAGCGCGCCAGAGCCACTTCCATAACCATGTGTAAAGGTAATTGCGGTACCAGGCTCAACATCATAGAACCATTCAAGTTTACCATTTTGAACTGTTACATCGTATGTACCATCTTGGTCTATATCGAAGTCAGCCATGAAGCCACCCACATAAGAATGCGTAATACCTTCGTTCATCACCATTGTAGTTAAAGTAACAAAACCGCTTGCACAGACTTCTGTTGGCACAGCAAACGTCTCAATTGACGCGCCCACTAAATCAAAGCGTTGGTCTTCATCTATGTCGTCAGTCATTACTGTTGGTGCAAATACAGGCTCAAGTGCCACTGCACCTGTATTAGTTAACGTATGAGCAAGGCCATTTTCTGTCATCACAGGAGTAAAGCTCATTGCAGCATTTGCTTTTGGTAATACGTGATACACAAGGTGGAATGCTTTTTCACTACCATCAGAGAAGACTAACGCACCATCAAGCTCTAAGTTTGTTAAATCAGCAGTGACTGCTTGTGAGCCAATGTTATCATCCGTCAGTGTCCATTCTGGTAATGTAGTAGGGTCAATCGTTGCTGTCACATCGAATGATAGCGTTTGACCTGCAGGAACAGTGATTGTCTCTGGGTAATCTAATGAGAATGAACCACGGTCAATATCATTTTGATAACGCTGTTCTAAAGAAAGCGAATACACTTTTACTTCATTCGAGAAGTTCTTAACTTGTACCGTTTTTGTTAAATTAACTGTTTCTGATGCATTCACTAAACCAAATGAAAGAGCCGCTTGTTTAGTATCTGCTGCCCAAGCTGCAACAGGTAAGTTAGCAGCTTTATTAACATCAACTAAACCTGCACCGATGTAACTAATTGGCGCAAGTTCAGCATCAGGGTTAAGTGCTAATGGCTCCATTGTTACGTTTAAGTTAGCGGTATTCATTAATGTTGCTTTAATTTCAAGTGCATTGCGCTCTGGTAATGCTTCTTTCAGTAAACTCACTGCACCAGCCGTGATAGGACCAGAGAACGAAGTACCTGTAGCCCCAGTTAAACCATCACCAAGACCTGGATGAGCCGTCATAATGTTCACGCCTGGTGCGGTAATTTCTGGTTTTAATAAACCGCCCATTGATGGGCCACGTGATGTAAAGTCTGCAATTGCACCAGACAATACTAAACGCTCAACAGTTAAGTTAAATGTTCCACCCGCTTTAAGCGCAGCACCCGCTGTAAATGTTACACCTACAGAAGGAATTGTGACCGCTGCATCAGCACCGCCCATAGGTGCTGGCGTGCCATCATCTGTATTATTTGCAATGACAACGAACTCAGCACCCTTTGCTTGAGCTGCTAATACTTTGACTGTGAATGCACACTCACCACGGTCAATAATCACACCTTTGCCAGTAAAATCAACTTCATCAGCAAATGCTTCACACGCTGCCTGATTTGCTTCTGGGTAAACTAATTCAATGTTGTCATTTGTGTAACTAAATGCAGTTTGTGGGCCAAAGCTAGCTGGCTGAACAATAGTTTCTTCACCGTTAACTGTACCGCTAGCAACTGACTGCTCTTCTGCAGGGTGAGTCATTGCTCCAACAGACAACGCATTCTCTGTTGTACTCGGACCACCAACAATAAATGGGTATGCACCATCATTACCCGCTGAAATAACCACGTTAGTGCCTAGCTTCACAGCCTCATTAATGAAAAGTCCAACCGCGTCGTTAGCAATGTCACCATAGTCACCACCTAAAGACATATTAATGACATCTACACGATCAGAAATATCACCATCACCATCAGGGTCCATCGCATTCTCTAACGCAAGTAATTGCGCCAGTCCAGGACAGTTAGCAGCACACACTGAATAAACAAATAAATCAACATTTGGTGCAATGCCATTCACAGAGTGAGATACATGCGTACCATGGTTTGTCGTTACATCAATAGGATCCGCATCATTATTAATGTAATCGAAACCACCAAGCACTTTTCCTTGCGGCCAATCAACAGTTGTAGGATCTGCAATGGCTGCTTCATAAGCTGCTTCAGTGCCTTCACCACCAAATGCAGTGTGCGTATAATCAATACCTGTATCTAGTACAGCAACACGTACACCTTGACCCGTCGCTAAGCCATTCGCTACAAGCGGAGTCGCTTCAATATAGTCAGCACTATCAGCTACATGTAGTTTGTAATCATAGACGGGATAAATACCTTCAACTTGCGGATTTGAAAGTAATTTTGCGATATCTTGTTTGTTACCATTCACAACAACCGAACTTACAAGTGTTGATGTCTTAGCTACGACTTGAACGGGTAAGTCCATACTCTGAATAGCTTGCTCAACGCTCGCCTGTGCTAATTTAGCTTGTGCCTGAACTGAGGCAACATCTGCCCCTAAACTTTTCGCACTAATAGTTGCTGGCGCATTTAATTTTATTAACCAACTAGTCACTTCGCTTTGAGTATTTTGTTCTTTTTTACTTACCGCACTCGGTTTAATTAATTCTTTACCTGCTAGATTATATTTTGAAAAATCATTCGCTTGCGCGCTGGCACATAGTGCACTTGTTACAGCTAAAGCAATCGTTGTTCTTTTTATTAGGTTATTAGACATGGGTTCCCCTGGGATATGTTATGTTATCGTCTAAATAGCAATTGAAACTACGTTTCAGTGCCAATATAAAACGTAAACATTAGTAGGAACAACATCTTGATTACACCATGATTACATATCAACTCAATAAAGAACCCGAAAAACAAATAAAACCTTGTTTTAAAAGAATATAAAAATAAAAACTCAGATGTAAACGTTTGTAAACGAAAGTAATATTTTTAGAGTAGAGTAAGGCACAATGAACTCAGAAGTCATTAACATACTAACTATGGCAAAGGTTATACAAACCGCTGTCGCTCCGGTCTTTTTAATCACCGGTATTGCGGCAACCTTAGGTGTTTTATCAAATCGTTTAGCGCGTATTACAGACCGCGCTAGGCAGTTAGAGCGAAAGCTAAAAGTCAGTACCGACGAAGAGTTCAATAAGTCACTGACCACAGAATTAAGAGCCCTGCTAAAACGTTCTCGCTGTATTCATATTGCATTTAGTGCAAGTGTATTAAGTGCTTTGCTCGTGTGCGCCGTGGTTATGTGTTTATTTTTATCACACATTCACTCTATCAACTTAAGTGTGACCATTGCGAGTTGCTTTGTGGCTGCGATGGCACTGCTCATTTGTGGCTTTTTATCGTTACTTGGCGAAGTTTTCTTAGCAACACGTAGCATGCGACGCGGGATGATCTTCGCTGACATTGATATTAATGATTAAATTAAACTTAAGTTAAGATTAACCGCATTACACTTGAATAAAACACCTAGCTAAGATACAACTCAAACAGTTTATCTTTATGACATCTAAAGGGGCAAAAGGAATGAAATTAAAACACTTAGTATTAGGTACCATGTTATCGACACTGGCACTAGGCGCAACAGCAAGCACCGTATTCGAAGAACCTAGCGACGCGATTGAATACCGCCAAGCTGCGTTTTCTATGATCCGTGTACAAATTGGTGATATGGGCGACATGTTAAAAGGAAAAGTCCCTTTTGATGCTGAGCGCTTCCAAATGCGAGCAAATAATGCTGCCGCTTTATCAAAAATGCCATGGGAAGCATTTGTTGCAGGTTCAGACAAAGGCGAAACATCAGCGCTTCCCGCGGTGTGGAACGATAACGACACTTTTATGAAAAAAGCAGTCGCTTTCCAGCAATATGCGGATGAACTTGCGGTTGCAGCAAAAAGTGGTGATCAGAAAGTAATTGGTAAAGCATTCGGTGCGTGGGCTAAAGGATGTAAAGACTGTCATAAGTCATTTAAAGACTAGTCAACGACATTAAAAAAGGCGCCGTCTGCGCCTTTTTTAACACTTAACTCACTTAACTCACTCAACTAAACAAATAACTTAATGGCTCAGCACCCCATGTGGTAAAGAGTACCACTAAACACAGCGCAAAAATAACGAATGCAAGCAAGGGTGATTTTGTCACAGGCTCAGTCACAGAAACTTGCTCACTACTGCCCGTCAGCATTGGTTTAACGAGGTTCTTGCCTTTAATACGATATATCACAATCGCAATTACATGCAGCACAATAGCATACAGCAAAATATCAAAGTTCAGGTGATGTAACCAACCTGCAAACTCAACCGTGTCCGTAGATACATATTTAACAAGCGGTCCATCGGTAAGTATGTCATCGCTGGTCATCAATCCTGAGCCTAGTTGCGCCAAAATTAATATAAAAAACGCGATGACCATATAGCTGCCGGCAGCCCCGTGACCAGCTTTATGCTCATTATTTTTAAATGACTTAATTGCCGCAATCGGTGAATGTATCAATGAGGACAGCTTGGCCGTTTTACTGCCAATAACCCCCCATATAAGACGCGTGATTATGAGCGCTAGCGTGAAATACCCGGTTGCAAAATGTAGCTCCAGCATGCCTTCTTCAGCACTAAAATAAAGCGTTGCAATTGCAACAACTAATAACCAATGAAAGCTTCTTATAAAGCCATCCCATACTTTCACTTTAGACATGATAACGCTCCCTATGAAATATACTCAAAGCACTTAAAAAGACCAGAACCGGTAAGGCATTGGGGTATACATTATTGCAAACTTCGGTTATTTTGACACGCCTCTATTACAGGTGTTTTGATCTGAGCCATAACAACAAGTAAGAGCGATAAAATGCAAAAACCTATTCTCAAAGCGTTATTAAAAGGCTTTTTCGACATGCTCCCGCTATGTTTAGCCGTCATCCCATGGGGCATTCTGTGTGGCTCTTTAGCAATCCAAAATGGTTTTAGTGCGTTTGAAACACAAGCAATGTCACTACTCGTATTTGCCGGTTCTGCGCAGTTAGTCGCGATTGAATTAATGGCTGGCAATACCCCCTTACTCACTATTTTATTTACCACGCTTATTATAAGTTCAAGACACTTTTTGTATGGCCTAGCCATCCGCCATAAAGTCATTGATCAACCATTTGGTTGGCGTTTACCTGTCAGCTTTGTTTTAACCGATGAGTTATTTGCTTTTTCGCATCACCCTAAAGCCTACCAAACAAAGCTGCGCCTTATTTATGCTTTAAGTGCTGGCTTTAGTTTTTATATCGCATGGAACATATGGACATTGCTTGGTATTGTTGCTGGCAGCTTATTGCCCGATTTAACAAACCTAGGCCTTGATTTTGCTATTGCCGCCACTTTTATTGCATTAGTGGTGCCAGGGGTGAAAAACCTCGCAACTCTTGCCACCGTCGTCACCGCAGGAGTCGTTGCAACCCTCCTTAAAAGCCACGGTTTTCAGTTATGGTTAGTAACAGCAGCACTGATTGCTATGTCGGTTGGGTACGCAATTAGCCGCTGGCAAGCAAAAGAGGAGCATAGTGCATGATGACCACGATTGTATTAATGGCGTGTATTACTTTTTTTACGCGTTACTTGTTTCTACACCGCGCTTTGCCTTTTAAGGTAGGCCCTAAAATGCAGCAGTTTTTGAGTTTTAGTGCTCCTGCCGTGCTCACTGCTATTTGGGTGCCCATTGTATTTATTAATGATGAAGGGATTAATTTAGATTGGCAAAATCCCTACCTAATTGCTGCGGTACTTTCCGTTATTGTGGCTTACAAAACACACAACATTTACTACACAACACTGGCAGGGATGGGATTATTTATAATCTTGAGCTAACGCAACTTATACGCTGGCGAGCAAAATAGCGCGGCTTTTCTCAAGTGTCACTTGCTCACGCTCACCCAGAGCAGTCATGCCATGGCGCTCTAACTGCGCAACAAGCTTATCTGCCACACTGTCGTCTAAGTTATAATCGCTCAAACGTGTTGGCATTTTAACACTGTGGAAGAAAGCTTCCGTTGCAGCTATCGCGTGTTCAATTGCCGCCTCTTCATTGGTAATATCCAGTCCCAGCACACGTTCTGCATATTGTAGTAACTTACCGCGCTTAGTGTCTTTTTGCTCAGCCATCATGCGTGGTAATACAATCGCTAGGGTTTGCGCATGATCAAGGCCGTACACTGCTGTCATTTCATGCCCTATCATATGTGTTGCCCAATCTTGAGGTACGCCCGCACCAATCAACCCATTTAATGCCATTGTTGCTGACCACATAATATTAGCGCGCACCTGATAATTTTCTGGCTCTGAGAATGCTTTAGGCCCTTCTTCAATGAGGGTCATTAAAATTCCTTCGGCAAAGCGGTCTTGCAACTTTGCACCTACATCATACGTAAGGTATTGCTCCATAGTATGTACAAATGCGTCAACAATCCCGTTAGTCACTTGGCGCTCTGGTAATGAAAACGTTACTGCGGGGTCAAGTACCGCAAAACGAGGGCGCACATACTCACTGGCAAATGGAAGTTTATCGTGAGTTTCAAGGTTTGAGACAACACTAAAGGTATTCGACTCAGACCCCGTTGCAGGCAAGGTCAGTACCACACCGAGTGCAACCGCCGATTTTACTTCTGCGCCGTTTGCTAAAATATCCCAAGGCTCACCCGTGAATTCAGCCGCAGCGGCAATAAACTTACTGCCATCAACCACAGAACCCCCACCTACAGCCAGAATGAAATCAATCTGCTTTTCTTTAACAAGCTCTACGGCTTTCATACAGGTTTGGTAACTTGGGTTTGGCTCAATACCTGCAAACTCAAACCACGTATGCTCACTTAATGCTGCTTTAACCTGATCATAAACGCCATTTTTCTTAATGCTGCCACCACCATAAGTGACGAGTACTTTGGCATTTTTAGGGATTTCTGACTGAATCTCTTTAATCTGTTGCTCACCAAAATGAATCTTGGTTGGGTTTTCAAAACTAAAATTTAACATGTGGCTTCCTCATCGTTGATGTGAGTTTTTATCAGAGAATAAACCATTTTAGTTATTTTTATATAGGGATAAAGCGGTAAAATAGATAATCACTTTTGCAGTAATGCAACAATAATTAACGTAAACTCACACTAGCTAGAAATCTTAGGATATGAATATGTGGCAAGGTTTAGACGAATTTTTATATGTTGTTGAGCAAGGGAGCTTTACCCATGCAGCCAAGGCGATGGAGGTCTCTACTTCACATATTAGTAGGCAAATTCAACAACTTGAAAACCGCTTAGGGTCAGTCCTTTTTCAGCGTACCACGCGAAAAATAAGCCTGACAGAGGCCGGAAAAGAATATGCGATCAAACTTAAAGCAATCCGGCAAGAGCTTATCGATGCGAATAACCAGTTACAGGGTGAGCAACGCCAACCTAAAGGGCTTATTCGTATCACAGGTGCCGGTGAATTTGTTGCCAATCAAGTTGCACCGAAAGTTGCCGAATTTGTCAAACGCTACCCAGAGGTCGAAGTCGAAATCGACTTCAATAGCCGTAATGTCAATTTAGTTGAAGAGGGCTTTGACTTAGCCGTTCGTTTTGGCCGCATGGAAGACTCCAATCTTATCGCCAGACCTCTTTGCAAGCGAATAATGACGCTTGTCGCAAGCCCTGAATACCTAGCCAACCATCCACGCTTAACGCACCCTTATGAGTTGACTGAACACAATTGCCTAATCGCGATGAGAAAACGTTGGCGTTTTAACATTGATGAACACATCAAAGAAGTCCGTATAAATGGCAATTGGCGCAGCAATCACCCTCAAGCCATTCTAAGTGCAGCTATTGCTGGCATCGGAATCGCGCATTTGGCACACGACATTGTTGAGCCCTATATTGCAAAAGGGCAACTTGTAACAGTGCTGGATGACTTTCAAGTCAGCGACAACGCCTCTTGGTTGGTGTATCCGCGCAAAGATCTCTTGCCTTACCGCGTACGTTTACTAATTGAGCACCTTACCAATGAATTCGCTGAATAAAATTCACACTTTCAGAAATAAGGCAAGCGGGTTAGAATCAATCAAATAATAATAAAAAGTCACTATTATGAACGAATTTTATCAACTCTCAGCAACCAACTTACAAGGCCAAACGGTTCACTTTTCTGATTTCGAAAATAAAGTCGTTTTAGTCGTCAATACAGCGAGCAAGTGTGGTTTTACACCACAATACGAAGGCCTGCAAAAATTGCACGAAAAATACCATGATCAAGGCCTCATTATTATCGGCTTTCCGTGTAATCAGTTTGGTAAACAAGAGCCCGGTGACACAAAAGAAATCAAGGAAGGCTGCCTCATCAACTATGGCGTGAGTTTCTTAATGATGAGTAAGGTGGATGTCAATGGTGAACATGCTCACCCTGTCTTTAGGCACCTAAAATCAGAATTACCGGGCTTTATCACCCGTAAAATAAAGTGGAACTTTACAAAGTTTCTGATTGGTAGGGATGGTAAAGCGATTAAACGATTCGCGCCCCTCACTAAACCAGAACACATCGAGTCTGCAATTATTACGGCACTGAGCAAATAAACCTCGAATCAAAAAGCAATAAAGAGGCAATAGCCTCTTTATCTAAATTTATGCTTAGTCGTTCATGTACTCATCAAAGTCGTCTTCGCCTAAGTTTCTGCGCAAGCGTTTTTGCTCAAGATAGTCTTCCAACTTCTTCTTAACGCGTTGCTTTTTCTTGTCGTGTTGATTACGCCCGACCATTTCGTACTCGTCTTCAACAAAATCGTCATCTAGCGCATCATAACTAAATGTCTTACCCACAACCCACTCCATAAAGTGTTTGAGACCAATTCAGGAGATTAAAATTTGCTCTGTGAATTGGCAAAGATTAAAAAGCTCAGTGGTTATTTAGTATGTAAAAAACCACCAAAATAAAGCCACACCGCCATGCTAAAGTGGCGATATGTCAATATTGTGAATAAATAGCGCTAAATTTGATTTCTGAAAAGTGAGAGTTTTTTATCGTTTCGATAAAACACATTTATCCATGTATGTTTTTTAGTTAATTTGACTAAAAAATGGTTAAAAAACCAAACAGCTTTCATTTTAAAAAACCTCAAAAACAACATAACTCAATGAAAATAAACACAATAAAAACCTTGGCATTAAGTTTGATTATTTATTTTCGTCATTTCAAACAGGAAAGAAAAAAATGAAAAAGTTATTGTTAGTAAGTTCTTTATTTATCGCAACCAGCGCTATGGCTCATAACGATAATGATACGCATATTTCATTCAGTGGTGAGCAATGTGATGTTGAGTTCAAGAACGATGTTCGCATCACGCCAAACGAATTAGAAGTGTTCACTGCTGATAACAGCACAATGAAAATCATTGATCAAAATAACTTATACATTGATGGCGAAAACATCTCGCTGAATGCATCTCAACAACAAGCTATTGCAAATTACTCAGATAGCTTACGTAGCCAACTACCCGAAGTGGCAAACATTGCTCTAGAGGGTGTGAAAATTGCCGGTGTTGCAATTGAAGAAGTGGCAAACGCATTCAACATTAGTGGCTTTGATGACATCTCTGAATTAATGGATGAGATTAGTGTAGAAGTGCAAAATACCTTTTACCAACAAGGTGCATTCACCATGGGTCAGCAAAGTTTTGAAAAGTTTGGTCAAAATTTTGATGAACAATTCGACCAACAAATTGAGTCTGCAGTTGAATCGGCAATGATGCAATCAATGGGCAGTATTTTAGTTGCACTAGGCTCTGAGCTTCTTGGCTCGGGTGGTGACATGGACACGTTTGAACAGCGCATGGAAAACATGGGTGAACAAATCGAAGCGCGTGTAGAAACACAAGCAGCGCAACTTGAAAAACGTGCCGACGCATTGTGTGGCAGCTTTGCCGATATTGCTCACAAAGAGCAACAGCTCGTTGCTTTAGTGCCACAACTCAAAGAATACCAACTGTTCACGTTCAAACAGAACACCCTGTAATGCATTAACATCCCTGAACCAATCTACTTGGTCTTATGGCGCAGAGCTTGCTCTGCGCTTTTTTTATTTTTTTGCAAGTACGGTTAGTTGTGACAACGTTTTGACTGCGTCTTCCAAACGCTCTGACCAAGGCAAACCATAGCTTAATCGAAAACAGCTGCGGTATTTTTTCCCCGCCGAAAAAATAAGCCCAGGAGTAATACTAATCCCCGCATCTAATGCTAAATGGAATAGTTTAACGGCATCATATTGACTCCCTAAGTCCACCCAAATAACACACCCTCCCTGCGGGTTACTAATACGTGCACAACTTGGCATATATTGCTGCAGGCACCAAATCATTCGCTCTTTGTTAGCACTTAGTCGCTGGCGTAATAAACGAATATTTCTGTCGTATTCACCACTGGCAATAAATTCATACAAGGTCCATTGATTGATCAATGGCGCTGAGCAGCTCAAGGCTCGTTTAAAACGTCTGGCTTGTTCAGCAAACTGGCCCGCAATAATCCAACCAATCCGATAACTCGGTGCAGCCGTTTTTGAAAATGAGGCGCAGGTGATCACCAATCCTTTTTTAGAGTAAGCCTGCGCTGGTGTAGCACGTTTTGCGGTGTAATGTAGATCACCGTATACATCATCCTCTATCAGCACAACATCACGAGCCTCAAGTAAAGCGACCAGCTGTTCACGCTTACTATCAGGCATAAAACTCCCCACAGGGTTATTCAATGAGGTAGAGAACACGCATGCTTTTATATCATGCTCATCTAGCGCCTGTTGTAAGTCATCTAACCAAATGCCTTCATCTGGGCATAGTGGGATTTCCAGCGCTTTCAATCCTAAACTTTCAATTAACTCAATGATGCCAAAGTAACAAGGTGATTCAATCGCAATCACATCACCAGGTTTTGCCACGCATTTTAGTGCAATGGCAAGCGCTTCTTGTGCCCCATTGGTGATCACCAATTCATCGCTCGCCACACCAATTCCGAAATCTAAATAACGATGAATCAATTGCTTTTTTAACGGAGCAAAGCCATCCATCGGCCCATAATTAATTACCGTAGCTCCGGCCAATGTCATCACTCGGCGCATCGTTCGTGCTAATGCTTTATCGGTGGGTGCCGCAGCAATTGGATTAGCAATACCAAACGGGACAACATTGGCTTTGTGAATTGCGCTATAAACTTGCTCTATCAGCGCTTGCTTGTTGACAGTCATTGGCTCGCGGCTTAATTTCACGCGCTTGGGTCTTGATTGATTTAACTGCGATGATTTTAAAAAGTATCCCGACTTCTCTCTCGCTTCAATCAACCCTTGCCCCTCAAGAAGCTGATAGGCCTGCTTAACGGTAGGAATACTGACATTAAGCTTTTCAGCCATTTTTCGCAATGAAGGGAGTTTTTCTCCGGGTAATAACGATCCCTGTGACGATAAATCTCTTACTAACTGAGTCACTTGCTGATACAAGAACTGACTGTTACTGCGACTGATCACTTGTGACATAGCTCACCAAACTGTATAGGTTGCATTTGTAGTTTTCTGTATATGTTAAGTATACAGAATCAAATTAAAATAAACACACTTACCCTATTTAGGCAATAAAGATGAAAAGCGCCGCTCTTTACCTTGCAACTGTATTGATCTGGGGATCAACGTGGCTGGCTATTGAGTTTCAACTAGGTGATGTCGCCGTTGAAATTTCTTTGTTCTATCGTTTTGCAATTGCCGCCATTTTAATGTGGGCATTTGTGTTATTTAAAAACCTGCCGATGCGTTATTCATGGCGTGATCATGGTTTTTTTACCCTACTGGCATTATTTAACTTTGGTTTGAACTACCTAACACTGTATTGGGCACAAAATTACCTTAGTTCTGCCATGGCCTCCATTGCATTCTCAATGCTATTAGTGATGAATATTATTAATACCCGACTGTTTTTTTCGAAACCAATCGCCAAGCGAATTTACGTTGGCGCATTGTTAGGCGTTTTGGGTATCGCCAGCTTGTTTTGGCCACAAATTCAGCAGTTCGACTTGAGTAATGGTACGTTGGTCGGGTTACTGCTTGCGCTGTCAGGGACCTTTGTGGCTTCATTAGGTAATATGATCAGCGTCCGCAATTCTCAGCGTGATATTGGCGTTATGCAGGGGAATGCATGGGGCATGCTTTACAGTGCTATTGGCTTAGCCGTGTATGTATTAATAAGCGA
Source organism: Pseudoalteromonas lipolytica (assembly GCF_900116435.1). Lineage (GTDB taxonomy): Bacteria > Pseudomonadota > Gammaproteobacteria > Enterobacterales > Alteromonadaceae > Pseudoalteromonas > Pseudoalteromonas lipolytica. The sequence goes on along the minus strand of NZ_FPAZ01000017.1, from coordinate 22,329 downwards.
CGTGCAACTGACATTCACTGCACCTGCAAGTTACTGGGTATCGCTACTTTACTTAGCCATATTTGGCACTGTCATCGCATTTGCTTGTTATTTTGCGCTATTGAAAAATATTGGTCCCGAGCGCGCCAGTTACGTCATTGTATTATTTCCTCTGGTGGCAGTCGTACTGAGTACATTGTTTGAAGGGTTTGAGTGGCAAACCAACACATTTATAGGGTTTAGTTTAGTGCTATTTGGCAATGCCATTGTATTAACGCCCACACAACGAATTAAAGCGTTTTTTGCTACAAGAAATAGCCTGCAAAATCGCTCTGTCCCCAGTTAGAAGTGATTATGTCACCTCTAACACCAAGCGCCTGCTAAAAATAGCAGGCGCTTTTTTATGGTAAATGAAAACGTAATGCTTGGTGATACATGACAACTTTTGCAGGTGTCACACCGACCAACTCGCCATCAGCCTCTATTAGCAAACCGGCAGTGTGTATTTCGGCACGAGACAAACGGCAGTATTGAAGCTCGTTTAAGTTATGATGTTTTACAAAAATGAGATGTAAAAAACTGCGTAAATTCTTCACTAAGTTACCTGCTGGCATGCGATAACACTCAAGCTCTCCATCATTCAATATGGCATGAGGCGCAATTTTTAAGCCTCCACCAAAATAATGATGGTTAGCAAATAAAGTCACTAAATTAGTGAACTCTTCATGCTTGTCGGCAAATACCCCTGATAAAGACTTTGCTTGAAAAGAAAATAACTGTTTAATGCCCTGCCATAGATAACCAAACGCAGTAAACCGCCCCACTTGATTTAATTGACTAACAACATCCGCATCAAAACCGACCCCAGCCACATTAATAAAATACCGCTGATTAATTTTCCCAACATCAATTAACTGAGTATGGCCTGAAAAGACAGCGTCTCGCCATTGTTGCGGCTTAAAAGCAAAGCCTCGCGCAAAGTCATTACCGGTCCCTGCTGGCAATAAGGCAATTGAACAATCACAACCAAACAGCAGGGCAAGATCGTACTTTTGTTAAATTACTCTGATATCTGATCGATTTAATTCGTTATATTTATCATCATTAGTGTGATCAAATAGTTTTTTTGATGACACGAGTTAATTATGAGTTTTCTAAGCCATTTTTCAGAAGTTACCGATCCCCGCACGCAAATTAATGTTCAACATGACTTTATTGATGTGATATTTCTGACTGTGAGTGCAGTCCTTTCTGGAGCAGAGGGTTGGAGCGATATAGAAGTGTTTGGTCGAGATAAACTTGATTGGTTGCGCCAATACCGTCCCTTTGAAAACGGCATTCCTGTTGACGATACCATTGCCCGAATTGTCCGAGTAATATGCCCTGAACAATTAAATAAAGCCTTTATGAATTGGGTGAATGAAGTGCGTGTTGAAACGGGTAAGCCTCAAATTGCCATCGACGGTAAGACACTTCGTCATTCCTACGATGGCGATAAGCAAACGGCATTACATAGCATTACCGCCTGGAGCAAAGATGCAGGTTTAGTGCTTGCGCAACTGAAGTCATCGGGCAAGAAAAATGAGAATGCTTCGGTATTGGATCTACTCGACACGCTTAATATTAAAGGCGCTCTTATCAGTGCAGATGCCATGAACTCTCAGAAAAAGATAGTCGAGAAAATCTGCTCGGAGAACGCAGATTATGTGCTCTGCATCAAAAACAACCACAAACAACTACGCGATGAAATTGCCGCCTATTTCCATAAGGTAGAGAGGGATAATCCCGCTTGGATTGCCTGTAATGAACAGACTGATTCTGGCCATGGACGAATTGAAGTACGCCGGTGCCAGCAACTAAGAATCAGTGAGTGGATAAGTGAAGCACAGCACTGGAAAGGTATACGCAGTGTTATCAAAATAGAGCGAGAGCGCCACCTTAAAGACAAAGAGGTGAGCACTGAAACGCAATATTACATCAGTTCACTGGATATTGACCCCGCTGCGGTCAACCAGGCTATCCGAGCACACTGGGAAGTCGAAAATAAAGTCCACTGGGTGTTAGACGTGACGTTTAAAGAAGATGATAGCCGAATACGCAAAGAGGACGGAGCGGAAAATGTCGGAGTGATTAGGCGATTTTGTTTGAATATGGCTCGTTTACACCCCAAGAAAGCCAGCATGAGAAGCAAACTCAAAATGGCTGGCTGGGCCGATGAATTCAGAGCAGAGCTTATTTTTGGGTAAAAGTATGCGGTTGCCCTGAACCAAACAGTGCATTAATGGCTAAATGCAGTGAACCATCGCCACCAATAACAACAGCCTGATTAACGTGCTTTGCAAGATTCGCAATTGCTTTATGGTCACTTTCAAAGTGTCCCGTGGTAAAGAAAAGTTGCGGCTCAATGTGCCGTAATGTGCATTCGTTTAATAACCATTCAACACTTTGCTTAGTATTTTTTTTGTCACTTGGCTTTATTATTATTAACATCAACTGCCACTTCATCTTCTTAGCAAAAAACCTCTTTTTATTCAAATTAAATTAATCTGAATAAATACTCAATTTAAAACTTTAAAAACGCATAAAACAAAGTTTCAAAAGCTAAAAACCCCTACAAACAAGGACATTAGAGCGCATTTCTTTAGCATAACTATTCAAAAAACAATGAGACACGTAACTTAACTCACCGTTAACAAGGCGCATTCAGATAAGAAAAAGTTATCCGACAGACTCAAATTTTATCGTTTTATTTTTGTTCACTTTGCCTGCAAAATACCCATGTTTTCAACCAAACACAATCTGGAGCAAAGTAATGAACCCAATTAACACTTTAAATCAAAATGCTGCAACTCATGTTGCCGTAAAACCAACTAACCGCAAAGCAAAAATGTTGGCAAAACTTAATCGCTACGGCAAAAAGCTAGCGCTTGGCGGTGCAGTACAATATAAGTAATCCCCAACCATGGTTACTTTTTAGGTGCAGCAAACACCCAACCACTAACGAAGCATCTTCTTTAGCTCCTCGTTTGCTGCTCCCCTCTTTTTAAAAGCACTAAAACAGCAAAAATTTAAAGCTTTTTACAAAAAACACCGTCTTTACGCTCAAAAAACAAGCAAACGAACTTTTTCCTATTTACACAACCGATTCAGCTAAGTATTATTCTCGCAACACTTTGTGGAGAGATGGCAGAGTGGTCGAATGCACCGGTCTTGAAAACCGGCAGGGGTTTGTAGCCCCTCTAGGGTTCAAATCCCTATCTCTCCACCACTTATTTTTATTTGTTGATAATTATCAGCAAGTTACAATCTGAATTATGCGTTGGAGAGGTGGCCGAGTGGCCGAAGGCGCTCCCCTGCTAAGGGAGTATAGGGTTTGTAGCTCTATCGAGGGTTCGAATCCCTCCTTCTCCACCATTTTATTATTAAAAACCGCTTTTTAGCGGTTTTTTTATGCTTGCAATATCTAAACAAAAATGACCTTGTCGAAATTGACCTTATAAGCCTCAAGAACTTTCCTTATAAAGCATGGTGATGAAAACGCACTTAACATGCCCTATTAATTTATACTGAATCAGTGAAACTCACATATAGCGAAAGTTTTAACTGAGAGTGACTCAATTAATCCTCGCTAAAATATGCGGCGTTGTTTGATTTTTGATGTAACGTTAACTATAAGTTTACTCTTGAAATCAAGGAGTAGATCAGAAATGAGAATTCGCCTTAGTTTAACTTTTCTATTAATTTTAGCAGGATGTAAAGGAGAGGGGGATTCTGAAATAATTACCCCAACAATAAGCAGCCTTTCAAGTGAAGGTCAGTCTGTAACCTCTTTTAACCTCGATTCATCCAACAGGGCGGGATGGTGGTCTCCGATCACTAGTTATAATGAAAACCTTTACATAGCTTACAATGCATCTGGGGAGCAAAGCAAAAAGTGTTCAGATAATAGTACGCACTACCTCGCCCTTGCGTCTAAAGACAAAAGTGGCAACTGGAACTATATCCTTGCAAACTCAACAGAAGGTTATTGGTATTCTTGTGATGACATTGGCCACAAGCAACCAACAATAGCAATGGATGGTGATGGAACAATACATGTTTGGGCCGGAATGCATAATGAGGGTAATGGATGTTGCTATTTTTTAGGAGATTCGGGTTTGAACTCGTTAGAGCAGAGTTTTATGTTTCAAAACAAAGGCTCTTTTACTTATCCTATTGCAAAAAGCACTCCTGAAGGAGATATTTATCTTATAATTAGAAACCTGCCTAAAATAAAACAACAATCTGAATATGAAAAGTACTCAGGTTCCGGAGACCTTTACCATTGGAATAACACGTCCAAAACATGGCGTTTAATCGCTAAGTTTGCAGCAAATACAAAAGAAGAAAATGGATTGAACGCACCAGTCTACCCGAATGATCTGTTTGTTGATACCAACGGCAATGTGCATATTTTATGGGAATGGTCTTCTTTTTCACCAAGCGCTAGGCGATATCAAGGTAGTTATGCAGTTTACAATCCAAATGAAAATTCTTTTATAACCTCAGCTGGTAACTTGCTAACACCTCCAGTTAGCCTATCTACATTAGAAATATACCCAGAAATCAGTTATGAAAACTCAAACCCAAAACAAGATAAAGGAACGTATATACAAACCTCAAAGCTTGTATTTGATAATACTTATTGTTCACCTTGTATTATATATCGTAAGTTTAGCAGTAAGGATGAAAAAATACTTATGACTCGTTGGTCTGAAGGACAATGGAGTGATGCAGAGACCATTTACTCTGATATTAGTGGCTCATTTGCTACACTTGACGCAGTAATCGATGAATCAAAAATAAGTGTTTTTTATGCAAAAAAAGGAGAAGGCGTCATTGTCAGTGAAAGAGACTTTTCAGATAACACATGGGGCAGAAATCTGTTTTTAGCTAGTAATGCACTTGATATTAGGTTGGCAGCCCATCAAACAGCTGATAATACCTATTTATATATAAGTGAAATACAGTCAAACAGCAAAGCAACCCTTTCTATTTTGCCGCTCGCTAGAGAACTCGAATGAGTAAATTGACAAAAAAGATTTTAGCCACAGTAATTTTAGCTAGTTTTAGCAGCCAAGCAACTGTCTATAAATGCATGATAAAGGGTGTTGCCACTTTCTCAGAGCAACCCTGTGGAAAAGACGCCACTATCATAAAAATCAACCTTCCCCCTAAACAACTCACCGATAATACAAAAAAACAGCCTGAGCTAAGCGTTGATGACTACCTACAAGTCCAAGAAATCGATCGCAAAATTCAACAACTAGAATTAGAACGTAAAAACCTAAAGCAACAACAGCGCGAACGAATAGAAAAACTTAAGTTAATGACTCAAGATGCGGCGAACAGATTAGGTGCAGATTCGATTAACGATGCAATAAGTAAACAAAGTAAGCGCATAAATTCATACTATGAAAACCAACTTACGCAATTTGAACAACAGATAAAACAATTAGAAGAGCGTAAAAAGCAACTGAAAGGCACACAAACCCCCTAATTTTCCTAAACTGGTCAGGCATGATATAACAATTGAGACGGGTTAATTAAGGGAGCGAGGGTAATGCACATACACACAATCGAAGGTTATATTCAAAATATTTACTTAGTTGAATATCCCGACAAACTAATGCTACTCGATGGGTGTTGCCGCGCTGATGTCGACACCGTATTTAACTATATTACCGAACAACTCAACCGCCCTCTGACAGATTTAAAACTGATTGTTGTGACTCATATGCACCCCGATCATGCCGGTGGCGCCCATGCCCTAAGAAAACTAAGCGGTGCAAAAATTGCGACATCTAATGCACCGGGGCAATGGTATAAAGGCCTCGATGGTATTTTAATGCACTTGACCGATATCGCTCTTGCATGGTGGGTTGCAGGTCGGCTAAACAAAGAAAGACGCAATCTTTGGTATAGCCGATATCTAGATGCCGACTATTACTTAGCAACCGACTCTACCCTGCCGGATTTTGATGACTGGCAAGCACTGCATACGCCAGGTCATACCGACCGCGATATTAGCTTGTACCATATTCCCACAGAGCGAATTTACATTGCCGACTTACTCGTAAAAGTGAAAGGGCAGCTTATGCCACCCTTTCCTGTGTTTTATCCTAAACTGTATTTAAACTCTTTATTAATGCTAAAAGCCCTTAAACCTCAACGCATTATGTTTGCGCACAGTAATGAAATGCATATTGATGACATCGATTTCGAACACATTTTAGCGCTGGTACCGAAAAAGCCGATGACACACTGGCGTTCTGTAAAGGCAAAAGCGCGACAAGCACTTAATCTAAAACGCTTTTCACAGTCTTAATAAAGTCATTTATATCATTGTCGTCATTATAAACATGGGCTGAGACCCTTAGCCCTAAATGACGTTCATCAACAGCGATATTAGCCTCATGCAACGCCGCTTTAACCGCCTGTTGTTGACGACCAAAATGCATGATTGCCGTGCCGGAGCATTTATCTGCTGCACTTGGCGAACGCATATATTCACTCAGCTCAGCATGCAACGTAGCAAGCATTGCTAAGTTATGGGCGCGTACTTTATCAATGCCTAAATCGGCAAAGTAGCGAATACTATGCGCAGCTAAAATACACGGTGCGACTGATGGCGTTCCTCCCCAAAAACGCAGTGCCGTATGATGATAAGTAAAATGCTTGATATCAAACTCAAATGGATTTTGATGAGAGAACCAACCAACATCTTTTGGCTGACACAATGCAAGTTGATGACGATTGACCCACAAATAAGCAGCACCTGGGCCACCGCACAACCACTTAACACTCGAGCCAAGCATAAAATCGGGGTCAAGTGCTGTTAAATCCACCTCTAAAATACCTGCCGACTGAGCGATATCTATCAGGCTTAGCGTATTGGATTGCTTTGCAATTTGAATGATTTCAGCAATCGGAGCTTGCTGGCCAGTATTTGAATACACATGACTCACAAACACTAAATCGAACGCTTGCTTAGCCAAATATGATTGCCAAACCTGAGCATCGGTTAAATCCTCATCAGCGCCAATAAACACAATTTCAGCGCATGCAGGGAGCGCTTTTTGCATCGCAAATCCCATGCTAGGAAAATCACTTTCTGCCATTAATACTGTGCAGTTTGTCTGTTGCAAACGCGGATGCGACATCACTAACTTTGTTAAGCCACTCGATAAATTCACTTGTGGGCAAAATAGCTCTGCATCCGAATTAAACAGCCGCGCTAAGCTTGATGTAAATGCCTCAACGCCGTGTAACCATTGCTGCCAAGGCTCTTTATTTTCATTTTGCCAAGCGGCAAAAAAATGCTCATGAAAATACGGCTCTGCCGATTTTAAAGCGCGGCCCACAGAATGATTTAATAAATAGCTTCCTGGGGCGAGTATAAAGTCATGTTTACGCATTACTTAATCCACTGTTTTAGCTTAGTTAAATCATCGTAGCGAGTGCGGATATCGTCGCGTTTTGCTGCGGCTCGGCGATCACGTAATTGCTCAAGAGAGTTAAGCAACACATGTAACGGTGGCCCACTCGCCGTGACTTTATCCATATGTTGTTGCTGCATTTTTTGTGATGGCTGTGCAATGTACTTACTCACGAGTTGATTATGATGACCGATTGCTGTGTCACCATGCAATTTACAAACTTGAATAAATAACTTTAAGTTTGTTTGCAGCCATTCACTATCTCGTTCAGTTTCTGCGGCTAAAAAGTCATCCATGATACTCGTCATCCGCATGCTTTCACGCAATATTTGCTGATCTTCTGGCATCATGTATAAAAATTTATCCACCAGCATTTGCGAATAGCTTGGCTCGTTAGCAAAACAAAGTCCAAGCAACATATCAATCACATTAATGCCTGCAAAATCACCGGCATTTGCACCACGATAAACCTCTTTCCCTACGCGATAGGGTTTGTAATAAGGGCGCACACAGTAAAAGAAACGATCAGTATCGAGTTTGTTATACAGCGCATTATTTGACTCGATGACATCCAGTAATGCATGTTTGGCTACAGCCAATAAATCAGCGGCAATTGGGTGCGAAATTCCTAATGGTTGAATTTTTAGTAACGCATCTGCCGCACGTTTGTAAGCCAAAATTCCTTTGGTGTTGTAATCAACAAAGACTTTTTCATCTTCAAGATTTGTAAAGCGCTTATAAAGACCATCAACCGCTTTATTGTGGGTGGTTAAATGAGCAGTCGCAAAGCGTGGTGTAACACCAATGGATGCGCCAATGTGCATAGCAAGTGCCGACGCATCAACCAAGGGAGAAGTGGTTTCGCGTGAGGGTTCAGTAATTTCATGGCGACGACATGCAGCCATAAATAAGCCAACATTGCCTAATAAATCAAAGGCATTATCAAAGCCTTCGTCGGTATTGCCTTCTGCTAATAAGGCACGAATATGCTCATTCCCTTCCTGCTCTAACTGGTGTTTAAGGTGTTCGCCAACGCCTTCTACATTCGCTTTATCGTCTTGTTGCCAATATAGTTTTTCTAGTTCGCTATTGATCTCAACAAATCGGGTACGCAGCCAGCTATCAAATGCCTTGGTGTTCTCAGTCACAGGCTTACTCCAAAATAAATATATTGCGATAATGTTAACAGAGTTCACTGAGTGCTAATCGCTAAAATATAAGCTAGAATTTGCGATAATTAGTGAAAATCACTCAAATAGAAATGAAACTAGACAAAAAAGACCAACAATTACTCAACGCACTACAAGATAATGCACGTACATCTGTGTCTGAGCTTGCTCAATCAGTCAGCCTCTCTGACACTCCTTGCCTGCGCCGAATTAAGAAGCTTGAATCAAGTAATGTGATTAGTGGTTATCATGCTGCAATTAACCCCAAAGCGGTTGACTTAAATGTCTCTGTTTATGCGTTTGTACGCTTAAATCAAAACTCGGTTGCTGCTGCGGAGCAGTTTGAACAGCAAGTGGAAAAGCTTGAACACGTACTGGAATGCTCGGTTATTTCAGGCAGCTATGATTATTTATTAAAAATAATTGCCGCTGACTTAGAAAGCTACGAAAGTTTTGTAAAACATAAATTAGGCAGTATCAATTGTATTGCCAATATCGAATCGACGGTGGTATTAAAGCAAGCATTCACTAAACGCCATTTACCTTTAGCGTGACGCTGCGTACTTGCAATACGACAATAACGCGATAAGCTGAATACTTAAAAGGACTCTTATACAATGAAATTCATCAACTTAGTTGCCTTTATTCTCATTCTTTTTGGACTCGGCAGCCCCCCATTACAGGCACAGCAAGAAACGTGTTTAACCCAACTGGAAGATGAAAATCTCATGATGAAAAGTAAGCGGGAAGGGCTTTTCAGAGAACCTCTTCCTCGCTCACACAGCACCTTTAGTTATAACACCGAGCAAGCGTATAGTGACTACCTTACAGCTGCTTACCTTGAAATTAGCAGCGAAAATCCCCGCGCAACGCTGCCTTGCCCAGTCTATACAGACACCTATAAGCAACTCGTTGCGCAAGGATCACGCCCTGCAAATGCAACAGTAGCAGATTTAATCAGCCCCTTTGAGTTAACACAAAAACAGAGCCGTAAGGCAGTGCTATTAATCCATGGCTTAACCGACTCACCTTTTACCTACCATGATCTAGCTCAAGTGTATTATCAACAAGGTTACACGGTACGTACCCTGTTATTACCAGGGCACGGTACAGCACCAGGAGCACTCAAAGAGATTAATGCCAACGACTGGAACAAGGCGAGCACTTACGCTATTGAGCGCACGTTAAAAGATTTTGATCAGGTCATTTTAGGGGGGTATTCAACAGGTGCAGCAATGATCATTGATTATTTAACCCAAGGTCCCGTTGATAAACACATTATCGGCGCGATGCTGTTTTCACCCGCGACTGAGCCCCATAATAAAAATGGCTGGCTAGCCAAGTGGGTTGACGCGATACCCTTTATAAACTGGATAGATAAAGATGCCGATCTCGATTTTGCAAAATATGAGTCCTTTCCATTTAATGCCGCATCAGCCAGCTATGAAGCCATGAAGCGCATCAGCTTAGATAAACTAAAACACCGTTCACTACCTGATGTTGCTTTTTTTAGCACCTTTAGCGATGTTGATACCACGATTGATAATCAAGTAACGTTTAAATTATTAGCTAAGCTACACAATCCCAAAACTCATAAAAACAGCCAACTTAATCGTCTTGTTTATTACGGTGATGATAAAAATATACCCAATAGTTTTCCTGCCGATTACCCGATAATTAGCGATGACTGCGACACCGAAGACTGTAAAAATATTCAAGGCATGTCACATATTGGTATCGTTAATAAACCAAGCAATCCACACTATGGCCGCACTGCCCGCTATCGAAATTGTGGCAGTTATTTAGATGACGATACCCTATACAAAGCCTGTAAATATCAGCCTGAAATTGTTATTGGTGAGCGCACAGCAGAGAATTTAGCGAAGTATAAGCCATTTGCAAGACTCACCTTCAATCCATATTTCGATAAGCTCAGCTTGCACATCACAGACTTTATTAAAGACGTTGAAAGAGCCTCTGAACAATGAGCCAATTTAATCACAGTTGGTTTAATCAAATAACGGATATTGATACGACAATTTGGCAGCGTTTTTTTCATGATACCCCCTTTACCGATCATGCTTTTTTAGCTGCGCTTGAGCACAGTGGCTGCGTGAGTAAAAACACAGGTTGGCAACCAATGCACCTGGCAATTTACCAGCAAAAACATATCGTTGCTCTACTACCCGGGTATATAAAGTATCACTCTTACGGTGAATATGTGTTTGACTGGGCATGGGCAGAGGCGTATCAACAACATGGTTTAGATTACTACCCCAAATGGTTATCTGCCGTGCCTTTTACCCCCATTGAAGGTCAAAGACTGAGCATTAACCACCCCAATCCAGACAGTGTTTATAATTATTTAACGCAAGTATTAACAAATACTGCGCACGATAGGCAATGGTCGGGCTGGCATATCAACTTTTGCCACCAGCAACAGGCTGAATCACTAAAAAGCGATGCTGTTATGCTACGTCAAGGCGTCCAGTTTCAATGGTTTAATCAAGCATACTCTCACTTTGATGATTTTTTAGACTCACTGACAGCACGCAAGCGAAAGTCGATAAAAAAAGAGCGTGCCAAAATCACTCAACAACACATAACCATCGAGTGGCGAGAAGGTAACACTATAAGCGCTCAGGACATGCAGCTCTTTAGCCACTTTTATAGCCAAACTTATATTAAACGCTCAGGTCACACAGGTTATTTAAATAATGCGTTTTTTCAACGACTACGAGATACAATGCCCACACAGTTAGTATTGATGCTTGCTAAACAGGCTGATGAAGTTATCGCTGCGACTTTAAGCTTTAAAGATAAACAGTGTCTGTATGGTCGCTACTGGGGCGCCAATGATGAAATCGACAGCCTGCATTTTGAGCTGTGTTATTACCAAGGGATTGAATACTGCATTGCCAATAAGCTAAAACAGTTTCACTCTGGAGCACAAGGTGAGCATAAGATAAGCCGAGGGTTTCAGCCCGTTTACACTTACTCAGTACACCATATTCAACAGCCTGATTTTGCTGCGGCTATCAACGATTTTATCGCCAGAGAGCGCCAACACATGGCACTCTATAAAGCACAGTGCGATACCCTACTGCCGTTTAAACAGCAGTAATTGGTTGTTAGCTGGCATTTGTACATCTTCAACAAACGTTAAGCCTGCCTGCTCTGCAAGTTGGCAAATAGCTTCAAAATCACGTATTGCACTGTTTGCATCTTGTTGCTTTAAAAAGGTATCAAATTCAGCGTTACTGGCACTTGTATAATTGCCTTGGTATTTAAATGGCCCATAAATACATAACTTTCCTTGGTGGGCTAAATGCTTTTCAACCCCTTGAAAGAAACGCTCAACCAGCGGCCAGCTAATAATATGCAGTGTATTGGCGGTATAGATTGCGTTCACGCTATCAACAGGCCAAGCATACTGTAAATCTAGTGACAAAGGGGCATGCAAGTTAGCTAACGATGCTTCCTGATGCCATTGTAAAATACCTAAGTGATTCACCTCACGATCGCTGCATAGCCACTGCAAATGCGTTAAATGCTTGGCAAAGTGCACACTATGTTGCCCTGTACCTGAGCCAATTTCGAGTACATTTTCTACATCGGCAAAAAAGTCTTTTAATACGTGAAGAATGGGTGATTTGTTATTTTCACAGGCTTGAGAGAATGGTTTTTCCATACCAGTTTTTGCACCATGTTTGGTAATTAATGCACAACAGTAAAGCAAAAATCCACAATAATGTCGCGCTCTATTGCATTAAAAATAATTTAAATTCATTTAATTCAAAGGATTATATTTTATAAACATGATTGGTATAGCTTATGCAAATTCAGTAATGAGCAAACCAATAGGAGCAATATAATGTATATCTCACCTTACACTGCTGTCGATGCAGCCATTGCCGCGAGCGAGCGTGCAGAAAGCGAAAAAGCCGCCTTAACAAGTTGTGATGACAGAGCAACCGTGATTGATCTTCTTTCTCAATGCAATAAAGAAAATGTACAGGCGCCGAAAAAACATGAAACAGACCAGATTTTTATTCTTGGTTATAATTAAACCTCTGCAGTTAATCTATTCAGTCTTAACACCGTTATATAAGACTTGCACTAAAACCGATTAGCTGTAATGATAATAGTTATCATTACAGCTAATCGGTTTTCTTATGTACTCTCACAATGCTATGCTCAATTATCAGCGGCAAATGAAATGTGTTTGTCAAAGACCGGGGCTTCATGCTCCAGCGTTGGTTGCGGGCTATATTGAAGCGGGATTAAACATCGCACGCTATTACGAAAAACATCAAAGCTTTATTTTACAAGAATTGTATTTAAGGCGTACGTTTCATGAACTACTTGAGAAAATGTGCGATTCTCTAGTTCACAATGCTATTCGTAAGCAATGTTTAGCTCAACTCTACAAACCGCAGCTCGCGTTAAAGCGTTACTACAAAACTCATAACTGTATTGAAAAATATTTTTGCTTAGAGCGAGAAGCCTGCGTTCTAAGTCAAGAGTTTAACCCTATTTAGGAGTGTTTATGAGCAAATTTAGAACCGAATCAGATAGTATGGGTGAGCTACACGTTCCCGTAAATGCCTTGTATCAAGCTCAAACTCAACGTGCTATCAACAACTTTAAAATTAGCGGCTTGACCATGCCAAAGCAATTTATTACTGCCCTTGCCTACATTAAGCAAGCAGCGGCGCAGAGTAATGCAGCGCTAGGACATTTGAGCCAAGTAAAAGCGAATGCGATTGAACAAGCCTGCCAAGCCATCATTGATGGTAAGCACTTTTCGCAGTTTCCTGTCGATGTATTCCAAACCGGCTCCGGCACCAGCTCGAACATGAATGCTAACGAGGTTATTGCCACACTGGCAACGACCCTTGCTAATGAGCCAGTACACCCGAATGATGACGTCAACATGGGGCAAAGTTCTAATGATGTGATCCCCACTGCAATTGCCGTCAGCAGTGCAATTAATATTATTTACGAGTTATTTCCTAAACTAGACAAGCTGAGCCAACGCTTACAGAGTAAACAAGCTGAAGTGGGTCATATTATTAAAACGGGGCGTACTCACCTAATGGATGCAATGCCCGTCAGTTTTGCGCAAACACTCTCAGCATGGCAATGCCAAATCGATAACGCAATGACAGGCATACGCCAATCACTTGAGCGTGTTTGCGAGCTGGCTCAAGGAGGCACCGCGGTTGGTACTGGTATCAATGCAGACCCTGCATTTTCTGCTACTTTTTGCCAACACCTAAGCGAAAACGTAGGTATCCGTTTCAGTCCAAGTAAAAACTTTTTTTACAACATTGGCTCACAAGATGCCATTGTTTCATTATCTGGACAGCTCAAGGTCTTAGCTGTGGCGCAAATGAAAATAGCCAATGACTTACGCTGGATGAACTCAGGTCCGCTTGCTGGTCTAGGTGAAATTGAATTAGAAGCTTTACAGCCCGGTTCATCGATCATGCCTGGTAAAGTGAATCCTGTGATCCCAGAAGCTGCCGCCATGGTCAGTGCGCAAGTCATTGGTAACGATGCTACCATTACAGTAGCAGGTCAGGCCGGTAATTTTGAGCTTAACGTGATGTTACCCGTGATTGCATTAAACATACTGCAAAGCATTGAGCTGTTGGCAAATAGTAGTGAGGCACTTGCCGATAAAGCCATTGCCAGTTTCAGTGTTAATCAAGACAATGTTGATAAAGCATTAGCTAAAAACCCTATTTTAGTCACCGCACTTAATCCGGTGATCGGCTATACGAAAGCCGCTAAAATTGCCAAACTGGCCTATCAAGAAGGTCGCCCTATTATTGATGTTGCCGCTGAGCATACTGACATTTCACGCGAAGAATTGAATACATTGCTCGACCCAGCAAAGCTTACAAAAGGTGGCTTATAGCAATTAAACCTGTACACAATGTAGCTCTGTAATGACAGAGCTACTTACTGAAAGACAACGTTTTTATTGCCCCTCTGAGTGCAAAGTGTATGATGGTGAGTACTTATTCAACGATTTATAGGTCCATTATGCGCTTTTCACTTTTAGCTGTATTATTTCCCGCGCTACTTACCGCGTGCTCTGATGCAGCAACAACCAAACAAACCGAATTACAAGCAACAACCAGTAAACTTGAAAATGCACCTCAAGCAGTTGAAATCAGCAAGTCGGCACCCGAAAAAACAACAATTACTGCTGCCCATCAACAGCTCAAACAACTCATTCAAGACCCAAGCTGCGATAACAGTAGCCAGTGTAAAGTACTTCCTGTTGGTAGCCGTGCATGCGGTGGCCCAAGCAGCTATGTTGTGTATTCAACTAAAACAGCCAATAGCAGTGAAGTTGAGAAAATAGCTCAAAAAATCACGAGCCTTGAAAGCCAATACAATGCAGCCAATGACGTTATGAGTATTTGTCAGCATCTAACGGCACCAGGCACACAGTGTTCTGCAAATACTTGTGTTAAAATCGATGGCTCAGCGGCAAGTGTATACTAAGGAATAAGCAATAATGGTTCGTTCATCGACTTTCAATAAACTTTTCATCACCACAACGATGTTGGCAGCGCTTGCATTAACAGGCTGTGAGAGCACCTCTGTTGGCGGCTCTACAGGTGTTGATTTAAGTGATTTAAATGAACAACTGGACGAGATCGTAAGTAACAATAGTTGCAGTGCAAGCTTCCAGTGTAAGGTGTTAGAAGTAGGTGAGCGCGCATGTGGTGGCCCAAGCCGCTATGTGGTTTATTCAACGCTAAACACCCCACAAGAGCAGGCCGAGCAGCTGGCTGAGCAGATCACTTCATTAGAAAAAGATTCAGAACAACCGTTAAGTGTTAACGACTGCTCGCCAGTTTTGCCTGTACAATCTTTGTGTATTTCAGAGCAATGCCAAGCAATCGAAATTAAGTAAATAATGTCATAAGGCCGGATACAATCACCACACTGATGATACACACTCCGGCCTTATAGATGTAGTGCACATGCATCGTGTTGTGCACCCAGTAAGCATAAATGTAACGCACAAAGTAACTTGCGGCGGTGCCAAATAATGCAAAAATAACTAAATACGCAATTAAAATAATATCCACAACACGCCACTTCTTTAAAACATCTCCCCCTCAGTGTAAGGGCTTAATGTCACAAAGGCAAAACTACACCCCTTATTTACGTTGGCTGTGGGCAATCAATAGCTCTGCAACTCGCTGCTTTACCGCACGTTTATCATCTGCATCAACACCAAAACGCGCAGCTAACAGAGCAATTTCTTCGTCATTTAAATTAAACGATAAGCGTTGTCTGGTTTTTTTAGACTTAACGTCGAGCTCAAGAATTTTCCGAATCATATCTGATGGGGTCAGTTCTTGATCAATTGCTTGCTTTTTAATTGATTTTTGTACTTCACTGCTTAGATCAAACGCCATTTGCGTGGCACGAACCGCTTGCTCCTGACGCTGCCATTTTGCTTTTGCATCACTCACTTGGCATCCCCAGGAAATAAATCAACAATATCACTAATCGGGCGTGTTAGCGTGAGTGATACCTCGGTTTCACCACCTTCCCAAATTTCTATGTTCAAGCCATAACTCTCGTCATCCGAGCTTAAACAAATCATTTCGCATGGTTCACCGCCTTCATCTTCGTAGCGAGGTAATGGTTTATTGCGATAATCTTTATTATGGAAATAACATACATAAGGCGCTTCAGTTTGCTTGTAGCTCTTAGCTAAAAAGTGGCTAAAACGTTCAGGGGTGTTTTGCACGCTAATTGTGGTTAACTCATCTTCATCGAAGATACGTGCAAACTCATCAAGCGTAAATATTTCGTCTACATCATCGCGTTGAATTTTAATCGCGAAGTTTGCCCATTGCTCACCATCATCAGATTCAATTTGCAAGAACACCACTTGGCCCGATTCACTCTCAAGAACGAGCTCATACTCAGCACTGCGTTGGTACTGATACGTTTGTACATCAATAACACGTAATGTCTGCCCCTTTAACCAGTTTGGATAAGCAAACGAATCAATCACGCTCAGCATATCACCTACTTGTAATTGGCTAGGTTCAGTTAATTGGCGCTCTGGGGCTTTTTTAGATTTGAAAAAGTTAAACATTGGCTGACTCCTTGTTGAAGCAAAAAAGGTAACCCTGTGCATGGGTTACCTTTTGTCTTTCCGCTAATAAAATTAGCTGTTTTGCTTAGCTTTAATGCGCGCCAAAATGTCTGCACTTTTAGGGCTAGTATCACCAATACCCGCTTCAGCCATTTTCGCTTTTAAATCATCGCCATTCGTATCCGCTTCTAACTGCTTAGCTGCGCCAAGCTGATCTTGACGGTCTTGTTGGCGCTGTTTAATGCGCTCTAACGACTCACGCGCTGATGTCATTGATGAGCTGTTTGTATTCAGTGTGCTGTTTACTGCCATCGTTGCTTGTTGCACGCTTTCAGTTGTCTTAACCATCGTTAATTGACGTTGGTTCTCTTTAATCGACTTTTCAGCTTCTTTTACTTGCTGTTTTAGTGTCACAATATGATTACTAAAACCGGCTAACACGCCTTCATGCTCTGCTTTTTCTGTTTCAAAGTCACCGATTTTCTCAGCAATCTCAAGCGCTAATGCTTCATTGCCTTTTTCAAGCGCTTGGCCTGCATAGGCTTCATGTTCAGCAATAGAGGCATCTAACGCACTAATTTTGCGCTTTGTTTGCATCTCTTTTGCCATCACTTCTGTTAGGCTTTTTTTAGCACGTTGTAACGCGTTTTGTGCATCAGCAATTTCTTGTTCGAAGATACGGATACCGTTTGCATCAACAATCGCTTGCCCTGCTTCACGAGCGCCACCACGTACAGCTGTAAATAGTTTCTTTAAAATACTCATAATCTTAACTCCGCAAATTGCTAATTAATCGTTTAAATAAATCGTCACGGCTTCAAGTGCATCAATCGCATTATCAGCGAGTGTTACCAGCTCATGGGTAATATCATCAAACGATGAATTAACCGACAGTGCACCAAAAATAGCGTACTTATCATCAATCTTTGCAAATGCGCTTAATGGAATAGGCACGTTCAAACGTAATAAGGTTTCGTTTAACTCATCACGCATATCTGCTTTTACTTCGTCCTCTGCAAACAAGTAGCTAATACACAGTAGCTGCTCCTCGGTTTGCGTAACAAAGATAGGTAACTCATCATTCCCATCGACGATAACTTGCAATACATCTTGTTCGCCTGGGTTGGCAATCAAGAAAGACTCAAAGCTCACACCTTCTGTTTCAAAAGAAGCCAGTTTGATTGATAGTTCATTTAATTCCATGTCTCACCTTTTTACGTTTTGACATATTATGTCTGAGTTAAGATTTGCATAGCCGACATATTATGTCAACTATAAAATATCAATTTTTGTACAATTCGGTTTCAACTTGCCACGCTTGACGATAATAATCATACAGAGTTCCAGAACCTAATCTATTGACTTCAATTGTATTTACTTGTTCAAAATAATGATTCGGAAAAACAAAAGATGCCAATAAATACTCTTTACTTACCCAGCGAGAAGGTACTGGTAATTTGTCTGTTTCGCGAATTCGGCTACTCGCAGGCTTGCCTGTGGTGGTAGCAATAGTCCATCCCCATTGGCCAAATGAAGGGATATTTTGCTGGTATTGCTCTACGTAATTAAAACCGGCAGCCCTGACTGTTTTGGCAATGCTTAAGAACGCCTTTTTGGCGTGATAAGGAGACGTTGACTGCACTGCCATTGCACCATCTGGGGCTAATAACTGACGAACATGATTATAGAAATAATCACTGTACAATTTGTTTAAGTCAGGATGATTGGGGTCTGGTAAGTCAATTAAAATGGTGTCAAAACGCTCTCCTTTCGCAAGCATAGCTTCAACTTCCAAAAAGGCATCTGCAATACGGATTTGTGCTCGAGGATCGCTCATCGAGTGATTATTCAGCTCAATTAAGCGTTTTCTGATAGTCTCTGGCGCATCATAGTCGCCCACATCATTACCAAATAAGTTTAACAGCTGACCATCTAAGTCAACCAAGGTGACATGCTTTACTGGCCACTTCAAAACATCGCGAAGCGCCAACCCATCACCGCCGCCTATAATTAACACACGGTCATGGCGATTTGAAGCTAGCATCGCAGGATACACCAGCATCGAATGATAAATTTGCTCATCAACGCTTGAAAATTGCAAACGACCATTGAGGTATAAATCTGTGATCGCAGTTGGCTGATTGCGACTCAAACGCTCGGTTAACACCAAGTGCTGATACTTAGTTGCTTGCGAGTAGATAACTTTATCTTTATATAAAACGTTACTAAGATTTTTCATCCAGCTCGTACCAAGCACTAACACAAAAGCGAAAAATACTAATAGCAACACGTGACACATTAATAACACCTTCGCAAAACGCACGTGTTGATGGTAACGCCATAAAAAGATCAGCCCGGCAATAATATTAAACAATGCCGTCCAAGCAGCAGCCTGCATGATTGGCATTGCAAGCATAATACTCACCCAAATTGCAGCACCGACCCCAGCGCCAATATAATCAGCACCGTAAATTGTACCCGCGTTATTCTCTAAAAAGCGGCCATAAACTTGCTGACGAATACGTGCTATTAACGGGATTTCCATACCGATTAAAAGCCCAAGCAACAGACCAAACACATAAGGTAAAAAACGCGACCACTCTTGTAGCTTTTCAAATACATAGCCATCCAGTACGGTATCTGCTGGTAAGTTAAAGATGCTAGAGAAGAGATGAGGCAATGAATAACTAACAGCTATCACACTGGCAATTGCTAAAATACAACCCATACCGACTAAAGCAATGATACTTTCAAGCCATGCAAATGCAGTAAATGCGTCTTTAAACCAACGTGCTAAAAATGCCCCGATCCCCATTGCCACGATCATTGTGCCTATCATGGCATAAATGGCGCTCTCAACAGAGCCAAGAACACGCCCAGCATAATGCGATAGTAGATATTCATAAATTAGGCCGCACCCAGCGAGTACGGCCATCACAGTAATTAATAAAAAATCATGACCAAGTAGAGAGGCTCTACTTGGCGAAGCCGCTGTATGAGACACTTAATTAAGCACCTAACAACGTGGCCATGGTAGAGCCTATAGCAAATGATACCGCAGCAGAAATTGCCGCTACACCGACATTCTTCTGGCGATTAACTTCATCAGAAATATCACACCCTGCTAAAATGATTTTAATCGTTAGTAAGTGCAATAAAATAAAGGCTACGATACTTAGCGCGGCACTCAATGCCCAATACCCTAAGCTTGCTCCAATATTATCCGCAGCGTACGGGGCTATGCCTGATGCTGCTGTAAGCGCTAATGCACTGCCCACTAAGAAGCCTGCATAACGAATTCCCACTGCTAAGTTACCGTCAATCACCGCTTGCTGTAAGCAATCACCACTGCGATTTGTACGTTTGAACAGCTGAACTCGGTATTGGCTCACCAACAACATGGCGATACTGCCAATCACAAATGCGGCTATTACTATCGGAAGACCATGCCACCCCTCAGTAGCAACCCAAAATAAAGCTGAACGAATAACAATGGCAACACTAACAACATGTCCAAAATCAATAAGTGCAGCTGTTGCATTACCTTTGACGATTTCGTCATGCAAACTCACTTTACGCAGCGCCACTTTATCTTGGAAGAAATGACCAAGCTTAATGAGCGCAATCGCCATTACACCATAGCCCACCATTTGTAGTGCTTCTTGTTGTAAACTGACTGCAAATGCACCACTGCTCACACCGCTAAGTACAATGGCTAACGCAACAAGCCCTGCTGCAAAACTAATACCAAACGCAAAATTGTCACGTTCCGTAATCTCATCATTGGCATGTAGATTAGATACCCAGCCTTTAATAAACTTTAAGCTTACAAATAAGGCGATAATGATTGCAAAGTCGATTGCTAAAGCTTGCAATGACCACGTTGTTATTCCATTAAATTCATACATGTGTTGTAACTCCGATGGTTATTCTTTTCACTACTTACCGCGGCTAATGCCACGTGATGTTCTGCTCGAGCTGTTGCGTAATGACCCGGAGCTTTTACTGTAACTACTACTAGAAGCATAGCTACTACGTGTGCGTGGCGGCGTATAGCTGCTACGGCTTAACCCTGATGCACCGCTTCGCTTGGTTGCATACGGGCTAGTGAATTGTTTACCTTGACGTTGATAAGACTGGCGTGTTCGTGTCTCAACAGTTTGTTGTGCCTTAATTTGTTTAGGGCTCGAATAACGATAACGGCCATAGTCATTGTAATAGCTGTATTTTCTGTTGCGGCTCCAACGACCATATTCAACACGATCAAACACATCACCGAGCATGCGATACATGCCATACCAAACCCAAAAGCTAGTGCCGCTACTATTGGTTTGCCATTGGCCGTAATTAGGGTTGCCAACAAGCTGATTTCCTACGCTTTCACCTTCTGCAGCCTCACTAATTGCCCCAACACGCGCAAGCGCACCGTTTGACATATCGGCGAGCATATTTATTGGGTCAGTTAAAGCGTCTTGGAATAAAGACGGTTTTGCGGCGTCACGAATTAAATCAAGTTGATGAAGGGTGTCTTCATAAGGCGGAATTAAGCTCGTTGCTTTGACATCCGCTAAACGCTGTTTAAGCCCACTGTAAATAGCACCTTCTCGGGTTGCATCAAGGCTAATAACACGCGCAATTTCAGAAAGTTGTGGTTGCTGCTCCGTGAGGACCTTTGCATACTGTTTAAGTAAAGTCGCATTACGAAGAGAGCCATTATCAAGCGCAGTACCCAACTGATTTAACTCTACTTCAGCTTTTTCTATGGATTGTTGTATTGTTTGTTTCAGCTGCTCTTCCTTCGACTCACAGCCCATAAGCAAGCTTACCAAACAAAACAGGCTAATAAGTTTCCAAGCTTTTATTTGAGACATTCATGTCACCTGATTGTGGTTAAAAACCCGATTAGTTTTACATAGCTCAGGTACTAAACCAAGATGAAAATTGCAACAAAGGGTAAATAGGGTACTAATTCGTCAGGCAGCTTGCCAAGTGAAGACTCATTATTAATAGATGAGAATGAATGCTTGATAAAGTGGGCCTATTTTAAAGATTTGAGCCCACTACTCTATTCACTTTTGATTTGTACATCGTGATTAAACATCTGATTATAAAGCGTAGGAACGGCTTTAGCAGTGAATATCAGTGATTAGGTGTGAAGGGCATATCAGACTCTTTCGGCACTCAAGTGCCACCTACGCGCTAATTTGGTTAGCGTAAAGTGAAGTAGCCAATTTTAGAGCCTTCAACCTTGTCATCATGATTAAACAACATGGAAAGCGTGATTGAACATCGTGATTACAAAGCGTAGGAACGGCTTTAGCCGTGAATGTCTCTGGTTATGTGTGAAGAGCATATCAGACACTTTCGGCACTCAAGTGCCTTATATGGACTCCTCCTATTGCACAATACCCTTCGTTAATTTTGTTAGACTGCGTACTTATACCATTCCGCATAAAGATTAAATCAACTTTATCCATTCCCGATTACATATCTTCATCACTCGCTCCGGTATTGAAATAAAGTGATTCCATGCTTTTGAAACTTCATCAACAATTTCGTCATA
>NZ_FPAZ01000018.1 GCF_900116435.1 Pseudoalteromonas lipolytica | reverse complement strand
AGTCAAATCGGGGAGTAAAGCTGACAAGGTAAGCTTATGGGCAAATAACCTGCGGGAGCGGCTGCCATTTAATAAAGCAGTGGTTGCATTAGCGAATAAAATGGCGCGAATGGCATGGGCGATGACCGTAAAACAAGAGAGGTACAAATTTGTATAAAAACATTAACCGCAATTAAAAGACAAAAGTTCAATAGCAAAAATTGCAAAGATTGAGATTGACGGAAAACGGTTCATAGCCGTCCTATTTAAACCTGATAATACCAAAGGTTGTTAGAAGCCGTCGAGATTGATAAGGTGATAGGGGCGGATATCCATCAGGGCTAGAGCGGATAAATCTGCTCATAAAAAAGCCGAATATATGGCAGCAATGAACTTTGAAATTCTATCAATTACTGTCTTGCAATCGGAGAGAGTCCATATATGGTATTAACGCAGCTAGCGACAAATTTAGCACCTCAAAATGGTTAAGCGTTATTGTGAACTGGGGTAGGTATTTTTGCAGATTGGTTTAACTACTTATCCTTATGAGCACACTATTTTAACCATAAAAAAACCCAGCACTTGGCTGGGTTTTTAAAATTAGTCGCAAAGGTTAATTATTAACGCTCTACTTTTACACGCTCAATAACGCTTACGTGTGCTTCTACACGACGGTTTTCAGCATGCGCTTCAGCTGTATTAGCTGGGTTTTTAAGGCGCTCTTCACCTAAACCAACAGTCGTTAGACGCTCTGCATCGATACCATCTTCAATAAGTTTCTTAGCAACGGCATCAGCACGTTTCTTAGATAACCACTTGTTGTAGTCAGCTTTACCTACAGATGAAGTGTGACCTTCAAGTAGTACTTTAGTGCCTGGGTGCTCTTTTAAGAAAGCAGCAGCTTTAGCGATGTCATCTAAGTACTGTTGAGACACTTTAGATGTGTTGTTAGGGAACGTGATTAGTAAGCTCTTCGTTACTTCACGGTCTTCATATAATGTACAACCCGTGCCGTCAACTGCATCAGTCATCGGTGTGTTAGCACATTGGTCGTCAGCATCAGGGATGTTATCACCATCGCTGTCTACAGGCTCAACAGCAACAGGAACAACTGTTGGAGCTGGCTCAACTGGCTCTGGCGAACTTTGATCACCGAAGATGTAGCTTAGGCCTAATTTAGCGCCAACATCTGTATAACCACGGTCAAGACCTTGATATAAAGACGTTTCAGCATTAAATGCAAAATTATCAGTGAAGTAATGTTGGTAACCAGCACCTAGGTTAGCGAACATTAGATCTTCGTCAACTGCATCAAGGTTTTTTAAACCAAAGATACCGTAGAATGGGCCACCACCGAAGTGATATAAACCGTCGATACCATAACGCTTACCGCTTTCTGAGCCGCTCATCGTTGTGCCGTCGCTCTCAGTAAGATCCCAATCAAAATCCATGTCGGCATATTCAAGACGAGCACTCCAATGATCGCTGAAGCGGTAACCTAGCTCTAAACCCCAACCTGTAGAGTCATCAACATTCAAGCCACCTGGCGCATAATCACGGATATTTTCCCAAGATGCGTCATAGTAATCGCCAAAAGCTCCAATATAGAACCCTTGTTTTTCAGCTGCAAAGCTTGATGCACTAGTTGCAGCTAATGCTAAAGCAATAGTAAGTGATTTTAATTTCATTGTTTCCTTCCCATTTTCACAATTAAAATTGTAGCTAAGTCATCCCAGCTCAATCAGTTTAAACAGAGTAGTCGACTAATAGTTAATCAAAACTTAACACACTCGGTACAGAACAAATATCTTGCCGAGTAATTTCAGTCAATTACCCATAATAATAGGTTATCTAAATAACTTTGTGTAACAACGCCTCTAGATCGCTTTATTAAGATCAGACAAGAGTTGCTTTTTTGCCTAATCTACTGACCTCAAAACCGATTAAAGTCCATTCCCAATTACATTATTATATTGGTTATTTTTAAATCAACAAGTTGAAAGCAACTTTATTTGTAAATATTCGTTAAAAAGCAAAACTTTAGTGCTGTTTTATTGATATAAATCATATCACTGGCAGCTACCTTGCTCAATCGGCGAACACTTAGATTTTAAAAAATGAGCATTTACAGCTGCAACATATTGTGCAACATCGCCCTTAAGTACCACAAAAAGTCTGGTAATGACTATCCCCATCATGAGGGGGCTGGTACCAAGCTGCTAATCGCTCTTCATAGCTATACGGGTTTTCTAAGACTTTCAACAACTCACCTATCGATGAACTCGTGCCCGTTTGCTCATATTCAGTCAAGATCATTTCAATATTATGATTACGTGGAATGACTGCAGGATTAACAGCGCGCATCACTCCGTAACTTTCACCCGAAGTTCTTAACCGCCATTCACAAAGCCATTCTTTTAAACTATCCGGGAGCGGGAAATCTGTTCGTAATGACTCTGTCAGCGCATTAAATGTGTTCGTGTAATCAAGTTTATGTTGTTTCATCAAAGTGAGTAACTCTGAAACTAATGCTTGATCGCCTGCTTGCTCGCCATCTAAACCTAACTTTAGTCGCCACATGGTATCAAATGCCGTGTTAAACTTAGCAGCGAAGCCATTTATAACCGCTGATAATTCGCTGAGCGCACGTTCTTCATCTTTAAAAAGCGGTAAAAAGCTTTCTGCAAGACGCGCACAATTCCAATTTGCAATAGTTGGTTGATTACCAAAAGCATAACGTCCTTGGTGGTCAATAGAGCTAAAAACCGTTTCAAAATCAAACTGATTCATCATTGCACACGGGCCATAATCAATGGTTTCACCACTAATTAATGTGTTATCTGTGTTCATTACACCATGAATAAACCCAATTCGCATCCAGCTCACAACAAGCTCAATCTGCTTATCGATTACCGCCGCTAAAAAGTCTGTAATACGCTGCTCACCTTCACTTTTAATATCAGGAAAATGACAACTAATTGCGTATTCAACTAACTTTTCAAGTCCTTCAATATCACCTTGAGTTGCTAAATATTGAAATGAACCAACACGGATATGGCTATTCGCCACACGCGTTACAACGGCACCGGGTCGTGGGGGTTGTCGGTAAACAGTTTCTCCAGTCGTTACAACAGCAAGGCAACGGGTAGTTGCAATACCTAAGGCCGCCAAGGCTTCACTCATGATATATTCACGTATGGCAGGGCCTAGTGCACAACGACCATCTCCCCCACGCGAAAAAACCGTTGCACCTGCACCTTTTAATTGCAAATCCCATAATGCGCCATGTTTATCTTCAATGGCACCAAGCAAGTGCGCACGACCATCCCCCAAACGCGGCGAAAAATGACCGAATTGATGACCCGAATAGCCAAGCGCTACAGGCTTTACAGCGTTATCTACCTCTGAGCCACTTAAACGTTTTGCTAAAAACTCAGGGTCAGTGCTAATGTCAAACTCGCGGGCTAAATTAGCATTAAATAGCAATAAGTTCGGGTCAGAAACCGCTGTTGGGGTGTCTTCAATTGCTAACAGATCACTAATGTCTGTATATCGGGTGTGCAGTTTCATATTATTCCTTAGGGTGTTGCAATGCCTACTCGGTTATCACCCACTCCATAAGCAACTAATTGACTCAGTGCTTGCAGGCTATAACCACTTTGCTGCTGTAGTTCATTGAAAAAGTTCTGCGCCGCTTGCTGTGATTTTTTGGTCTGCAATCCCCCATCAATGAGCTGATGAGCACGAAGATAACTTTCCACATCTCGCGAGAGCAAAAAGGTATCTTTTCCCATCGCGCGCAACGCATAAGGGCCGGTGTTCCCGCCTAAGCGTGCGCCATGCTTCTTCAAGTAAGCCCATAAACCAATAATGTTGTCGCTGGGCCACTGTGCAATAAATTGGCTAAAGCTTGCATTTTTTTCAGCGACTTCATGGATCATGTAAGCATTTTCAGGAATTGTTTGCACTTTTTTGAAATTGCGAATAATTCGCTCATCCATCGCTTTTTGTTCGAGCATATCAGGTGGCATCATCAATAGTTTTTCGACGCTAAAGTCCCAAAATACTTCACGAAACCCCGCCCATTTATTATTGATTACAGACCAATAGAATCCACTTTGAAATACCTTACGAGTGAACTCCTCCAACCATAAATCATCCGCTATGTTAGCAATATCAGCATCATCGAGCGGGTTTGATAACAGTGCATGCAGCATTTCTTCACTGCCTTTTCTTTTAACGGCTCGTTGATAAATGTCGGTAAACTTTTCCATCATTCTTCCAATTCGTCTGCTTCGTTCTAAGTGTACGTAAAAACGAAGTTATACGTAACCCGATTGCTTAATTGGTCAATAAAAAACAAATCCACCGCCTTGACACCTAGAAGGCTAAAATGCTTTAATCAGCGCCAATACCCTATTTCATTATGTTGGCTTTAACGTTAAAGCGAGCATAAAGGGCTGGAAGAGGTGCGTTATTCAGGTAGCGTATGGGAAGAGCACAGACTCTGTTGATCATACGTGAGGGGAAATTAACGCCGAGAAGTAACACCGTTTGTGGGGTGCTTATTTCGGGCGACTGGGCTGAATCCCAGCGACTGTCACCAACAATAGCAATGCTATTGATAAGTTTGGTGGAGAGCTTCTGGTCTTAGTATAATAAGGCCGTCGCGTCTTTATTATTTTAAGCCCATTCGCTCTTCGAATTATACCTTGTTCGAATGACGACATGCGGCTCCATTCAATTGTTTCCGCACTGACTCTTCGAATACCTTATAAGTTCGTGAGAGATGATCAACAATTTTGATTTAAACGACTATCCATTATGGACAGCGCTAATCACGCCATTTTCTGAATCTGGCGAGGTAGACTACATCGCCCTTGAACAGCTTGTGGCTGAACAACAAGCTGCCAACAATGGTATTTTATTGCTGGGCAGTACCGGTGAAGGGCTTGCTCTTTCACTCAAAGAACAACAAGCCATTGTTGAGCACGTATGCCAGCTAACCCCTAGCGTACCGCTTATGGTTGCCGTTGGTGGTATGAACCTTAAGCAGCAAGTTGCGTGGGTCGAGTACTGCAATCAACTGCCTATTCATGGCTACTTGTTAGGTTCGCCACTGTATGCAAAGCCTGGCGTTATTGGCCAAACTCATTGGTTTGAAAGCTTACTAAATGCGAGTAAACACCCATGTATGCTATACAACGTACCTGGACGCAGTGCTGTTGAGATTTCACCTACCGTCATTAAAAACCTCGCCGATCATAAAAACCTGTGGGCACTTAAAGAAGCCAGTGGTGACATCGGCAAATTTGAAGGCTTTAGAACGGCCTCACCTAAGCTCGCCATTTTTAGTGGTGACGATGCACTGATGCCATATTTTGCGCAAGCGGGTGCTAAAGGCTTAGTGTCAGTGGCGGCGAATGCATGGCCAAGTCAAACTCATGAGTTTGTTAAACGAAGTTTAAGCGGTCAACATCCCAATTTATTCACCGATTGGTCTAGCGCAATTCAAAGCTTATTTGCTGTCGCAAACCCAATTCCCGTAAAAGTACTGATGCACCTGCAAGGTAGAATAAACACCCCGCAATTACGTCCACCGCTGACTCATTTAGAGCTTGAGCATACAGACAGCATCACCCACGCAAACAACACAATTTTATCTTGGAACTAAAAACAGGTTTTATCATGAGCTGGTTAGCATTATTAAATAACTTAGAATCGGGCACAGTACGTGCCGCAACACAAGACGAGAATGGCAACTGGCATGCCAATATTGAAGTAAAACAAGGCATTTTAGAGGCCTTTAAAAATGGCACAAACACGGAGTTTCCTGGTGGATTTGTTGATAAGCACAATTTAGCCCCTCAAGGCTTTGCCGCAGATGCAGGTGTACGTATGGTCCCTGGCGGTAGCAGTGTTCGCCGAGGTGCGCACGTTGCTAAAGGCACGATCATTATGCCACCCGCGTATGTAAACATCGGAGCATTTATTGATGAAGGGACTATGGTCGATAGCCACGCTTTAGTAGGGTCATGTGCACAAGTGGGTAAAAATGTTCACCTGAGCGCAGCGGTTCAGTTAGGTGGCGTACTTGAACCAATTGGTGCCAGTCCTGTGGTTATTGAAGATGATGCATTTATCGGCGCAGGTTGTGTGATTGTAGAGGGCGTTGTCGTTAAAAAAGGCGCAGTGCTTGCACCGGGAGTCCGCTTGTCTGCGACCATTCCAGTCTATGATTGCGTGAACGAGCGTCAATTAGAAAAAGGCGAACCAATCCCTGAGTACGCTATTGTGATCCCAGGTTCTCGCCCTGCTTCCAATGCATGGGCTCGCGAGCAAGGCCTCAGCATGTCATGTGCGCTCATCGTAAAATACCGTGACGAACAAAGTGACGCGTCATTGTTATTAGAAGAGGTTTTACGTTAATGAGCTTTTTGAGCACGCCCATCAAGCAAGCAGTTGAACAAGTTTCAGCGCACCTTGATACACCATTTTTTATCTATGACCTTGATAAATTAACGACACATTTAAAACAACTCACTGCCCAAACCGATGTGAAACTGTGGTATGCCGTTAAGGCTAATCCCCTGTCTCGCATTATTCAGTGTTTAGACAGTGCGGGGTTTAATTTTGATGTGGCGAGTAAAGGTGAACTTGAGCAAGTACTTGCTCAAGGCATCAATAGCGAGCGCGTGCTCAACACAGGGCCAGCAAAGAGCCCTGCACAAATTAGTCATTTTATTGCGCGAGGTGTGCGTATTTTCGTCGCCGAGAGCATTAACCAAGTCCGTTGGCTAAACGAGCAAGCCACAAAAGCTAACTGCCAACTGCAAGTATTATTGCGTGTACAACTTCGCTGGCCAGACAGCGAAAAGAACCCGCTTGGTGGCGATAGCCTCACTCCTTTTGGCCTTGGTTGTGAAGAGTGGCACGCGCTTAATGTCAATGACTACCCAGCACTTAAGGTTGATGGTTTGCATATTTTTCAGTGGGGCAACATGCTCAGCACTGACAAACTGGCAGCGCTTTGGCGCGCTATGATCCAGCCATTACAGCAACTAGCACGTGCATTACGGATTGAACTTAACATACTCGATTTAGGGGGCGGCTTAGGCATCCCTTATACTCAAGATGCCAACCGATTAGACTGGTCAGCACTTATCGAGACCCTTGCCAGCATTAAAGCTCAAGCCGGTGTAGCGGAACTTTGGATGGAATTAGGCCGTTATGCCGTAGGTGAATGTGGTCATTACGCAACACCTGTGGTTGAGCGAAAAGAAAACTATGGCCAACAGCAAGTGATTTTATCAGGCGGGATTAATCACCTGCTTCGTCCTGCGATCACAAACCAAGACTTCCCAGTTACAGTATTGCGTGAATCACAGGCTTCACTGACAACAATGACACTCTATGGTCCACTTTGTACCGCGCTTGATTGTTTAGGTGAACATACATTAGCGAATGACGTAGATGAACATGACTGGCTCATATTCAGTCAATGTGGTGCTTATGGTTTCACAGAGAGTATGCCGTACTTTTTATGCCATGAACTTGCTGCCGAATACGTCATTGAGCAAGGCAACATTGAATGTATCCGCAGCGCTGAAGATGCCAGCTATTATTTAAGGTAATCACCATGAGTAAAGATTTAATTAGCCAAGAAAACATTGTCGTCGGCGAAATTGCGAATGGCTTACCATTGACCATCCCAGTCTATCGCTTAAAAGGCGATGGAAGTGGCCCAAGCGTTTACATTCAGGCCAACATGCATGGTGCAGAAGTACAAGGTAATGCCGTTATTTACCAGCTACTTGAACAATTAAAAACGCTTAAACTGCGCGGTGATATCACACTTGTCCCTTATGCAAATCCGATTGGCTGCAACCAAAAGTCGGGGGAATTTACATTAGGTCGTTTTGATCCCATCACAGGGACCAACTGGAACCGTATGTATCGCTTTAACAACGCGTTACCTGCCCAGATTGCAGAGCAGCATGCATCAAGCAATGAAGACACGATCAGAAGTGCTCTTAAAGACGCGTTAGTCGCAGATATCAATGCACAACTAAACGGCCCAGATTACAGCTTAACAACGGGTAAACGTATCGCGCTCAACTTACAAAAGTTGGCACATCAAGCCGACATCGTATTAGACCTTCACACAGGCCCAATCTCAAGCCAGCACCTATATTGTCCAGAGTATGCCAAAAACAGCGCACAATACTTCAATATTGAACATGTATTGCTCATACCTAATGACTTTGGGGGTGCGATGGATGAAGCAAGCTTTTGCCCGTGGTGGTCTTTATCTGAAGAGCTTACTAAATACGGACGCGAACTTTCAGTACAGGTCGAGGCTTTTACTGTTGAGCTTGGCAGCCAAGAAAAAATTGATTTGAGTGCCGCCCTTGAAGATGCACACAGTATTTTAAGCTACTTGACTCATAAAGGTGTATTTGTTGATGCAGCGTATCAGCCTAAAGCGATGACTCGTTACGGTTGTATGCTCGATGACTACATTGCTTACTACGCCCCGATGGGCGGTATGGTCGAGTACTTAGCACCGTTAGGCGGTCATATCAAAGCAGGTGAGCCGATAGCCCATATTTTACGTATGGAGCGCTACTTATGTGAACAACCACTGCAAACACTCAGTTTTGATAAAGACGCGATTGCAATATTGCATTTCGCATCAGCGAGCGTAAACCAAGGTACTGAGCTTTATAAGTTCTTTACCAATGTCTTTGAGCTGTGATTAAACCCAGAGCTCATTCCTTCTCATTGCGTGAGAGTCAACGGCCAACAGGATTCTATCCAAAGGCCGTTATATTAGAGCCCCAAGCCTAGCTTGGGGCTCTCTATTTACAATAGCGTTTAACAAGTCCTCGCCTCTGTCAATTCCACCTTACCTAAACCGTGTTTAAACTCGCCGATTAAGCGGTAGAGATAACATTTGTCCACAATTCAGTACAAGTTCACGGCGAGTTATGTAAAAATCACTATACTGATCACACTTCTACATCTATTTAAAGGAATCGCAATGGGATGGCGTATTTGGCTAGTTGCCGCGAGTTTATTTTCCGTACCTGTTTTAGCCCAAACCGAAGAGCAAAATACGAATGAGCAAGATGATGCGCTCGAATTAGTTAAGCAATGTATATTAAATGAAGCGATTGGCGGAGATGGTCAGCAAACTCTCGAACAGCTGCGCAAGAAATGCTCCGATCTAGACGAAAGCAAAAAGCTGACAGCTCTGGATAAGCGTAAAGCGCGTGAAGAAGTGAGTAAAAAGAACCGCAATGTAATCACCCCCCATAAACGTAATTACATTTTACCACTTTCTTATGTGTCTGATCCGAATGTTCGCCCGTTTGATGGTTTAAAAGAGTTGGCTGATGACGCCGATGGCGAGCCACTTGATAACCTAGAAGTTAAATATCAATTATCAATAAAAGTGCCTATTTTTGAGGGCTTTTCTGATAAAGACCAAGGCGTATTTTTTGCTTTTACCATGCAATCATTTTGGCAGTTTTATAACAAAGATATTTCATCACCCTTTCGCGAGACCAACTACGAGCCTGAAATATTCTGGATAAACTACCTTGATCCTGAGCATGTACTTTGGGGTGATGAAATGGCGATAGCCATTGGTGCATCGCATCAGTCTAATGGCCGCAGCCAGCCAAACTCACGTTCATGGAATCGCATATACGCTGACTTTTTATGGGAAAAAAACGGCTTTGTATTTAGCTTTAAACCTTGGTACCGCATTCCTGAAGACAAAAAAGATAACGAGTTAAAAGCTCGCGGCGATGATAACCCCGATATCTACAAATACATGGGCTACTTTGAATTCTCTGGGGCGTATCGCTACAACGAACATGAATTTAGCTTTATGTCGCGTAATAACTTAAATTCTGATAATCGCGGTGCAATCCAACTTGATTGGTCTTTCCCGCTGTGGGGACGGTTACGTGGTTACGCACAATATTTCAACGGTTATGGTGAGAGCCTAATTGACTACAATGCCGATATAGAGCGTTTTGGTGTGGGTATTCTTTTAACAGACTTACTGTAAGCAACGCATTATGAGCCTTTAACAGCGAGCAACTTAGCGCCCGCTGTTAAAGGCTAAAACTATGCTATTTTTTTACGATAAAGTGCCCTTCAAACTCAGCAACTAATACATCGCCATCGTACACATTCACTGGGACATGGTAACTTGCTTTACCATTTGATTCTAAATCAGCTAACTTCCCTTTGCAGCCTTGCAACTCAACACGGCCTCGGGGATCGTTATTGAGAGGTTTTAGGTATTTAATGTTCGCATCAGCTAACACAATATTTCCCTCAAGACCGGCTTCTTTTAATGCAAGATAGGTTGCTCCCCACCCTGTTAATGTCGCTAAACTGTATATGGAACCGGCAAACATCGTGTTATGTAAGTTTAAATTGGCATCTAAATCAGCACGGGTCGTAAACTGCCAGTCAGTATAACTTTCAACTTTAATCCCCATTGCATCACTGATTGGAATTGATTCACGCCACGTATTTTGTAGCACTTGTGTCCAATTAGGGTGACGGAACCAGCCTGGCTCAGACGGCTTTTGTTTCACCATTTTCCAATGCTGTACATCATTGTAAGCCAAATGTGCTTTTTCTTTTACTTCATAACCGTGGCGTTTATAGAAGTCGAGCGCCCGTTCACGCGCAAATAAAACTAATTCATCGGCATCTTGTGTCCATGCTATTTTTTCGAGTTCATGCAACAAACGACTACCAATATGCTGATTACGATTACCCTCAGCCACAGCCATATAACGCACTTGTGCTTGTTGATGATTATTGAAGTGCAGACGCGCTACCCCCAATACCTCGCCATCATTATTTTTGATAAAGCGGTGCTCTGCGTCTTGCTCTAAGTCATCTTGCTCAGATCCACGCGGCTCGCCCCAAGGTGCTCTTAAAACTTGCCAACGCAATGAATAATACGCTTGCCAATCTTCGCTACTTTGTGGGGTGGTCACTTTAAACATAAATACTCCTGTGATAGTTAAGCCACTGTCTGTTGTTATTTTAACGTGGCCTGACGAATGCAAATTACGATACGCGATCTTCACTCAAGTTGGAATAATACTTTGGTGACCCAACCTAAATTATTATTTAAGGCTGTAAAAACTACTGCACAATTGGCACTTTAAGTGTGCTGGTCTATGCTGAAATAATTGTATTATTTTTGTAATTCAACCGCTAAAGGCCCGAAATATGGAACATTTTTTAGAACCCAGTGGCGCAGTGAAACACAGTTTTATTGAGGAATGCCACCGACTCGGGCAGCTTATCTACTGGCATAAACAAGGTAATGACTGTATTCAAGTAAGGCAACTAAATCAGCTACGTTGGTTATTAATTAATGAAACCTTGCAATCTGTTATTGAAAAACGCCGGCCAGCTCGATTATTTTTCCCACATTTACAATACCTTGCAAAACGTTGGCAAGAACTCGAAGCACCTAAAAAAGTGCTGGAACTTGGCTTAGGGGGTGGTGCAATTCGTAATTATCTACAACACACTTACCCTCAAAGCCAACTCACTTCGGTAGACAAAAACCCTGATATTATTCATTGCTATAAACGCTATTTTGGCGGAAACCATGCCAATAACCTGCGCTGTTTTGATGCCCAACAGGTGTTAGAACAAGGCAATGAATACAATTGGATTATCTTAGATTTATTTAGTGAGGTAGAAGCGCCACTGTTTTTATACAAACACGCATTTTACGCAAAACTTCGGGCTGCAATGGCTAAAAATGGCCACTTGTTTATTAATTTTTTATCGAATCATCCATCACAATTAAAACAACTTGAGCATTTACTGATCACCGAATTTGGTAAACGCCCAAGTATTGAAAAAATACCCAACTACGTTAATCATATCGTTATGATCAGAAAGTAATCACACAGATAAGTTAAAAGTAACGGGCCCATCATTACATAAGCTTACCTGCATATCAGCAGCAAACTGCCCTGTGGCAACTCGTAAATCGACCGCTTTGGCTTTTTCTACAAAATATTCGTACAACGCATTGGCTTGCGCTGGGGTAGCTGCACTTGAAAAGCTTGGCCGCATCCCCTTTTTGGTATCAGCAGCCAACGTAAACTGCGACACAACTAATAGCTCACCTTGGATGTCTTGCAAGCTTAAATTCATTTTTCCTTGCTGATCAGTAAAAATACGGTAATTACTCACCTTGTGCAAAAGCTTTTCTGCCGATTGCTCCGTGTCATGTTTTTCAACCCCTAATAACAACAGAATACCTTTTGATATTTCACCAACAACTTCCCCATCTACCTCAACTTTAGCCTGGGTTACTCTTTGAATTAAGCCTTGCATTGATCCCTCGATAACTTGATATACATTAAATCTGCGGCACGTCGCATGGCCGCCAAATATACCTGATTATCACTGCTGTGCCCAACCCCATCTAAAATAAGTAATTGCGCATTAAGCTGCTCTGCTAACTGTTGTACCGCACTGTACCTGCACACTAAATCAGCACGGCCATGAATAAACCAAATAGGTAAATGAGCAAGTTCTTTGCAGTTTTCTGCTATAAATTTTTCTTCGATAAAGCAATGATGTCGAAAATAATGCACCATGAGCGTAGCTTGGTTTAGGCCAACATGAGGTTCATGTAAACTCCAGTTTATTAATGGTTCACCATGACAAAGTACCTGCTCCCATTGACACCAACGCTTAGCATACTTACTGGCCTTGATTTGATCATCACAGGTTAACTGCGCATGGTAAAAATCAAGTAATTCATGCCAGTTAGAATACTGATGAGCAAACGCTTTAAAACATTCGGGATAAAAGTGAGCACCAGCTCCACGCGTCGTGTAAAGCCACTCAAAGTCACTGTCACAGGCTAAAAAGCTGGCACGCAAGATGAGTCCTGCCACGTGTTCACGGTGATGAATCGCGTACACTAAGGCAAGCGTCGCCCCCCACGATTCGCCACACACAAGCCATTTGTTAATACCTAATTGGGAACGCAAAAACTCCAGATCGGCGACTAAGTCCAAGGTGGTATTTGCCTTAGTTGCGTGCGGCGTTGAGTGACCACAGCCGCGTTGGCTAAACATGATCACCCGATAACGTGCGGGATCGAAAAATCGGCAATTTTCAGGCCGAAGACCCGCCCCCGGCCCCCCATGACATAACACAACCACCATGCCTTGAGGATCACCGTATTCTTGAACATGTATTTGATGCCCATCACCCACGCTTAAGTGATAGTCACGACTTGCATTGTACTGTGGATATAACTGCACCTCGCTCTCCTTAGGTGCAGTGTATTTAAATGTCTATATCAGGAGTGTCTTCTATTTTCTCAGGGCTGATACAGACCGTAAATTCTGCACCGAGTAATACGACAATCCACGACAAATAAACCCATACAAATAAAATAGGAATTGTCGCAAGGGCCCCATAAATCACTTCATAAGATGGGAAATGGCTGATATACAGCGCAAAGCCTTTTTTTGTCAGCTCAAATAACATAGCTGCAAACAGCGCCCCTGGAATTGCCGCTCTAAATGGAACTCGTGTGTTAGGAACTAAAGTATAGAGCATAATAAAGCCCACCATGGAAATAATGTAAGGTAAAAGCTTTAACAAAAATCCACTGAAGCCAGGTATCCCCTGATCGGCAAACGACACCAAAGAAACAATATAAGACGTCACACCAATACTTGCTCCTAACAAGACCGGCCCCAAACTTAATACCATCCAATACACTGCAAATGAGATCATCATCGGGCGTTTTTTCTTAATTCGCCAAATGCGATTCAGGGTGGCATCAACATTGCGGATCAATAAAAGCGACACCGCAGCCAAAAAGCCAACCCCCACGGCGGTCATTTTATTCGCATTCCCCGCAAACGCACTGATATGCTCTTTAATGACATCAGAGGAAGTGGGCACAAGATTAGTGAACAAAAAGTTTTCAATGGTAATGAGAGTGCTTTCAAAGCCAGGAAATGCAGAGAATATCGCGACCCCCACAGCCACTAACGGTACAATGGATAATAAGGTGACATAAGCAAGGTAACCCGCATTAACCGTGATCTGATCATCAATACAGCGGGTCAAATACTGCATCCACCAACCCGGTTGCTGCTTTAAGAAAATACTTATTTGCAACTTATAACGACTGAGTTTCTCATCCATAGAACCAACTTTCTGCTAAAATGTTTTGATAATCATAGCAATCCACCACATAATTTGAAACGACAGGCATCTAAAAAGGGAACTCAATGAAAAAACTGACACTTTTAAGCGCACCACTCTTTGCAGTTACTATGGCATTATCAGGCTGTCAGTCAGCTTATTACTCAGCCATGGAATCAGTCGGAGTGCATAAACGCGATATTTTAGTAGACCGTGTTGAAGAAACGAAAGAATCACAGCAAGAGTCGCAAGAAGAGTTTCAATCAGCACTAGACAGGTTAACGACCTTAATTAACTTTGATGGCGGTGAACTCGAAGAAGCTTATACTCAACTTAATAATGATTATGAATCGAGCCTTGCGGCAGCGAACGATGTCACCAGTAATATCAACAAAGTTGAAGATGTAGCCGAAGCACTTTTTGAAGAGTGGGCCGACGAACTAGAACAGTACAAAAGCGCTTCTCTCAAGCGTGAAAGCAGCAAAAAGCTTAATTCAACGAAGCGCCAGTTTGACCAATTGCTTCGTTCAATGCGCAGCGCCGAAAGTAAAATGGAACCCGTCCTGTCGTCATTGCATGACAATGTTTTATATCTAAAACATAACTTGAATGCTCAAGCTGTGACAGCAATAAAAGGTGAATTCACTAATTTAAAACGCGATATCAAAATCTTAATGGACGATATGAACAAGTCGATTGAAGATTCAAATAAATTCATTGAACAAATGAATAAAGCGGGCTAAAAATTTGAGTAAACACAGTGAGCAGTTAGATGCTCTCGGCACCGACATTTTTTAAATAAATTAAATCACTAAGCCTACAATATCGTAGGCTTTTTTATTGTTACGTCTTGTTACCTTTCGATGATTTACCCGGTATGTTAATTTGCTACACTGTGCGCAAAGTTTAAAAGTTAGTCACCTTATGCAGAACCACCTTAAAGTTATAATTGCTGCGGCGCTACTCAGTGCCTGCAGTAGTCCAAACACAGTTAATGTTATAGCAGGGCAAGAGTCTGTTATACCTTTGCACAATGAAGGTGAGCGAGCTGGTCGCTATCACAACCTGTATCCCGGTGATAAACACTACCCAACAACCTGTACTGATGATTGCTATCCCGAGACCGAGTTACTTCAATGTAATGACACTCCTTTACACTGTTTATATCAAGGTCAGCAGAATCCAGCGTCGATTAACACCGGTTTTACTGTACGTTGGCTTGGGCATGCCAGCTTTATGATTGAGACACCTAACGGCGAGCACCTGCTATTTGACCCCGTCAAAGAGCAGTTTGATTCACCGGTCGATTTAGCCTTTAAGCTTGCTGGCGGCATGTATCGCAACCCCGGATTTTGGCCCACAAAAAATGAGCTAAATCAGATTGATGCTGTCATGTATTCACACATCCACTACGACCACTTCAATAAAGCCGACATCGAAGAAATTGGCAATCAGCCCCGCTATTTAGTGCCCCTAGGCGTCGCTGATAACTTTCCAACAGGTGGTTTTAATATTAGTGAGATGGCGTGGTATGCCAGCACCCCAATTAATGATTTAACAATACATGCTGTGCCAGCGCACCATTTTAGCAGTCGTGTGTTAGTGCCATTTATCTACGAAGATAACAACAAAGATTTATGGAATGGTTGGTTACTTGAGCAAAATGGGAACACACTATTTTTTGCAGGGGATACCGGCTACTCACAGCATTTTAGCGATATTAAGCAAAAGTATGGTGAAATAGATGTGTGCTTAATGCCAATCGCATCTTACTATCACGAAGAAAATGGTAAATGGTATCGCTATGTGCATACCACACCCGAAGATGCCTTGAATGCAGCACGTGAATTAAGTTGTAAAGTAATGATCCCATGGGGTTATGGTAATGCAAGTTGGCAAATGGGCGACCATTCAAGTCACTCAGCATTACTGCGTTTACTACACATGTCTCATAACATGAATGAACCTGTTCCCCTGTATATTTTAAATGAAGGTGAGCAGGTTCGTTTATAACATTCCAAAATGGGGGTGAGTTATTACCTCACCCTCATTTTATTTATTACAGTGAGTGTGTCTCTTGCGCTTCAAGCACTTTGGTTGCAGGTTTGCTTTGCAAAGACCCCTTTAACGACTTGCCAACTAACGGCAAATGCGCCAACAATAAACACCACATCACCAACCGTTCTTACCCATCTTAGTATCACCAAGGTGTCACTTTGTAGTAGCGCTTCAGAGCGTGCATACCACAACCCTTTAGAAGCACTTGCAAAGAACTGAATGATTCCAATAGGTAATAAACTGGTAAATAGCATTAATGCTAAACCGATATTCATCCACCAAAAAGCAGTTTTCATTAAAGTGTCATCAAATTGAAGATGAGGACGAATATAACGCAGTACTAACAAGGTAAAGCCAAGAGCTAAAAAGCCATACACACCAAATAATGCGGCATGAGCATGGGTAGCCGTCGTATTAAGACCTTGTACATAATAAAGTGAAATAGGTGGATTAATTGAGAACCCTAATACGCCGGCCCCTAACATATTCCAAAATGCAACAGCGACAAAAAACATTAATGGCCACTTTATTTTTAGCATCCATGGAGTACGGTTTTTTAATTTATAATGCTCCCACGCTTCATGACCAAGCACAATTAACGGCACTACTTCCAGCGCACTAAAGGTTGCTCCCACAGCCATTACAGGGGTCGTTGTACCAGAGAAATATAAGTGATGGAATGTGCCTGGCACACCGCCTAATAAAAACAGCGATGCAGACGCCAATGACGCAATTGTTGCCGAACGTTTAGAGACTAAACCCATATTATAGAAAATAAAAGCCAGCGCAGCGGTTGCAAAAACCTCAAAGAAACCTTCTACCCATAGGTGCACAATCCACCAACGCCAGTATTCCATTACCGAAATATGCGTTCGTTCACCATAGAAAAACCCAGCAGCGTAAAACAGCCCGATTGCCACCACTGAAGCCGTAAATAATGCCAGTAGGTTTTTATCTCCTTCTTGTTTAAATACCGGAACAATTGCACGTAACATTAGCAGCAGCCAAAATGCGACGCCTGTAAATTTACCAATCTGCCAAAGTCGGCCTAAATCAACAAACTCGTACCCTTGATGTCCCAACCAAAAGCTTAACTCGGGAGGCATAATTTGCGCGATGGCTAAAAAGTTGCCGATAAATGACCCAACCACGACGATAATTAGCGCCCAGAAAAGAATATCAACACCTATTTTTTGAAACTTAGGATCTTTACCGCCGTTAATAATCGGCGCTAAAAATAAACCTGCAGCTAAAAATCCTGTCGCAATCCAAAATAATGCCGATTGAATATGCCATGTTCTTACTAGGCTATAAGGAAACCATTCTGAGGTATTGATGCCATAAAATCCCTGCCCTTCAACAGTATAGTGCGCAGTAAATCCACCTAATAAGACCTGGAACGTAAAGAGAGCAACAATTAAAAATAAATACTTACCTAATGCTTTTTGAGAAGGCGTTAAATTAAAGCTCGCTATTGGATCGTCTTTTGGAGCCTCAGGGGGAGCCTCGTCTTTATGTAAAAATGACCATGCCCAAATCAATCCACCGACACCTGCAATCAGTATCACAACACTAACAATTGACCAGACAATGTTTTCAGCGGTCGGTTTATTATCAATCAGTGGCTCATGCGGCCA
Organism: Pseudoalteromonas lipolytica; assembly: GCF_900116435.1. Taxonomy (GTDB): domain Bacteria; phylum Pseudomonadota; class Gammaproteobacteria; order Enterobacterales; family Alteromonadaceae; genus Pseudoalteromonas; species Pseudoalteromonas lipolytica. The sequence goes on along the minus strand of NZ_FPAZ01000018.1, from coordinate 71,347 downwards.
GTTATTAGTGTAGGTTGCATCCCCATCAGGGCGCTCTGTCGATGCGGACCATGCCGTCCAAAAAAAGAACTCAGTTAGACGCTGACGACGCTCAGGATCAGGAAGTGTCACCTCTTTCATTGCATAGTTTTTACGTGTTTGCTGTAATGCCTCAGCCCCTCCAAACAAATCGTTGTAGTACTGCGCTGTTTGCTTAATTGCCGCTATCCGACGCGTCGTTAAAGTAACCGTATCAGATTGTTTATCATACGTATTAGTACGGTACTCTCTCTTTACTTCCCACAGCAATGGTTGCTTTTGCTGCTCAGTTAACTCATCAAAAAGCACACCATATTGCGCTTGTGCAGCAATATCTAACCAATTAATAATCTCACGGTGAAGCCAATCAGCAGTCCAGTCAGGCGCTTGATAAGCACCATGCCCCCAAATTGAGCCTAGTTGCATTCCTCCTACTGATTGCCATGCAGTTTGACCATCTAAAATCGCCTCTTTACCTGTGTACAGCTCCCCCGATGTGGTGACATATTTTGCAACTATAGGAGGGGCAACTCGGTATACCTCTTTACCAAAGTAACCCAAAATAGCAAATGTAACAGCAAGAACAGCAAACAAGGTCCACCATAACTTTTTGTATTCTCTCATTTCTATCGTCCCTCAACCCGTGCGAACAAAATAGCGTTCTCAATATGAATATGCATATTCAAATCGCTAATAAATGCCTGCAACCCTAAATACAAAGCCGTCCATGTATTACATGCTCCCGCATGCAAAGTGACATCGTTTGTTAATTGGTAGATTTTCTCTATTTCTGCGATATGGGCTTCATGATCCGCCATCATTACGCTAATTGGCCCACTGACCATGGCAGGGATTGTATCGGCTTGCAGCATTGGAAAGAGGATAAGCTCTTCTTTTTGCATATGATCTTCTAACTCTACATACATATTCTTCAAATGATTCGCTAAACCATTAGGACAATTAGGCTTATCAAAATGCACCTCCTCAACACGCTCACTTAAACGTATCAACTCTTCAAGCTGTACTCGGTGAACACGGTGATAACGAGTCAGAATATGCTCAACCAATTCCTTATTACTCAGGTTGTGGTAATCAATAGCGGTTTGCCTGCTTAGCAAAACCTCTATGTCTGAAATGATTTCTTCGCGATCAATATTTCGTTTTTCGATAACGTCTGACAACACCAGATGCCCCTGACAACAAAAGTTTATTCGGTGCGCAAAAAAGAGTGCTGTTGCACCGGGAATTTCTGTCGCAATTTTACTGATAGGCCAATTTAAGTAATTCATATAACACCCCTATTTAAACATGCATTTGAAATGAATCTTTAAGAAGTTTACACACGTTTATTAAAGATGTAAAATAGATGCATATTTAAAATTTTAGAGTCTCACTATGAATGTCACTCGTTTTACAGATTATTCACTGCGTGTTTTGATTTTTACTGCCTTACATAATGGTGAACTTGTGACCATTAAAGAGATCGCTGAAAAATACGAAATCTCAAAAAATCACCTCATGAAAGTAGTGCAAGAGCTAAGTAATAGAGGCTATTTAATTGCGACGAGAGGAAAGAATGGCGGTATCCGCTTAAGCAAAGATCCCACCGAGATTAACATTGGTGAGTTAGTGCGCTTACAAGAGCAAGGGTCTACGTTGGTGGAATGCTTTGGTAATGACAATCAATGTGTTATCACCCCCGCCTGTCAACTTAAACAAATATTTGCACAAGCAATGGAGGCTTTTTTCCTTCATTTAGATAACTATACACTCGCAGATCTGATCACCCCAAAACACGCAAATCAGCTCTCTCAACTGCTAAAAATAGAAAACTAAACTCACATTTTAGCGCACTCAAAGGTGTAAGTATTCCTGGAGTGTCATGGCAGTGACACTCCATTTGGGTTATTGATTTACTAATGTATCCCTCAGTGCCATCATGAGTTTATGTGCACTGCCTCCTGACATTGCTAACGGATCGAATTCGCTGGTGCCTGAGTATTTTAAATTAAGCGGTGTGGTTATTTTTGAATACGGAATATAACCCATTGACCAGTTTTCGAACTCCCTTTCGTAAATTTCGCAGTAATTCAGCATAATAATATTTCGATGCCGATTATCATTTAAGATCTTATGATAGGTTGCATTTACCGCCTGTCGAGATCCCTCTAGGCACTGTAAAAAGTACGAACTATTAAAACACAGCAACCCTGTTACATTCGACGCATGATTATTTTTCTGTGCTTTTTCAATGATATCCTCAATATCACTCGGCCCAAATCCTTCACAAACTTCACTCGTATAAATAAGCCTGACTAAATACATCCTGATCTCCTTCAAGGTAGATTTAAAAAGATAGTACAGATAGAGGCTTTAGCAAAAAAGTGGCAACTTGCGGTTAGAGGTTAGAGGTTAGAGGTTAGAGGTTAGAGGTTAGAGGTTAGAGGTTAGAGGTTAGAGGTTAGAGGTTAGAGGTTAGTGGTTAGTGGTTAGTGGTTAGTGGTTAGTGGTTAGTGGTTAGTGGTTAGTGGTTAGTGGTTAGTGGTTAGTGGTTAGTGGTTAGTGGTTAGTAGACAAGTAATTAATTTATCAATAGAAATAAAATACGCCACCCCTTAGTAACAACAAAAACCAGTAACAACAAAACGAACATTTGTGAGTGTGATCTTACGGCTGACAGCAAAAAACAAGTCTCCTTAAACAAAAAAGCCGCCGTATTTTGCAATACGACGGCGTGTTATTTTGCGTGAGCTAAAAGCGTAAATTAGCCTTTAGAAGCACGGCTCGCACGTTTACGATCACTTTCAGTTAAGTGACGCTTACGAATACGAATATTTTCAGGTGTTACTTCTACTAACTCGTCATCATCGATAAACTCAAGCGCTTGCTCAAGTGTGTAGTTCAATGGTGGTGTTAATGTTTGCGCTTCATCAGTACCTGATGCACGAACGTTCGTTAGCTGCTTACCTTTAAGTGCGTTTACAGTTAGGTCGTTATCACGGCTATGAATACCGATAACCATACCTTCGTAAACTTCTACACCGTGACCGATGAATAGCTTACCGCGCTCTTGAAGGTTGAATAATGCGTTAGTTAACGCTTTACCTGTTGCGTTAGCGATCATTACACCATTTTTACGTAGACCGATGTTACCGCCTTTATGAGGACCGTAATGATCAAACGTGTGGTACATAAGACCTGAACCTGATGTAAGCGTCATGAAATCAGTTTGGAAACCAATTAAACCACGGCTCGGCATCATAAAGTCCATACGCATACGGCCTTTACCATCTGGCGCCATGTCAGTTAGTTCACCTTTACGCAGACCAATTTGTTCCATGATAGAACCTTGGTGCTCTTCTTGACAGTCAATCGTTACTGTTTCGTACGGTTCTTCTAATACACCATCTACAGTGCGTAAGATTACTTCTGGACGAGAAACAGCAAGCTCGTAGCCTTCACGACGCATGTTTTCGATTAAGATACCTAAGTGAAGTTCACCACGGCCTGATACACGGAAGCTATCTGGGTTGTCAGTTTCTTCAACGCGTAATGCAACGTTGTGAACAAGCTCAGCTTGTAAACGCTCAAGGATATTACGTGATGTTACGAACTTACCTTCTTTACCCGCAAATGGCGACGTGTTTACAGAGAACGTCATTGTTACTGTCGGCTCATCAACTGATAGCGGAGGTAACGCTTCAACGTTAGAAGGCGCACACACTGTATCAGAGATTTTTAATTCGCCGATACCTGTCACAGTTACGATATTACCCGCATAACCACGGTCTGTATCAATTCGCTCAAGACCTAAGTAGCTTTGAACCGCACCAATTTTACCATTACGTTTTGTGCCATCAGCACTGATAATAGTTACTTGTTGGTTAGGCGCTACAGAACCACGCTTGATTCGGCCGATACCGATTACACCTACGTATGAGTTGTAATCAAGTTGAGAAATCTGCATTTGGAAGTCACCTTCAGGATCTGCATCCGGTGGTGATACTTCGTCAACGATCATCTTGAACATAGGTTCCATGTTGTCAGATGGTTCGTCTAAATCTAATGTTGCCCAGCCGTTGATAGCTGATGCGTAGATAACTTTAAAGTCTAACTGTTCGTCAGTTGCACCAAGGTTATCGAATAAATCAAAGATTTGATCCATAACCCAATCAGGGCGTGCACCCGGCTTATCAATTTTATTGATAACAACGATTGGCTTCAAACCTTGCGCGAACGCTTTTTGCGTTACGAAGCGCGTTTGTGGCATTGGACCTTCTTGAGCATCAACAAGTAACAATACTGAGTCAGCCATCGAAAGTACGCGTTCAACTTCACCACCGAAGTCGGCGTGTCCTGGGGTGTCTACGATATTGATGTGGTAATCATTCCAAGAGATGGCTGTGTTTTTAGCCAAAATGGTAATACCACGTTCTTTCTCAATGTCGTTTGAGTCCATCACGCGCTCTTCATTACCGCCGCGTGTTTCTAATGTGCCTGATTGCTCAAGCAGTTTATCAACCAAAGTTGTTTTACCGTGGTCAACGTGGGCGATAATCGCTATATTTCTTAACTTTTCGATGCTCATATTTTTTCTCAGAGAAATTGAATCTCATTGATCCTGCAAGATCTACGCACTCACCTGCATTTTCAACAGATGTCTAAGCATAGGATTTAAAAGGGCGCATATTATCCCTTAATAATGGCATGGATGAAAGTTTATCCAATACAATTTTATAAACTTTCTTCAGGCTTTTTATAAGTATCTGTTTTATAAATGACAATTTTATTAATTTTATCTTTAATCGAACATCAAAACTGGTAAAAAATCACCTTTTTAGCAATATTTTGGCACTAAAGTACATTTCGTTTATGCTATCTAGGGTGGCTAATCGTTGTGCAAATACAACAGGTAAGCATAACGCACCACAATGAACATTTTACGCACCAAAACAGTGCAAAAATAATTAACAAAATGCGCTTTATTTTATTTTTATAAGCCTAAACAAGGCGTTAAAAATTTGGCATGAAACCAGCTTACATAGAACAAAAGCAATAATGCAGCAAAAATAAAACCCAACAATTGGAGGACACATGTCACAATCGGTTTTAGATTTTATCAAAGAAAATGACGTTAAGTTCATTGATTTACGCTTTACTGATACCAAAGGTAAAGAACAGCATGTTTCTATTCCTCATCATCAAGTTGATGAAGACTTCTTTGAAGACGGCAAAATGTTTGACGGTTCTTCAATTGCTGGTTGGAAAGGTATCAACGAATCAGACATGGTATTAATGCCTGTTCCTGAGTCTGCAAAAATGGACCCATTTTCTGAAGAAGCAACTTTAATCGTACGTTGTGACGTTGTTGAGCCTTCAACACTTCAAGGTTACGAGCGTGACCCTCGCTCTGTTGCTAAACGTGCAGAAGAGTACATGCGTTCAACTGGTATCGCAGACACAGTATTATTTGGCCCAGAGCCAGAGTTCTTCCTATTTGATGACGTTAAATACAAATCAGACATGTCTGGTTCTATGTATAAAATCGACGACATCGAAGCGGCTTGGAACTCAGATAAAGATTACGAAGGTGGCAACAAAGGTCATCGTCCAGGTGTTAAAGGTGGTTACTTCCCATGTTCACCAATCGACTCATCTCACGACTGGCGTTCAGCAACGTGTTTAGTTCTTGAAGAGCTAGGCCAAGTTGTTGAAGCACACCACCACGAAGTAGCAACTGCGGGTCAAAACGAAATCGCAACACGCTTCAATACAATGGTATTAAAAGCTGACGAAATCCAAGAGATGAAATATGTTATCCATAACATGGCTCACCTTTATGGTAAAACAGCGACATTTATGCCTAAGCCGCTTGTAGGTGATAACGGTTCTGGTATGCACTGTCACCAATCTTTAGGTAAAGATGGCGTGAACATCTTCGCTGGTGACAAATACGCAGGTCTTTCTGAAGAAGCGCTTTACTACATCGGTGGTATCATCAAGCACGCTAAAGCAATCAACGCATTCGCTAACGCGTCAACTAACTCGTACAAACGTCTTGTACCAGGTTTCGAAGCGCCAGTAATGCTTGCATACTCTGCACGTAACCGCTCTGCTTCAATCCGTATCCCTGTAGTACCATCTGCAAAAGGACGTCGTATCGAAGTACGCTTCCCTGATCCAACAGCAAACCCATACTTAGCATTCTCTGCAATGCTTATGGCTGGCCTTGACGGTATTCAAAACAAGATCCACCCTGGCGATGCAATGGATAAAGACTTATACGATCTACCTGCTGAAGAAGCAGCTGAGATCCCACAAGTTGCCTCTTCACTAAGCGAAGCACTTGCTGCTTTAGATGCTGACCGTGAGTTCTTAAAAGCAGGTGGTGTATTCACTGACGACCTAATTGATGCATACATCTCACTTAAGAACAAAGAAGTTGAAAAACTTAACATGACAACTCACCCAGTTGAGTTCGAAATGTACTACAGCGTTTAATACGTCGTAGACAGTAAATAATTAATGTGTGTTCTCAAGCCCGCTTTGGCGGGCTTTTTTAATGGTAATTAGGCGTGTTCTCCTCTACAGTTTTAATTACATAAAAAAATGCAGGGTCGCAGGGTGAAAAGAACAACTTTATTGGTATTTTTGTTACTATCAGTAAGCTTTTTTAGTTATGGAACAACAAAAAAAGTGTATTCGTGGAAAGATAAAAATGGTGTTCTAGTATTTTCTGATACGCCACGCCCCGGTGCTACCGAAGTAAAGCTTAATACCCCTAACTTGACCATGCCTGCTACCGACACCAGTATTCTTGATAACACAGCCAGTGCAACACCCGTAAACTTTAAAATCGCTATTTCCTCACCTGAAGACAAAGCAACAGTCAGAGAAAACTCCGGTTCTGTTTATGTTACAACCCGTGTCATTCCTCGCTTTGCAACGGGTTTTAAAGTACAACTTTTTGTAAATGGTGCCCCCCATGGTGAACCAAGTAATAGTTCTACTTTTGCACTACGAGGCGTAAATCGAGGCGAGCACACATTACAAGCCAAACTATTTAATGCGAACAATAAACTCGTTTCGGTCAGTCCAGTTAGCACATTCTACATGCACAGAGCGTCTGTTTTTGGTGGGAATTAATTTTTTCAAACGCGCCTCGCAATGCAAAAGGATTATGCTAAGCTGCACTTAATCGTAACGCACTAAAATGGTGCAACCATGCTCAGTGATACACAATTTAACTCAGAATTGCTCGACAGCATTTGGAAAAATTTAAGTACAGCGGTTATTTTACTTAACCGTGATTTTAAACTTGTTTATGCCAATGATAGTGCCAGTGAGCTACTTGGTTTAGGGCCAAAGCGCATTCTCAACCAACCGTTTGATAACCTGTTTAACTACCACTCTATCGATCTTAAACGCATTGCTCAGTATTCACTCTTTGATGGTGTTGATTGCCACCAGCATAGAGCTGACGTGGTGTTCATCGATTCTCGCCATGCCAAGCTCACAATTAGTACACGCCGAATTACCAATAAAGATGACAATTATATCTTGTTTGAATGCCGCCAGATGGACGATGAAATTCGCCACGATCAGGCCTCAAATCAAATGCATCAGTATCAAGCTGCACGTAATTTAATTCGTGGTTTAGCCCACGAAATAAAAAATCCTTTGGGGGGTATACGCGGAGCGGCGCAATTATTGCAGTATGAGGTTGATCAGCAAGAACGAGATCAATGTGCAGAACTCATTATTGAACAAGCAGACCGCTTACGTGAATTAGTCGACCGTTTACTTGGCCCGAATCAACTGCCACATAAGTCGTATGGCAATATTCACCAAGCGCTTGAGTCTGTCGTTAAATTAAGCATGCTTGATAACAATGCAAATATCACGTTAGTGAAAGACTATGATCCGAGCATACCCAGCGTATATATCGATCAGAGTAAAATTCAACAAGTGGTATTAAACATTATTCGTAATGCACAACAGGCGCTCGTTGATGGGGGAGAAATTAGAATAAAAACCCGTATCAACCATCAACATAGACGCCCTGGTAAAGCACCGAAAAAAACCTTGCTGATCCAAATTTCGGATAACGGTCCAGGCATAGACAAGAGTTTAAAAGAAACCTTGTTTTACCCGATGATTACCAATAAAGAAAATGGGTCGGGTCTTGGCTTATCCATCGCGCAAACGTTGGTTGACCAACATGATGGACACATAGAGTGTGACAGTTGGCCAGGCCATACAGAATTTAATATCTATTTGCCTTTTACGGATTAATGGTTTTTTTTGGAGTAGTCATGAAAACAGTGTGGTTAGTTGATGATGATGCCTCAATACGCTTTGTATTAGAAAAAGCGCTGGCACGAGCAGGATTTGAAACTCAAAGCTATGCCAATGCGCAAGAAGTGCTGAATGCTTTAAAGTTTAGCCAGCCTACCGTGCTGGTGTCTGATGTGCGTATGCCTGGTATGGATGGTATGGCGTTACTAGAAACAATCGCTGAGCAAAACCCTGGGTTACCTGTCATTATCATGACTGCCCACTCGGATTTAGATTCGGCGGTTAATGCGTTTCAAAAAGGGGCGTTTGAATACCTCGCAAAACCGTTTGATTTAGAAGAAGCCGTTTCTTTAGTTGAAAGTGCTTGCCGTGCAAACTCCACAAAGAAAACCAGACGTAAACAAGCACCGCAAACCAATGCCCATATCATTGGTGAAGCCCCTGCTATGCAGGAAGTGTTTCGTGCAATAGGTAAATTATCTGCATCAAGCATGAGTGTTTTAATCAATGGCGAATCAGGCACTGGTAAAGAGCTTGTCGCCAGTGCGTTGCATAACCATAGCCCACGAAAAGAAAACCAGTTTATTGCTCTTAATATGGCTGCCATCCCTAAAGAACTGGTTGAGTCAGAATTATTCGGCCATGAAAAAGGTGCGTTTACAGGGGCCGACAGTATTCGTAAAGGCCGCTTTGAACAAGCGAATGGCGGCACGCTATTTTTAGATGAAATTGGTGACATGCCACTGGATGTACAAACCCGTTTATTACGTGTTTTAGCCGATGGTGAGTTTTACCGTGTTGGCGGGCATCAAAGTATTAAAGTAGATGTTCGTATTATTGCCGCCACCCACCAGAACTTAGAAGACTTGGTAAAACAAGGTAAGTTTCGTGACGACCTATTCCACCGCTTAAATGTGGTGCGTCTTCGCTTACCGGCTCTTCGTGAACGTACAGAGGATATTGAGCGTTTAGCACAACACTTTCTCCATAAAAGCGCCAAAGAGCTGCAAGTCGAAAGCAAAATTTTAAGCCCAAAAGCGACCGAGCAATTGCGATTATTTAACTGGCCGGGTAACGTGCGTCAGCTCGAAAATACCTGTCGTTGGTTAACCGTAATGGCACCTGGAGAGCTTATCAGTGAGCAAGATTTACCACCGGAAATTATCGCGGCAGAACCTGTAGAGCAAGAAGGTGATTGGCTTGAAGCTTTCCAACAATGGTTAAACCTCGAGCTTAAACAAGGGAAAGAAAATATTTGGCCCGCGATTCAAGCTCAACTGGAAACTCGTTTAATTAAAACCGCACTGGCAAATTGTGCAGGCCACAAACAAGAGGCTGCGGTTAAAATTGGTTGGGGGCGCAATACATTGACCCGCAAGTTAAAAGAGCGCAATATTAGCTAATTTTGCGTTATAAACGATGTAAGTAATGAAGTTAATCGAACATATTCCGCTTATTAAGCAGATGGAAATTATTAACCGATTGGCGTTCTTTCGGGAGTTTACCCTGAGTGAACGACAGGTGTTATTAGAATCTTTCAGCCATTTGTATTTAGTACAACAAGGTCGAGCTGTATTTAAACAGTTTGATAATGACAAGCGACTCTATATTGTTTTGAGTGGTTCATTAATCATCTTTAAGCAAAGCCATTTGCTTGAGCTCGGCACCATTGAACCAGGTGAGTTTATTGGTGAAGGCGCATTTATCAATAATCGCGAGCGCAGTACTAGCGCCCGCGCTAAAGTGGATACTATTTTACTGGCAATCACACCGGAAGCCCTCACCCGTTTGCCTAACGTGATACGCGAAAAAATTAAAGACCGCATCATCGAAGGCATGAGTGAGCGTATTATTAAACTGAGTAACTTCCTCGAATCACGCGGCTAATACATAGCGCTCCATTAACCATGTAGACGTTGCTTTGCTTACATTTAAAAGAAATGTGTCTGTAAGTAATGTATGTAATTGCTCACGTGATTGAATAACCTGTTGCGTATGAACTGCTGATGTTTCGTGCCAATAATGCAGTAGATTATTTCGAATAAGCCAGCGTTCACCCTTTTCAATACGAGATACAACAAGGTTGTTAACAAATGCAGCGTCTGGATGGTGATGACTATAGAAATGAGCGATTTCGCAATCACTCTCATAGAATTGAGCCAGTTCAACGCGGTATAAATGCTGAGCATTTGGTAAAACTTGCCTCACATCAATTAGCCTGTCACGTCGGCTAATTTCATATAAGTTCACACCTTCACTGACTCGTGACGACTGATCAATTGGCAATGCGATTACCGGTGTACTTACCCCAAAGCCAACATCGAGCAAATAGTGTTTACCCTCGAGTGTCAATTTTGTTAATCGGTGCGAGCGAGGGTTTTCTTCACGGCCGTTAAGCATCACCCGCGCTATGAGTATTTCAACATCAAAACCGAGTGCGACCAACGCAAGAAAGAAGATCTTGTTATGTTCAAAGCAATAACCTCCTTCTTGTAAATTAATTAAACGTGAAAACACTTTATCGTCATCAAGGCTCAGTGATTTAGCCTGTAATGCATTGACACTGCTGAAACTATAGCGAGCTAAATGCGCCGCTTGTAAACGCTCAATCAATGCAAGATTTCTGTCTTCATTAATGTAATCAATAGCCAAAGAATTTAGATAATGTTTAATGTAGTTTTGCATGGCATGTCCTTATAAGTAATGATGACAGCCATGCTAAAACCTCAAGTTTAGTTGAGGTAAAGATTTTTTAGTCCATATAGACTATTTGCAACGAGCAATTTAACCAACTAGGCTGATTAACCCTAATAGTATATCGATAGGTATCTGTTGGCTTTTCACCAAAAGGTGTACTTACATAGGGTGTTGAATGGCTGTAGGTCTGTGAATAGTTTTTATAATAAATAACCAGATAACCGTACAGATAATCCCACTTAAGTGATACTGGGGTCCCGCCAGGAAGCACAAACTCGGCGTGCTTCTCGGTAAATGTCACCATCAGTCCATTAAACTTATCCTCATCGCAGTGTGTTGTGAAAACACGATTAGGCAGAGAAATTTCATCCTCCTCACTCGGTGCTTTTAAGTAAAAGCCAATATTGCCATGATTGTAAAAGTGATTTGCGGCGGTGGTGTATTTGATCTCAGGCTGATAACCCAGTCGCTGCATGATGCCAGCTAAGATCTCAGTCTGTTCAGTCAAAATTTTATCTTCGGATAACATCAAAGTCGCGTCGCCAAACTCTCGCGGCACACTCAGTTGCGTGTATTTATAAGGTAAACGCTGAGCACTTAAGGCTAAATCGAGCTGAGCTTGCTGCTGTGCGTCTAAGTTTTCTGTATAAACATAAACAGTTGGCTGTTGGCAACCAACTAACAATAGCAGCACACACCAAATATACATCCTGTTCATACTATTCCCTCCAATAGATTACAAATGTAGTCTATTAGAGAAAAGCTGATTAATCAACTAATTTAAATGGTGACTTAGCCATTTATCAACACTGCGTCGAGTGTAAAGAATATCTTTAAATAAGCGGTGAACCTGATACTCAAGTAACTCTTCTTTACTCTTCTCTCCATAGGCAAGCTGGCTGTGGTTATCATTAAAACGCGAAATTAATGCAAAGCCTTGTTCTGATTTATCAGGCTGCGCTTTCATTGTTTGGGTTAATAATGCACGCACATCATCTGCTGCAAGTAACGATGTATCGTCTAACCCCATTAGTTCTTTTTTCAGTACTGACCTAACGCCCATGACGACTTCTCCTGAACGAATAATAAATAAAACGACGTTGCATTTAGCAAGTAGCGCACCATATCGAGACGCGCGCAGTGTACTTATGAAATACTGCAGTTTTCTTACGACTCTGCAAAATACGTCATTATTTTTTGTGCTCATTTTTTAAGTATGTGAAGCGCTTAAAAATTTAACCTTGGTTCAATCCAGTGCTAGGCTTTATAATGGCTGCGATTAAATTATGAGAGACCAACATGAACGAAGATTTCATCGAAATTGAGCTTGAAGAAGAGCCAATAGAGTTATGTAACTTACTTAAAGTGCTCGATTTAGTTGAGACAGGTGGCCAAGCAAAGACCTTAATCGGTGAAGGTTATGTTGGAGTTAACTATGAAATTTGTACAATAAAACGGAAAAAATTATACAGTGGCGACGTACTTTCGTTTGATGGTGAGCAATTTCAATTAACCTTAAGTGAAGATGCAATACCGAACCCTCGCCCAGAAAAACAACCTGAGCAACAACGACAGAACGCCCCGCAAGAGAGCAGCGCATCAACAGCCAAAAAACGTAAGCGCACTAAAAAGCCTAAAGTAGACGAAAAAACAGGTCGTCGCCCTATTTCTTTTGGTTAGCCTTGCTTAGTTAATATTTATCCCCTTTAATTGTGCTTGATAATAACAATGTAAAGGTGATTTATGACTTCTCCCGCTTGGCTCAAACCACTTGCATGGGCCGCATTAGTTTGGAATCTACTCGGGGTAATTGCACTTATTATGCAGCTACTCATTACCCCAGAGATGATTGACCAATTACCACTCGATCAACAAGCCGCATACCGTGATATCCCGCTGTGGTCAACGCTTGCCTTTGCGATAGCGGTGTTTTCAGCCAGCTTAGCAAGCATTTTATTACTTGCTAAAAAAGCCCTCGCGAGAGAGTTGTTTCTTATTTCGTTTGTCGCTGTGTTAGTCCAGCAGTATTACAACTTTATCGTAATCGATAGCCTCGCCCTCTTTGGTTTTAGTGCTTTGGCAATGCCATTTTGCGTGATTGTAATTGGCTTATTATTGTTGCTTGTTAGCCATCACGCAAAACAGCAGCATTGGCTAACTTAACGTCAGTCTATGTTATGAGCTGCTGTCTAATTACTGCTCTTTTATTGCTCTCTCCCCTTGAAATAAGTTGCATCGGCATCAACTATAATTAGATAGCATATTTTTTCATCAGCACGGTGAATTTTAATAGCTGGTATTAAGTTTGCAGATATCTCGTAAAGGAAACATAAAAAGCGAGCATTGCTTGCGTAAACCACAGGGGCAAATAATGAATAACAGTTTTGATACCCAAAAACAGCTTACGATTAATGGTGAGCAATATCATATCCACTCTTTACAAGGTCTTGGTGACAAAGCCAAACGCCTGCCTTTCTCATTAAAAATATTGTTAGAAAATCTATTACGCAACGAAGATGGCGTAAACATTAAAAAGCAAGATATAGACGCACTTCTAAACTGGGATCCACAAGCAAAACCCTCCGCCGAAGTTGCCTTTACGCCTGCGCGCGTAGTGATGCAAGACTTTACAGGTGTCCCTGCGATTGTTGATTTAGCCGCAATGCGCGACGCCATGGAAAAACTTGGCGGAGACCCCGCTAAAATTAATCCACTGTCACCTGCGGAACTCGTAATAGACCACTCTGTACAAGTTGATGGTTATGGCGAAGATGGCTCGTTCGACTTAAACGCCAAGCTCGAATATGAACGAAATAAAGAACGTTACGAATTTTTACGTTGGGGGCAAACAGCCTTTGATAACCTTAAAGTGGTGCCACCCGCAACCGGTATCGTACACCAAGTTAATTTAGAGTATTTGGCCCGTGTGGTGTTTAACGATCAAAAAAATGGTCAATCCCTCGCTTATCCAGATACCCTAGTCGGCACAGATTCGCATACCACAATGATTAACGGCTTAGGCGTACTTGGTTGGGGTGTCGGTGGCATAGAAGCCGAAGCGGCCATGCTTGGTCAGCCCATTAGCTTGCTAATTCCACAAGTGGTTGGTTTTAAGCTCAATGGTCGCTTGCCCGAAGGCACAACCGCCACAGATTTAGTGCTCACAGTAACCGAAATACTGCGAAAACATGGTGTCGTGGGTAAATTTGTTGAGTTTTATGGGGATGGCCTTGCTGACTTACCACTTGCAGACCGCGCTACCATCGCAAACATGGCACCTGAGTATGGTGCAACATGCGGTATTTTCCCGATTGATGATGAAACGATTAATTACCTGCGTTTAACAAATCGCGATGAAAAACAGCTGAAGCTAATCGAAGACTACGCCAAACACCAAGGACTGTGGCGAAACCCAGGCGACGAAGCACATTACACCGACACATTAGAGCTGTCTTTAGATGATGTAGTGCCTAGCCTTGCTGGTCCCAAACGTCCGCAAGACCGTATTGCCCTTGATAAAGCAGGCGAGGTGATTGGGGAGCACTTAAAAGCTTTCCAAAATGAGCGCATGCAACAGCGTGATAAAAGTGATACTCAAGAAGCACGTATCGAAGATGAAGGTCCGACAACAAATCCGGATGATCCTGTTAACGAAGCGCAATATATGGGCGCAGCCAAAGTTAACTTTAAAGGTGAAGAGTTTGAGTTAAAAGACGGTGCGTGTGTCATTGCAGCAATAACAAGCTGTACAAACACGTCAAATCCGAGCGTTATTCTGGCGGCGGGTTTAGTTGCTAAAAAAGCCAAACAGCTAGGGTTGAAAGTAAAACCGTGGGTTAAAACATCACTCGCGCCAGGCTCTCAAGTGGTCACTGATTACTTGAAAAAAGCGAATTTAATGGATGATTTAGACGCGCTTGGGTTTAACCTTGTGGGCTATGGCTGTACCACGTGCATTGGTAATTCAGGCCCGCTCGCTGATGAAATAAGTGAAGCAATTCAAAAGCACAAACTTGTTGTAAGCTCTATTTTATCGGGCAATCGAAACTTTGAAGGCCGTATCCACCAAGATGTAAAAATGAACTTTTTAGCATCACCTCCGCTTGTTGTGGCCTACGCTATCGCGGGACGCACCGACATTGATGTATACAATGAACCCTTGGCACAAGACCCCAATGGTAACGACATTTATCTAAAGAACATTTGGCCAAGTGTGAGTGAGGTGAGTGAGTTAGTGCGTGATACCGTCACCAAAGAGATGTTTGCATCGAGCTACGGTAATGTTTATCAAGGTGATGATCGCTGGCAAAAAATCCAAATCCCTGAAGGTAAGCTTTATGACTGGGATGACGCATCAACCTACATTAAAAAAGCGCCATTCTTTGATGGCATGGAAATAGAACCGCCCGGTATCCCCACGATCAGTGGAGCACGTTGTTTAGCAAAACTTGGAGACTCAGTCACCACCGACCATATATCACCTGCGGGGGCGATTAAAGCCGATGCTCCTGCTGGCTTGTACTTACAAGAACATGGTGTAGAAAAAGCACAATTTAACTCGTATGGCTCTCGTCGAGGCAATCATGAAGTCATGATGCGCGGCACCTTCGCCAATGTACGATTAAGAAACTTACTTGCTGCTGGCACTGAAGGGGGTGTCACACGCATACAACCAACAGATGAACTTGCCAGCATTTTTGATGCGGCCATGCAGTATCAACAAGACGGTACCCCATTGATTATTTTGGCTGGTGCAGAGTATGGGACCGGTTCATCACGTGACTGGGCAGCAAAAGGCTCTTTATTACTGGGTGTAAAAGCAGTCATAGCGCAAAGCTATGAGCGTATTCACCGCTCTAACCTGATTGGTATGGGCGTATTACCGCTTCAATTTAAAGAGGGTGAAAGTTATGAATCGCTTGGTTTGACTGGTCAAGAATCCTTTGATTTTGAAGGCTTATACGACAAAACCAATGAAGTCAGCGTAATTGCAACTAACAGCGAAGGTAAGCAAGTTAGCTTTAGTGTTGATGTGCGAATTGATACACCCAAAGAGTGGGATTACTACAAACACGGCGGCATTTTACAGTATGTACTTCGTAATATGCTGGCTGAGCAGTAATCACTTTTAAGTTAACTAAGGGGCTGAAATTTCAGCCCCTTTTTTGTTTAAAACACCAATAAATTGCAGTTTAGACCAGCACACT
This sequence comes from Pseudoalteromonas lipolytica, assembly GCF_900116435.1. Lineage (GTDB taxonomy): Bacteria > Pseudomonadota > Gammaproteobacteria > Enterobacterales > Alteromonadaceae > Pseudoalteromonas > Pseudoalteromonas lipolytica. Next base: position 55,127 of record NZ_FPAZ01000018.1, on the reverse strand, counting down.
TAGTTACAAAAAATGAAAAGCACATAAAAATCAGTATGTTAAACTTGGATCATAATTTGCAAATACTAACCAGATAAAAATCACAATAATTTTAGAATCCATATGACTATTGCATCATTCAAACGCGCGATGTGCGCAACTGCCATCTCATCGAGCTTATTATTAACAGGCTGTGTTATTCATGTATCTGCGGATCAGTTTGCTGAACAAAAACAACAAGACTTACGCGTTTCGGCTGCAAATGTAAGCCAGTTAAAAATCGATGCCGAAGCCGGCTCACTGATCATCAAAGGCAACAGCAATGCCACAGCTATCACAGTGAATGCCAATATCTATGCGGCTAAAGGCGATGAAACCTATACGCTAACACTTGAAAAACACGGCGACACAGTTGAGCTTATCAGTAAGCTCAATAATGGTAGCGTGTCGTTTTACAGTGGTTCATCACCTCATATCGATTTAATCGTATCTGTGCCAGCACAGCTTAAACTTGATATTGATGATGATTCAGGTGATATCGTCATACGTGCTATGCAAAACGATATCAATATTGATGATGACTCAGGATCCATTGTGATTGAAGGAGGTCGCAATATTCGTCTTGATGATGACTCTGGCGACATTCACATTAGTAATGTAAGCGGCAATATCAACATAGAAGACGATTCTGGCTCAATTATAATAGACCAAGGCCAAGGCCGTATTGATATTGAAGATGACTCTGGAGATATTCGCATCGAGAATAGCCAAGGCCCAGCACGTATCATTGATGAATCAGGTAGTATTAGCGTTAAAACATTAGGTGGTGCGCTCACTATCGAAGACGGCTCTGGTGATATAGATGTAAGACACATAAAAGGGCTCGTTACCATCACCGATGGCTCTGGCAGTATTTATGTCAATGATACCCTTGGACTCGCTATCATTGAGGCTGGTTCTGGCGACTTAAGTATTGACAATATTAACGGCCCAGTAAAGCTCAATAAGTAACCAATCATTACTTGATTTAAAACAAACCGTCTAAGTCAGATAGCACCTACACTTTAATTACGCCTTTAAATGTTGGTGCTTAAAATGACAGAAAAAAATATTATAAGAACCCTTAAGGTGTTTATTATATTAGGTATTTGCTTAATTATTTTAGGCCACTCGCTGTTAGCAAGTAACTATTTAGATGAAAGCCTAGGTGTTCACGGCATTATGATCAGTGCGGCTTGTATCGCGGTAGGCGTATTATTTTCATTACCGACAAAGATTTATTTAACCATTCTTTTAATGAAGCTTGAAAGCGAATTAACCACAAAAAACACGCACGTTTAGTGTTCTAATTGCTTATTACGTTGCTCAATTTGCTGCTTTATTTGCTCAGCATCTTGTATGAGTTGTTGTATTTTTTTAGGGTCGTATAAATTCGAATCTGCAGCTGATTTAACCTGTGTATCAGTTAACTTGCTTTCGGGGTCTGCTTGAAAACTCTCTGCGGGTAGCACCGTGATTTCTCGCGAGTCTAACGTCACCAACGTACTCGCATATTGTGGGTGAGGAGTATCTGCAAAATGCCACTGTCCTTGTTCATCTTGCCATTTATAAACCACAACAGCTGCATGACCATTATCAGGCTCGCTAAATTGCTTTAAAAGCTGCTCGGCTTTAACACCCCACGACTCAACATTTTGTGACGCGCTTTCAGTGACATCATGACTTACTTGTTGTGAATAACGTTGCAACATGCTGAGCGATAAGTAAGGCTGACCATCGGGCTTTTTTATATAAAATAGCAGCACAATACTGGTCAGTAATAGCATTACTGCAAGATAGCAAAATCGCTTCATGATCCAATTTATCCGTTATTGGTAGTTATTCATTATCTTAGCAAACTCTCCTGATGATTTGAGATTTTTCAGAAAGTCATTAAATTGTTTGCTGGTCTCTTTACCACGTTCATCAAACGCAAACTGTAACTGTAATGGCGCTTTGCCTACAGAGTAATCACTCACAGTAAACTTTTTGAAATCATTATTGCGAGCAACATACCACGTTAAGGCATCCCGAGAAATCACTGCGACGCGTTGGTTATGCTCCCAATCCATTAAGGCAAGTAGCATTTCAAATTCTGAGTAAAAATTCTCTCTGTGCATATCACCCGATTGAAATAAGTGTTCGAACTCGGGATAGGTGTAGCCATAACGCGCCATAAGCACATACCCGGCAAGCTGTTCAATCATAGGAATATGGCAGCCACTTGGCATGACCAATACATCTTCTACCATCGCGAGCGCATCACTCCAATAGTATTGATTCTGTCCAACATACCACTCTACAGACTCGATTCGACCATCAAGTAACCCTTCATCAAGCATTTTTTGTGAACGTTTCTCTGGCACATAAAAGTAATCAATACTCACTCCATATTGTTTTGCAAAACGGTTCAGTAAATCGCTCACAATGCCCTCTTCTTTACCGGCCATAAAATGATAAGGAGGATAATCGCTATCAGGCAATCCTATACGAAGCGTATCGGCTAAACACAATGGACTAAACAACAAGAATAATATAACTAAACGGCTCATGATTTTCTCTCACTCGATTGAGCCATGGACTATACATTTTTGGTATAAAAAAAGCGCAACCGATGTCGCGCTTTATGAATTTTCTGATAGGAAATTAGGACTAAATACCGTCACCATCAATGTGTAAACCACACTCACGGTTTAACCCAAAGAAACGAGTCTCTTCTTCAGTCATACCGGGTTCGAGTTTACGTGTTGTATGCACATCACCCATTGACACATAGCCTTGCTCCCAAAGCGGATGGTACGGCAAATCATGTTTCGTTAGGTACTGATAGATATCGCGATTATTCCACTCTATCAGTGGATATACTTTCACTGTACCACGGCTAATTTCAACTATTTGTTTATCAGCACGCGACGATGATTGGTCTCGACGAAGGCCACTGAACCATGTACCCGCATTAAGCTCATTCAATGCGCGGGTCATTGGCTCAACTTTATTAAGCTGATTGTACTGCTTAATACCCGCCTCTCCTTGCTCCCAAAGCTTACCAAACTTCGCTTCCTGCCACGCAGGGCTGAGCTCAGACTTGTACACTTTAAGATTCAGCGATAACCGTTCTGTCATGTGTTCAATAAACTGATATGTCTCTGGGAACAAATAACCAGTATCAGTCAGTACCACAGGAATATCTGGCTGCTGCGATGTCACTAAGTGCAACATCACAGCGGCTTGTATACCAAAGCTAGACGATAAAAAGTGCGTGCTTGGTAAGTTTTCAAGTGCCCACGCAACACGCTCCTCAGCGCTTTTTTCAGCAAGAAGACCGTTAATATCAGCCAGCATGGCTGTTTGGTCTTCTTTGCTCATCGTTAAGATGTTTTTAAATTCACTCATGGTTAATTCCAAACCTTAAAGCGGTATCGCTTTTAAAATTATGCGTGAAAATCGGTTACTGAAACTTTGACTTCAGCAACAATGCCTTTGCGAATAACAAAATCACCAAAACATTCACCGTCATTACGCTCACTCGCCCATTGGCCTATGAGCTTATCGAATGCATCTAGGTAGACATCTTCGCCAACATTTTCTAAATACAATTTAGGAATACGCGTGCCTTCACGGTTACCACCTAAGTACACGTTGTATTTACCCGGGCCTTTACCAACAAGCCCTGCTTCTGCCAACATCGCGCGGCCACAGCCATTCGGGCAACCCACAACACGCATAATAATGTTGTCATCACCCATACCGTGTTTCGCTAAGAGCGCTTCTGTTTTCTCAATTAAGCTTGGTAAGTAACGCTCGGCTTCTGCCATCGCTAATGGACACGTTGGTAGGGCCACACACGCCATTGAGTTTTTACGTTGCTCAGTATGGCTGTCATCAATTAAACCATGATTACGAGCAATCTCTTCGATAACGGCTTTTTGATCAGCGGGAACGCCAGCAATGATCAGGTTTTGGTTTGCCGTCATACGGAAATCACCTTGGTGAATTTCAGCAATTTTACGGCATCCCGTTTTGAGTGGTTTATCTGGGTAATCTAAAATACGGCCACTTTGAATAAACAGCGTTAAATGGTGCTTACCATCAATGCCTTCTACCCAGCCAATACGGTCACCACGGTGAGTGAACTCATACGGGCGGCTGTCTTCGAATTTAACACCAGCACGCTTTTCAACTTCCGCTTTAAATACATCAGTACCTACACGGTCTAATGTGTATTTGGTTTTTGCATTTTTACGGTTTGAACGGTTACCCCAATCACGTTGAACAGACACCACGTGCTCAGCAATTTTCAATGTGTGTTCAAGTGGAATAAAACCAAAGTCATCTGCTTTACGTGGATACGTAGCTGTATCACCGTGAGTCATCGCAAGACCACCCCCCACTAACACGTTAAAGCCAACTAATTTGCCGTTTTCTGCAATTGCCACAAAGTTTAAATCATTGGCGTGTACATCCACTTCGTTATTCGGTGGAATCGTTACCGTCGTTTTAAACTTACGTGGTAAGTACGTTGAGCCTAAAATGGGCTCTTCGGTGGTTTCGCTCTTTTCACCATCTAACCAAATCTCAGCATAAGCCTTGGTTTTTGGTAATAAATGCTCAGAAATCTTCGCGGCCCACTCGTACGCTTCTTGATGAAGCTCTGACTCAACTGGGTTCGTCGTACACAGTACGTTTCGGTTCACATCGCCCGCGGTCGCAATTGAGTCAATGCCCACGCTATTAAGCATTTGGTGCATGCCTTTAATATTGGGCTTAAGTACACCATGAAACTGAAACGTTTGGCGTGTTGTTAGACGAATACTGCCGTAGCTGGTTTTCTCGTCGGCGAATTTATCAATCGCTAACCATTGTTCAGGCTTGATGATACCGCCTGGCATACGCGCACGTAACATAACATTATGTAACGGCTCTAGCTTTTGTTTAGCACGTTCAGCGCGAATATCGCGGTCATCCTGCTGATACATACCGTGGAAACGGATCAACTGGAAGTTATCAGCGGTAAAACCACCGGTGATCTCGTCTTTTAAATCTTGTGTAATGGTGCCACGTAAAAAGTTACTTTCTCTTTTCAAACGCTCGTTATCAGAAAGCTTTACGTTTTTGTCTTGTTCGCTCATGGTATTTCCTAAATTTGTTACGGTGACGGCTGTTAGCTTTAAACGTGATTAATACACGTCTTTCTGATAGCGATTGGCGCTACGTAAATCTTTTAAGTATTGCTCAGCTTGCTCATCATCTTTGCCGCTGTTTTCTTTGATGATGTCAACCAGTGCGTGGTGCACATCTTTCGCCATACGATTAGCATCACCACAAATATAGATGTGTGCTCCGGCTTCTAACCACGCAAACACCTCTTTGCTGTTTTTACGTAGTTTGTCTTGAACATAAACTTTTTCTGCTTGGTCACGGCTAAATGCCACATCCACTTTAGTGAGTAAGCCTGACTTTAAGTAGCCTTGAATTTCTACTTGATACAAGAAGTCTTGCGTAAAGTGTGGGTTACCAAAGAATAGCCAGTTTTTACCACTTGCTTCACGGGCGTCTCGTTCTTGTAAAAACGCACGGAATGGCGCAATACCGGTACCCGGTCCCACCATAATAATGGGCGTTTCGTCGCTTACTGGTAAGCGGAAGTTGTCGTTATGCTCACTGAATACTTTTACCTTACAGCCTTCTTCAGCTCGACGCGCTAAATAACCAGAACAGCCCCCTAAGTGCTCGCTGCCGAATGCGTCAAACTCAACCAGACCAACCGTTAAGTGCACTTCTTCTTCAACTTCGGCTTGGCTCGATGCAATCGAATATAAACGCGCTTGTAGTTTGCGTAAGCAATCTACTAACGTTTGTGCGTCAAGCTTTGCTGGGTTTTGACGAATAATATCGAAGATTTGGCGAGGCTCAATGTACTCACGCATAGCCGCTTTATCTTCAACAAGCTTTAATAATTCAGGGTTACCCGTTGCTGTTGCGTATTTTTCAACAAAGCCAGGGTAAGACTGCGTTAATTCTAACTTTTCAATCAGTGCATCACGTACGCTTAGCGTTTCGTCGCCTAGTTTAACCGTGCTCGATGCATCGATTTGTGTAAGCGCAAGTACTTCATCAACAAGCGCTTCGTCATTTAAGAAGTACACACCCAACGAATCACCCGGTGTATAGGTAATATCAGAACCTTCTAGAGAAATCTCAACATGACGTACATCTTTCGTTGAATCACGGCCTGTGATCTTTTGTACCACACTAAGCTCAGCGGCAAACGGGTTTTGTTTGGTGTATTGACTTGCTGCTGGTGCTGCTGCACCAAATGGCATTGCCACCACTTGACCACCGCTTGTTTGTTGCTGTGCTTTTAGGTCGGGTTCAAATGCATCAAGCGCACCGTCTATCCATTTTGCAGCTTCGTCATCGTAATCAACGTCTAAGTCTGCGCGTTGGAAAATAGTTTCTGCACCTAGTTTATTGAAGCGCTCTTCAAAATCTTTTGCTGTTTGGCAGAAGAATTCGTAGCTTGAATCACCTAAACCAATTACTGCTACCTTTACACCATCTAATTTAGGTGCTTTTTTGGTGGTTAAGAATTCATGTAAGCTTTCTGCATCTTCAGGTGGCTCACCTTCACCGTATGTTGATACCACAACAGTGATAAATTTTTCTTTTTTCAGGGCTGTAGGCTTGTAGTCAGCCATATTGACTAGTTTTACTGCTAATCCACGTGATTCAGCTTGCTCTTTTAATTTGCTTGCAACACCTTTGGCGTTGCCTGTTTGTGAGCCGTATAAAATAGTGAGTGGTGCAGCATCGCCTGCAGCAGGAGCCGCAGCAACGCCCCCTGTTAATGCACCCGCATTAGCACTTGCAGCTAAGTAACCACTTACCCACGCTTGCTGAATTGGATTAAGTTCAGCCACTAAGCCTTGCAGCTTTTGTACTTGCTCTTGCGATAGCGGGCTCGCCGCTGCATTTAGTTGACTCAACAACATGAATTTATTCCTCGTAACCCTGAAAGTTAACTGCGAAACCCCTTGCTACTGGCATTTCACTAACAATTTTTTCGACTTTAAAATAGCTCAAACGATGCTTTTTAAAAGTTTATCTGAGCGTGAAGAATAACGAGGTCTCGCGCGATTAAAAAAGAATAGAATCTGCTTTGATATTCCATTTAGTTATTAATTTTCATATTTACTATAAAAAACAGATTAAATGCTTACTTAGTCGAATAAATATTTTACCAATTAACATTATTGCAACATACCGTGTTTAGCCTATACTCGCTGTGTTCATTTTAAGAACAGACAATATAACAATGAAAAGGAAACAATAATGTCACACGGGACATGTAATAAAATAATGCTAGCCAGCAGTTTGCTGTGTTTAGCAAGTTCAGCAATGGCGAATATCAACAATGCTGATTTCGAAACTTGGTCAGCAGGTGCCCCCTCAGGTTGGAGCACAATTGACAGTGGTATAAATCTCAGCAGCAACAGTAATGTGGTTTACTCGGGTAACTACTCAGCTCGCGTTACAGTGAATACAGGTATGCAAAGTAATACTGATTTATTACAAATGGTTGATGTCGTTGCGGGTGAAAGCTATGAGTTTTCGGCGTGGGTTTATCATACCGAAGGGGGGGTGAAGGCACGCCTTGTCGTTGATGGCTACCAAGGTTATTCAAACTCAGCATTAACAAATCAATGGCAACAGATCAGCTATCAATATACCGCATCAGTAACAACCTCTATCGATGTAGGATTACGTTTTTACGACGTAACGGGCTTTGATGGCAGCGAAGTTGTTTATGTCGATAACTTTGCGCCAAACACTGGCACACCGCCTCCACCTGCGGGGGGCTGTACAGATAACCAAGTCGCTCTTACCCTCACCACCGACAACTATGGTGAAGAGACCAGTTGGCAAATTACCAATGCTCAAGGCAGCACAGTAGCATCAGGCGGCAGCTACGCTGCTAATACGAACTATAACGAGCAAGCCTGTTTAGTTGATGGTGACTACACATTAACTATTTTTGATAGTTACGGTGATGGCATGTGCTGTTCATTCGGTAATGGCAGCTACAGTCTTTCTTTAGGTCAAACTGTGCTTGCCAGTGGCGCAAGCTTCCAAAGCTCAGAGGCTACACCGTTTAGTTTAGGTGATAACACTGGCGGCGGGAATGGCGGCGGTACCACACCAACAGAACCGACAGGTTATTATGTAACGACTCAAGGTCTTACGGGCTATGCTTTAAAAACGGAACTGTACAACATAATTAAGGATCATAACTCACAAGGTTATTCGGCTATTTGGGGATTTTACGACCTCGCATCGCGTGATAAATACTTTGAGAATGATAACTCAATTTTAGACCGTTATTCAGAGAATCCAGCAGGCCAAGACAGCTATAACTATGTTGCTGTGAGCGACCAGTGCGGTACCTACAACAGTGAAGCTGATTGCTATAACCGCGAGCATTCGTTCCCAAAAAGCTGGTTTGGTGGCACTGTTGAGCCCATGAATTCAGATGTACATCATATCTTTGCCACTGATGGCTATGTAAATTCAAAACGCAGTAACTACCCTTTCGGCGAAGTCGCCAGTGCAAGCTACACCTCTAGTAATGGAAGCAAATTAGGCAGTGCCGCTAGCTCATTAAATTATTCAGGTACGGTATTCGAACCGATTGATGAGTTTAAAGGTGATTTTGCACGGGCTTATTTTTACATGGCAACACGCTATGAAAATGTGATTGCTAACTGGCAAAACAACACAACGTATAGCAATGCTGTGCTTAATGGCTCATCAAGTCAGGTGTTCGAGAACTGGGTCATTGCGATGCTATTAAAATGGCATAACGACGACCCTGTTAGTCAGCTTGAACTTGATAGAAACCAAGCCGCATTTGAATTCCAAGGAAATCGTAACCCATTTGTTGATCACCCTGAATTTGCAGAAATGATTTGGTAACTTCGTTAAGGCAAGACACTTAACGTCAGTTAAGTGTCTTTTTTAATCAAGTAAAACCACTTTATTTGCCGCAATTAACCCGTCTACATAGCGCTTTTCTAAATGCCACGGATGACGCTTCCATCCTCGAAAAGCGAATCCAGCAATATGTATTTTATCAAACTGCGATAAATAGAAAGCGATAGCTAGAGTGCCAGAGCTTGGGCAATAAGGTCGATGTATTACAGGTCCTAAAGTAAGCAAGTGAGCGAGTAATGATTGTCGAAACTGAGCGCTTAAACGTTCACATTTACAGTGCAGACCATACATCTTAAATAACTGATTAGCGTAGTCTATCTTGCCTTTTCGATGAATTAATTTAAAAAAGCAGTGCAACAACGGATGAGGGTTAGGATCGGTGATCATAACCTGTGAAAGCCCTTCGAGTGGTATTGTAAGCGGTCTCTCTAGTAAGCCATGCGCCTGATAGCCTCGCCCAACTAGCCATAGATCGGTACAACGCTTACCTAAATGGGCTGGCATGTCTGCACAACGATTAAACCTAACCACGCGTGGGCAGCGATTAACGCTCGCTGCGATATGCGCACCCACAGGGCCATTACCTAAAATAATAATGTTTGGTTGTTGCATGACCCAAGGCACTCCATGTTATTCCTTAAAACAGTGTTATTTCACGCCAGCAACATGACCAGTTAATGACAGCTCACGCTAAATGTAATGTATATGCTAAACGTGTGTGTTCAATAAACAGTACATCATGTCGTTGCCGCTCAACACGGATACGGTAACCAAGATGATGTAACACCTGTTTTAATAAAGCTTGATGCTGCTGCGGTGTTGAATAATGAGAAATATCGAGTGCAACTAACAATGCCTCAGCGTAATGAGATCCTGATAAAAGAGACCGAAAAATACGGTTCTGTACGTCGATGATTTGTGTGACTGAGGTGTTGTAGCAATTAATTTGTAGACTTAACAGGTAGTTTTCGAGTGCATTCATAGCAACGTCCTTCTAAAAAACGCCACTTTAAAAGCTCAACTTTAGTTAAGGTAAAGAACTTTATTTATTTTTTGCTCCACTTATTCATAATCTCCTTGAACAACGCCGCTTCTTTATCTTCACAGGGTCTGGGTGAACCACTCGGTACGCCTGATTTACCGAACACTGAATTAAAGTCAATGCCATAACACTGTCCATTCAGCATCTCGATGCGTCGACTACCATCACCATTTTCCCATAATACCGTGGCTTCGCTTGAAATTGAGTACTCTTTAGGGCTCGTTATTCGTACTCCACTCGCATTGTTTGTTGCTGAGTGTAAATTTCCTGTCGCGTGCGCGGTCGACTGGTTGTACTCAACATCCATGTTAGGTAATGGCGCATAAGGATTAAGCTTTTTAAATGGCCTTGGTGATACCTCTGATGCAACGATTTCAGGCTCTTTTGTTGGCGTAGCGACTGTTGACGCATTGGTCATTGTCCTTCCTCTGGAATTTGTTTGAGCAGCCAGACTTAAAGTACTTTCATTCATAGCTGCGTAACTCGGCTGTTCAGCAACTTCTGAAGCAGTGTCCTCTGATTTTGGTTCTGTCGCAGAACCTAATTGGCTACTCTTAGCTTTTTCTTCGGGCGTTTTTTCTACATCTATATTTAAACGAGGTAAGGTCGTGAGATCAACGGTAACATAGGCTTGCATCACACCTTTAGGTTCAAGCCAAGGCGCAACAATGACACGCTGAGCATGTTTAGCAAATATAAGCAGTATGAGAACATGAAGTGTAATCGAAAACACCCATGCTTTATAACGTCCCTTTAACACCAACACTCCTTGTTTTTTATTCTAAGAGTATTTAATAACCCAATAAGTTCATTGTTAACTCGTAAGGGGTTAGCTCCCGTTTAACTGGTCGCAATTCGCTTAATTAAGTGGTCTATGTTGAGGTGCAAAACGTGTCGGTGGCAAGGCACTAATTTGGCTATTGAATTGTGCTAAATGAACAAAGTATAACGCTATGAACGTCAGGTTTAGTGTTTTAAATGAGTAATACCATTCCTTGATAACAAGGCAAAAATTTAGTTATTTAGTTGTTCTCGACAATTGATCCTGCATTTCCCCCTATCTCCATGCAGTCGTAAATCAGACATTTATAACGTAAGTAGCAACAGGTTTAATCACTCAAAATGATTAAGTATTATTGCGGGTTGGTATCAGTGTTATTTCAGGTGGGTATAACCCCTACTAACCCCTACTCGCTGAGCTAACGACTCACGTCACAAAGCAGTGAAGGTTGTTTTAAATACAAAAAACCCCAGCAAAGCCGGGGTTTTTTAGTAAGTAAACTTAATTAAAAATTAAGCTTGCTTTGGACGCTCAACAACGTCTACTAAAGTCCAAGACTTAGTCTTAGAAATAGGAGCACACTCACGGATAGTAACTACGTCACCAGCTTGAGCTGTATTGTTTTCGTCATGTACGTGTAACTTAGTCGTACGTTTGATGAATTTCCCATAGATTGGGTGCTTCACGTAACGTGCGATAGCAACAGTGAAAGATTTATCCATCTTGTCGCTGATTACACGGCCTTGAAGAGTACGGATTTTATCGCTCATTATTGACCTGCCTTCTGGTTAATAATTGTTTTTACACGCGCGATATCGCGACGTACTGTTCTTAGCGTGTGTGTTTGAGCTAACTGACCAGTGCTTGCTTGCATGCGCAGGTTGAACTGCTCACGAAGAAGTCCTAGAAGTTCAGCATTTAGCTCTTCTACGCTTTTGTCTTTTAGTTCGCTAGCTTTCATTACATCACCGTCCGAGTTACGAAAGTTGTTGTGAATGGTAATTTACGTGCTGCAAGGTTGAACGCTTCACGAGCAAGCTCTTCAGAAACACCTTCCATTTCGTAAAGTACTTTACCAGGTTGAATTTCAGCAACCCAATACTCAACAGAACCTTTACCTTTACCCATACGAACTTCTAATGGCTTGTTCGTAATTGGCTTATCTGGGAATACACGAATCCAGATTTTACCTTGACGCTTTACGTGACGTGTCATAGCACGACGAGCTGCTTCGATTTGACGAGCAGTCATACGGCCACGACCAGTAGCTTTCAAACCGAAAGTACCGAAGCTTACTTTGTTACCGTTTTGCGCTAAACCACGGTTGCGGCCTTTGTGCATTTTACGGAATTTTGTACGTTTTGGCTGTAACATTACTCGCTACCTCTACTTAGCACTTTTTTTGGCTTTCTTTGGCGCGCGTTTAGCTGGCTTCTCTTGCTCTTGTACTAGTGGTAAACCACCAATAACTTCGCCTTTGAAGATCCAAACTTTAACACCAATGATACCATAAGTGGTTAAGGCTTCAGAAGTTGCGTAGTCGATATCAGCACGAAGAGTATGTAGAGGTACACGACCTTCACGATACCATTCTGAACGTGCGATCTCAGCACCGCCAAGACGACCGCTAACTTCAACTTTGATACCTTTTGCACCAATACGCATTGCGTTTTGTACCGAACGCTTCATAGCGCGACGGAACATAACACGACGCTCTAGTTGTGACGCAATACCGTCAGCTACTAGTTGTGCATCAAGTTCAGGCTTACGAACTTCAGAAATATTGATCTGAGCCGGAACACCTGCAATCTTAGTTACTGCTTGACGTAGTTTTTCAACGTCTTCGCCTTTTTTACCGATAACAACACCAGGACGAGCTGTGTGAATTGTTACACGGATAGATTTTGCTGGACGCTCAATAACGATTTTAGACACAGAAGCCGCTTTTAATTCCTTAGTAAGGAATGTACGTACTTTGTGATCGCCAAAAAGCTGATCAGAGAAATCTTTTGAATTCGCGTACCAGGTAGAAACCCAAGGTTTAGAGATACCTAGGCGAATACCAGTAGGATGAACTTTTTGTCCCATTACTTATACTCCTAGCTATCTGAAACCACAACAGTGATGTGGCTTGTACGCTTAAGGATGCGGTCTGCGCGTCCTTTAGCACGTGGCATAATACGCTTCATTGTTGGACCATCGTCCACAAAGATCGTAGTTACACGAAGCTCATCAATGTCAGCACCTTCGTTATGCTCTGCGTTAGCAATAGCAGACTCAAGTACTTTCTTAACTAATACAGCCGCTTTTTTAGGGCTGTACGCCAGGATTTCTAGAGCGCGATCAACCGGAAGTCCGCGGATCTGATCTGCAACTAGACGTGCTTTTTGCGCCGAACCAGAGGCGAATTTATGTTTAGCTAATGCTTGCATTTATCATTCTCCTCTTAACGTTTCTTCGCTTTCTTATCCGCAGCGTGACCGCGGTAAGTGCGAGTTGGTGCAAATTCACCTAGTTTGTGACCGATCATTTCGTCTGTGATAAACACAGGAACGTGCTGACGACCATTATGGACAGCGATGGTCAATCCGATCATGTTAGGTATGATCATTGAACGACGGCTCCAAGTTTTAATTGGCTTCTTGTCACCGCTTTCCAACGCTTTCTCTACCTTCTTCAGCAAGTGTAGGTCAATAAAAGGACCTTTCTTGAGAGAACGTGGCATGGCTATTCCTCAACTATTATTTAGTACGACGACGTACGATAAATTTATCAGTACGCTTGTTCTTACGTGTCTTAGCACCTTTAGTCGGTTTACCCCATGGAGACACAGGATGACGACCACCAGATGTACGACCTTCACCACCACCGTGCGGGTGATCTACCGGGTTCATGGCAACACCACGAACTGTCGGACGGATACCACGCCAGCGATTTGCACCAGCTTTACCTAGTGAACGAAGCATATGCTCAGCATTGCCTACTTCACCAAGTGTTGCGCGACAGTCAGCTGGAACTTTACGAACTTCGCCAGAACGAAGACGTAGAGTAACGTATTGACCTTCACGTGCAAGGATTTGAACGTATGCACCAGCAGAACGTGCGATTTGAGCACCTTTACCTGGTTTTAATTCTACGTTGTGAACAGTCGAACCTACAGGCATGTTACGCATTGGTAATGTGTTACCAGCTTTGATTGGTGCATCAACACCAGACTGGATTGAATCACCAGCTTTTAAGCCTTTAGGTGCAATAATGTAACGACGCTCACCGTCTGCATATAATACAAGAGCGATGTTTGCGCTACGGTTTGGATCATACTCTAGACGCTCAACAACAGCTGGAATGCCATCTTTAGTGCGTTTAAAGTCGATTACACGGTAATGATGCTTATGACCACCACCGATGTGACGAACCGTGATACGACCTTTGTTATTACGACCACCAGACTTAGAGTTTTTCTCTAGTAGTGGTGCGTAAGGTTTACCCTTATGAAGATCAGGGTTAACCACTTTAACCAGGTGACGACGACCCGCAGAAGTTGGTTTACACTTTTGAAGTGCCATAATTCTAACTCCCCTTATTACTCGGCGCCGCCGACAAAGTCTAGCTCGCTACCTTCTTTAAGAGTAACGTAAGCTTTCTTCCAGTCTGAACGACGACCGAAACGCATGCCAGTACGTTTTGTTTTACCCTTAACGTTTAGTGTGCGAACACCAGTTACTTCTACTTCAAAAAGCTTCTCAACTGCAGCTTGAACTTCAGCTTTAGTTGCATCTTTAGCTACTTTGAAAACAATCGTGTTGTTTTCTTCAGCAGCGATAGTGCTTTTTTCAGAGATATGTGGAGCAAGGATCACTTTTAAAAGACGTTCTTCACGGATCATGCTAGCGCCTCCTCAAGTTGCTTAACAGCAGCAGCTGTAATAAGTACCTTATCGAAAGCGATTAGGCTTACAGGATCGATACCAGCTACATCACGCGTGTCAACCTTGTACAGGTTACGTGCCGATAAGAATAGATTCTCATCTACTTCTTCAGTCACGATAAGAACATCTTTAAGCTCAAGTTCTTTAAGCTTAGCAACTAGTTCTTTAGTTTTTGGTGCTTCAAGACCAAACTGCTCAACAACGATTAAACGCTCTTGACGAACTAATTCAGATAAGATGCTTTTGATCGCACCGCGGTACATTTTACGGTTTACTTTTTGGCTATGATCTTGTGGTTTAGCTGCGAAGCTAACGCCACCTGAACGCCAAATTGGGCTACGGATTGTACCAGCACGTGCACGGCCAGTACCTTTTTGAGCCCATGGTTTTTTACCACCACCGCTTACTTCAGAACGTGTCTTCTGAGCACGAGTACCTTGACGAGCACCTGCTGCGTAAGCAACAACTACTTGGTGTACTAATGCTTCGTTAAACTCACGTCCAAAAGTAGCTTCAGAAACTTCAAGAGCGCCAGAAGCGTCTTTAATTGCTAATTCCATCACTAAATCTCCAGGACTTATGCTTTAACAGCTGGTTTAACGATAACGTCACCGCCGATAGCGCCAGGTACTGCACCTTTAACTAAAAGCAAGTTACGCTCAGCGTCAACGCGAACTAGTTCTAAGTTTTGAGTCGTTACACGCTCAGCACCCATGTGACCGGCCATTTTCTTACCTTTAAACACCTTACCAGGTGATTGGTTTTGACCGATTGAACCAGGAGCACGGTGAGATAGAGAGTTACCGTGAGTCGCGTCTTGCATGCTGAAATTCCAGCGCTTAACACCACCTTGGAAACCTTTACCTTTAGAAGTACCGGTTACGTCAACTTTGTTGATTTCGTTGAATAATTCAACAGTAAGCTCAGCGCCTACTTCAAAATCGCCTTCACCACCATTTAGGCGGAATTCCCACAGACCGCGACCCGCTTCAACACCTGCTTTAGCGAAGTGACCCGCTGCAGCTTTGTTTACACGGCTTGCTTTTTTAGTGCCTGCGGTTACTTGAAGCGCGTTATAACCGTCTGTTGCTTCAGATTTGATCTGAGCAATACGGTTAGGAGTCGCTTCGATAACTGTCACAGGGATAGATACACCATCTTCAGTGAAGATACGTGTCATACCCACTTTACGACCGACTAGACCTAATGCCATTTTCCTAAAACCTCTCTAATCTTCCGATTAACCCAGGCTGATTTGAACATCAACACCAGCAGCAAGATCTAAACGCATAAGCGCGTCAACAGTCTTGTCAGTTGGTTCTACGATGTCGATCAGACGTTTATGGGTGCGGATTTCGTACTGATCACGCGCGTCTTTGTTAACGTGCGGTGAAGTTAGTACAGTAAAACGTTCAAAGCGTGTAGGTAGTGGGATTGGACCACGTACTTGTGCGCCAGTGCGTTTCGCAGTTTCCACGATTTCCGCCGTTGATTGGTCAATCAAACGGTGGTCAAAAGCTTTTAGGCGAATACGAATGCGTTGATTTGACATTCTTAAACCTCAATATAAAGAGCATTTAAAAAGAGCATAAAAAAACGACCGAAACAATCTTACTAACTAAGATGTCGGCTGTTCTCTTATATCTACGTTGAACTCCAAATCGGAGTTCCTGTTTTATTAGCTTGAAATCCAAGCTTAATGTTCCTTCCAAGTTCCCGAGGGAATTTTGAAAGCCTGCGTATTATAGTGAGATTGGTGATAAATGCAACAACTTTTTAGGATTAAAACGAATAAAGTCTGCTTTGTATAATATTTCAGTTAAATTCAGTTAAGCTATGTCTTTGCTTTACTATAGTTAATTTGAATAAACCCAAAAGCCACACTATGGCAATGGTCAGTCCAGTTAATAATTGCTATTCTATGGCGCTTTTTTTGTTTCTATTATTACTCTTAATTACTTTGGTGAGTTAATGCGTATCATTAATCGTTGTTTAAATATCATTTCTGCCGGTATGAACCGCTTATTTGTTAAAAGTAAGGTCTTGCCAGAAAACCCGATTGAGCAATATAACCTAAACCCCGCCAAACCGACTTTTTATATTGTTAGACTCAATGCGCGTTCTGATTTAGCGGCACTCGCACGCGTGTGTAAAAAATACGGCTTACCAAGTCCAACAGAAGAGCAGCTTTTGGGCAATAAAGAGCTTGATCGTTTTATTGGTATTCAAAACCCGCCGCCTCTGTTTGGTAATAAAAGTAAACCCAGTAATGCACTTCACCAAGGCAAACACATTATTGACCACCTAATGCACTCAGGTGAGAAAAACGTACAGGTTATCCCGGTTACTATTTTATGGGGTCGTAACCCAGGAAAAGAAAAGCCAGGTTTAGGTACATTGGTATCACACTCACTTACGCCAAGCTGGTTTCGTAAGTTCTTTGTCATTTTGTTTTCAGGTCGTGACAACTTTATTCGCTTTAGCCAACCGCTCGACTTATCGCTCTTGGTAAACGAAAAAGCCGATGTTGATGAACTGCCACATAAATTGCTACGTGTTGCTCGTGTGCACTTCCGTCGTCAGAAACTGGCAGCTACCGGGCCAAAAATGCCCTCACGTGAGCAGTTGTTTAATTCGCTGCTTGCCTCGCCAACCATCAAAAAAGCCATTCAAGTTGAGGCGAAAGAAAAAAACATTAGCCAAAATGAAGCGCGTCAAAATGCGCTTAAATTATTAGACGAGATCGCTGCTAACTACAGTGACGCGACTATTCGTGTTGCCGATCGTATTTTGACGTGGCTGTGGAATAAGTTGTATAACGGCATCGATATTAAATTTTCTGAGCAAGTCCATGAGCTAACCGACAAAGGCCACGAGATTATCTATATGCCTTGTCACCGCTCGCATATGGATTACTTATTACTGACCTATTCGATTTACCATTTAGGCTTAGTACCGCCGCACATTGCAGCGGGCATCAACTTAAACTTTTTCCCTGCAGGTGGCGTATTCCGCCGCAGTGGTGCATTTTTCATTCGTCGCTCATTCGCGGGCAATAAATTGTACTCCTCTGTATTTAAAGAGTACCTAAGCCAGTTATTCATTAAAGGCTACTCAGTAAAGTTTTATACAGAAGGTGGTCGCAGTCGTACAGGTCGTTTATTACCACCTAAAACGGGTATGTTAGCAATGACATTGCAAGCGATGCTGCGCGGCATCGATCGCCCTATTTCGATTGTGCCCGTTTACATTGGTTATGAGCACGTAATGGAGATTAATACGTATTTAAAAGAGCTGGCAGGTAACGACAAAAAAGGCGAATCTGTATTAGGGATTTTTAAGGCCATTAAAAACCTTAAAAACTATGGCCGTGGCTACTTAAACTTTGGCGACCCCATTTCGATAAACCAATACCTTAATGAGCAGCAACCTGATTGGCGTGAATCGATTCACCCAACAGATGTACAAAAACCACAATGGTTGGGTTCACAAGTCGCTAATCTTGCAGACAAAGTGATGGTTAATATCAATAGCGCTGCGGCGCTTAATGCGGTGAATTTGTTAGCGATGATCTTACTGGTTAACGATAAACATGCGCTGAGTAAACCCAAACTGATTGCCCAACTTGAGTTCTACTTGCACCTGCAACGTAGTGCAAGCTATAGCGACAAAGTGACCACCCCCAATGAAAGCGCAGAGCAGCTGTTAGAGCATGCATTGAAACTGAATAAATTTGATGTGATCAGCGACGAATTTGGCGAAATCATTGCAATTAACGATAAAGAAAAAACGCTGTTTAACTATTATCGTAATAATGTGTTGCACTTGTTCGCTGTTCCCAGCTTACTGGCACTGCATTTATTTAAAACACACAAAACGACTCTGGCTGATTGCCAAGCCGTGATTACACGCTTTTACCCGCTATTTGCCAAAGAGTGGTTCTTACATGAGTTAGATGAAAACTACATTACTCGCGTTCTTGCCAGCTTTGTTGATCAAGACTTAATTGAAATCGATGGCAATAATATCAAAGTGACAAATAGCAACGACTGCTTAGCAAAACTCGAAATGCTAGGGCGAGCCTTGAGCTTAACCTTGCAGCGTTATGCAATCGTGGTTGGCTTTATTCAAACCAGCAAGGGGATTGAGCGAGAAGAGCTTGAGCACGAAAGCCAAGTATTAGCAGAGCGTTTAGGCACGCTGCATGGCATTAAAACCCCTGAGTTTTTTGATAAAAAAGTACTTATCGGGTTTATTTCAAGCTTACGTGAGCAAAAGTTAATTACCGAAACAGAGCACGGTTTTACCGGTAGTAATGCACTTTGTGAAGTATATATGTATCTAAAAGCATTGCTGCCAGCACGTGTCTGGCAGTCAATTGATGACATAGTGCAAAGCCAAGCTACGCACTCAAAGGATTAGCGCTGGCGCATCACCCCTTCTTGGATCGTTGAGGCAACTAAGTTGCCTTGACGGTCAAAGAACTGCCCTCTCACCAAACCCCTTCCCGAGCTCGCACTTGGGCTATCAATCGAATATAAAATCCAATCATCAAGCCTAAACGGACGATGAAACCACATCGCATGGTCAATTGTCGCCACTTGCATATTAGGTTGCATAAACGACACGCCGTGCGGTTGTAAAGCCGTGGGTAAAAATTCAAAGTCCGATGCATACGCCAATAAATAATTATGAATGCGTTGGTCATCTGGCATCTCGCCATTGGCTTTAAACCAAATGTGCTTAACAGGTTCCATTACCTGAGGTTTAAATGGATTATGAAACGTGACTGGGCGCATTTCAATCGGCACCTCACGAATAAATTTATTGCGGATCACCTCGGGTATATGCTCAGCATTCGCTTGGTAAAATTCAAGCGATGACTTAAGTTCTTCAGGCTGCGGCACATCTGGCATATGGGCTTGATGCGACAGCCCCTCTTCTTCCCCTTGAAATGACGCTGTCATATAAAAAATAGGTTTGCCATATTGAATCGCTTTCACGCGACGCGTACTAAAACTTTTACCATCACGAATATTTTCGACGTCATAAATGATTGGTTTTTCGGCATCACCAGGGCGTAAAAAATAGGAATGCAAAGAATGGACAATGCGCCCTTCTGGTAACGTTTCTTTGGCAGCCGACAAAGCTTGCCCCATAACTTGACCACCGAATACAGCACGAAACCCTAAATCTTGGCTTTGCCCTCGATACAAGCCTTGCTCAATTTCTTCTAACGATAGCAACGACAGTAAATCATCTAATACTTGGCTCATTTATTTATCCTCAATCCCGACAAGCGTTTAATGATACTATAGACTAATTGGAAGTAAATCTTTGTAAGGGCACCTAATTATGGCTTATTGGCTTTTTAAAACCGAACCTGATGCGTTTTCAATCAATGATTTAAAAAACGCGCCAAAGCAAACCTCAATGTGGGATGGTGTACGTAATTATCAAGCCCGTAACTTTATGCGTGATGGCATAAAAGCAGGGGATTTAGTGATGATTTATCACTCAAGCTGTAAACATGGAGGCGTTGCGGGCATTGGCGAAATAACACGTGAAGCCTATGCCGATCCAACGCAATTTGATTTAAGCAGTGACTACTATGATGCGAAGGCCACAGCAGAAAACCCACGTTGGTTTGTCGTTGATGTTACTTATAAAGCGCACCTTAACAAACTAGTGAGCTTACAAGCGATAAAAGCAAATGACGCCATCACTGACATAGCCCTAAAAAAAGGCGGGCGTTTATCAGTCATGCCCGTCACGGAGCATGATTGGCAACAAATAATCGCCATGAGTGAAAGCTAACATATTAAAGTCGCAGCCATTTTTATTAAATGGCTATTTTTGCTATAATGTGTCCCCTTTATTTTAGAGGTACCGTGGGGGATGTATGAAATTATTGTATTGGCTAGATGAATGGACCCAGCTCCCCCATGCAGAACAGCAAAAACAAGTGCCGTTCACAGGCGGTGACTTACTCGGTGATGTGTATGTGAAATATCATATCATCGACGCCAGCAAACCTCTGCTATTTACCTTTTCTCCTGCGGGGACAAATTATCAAGAACATGACCTTACTGATGATTTCTCACCATGGGCCTACAAGCTTGCAAAAAAGCAAGATGTTAATATCATTGCCTTTCAACATTTAGGTATCAGTAACTGGTTTAGACACCGTAATTTATTATTTTTTATTGAGCAGTTAGCCCCCCTTATTGGCGGCTTTAAAGAACGCTTAGGCTATGGTTTAAGCCGAGGAGGCTTTGCAGTAGGTGCATTTGCTAATTTGTTGAAGCTCGATAAGGTGCTGCTATTTCACCCTGTCAGTACAAAAAATAAAGAAAAAGCGCCATGGGATGACCGTTCAAGTACTGATATCGCACAAAAATTTGATTGGGCAGGTGATTACCACGACGTAGATTTAGGGCAGGCTAAAGGTTACATTATTTATGACCCGACCAATCGAATTGACCGCGCTCATGCTAAACGGTATTCACAATTAACCCATTTACGGGTGTTTGGCATGGGTCACAGTGTTCATGCAACCTATTTAAATAAGTTTGGTTTTTATAAGGATGTGGCGGTGGATTTTATTCGCCATCAACAGGTTGATATTGCCCAGTTTCGCCAACAAACAAAAACCTTGCGCTTTAAAGAAGATTACTACCGACGCTTAAATAAAGCGAATAAAGGCTCTGCACACCGTTTAGCCTTGCTCAGTACCGCACATAATATTTTGATTGATGAAAAGGCTGAGCATCTCCAAGAGCAAAAGGAAGCTGTTGATGTACAGCCTCTGATTGATATAGCCATTAAGCACCAAGAGGCGCACCCTAAAGACGCGATAAAGTTACTCGAAGTCGCTCAGCAACTGTCGCCAGATGATCCATTGATTGAACATAAATTAAAGCAACTCAAGTAATCTAGCTTTTACCTTTACGGTGCTTTTTGACGTGCCCATGCTTGGGCACAATGGTCAGATACATAATCAAACCAAGCCACGAGAAAAAGATGATACCGATCAACCAGGCGTTCTTTTCGTGACCTTGCGTGCGCTTACTATTGAGTACAATGACCACAGGTAAAATGTAGGCACTGAGAACAATAATTAAAAACGCGACTTCATTCATTATTTCACCAAGGCCGGCCAATCAACTTCGTTGCTTAACACACGCTCAACAGCAATATAATGTAAAATATCGCCTTCACTAACGACATAGTCAAGCGGCGGATTTAAATCCATATCTTGCGCACTAAGATTATGGGCAACGCCCAATAAAATAGCGTCATGACTTTGCTTAAAATGATGAAATAAATTACCAAATGTCATTGCTTGCACTCCCTTAGGAATTGGCAAACTGAACTGTGTATCACCATGTAAGGTTGATAATAGCTCTTCCTGAACACGGCTTGAGCCAGGGTCTTGCATAGAGCGTACAAGTATTTCAGCCGATTTTGCACTGCTGCACTCGACATTATGGCAATGCTCTAGCAACATTTCGATTTTTGTTTCATCATCAAAATGCGCGCTGATATGGCAGTGTTCATTCACTAATTTGCTGATACGTAACGCTGTAGTAAACGTTTGGTCGTCATCTTGACCATCTATAATAATTTTATCTGCGCGTTCAATCGCCACTCGTTTTAGCTCGTCAATGTCGGTAAAGCTGCTTAAACGGGCAAAATCGACGTGCGGGTTGGCTAAAAATGGATGCTCCATTTGCTCTGTCACAGCGAGCAGAATACGACGATCTAAACGTTTTTGATCTGCTAAAATATAGTCAATCATCTTTTTAGTCCGCGTGTCATGCCAGCCAAAAATAATGATGTGATTGTTAATATGTGCGAAGCTTTTATCACCCGTCATAGCGCGCCTAATTAAGTAAGTTACTGTTTGCCCTGTTTTTCCTAACAGAACGCCAAATAATGCTAAACCAAATGGTATTTGTAATATTGCAACAATCCAACGTCCCAATTCTGTACTGGCGCTAAAGTCGCCATAGCCTACCGTTGACGTTGTCACAACATAATAATAAAAATAGGTGCTAAGTGGTGTTAAGGCCTGCTCGCCAACAAGCACAAGTAACCACCAAATAAGTAGCATGTGCAATAGGGTTGTTATTACCACAGCTTGCCAACTCACTTGGTCAATATGGCTGCGAATAATCACCACTAAACGATTAAATAGATGATGCATAATCCTTGCAAATAGTCGTAGAGGAATTTATCCGATACGGTACTTTAATGCTTAGCCTTTGGCAACTGATGGAAAATTACTAATGCGTAACAATGAAAATTAATAGTAGACTATACTTTCTCTGTATTTAGTATTTAGGGTGATATATGTCTGGTGTTTTAGCCTCAGTCGACAAACGCACGCAACTGGTCGGTGAAAACCGTTTAGAGCTATTGCTTTTTTACCTGCATAGCCGCCATCTATTTGCCCTCAATGTTTTTAAAGTCAAAGAAGTGGTAAAAATACCACATATAAGCAAAGTCCCCCACGCCCACCCTAAGGTTGCTGGCGTGGTCGATATTCGTGGCGAATCCATCCCCGTGATTGATTTACGCAAGGCAATTTGTATGCCTGATGCACAGCATATCGAAGATACCAACCTTGTAATTACTGAATATAACCGAACGGTGCAAGGCTTTTTGATTGGAAAGGTCGACCAAATCATCAACATGACATGGTCTGACATCATGCCACCGCCAACGGCGATTGGTAAAAATCACTACTTAACCGCACTCACTAAAATCAAACGCGATGGCCAAGAACACTTAGTGGAGATCATTGATGTTGAAAAAGTACTCGCTGAAATCATCGAATACGAAGTCAATATTTCTGACGACATTTTAGATCAAAGCATCGTTAATGAGTTTGCTGGTCGTAAAATACTGCATGCTGATGACTCTCCCACAGCCCGCAAACAAGTGAGTGACACGCTCTCTCAACTCGGTATTGAAATTATCCCTGCACGTAACGGACTTGAAGCACTTAACATGCTGAAGAGGTGGGCAGATGAAGGCAAAGATGTTGAAAAAGAACTGCTGATGGTGATCACCGATGCAGAAATGCCCGCGATGGACGGTTACCGCCTTACACACGAAATTCGTAACGATAATCGTCTTAAAGACTTACACATTGTATTGAACACTTCACTCAGTGGTAGCTTTAATCAGGCGATGGTCGAAAAAGTCGGTTGTAATGCCTTTTTATCAAAGTTTCAGCCCATTTTACTGGTTGAAGAAGTGCAGGCACGACTAAAAGCGGTACTCGAACAGCAACCGTAACACTGCTTTTTCTAATACACCGAATACAGTCTCCTCGGTATCAATTTGCCAATTAGCTTCATTCATGATTAATTGGCACTATTGATTCAACGACAACAATAAAAACTATGCTAAATCGCGTTGCTAAACCATTTACCAAGCTGGTTGAACGTTATCTACCAGATCCATTTATTTTCGTCATTTTATTAACCTTGCTGAGCTTTATTGTGGCCAGTATTTTTACCCCCTCGTCCCCGGTGCAAGTATTAGCTGCGTGGGGAGGTGGTTTTTGGAACTTATTGCAATTTGCCATGCAAATGCTGCTGGTCTTGCTAACAGGTTATATGCTGGCAAGTACCCCTGTTATGCGACACCTGTTAACCACGCTTGCGACGCTCGCGAATACCCCCGCTAAAGCAATCATACTAGTAACGTTAGTTTCTTTATTGGCAAGTTGGATAAACTGGGGATTTGGCTTGGTTATAGGGGCTTTATTTGCCAAAGCGATTGCCAAACAAACCCGGGTAGATTACCGACTACTGGTTGCCAGCGCTTATTCAGGCTTTATTGTCTGGCATGGTGGTTTAGCGGGTTCAGTACCGCTAACTATCGCCACCGATGGGCACTTTTCGGAACAAAGTATTGGGGTAATTGGCACTGAAAACACCGTCTTCGCAGGCTTTAATATTGCGATTGTGCTGGGTTTATTTATTATTATGCCATTGGTTAATCGCTACATGTTGCCAAACGAGAAAGACAGTGTGTATGTTGACCCAGCAAAACTTAACGATGAGCCCACGGCATCAGTAAAACCCACTCGCCCAGCCGAAGTGATTGAGCATAGTCGTATATTAGGTATCGGTATTGGCCTTGTTGGTCTTGGCTATCTATTTTATTACTTTGTGCTCAGTGGCGGTGGCTTAAACTTAAATAGTGTCATCGCTATTTTCCTGTTCAGCGCTATTTTACTGCATCAAACACCTCATAATTTACTGCAAAGCTTACAACAGGCGATCCCGAGTGGCGCAGGCATCGTGATTCAATTTCCATTTTATGCAGGGATTATGGCCATCATGGTCAAAACAGGACTTGCCCAGCAAATATCTGAAGGGTTTATTGCCATTGCAACCACTGAATCACTGCCCTTTTGGAGCTTTTTAAGTGCGGGGTTTGTAAATATTTTTGTGCCATCTGGTGGAGGTCAATGGGCCGTTCAGGCACCAATCGTGATCCCGGCAGCACACGCACTCGGTGCCGACATACCTCGTGTAGCGATGGCCGTTGCGTGGGGTGATGCGTGGACTAACCTGATACAACCCTTTTGGGCACTCCCTGTGCTTGCCATTGCAGGCCTAAAAGCCAAAGACATCATGGGCTTTTGTTTGGTGCAACTTATCATCACGGGTGTGTTTATTTCATTAATGTTGAGTTTTTATCCTTAAAAAGCAAAGCAGGAAGTGTAAAAACACTTCCTGCTTAGTCATTAGATTCACAAAAATATTCGCTCTGCTTTTGTAAACTTAACTCGATAAAATTTTCATTGGTAGGCTTAAAATTGCGCTTTCAGAGTCGGCAAAGTGCATCATAACAGCCACATGTCCGGCAACAACAAGTGCATACATTACCGCTGAAAAGCCTTGGCCATAGGTGTCCAGAGGGATTAAATGCGAGTAATGACGGCCGCGCCATTCGAAGACAATTTCCAGCGCCCCAACAAATAAGAAAAACACCAACAGCATTAAGCCAAAGGTGTAACTTAACCATAAGCCAAATAACACCCCTAATAAACACACGCTTAAACCAATCCAAGATCGCATTGAAAAGCTAATACTTTTTAAAACATGGCCGCCATCTAGCGGTAAAATTGGTAATAGGTTAAATAAATTAAGCAAAGCACTCAGTACAGCAACACCGGCAAATATTTCCATTTCAGTGGCGTAATAAAGCACCACGCCGAGCACTGAGGTAATTAAACCAAATGCAGGCCCCATGAGTGAGATCACCACATCTTGCCAGCGCGTTGTTATTTTATCGTCGGATACAGCCAGTCCTCCAACAAAAGGGATAAGATAAATACCCTTGGTTTTAATACCAAAGTATTTCATGGCTCTAACATGACCATATTCATGCACCACTAAACAAGCAATCAGCATTAGCGCAAACTCGATTGAGAATAGCCATGCATAGCCGGCAACTGACGCACCAGCGAGTGCCGCTTTGACGACCTTTGCACTTTTAAAGAGTTTAAATCCTAACGCGAGCAAACCGATGATGCCACGTTTTGGCTCAGCCTCTTGCATAGCGGGTAATGCAAGTTGACTCACCCACTGTTGATTTACATAAACACCCAAGCTTTTATCGAGCACGGTGCTGGTATCTAACCCGATACGCTGCCCTTGAAAATCAAACTCATACATTTGTTGTTCTGGGTTCTCGAACGCAATCGCTTGTTGTTGATGAAATAATTGCACTAACTGCGCGCCCTTTAAATGCAATGTAAAGGTTTCATTTGCTAAGCTCAGCTGAAGTCTGATCATAATCTATTTAACGGCTAATAAGGAGTGTGGCTATTATACTGAGGCGGCGCTAAATTACGAATTAACTCTTGCGGCCCTTGTTGTGATTATTTACATCAATACACAAGTAAAAAACATGACGAAATAGCATTTTTCTACTACTTTTAACTAAAGCATTTCTTGTTCATGGAGTGAATATGGTGAAGTCAGCACGGCATATACTCGTAGTCGATGATTCTAAAGCGATTCTTATCGTTATGCAGGCCATTTTAAATGAGCTTGAAGTTCCTCATGTCACAACCTGCTTAAGTGCTTGCGAAGCCTTAGAGAAAATAAAAAAAGCCCCGCATTATTTTGATGCCGTCTTCACTGATTTAAATATGCCTGATATGGATGGTATGGAGCTTATGCGTCATTTAGGCGCAATGAAATACCATGGTGCGATCGCAATCATTTCTGAAATGGACCCTAAAGTCATCGATTTAGCGGCTGACCTTGCACGTAAACACAACGCGCATCTTATTGGCAATATTTCAAAACCCGTGCAACTGAATCAAGTTTACTTACTACTCCAAAAACTTGAGCATTTTTCGATTCATGTCGAACGAACAAAATCCCCGATTTCGGAGTCACTTTTACTGCATGCTATTAGCCACAATGAAGTCGTGCCATTTTATCAACCAAAAATTAATCGCCATGACAATCGGGTTGAAAGTATTGAAGTGCTGGCACGAATTAACACCAGTAAAGAAGATGATATCGTTTTACCCGAACGCTTTATCTGTATTGCCGAAGATTTAGATCTTATTAACCTTATTACTTTTCAATTATTTGAAAAGGCGACGAGCGACTTTTCTGAAATTAAAGAGCACTTTGAACCAAATTTAAAACTGGCTTTTAATTTATCGCCTTCACAGCTTGAAGACTTAAGCTGCCCAGATAAACTAGCCCTCATTTTGCACTTAAACAATTTATCGCCAAGCGAAGTGATTTTAGAAATTACAGAGCAGTATGCACTTCGTAGTGCCGCACAACTCGAAACCCTAAACCGCCTTAGAATGCGTGGTTTTGGTATTTCGCTCGATGACTTTGGGACCGGCTTCACCAACGTGCAACAACTCAAAACCCTGCCTTTTACAGAGATAAAAATAGACAGGACACTAATCAGTAATATTGAAACTGATCAGTTTTCACAAGTTATCGTCAGTAGCTTAGTAAATATTGCGATTCAAGAAGACTTAGCCATTGTGGCTGAGGGGATAGAGCGCGTAGAAGAGCTTGACTACCTAGACCGCTATAAAGAATTTATCTTAATGCAGGGTTTTTTACTTTGCCGCCCGAAAGCCAAAGAAGACTTTTTAAATTGGTCATTTTCATGGCGGCAAATGGTTAAAACCGCAGCGGGGTATCGCCGCTAAGGCTCACGTTTATCGTCGCTAACAATCGTATTACTGCTCTCTAAACGCTGCCGCCAGCGCTGCTTTGCCTCTTTTTGCATATTGGCAGATTGGTCATGTTCGTCAACGATTTCAAGCCCCATTAAGGCCTCAATTAAATCTTCCAATGTCACAATGCCTTGAATATCACCATATTCATCAACCACTAAGCAAATATGAACACGTTGCGATAATAAGGTTTCAAGCAAAGTAGGCACATGCAAGGTTTCTGGCACCGTATAAATAGGCTTGACCAGCTTGCTAATTTTGTAGTCTTCACCCAAGCGATGGTAAGCAAGCATAATATCGTTTTTATGTACAAAACCAATAATGTCATCGCCATTTTTATCGTATACCAACACCCTAGAAAATGACGATGAACCATATTCCGATAAATACTGATTCACTGTAATATCTTTGTGTACTTTAAAAAGCACAGTGCGCGGCGTCATTAATGTATCAAGTTTGGCATGGCGAAAATGCAATAAACTGCGAATAATCTCAGACTCATCTTGTCTAAGTGCCCCAGATTCAGTGCCTATATCTGCCATTGCTTCAATTTCTTGACGTATATAATATGCTTCATCGTAATTGCGCCCTAAAAAGCGCGTTAAGATATCCGCAAACCAAACAAAGGGTTTTAAGATAAAGACTAAACCCACCAGGCTTACGCTTACGATGGGGGTTAAAGCACGCCAGTAATTAGCACCTAATGTTTTTGGAATAATTTCGGATAACACGAGTACCAGTAGTGTCATTATTGCTGAAGCAATGCCGACAGCCGCATCCGAAAAAACCACCGCGGCTTGCGCACCAACACCCGCAGCACCTGCAGTATGAGCAATCGTATTTAAAGTTAAAATAGCCGCCAATGGTTGATCTATATTGTCTTTCAACTTAGCAACACGCTCAGCTAAAAGAGGTTGCTGTTTTCGTATTAAAGCAACATAGCTTGGCGTAATGCTTAGCAACACAGCCTCCATTACTGAGCATAAAAAAGAAACGGTAATTGCCACCAGCATGTATACAAGTAATAGTGTCACTGTGCGCCCTCAGCTTTAATGAAGTGCCTCACCTTAACAAGTGTTTACACGAAGCTCAATCCATTCTGCATTCTAACGCAGCACACTTTTTGACATTTTTGCTGCGTGTTATATTGGTCTAAACCACCATTTAATAGGCTAAATCATGATGTTTACAACAACTTGGCTGAGCAAGCGCGCTCGCTTAAAAACAGCACTCAGCGCTGTGGCACTGTGCACTTTAACAAGCACAGCAATGGCTGCTGCCATTGATAAGTCTGCAATACAATTTATTGGCCCACTTAGCGATGACATGCAACTTAAGCCCTATCAAACCGAGCACCGCGATGCCATCATCGCCAATCTACTGCCACACTTACAAAAAAATACCTCCCGTGTACGTGTCTTTGGTGATGAACAAGATTGGCAAGCATTTGATAAAGTAAGTGCCCTTACTTTAGGGGGCCTGCAAGCCCTAAAATTCACAGCGTCAGCCGAACGTTTTAGTCAAGGTAAGTTATCGTTAAAGGGGATCGAAAACGCCCAGTTATTTATTAACGGCGAAAAACAGACTGAAAAAGATAAAACTTATGAATTGGCATTGAGTCAAGGCGACCATCAAATAGTGATCATCACAGAGCAAGTGCCTAATTGGCATGATGTTGCCATTGATTTTGAAGCTAAATCAGAGGAAAGCGCTCTGACCTTTTCAGCAAAAGAGCAGCATGGTTTATCGGCAAAGCAATTATTTGATGCACCAACGATAAGCTACATTTCTATGTCACCAAATGGCGCACATTTTTTGACGAGTACACGCCATTACGACGATAAATCAGCAAACCAAGCTCTGTATGTCACTGAGTTAAAAAACGCTAAAAATAAGACTATTTATCGTTTTGAATCAGCGCAGCCTAGCAATATAACTTGGAGCCCAGACGGTTCAAGCTTGGTGTATTTAATCGAGGGCGAGCTTAAGCGCTTAAATTTAGAAACACTGCAACTCACTGTCATAGCTAAGCATCTTGCAGGCGCAAATGGGTTTCAATTTTACAATAATGACAGCTTAATTTTTAGTTGGTCAAAATCACCCAGCGACGATGGAAAACTCACCAAGCACTATCAAGGGCTTCAAGACCGTTGGTCTTATGCGCGTACCACGTCACAAGTGTACTTACTCGATATAAGCACAGGATTAAGTAAAATTTTAAGTCAAGGCCCGCTGAGCCATTCACTTGAAGACTTCGATGCTCAACAAGGTGTTGTGTTAATGAGTCGCTCAGCCCAAGCTATGAACCGTTCGCCAGAACCCGCGACTGAACTTGTTGAGCTAAATATTGCCTCTGCAACGAGTAATGTACTTGGCCAATTTAAAACCTTTAATCAAGCAAAATACACCGACGACGGTATTTATGTTACAGCTGGCCCTGATTTCAGAGATGGCCTTGGCCGTAATTTACCCGAAGGCATGCTTGCCAATAATTACGATGGGCAACTTTACTTACTTAGCCGCGATGGCAAAAAAGCGACGGCACTAAGCAAAGAGTTTGACCCGGCGATAGGCCAACTTACGGTGCTTGCAAATGGCGATGCACTGTTAAAAGTGACTGAGCAAGATACTGTGCAATTATATCAATACGATTTAAGCAAAAAACGTTTTAACAACGTGAATACAGGCTTTGATGTTGTTGAGCAATTTAGTTTCTCAGACGAGCGTAACCCTACTCTGCTTGTTACAGGCACCACAGCATCAACACCACAACAACTTAAGCAACTCACTGTAGGTAAAAGTCGCACTAAGGTGCTGTGGGACTCCACACCAATTAGCTACCAACACACTGATATTGCAGCGCTTGAAGAGTTTAATTTCATTAACCCTGAAGGTGTAGAAATTAAAGGTCGCGTGTACTTGCCGCATAATATAGATAAGAGTAAACAATACCCTGCTCTGGTTTACTACTATGGCGGTACATCACCGGTGACGCGTGGCTTTACTGGGCGTTACCCTTTTAACCTGTGGGCGGAACATGGTTATGTGGTTTACGTTATTCAACCAACAGGTGCAACGGGATTTGGCCAAGAGTTTTCGGCTAAACACGTTAATGCATGGGGTGAATACACCGCAAACGATATTATTAATGGCACACGAGCATTTCTTAACCAGTATCCGTTTGTCGATAGTAAACGCGTTGGTAACTTAGGCGCCTCATACGGCGGCTTTATGACCATGCTGCTGGCGACAAAAACAGATATGTTTAGTGCCTCTATTGCACATGCGGGAATTTCAAATATCACGTCTTATTGGGGCCAAGGTTGGTGGGGATATTTATACTCAGCTGAAGCATCTAAAAATAGCTACCCGTGGAATAACCCGCAACTTTATAGCCAACACAGTCCCGTGTTTCATGCTGACAAAGTAACAACGCCGCTATTACTACTTCATGGTGACTCAGATACCAATGTACCGGTTGGTGAAAGCCACAATATGTACACGGCATTAAAGTTATTAGGTAAAGATGTTGATCTGATTGAATATAAAGGTGCAGATCACCAAATATTTGCCCGTGACAAACGCTTTGATTGGTGGAATACGATGCTGGCTTATTTCGATAAAAACTTAAAAGATCAGCCTCAATGGTGGCAGTATCTTTACCCTGAAAAATAACAAAAAAACATCACTGAGTACCTGCAAAGGTACTCAGCTTTTTACAAATATATAAAAGCTAAGCCATTAAATTGTAAGAAACAGTTACAAACCGCTCCATTGCACTTCTCAGCCTTTACCATACAGTGCTAACATAACAGCAAATCAAGTATGAAATTAAAGCGAATGACTATTCAAGTTTTATTGGTTGAAGACGACGAGCTTCTCGTTAAACGCATTCTCAATCATTTTAAAGAGACTGAATTTAATATTGAGGTAGATTCAACGGGAGCCGATGCTTTAAGCATCGTGCAATCACGCGCCTCTCTACAAGATGCAATTTCTCTGGCAGTGATCGACATAGTCTTACCCAAGCGCGATGGTTTGTTACTTGCCAAAGAGCTCAATGCACTGACCAATATTGGTGTAATTGTTTTATCTAGTCGTGATTCACAAGCCGATCGTATTGCAGGCCTTGCTCAAGGCGCTGATGATTATATTTGTAAACCGGTTGACCTGCTTGAACTTGAGCTAAGAATGCGCGCCCTTTACAAACGTTTAAAAGGCTCACAACACGACGATGAAAGTGAAGAGTTTATAGAATATGCTGACTTTAAGCTGCACCCTGACAATCGCACTTTGATCACCCCAAGTGGCGAAGAGTCTCGCCTCACTGAAGCTGAACATAAAGTGCTTATTTGCTTGATTGCCAACGCAGGAAAAGCAACCTCTCGAGAGAAAATATCTGAAGAGATTGGGCAACCCGACTGGAGCCCAAGTGACCGTACCGTCGATGTGTTAATTGGCCGTTTGCGTAAAAAGCTCAGTGACGAAAAAGACCAAAAGCGCATCGTTACAGTTCGTGGTAAAGGTTATATGCTCTCTATTTAGGCATACACAGCGCCTAAATGACTCATTGTTTATAAACATACCACCTAACACGGTGACGCTTGCTAAAACACGTAAAGTATTGAATAAAGAATCGATTTAAAATTGTGTTAATTGGCTAATTAGGCGCTCAAAGGCACGATAATTTAATGCCTCTTTTAATTCGCTTAAGGTGATCGTTGGTTGCTCTTTTAAGTCACTAATTGTTCGGGCAACTTTAATAACACGATGATAAGAACGTGGTGACAGCGCCAGTTTTTCACTGGCTCTCGCTAAAAACTGCAACTCTGCAGCTGCAAGCTCACAATATCGACTCATTTCTTTATTGTTCAATCGTGCATTCACTTTACCTTGCCGTGCATGCTGAAGCGCATGCGCTCGCTCCACACGTTTACGTACTTGCTGACTGCTCTCTTCTGGTTCGGTACTTTGCAATTGAGCGCTGGTAAGTCGTGGTAATTCAATTTGTAAATCTATTCGGTCAATAAACGGACCCGATACACGAGATAAATAGCGCAATACTTGATCTGGTGTCGCACGCTTGTCGGTATGACTTCCCGTTGGGCTGGGATTAAGTGCAGCTATAAGCTGAAATTGAGAAGGAAACTCCATTTGCCTCGCAGCCCTTGATATTGTTACGACCCCAGTTTCCATTGGCTCACGAAGCGAGTCTAGCACTTTACGCTCAAACTCAGGGAGCTCATCCAAAAATAACACGCCGTTGTGTGCCAGTGAAATTTCACCGGGCTTCGGGTTCGATGACCCTCCAACCAGCGCGACTGCCGAACAAGTATGATGTGGATTTCGAAAGGGACGCTCTCGCCACTTAGATAAATCAACAGACTGACCAATAATAGAATAAAGCGCCGCGGTGCTAATTGCTTCATCATCCGACATGGTCGGCATAATGCTTGGCATTCGCTGTGCCAGCATCGATTTACCCGTGCCTGGCGGGCCTAAAAAAAGCAAGTTATGGCCACCCGCAGCCGCGATTTCCAACACACGCTTGGCACCGGGTTGGCCTTTAACATCACTTAAATCATAGATTGAATCGCGTTCTATTTGTTGCTCTGGGTACTCAATATTAAGCGGTAAGGGCTGCTGATTCAGTAAGTCGTTCCATACATCTTGGATAGAATAAATCGCTTTACGTGACACACCAGAAACAAGACTGGCTAAGGTGTCGTTTTCCGCTGGTAAAAAACAGCACCGACCCTTTTCTTTCGCTCCTAATACGGAGGGTAAAATAGCATTCACTCCCCTTACTTCACCATTTAAGGCCAGCTCACCATAAAACTCATAGCGATGAATATCAGGGCACACTATTTGCCCTGATGCCACTAAAATCCCAACGGCAATGGCTAAGTCAAAGCGCCCTCCGTCTTTGGGTAGGTCAGCGGGCGCAAGGTTAACGGTGATGCGCTGATCGGGAAAACCAAATTGTGAGTTTTCAAGCGCACTGCGCACTCTATCTTTAGCCTCTTTTACAGAGGCTTCAGGTAAACCAACAATATGAAAAGCAGGTAAGCCATTCCCTAAATGCACTTCAACAATGACTTCTGGAGCTTGCACTCCTACTTGAGCACGAGAGAAAATCCGAGCTAATGACACGTTCCGTTGTCCCTGTAATGTATCCTTGTTATTACAGTTTAGTCGGGATATTTAAAAACATGTAATGTGAGATTCCACTTCATTGCTGCAAGTCGTAATGTGAGGGTCATTAACATGGCCAGTACCATGGCCATTTCTGTCACTAACCCAAGTGAAATTCCCACTGTATAAACGATGCCACCCGCGATACAAGTGATCGCATAAAGCTCACCTTTTAATAACATAGGTATGTTGCCAGCAAGTACATCGCGGATCATGCCTCCGAAGCAACCTGTAATCACTCCCATAATAATAGCCGTGGTATCTGGCATGCCTGCAAGCAGGGCTTTTTGCGCCCCCATTACAGCAAAAAAAGCCAAACCAAACGCATCCGCTATTTGTAAAGCAGATAACGGAATAGAGCGCTGTTTATTGATTAGCCGTGTCGAAATAAAAACTGAGACAAGAATAGCCCAAAAGTAACTTTGATCATGTAACCAAAAAACTGGAATATCTAAAATGAGGTCTCGTAAGGTCCCACCCCCAATGGCTGTAACGGTCGCTAACACAACAACTCCAAAGCCATCCATTTTTTTATCGTACGCTAACAACGTCCCAGAAACAGCAAACACGGCAACGCCGATTAAATCAAACCAATGGTAAAGTTCCGTCATGTTTGTAACTAAAAAGTAATGTTACTTACGTTGTAACATAAACTTTTCAATCTTTTAAGCGAAGAATCAATTACTCGCCGCTTTCTACCAGCTCAATAAATTGGAGACTTTGCATCATAACCCCATCAGCAAGTGTGGTATCAGAAAAGTACGATTCCTTTTCGGTCGCTTTACTGGGTGTCGCTAATAACACGTTATAGTCCTCTTCTAGCTCAAGCCATAAACTCCGCTCTTTGGCAGTCAACTGAGAATGTTGCTTGCGAACACGAACAGCTTCATAAAAGGCTTCTTGTGCAAATCTAGCATCTAAAAAAAAGCCCAGTAACATTGCTGTTACTGGGCTGTGCACGGTTACTGCTTAATTAAACTGCCTGATACAAAAGAATGCAGAGCAGGGTCATCGTTATCATCATAGGTTTCTGGCACTTCGAAGCCTAAAGTCTCAACACTAAAACCGCCATCTATCATCATTATGGGGGTCATGAGTACACCATAACCGTAGTTTTGAGTAATAGTCGGGTCGCTGTACATCATTAATGAACCTAGGTGTAGCTCCCATGTCGCCTCTCTCACTTCACCCTCTAATTCAAATGTTGCGGTACCATCATTTGAAATAACAACATTCGATGTTTGCATACCACTGCCATCGTCTGCCATGTAGGTAAATACATGTGAGCCCACTAACTCTGTTTCAGTAAAGGTCGCTTGTTCTATTACTCGCGTGACACGCTCCATGATGCCGAAATCGTCGCCATCTTTAAAGTGTATAAAGTTACCTTGTGCTTTCACAATAAAGTTAGGGTCGGCTTGCTCAATAGGACTACCATAGGTTTTTTCATAGAAGTCTACTGACACCTTTTGAGTTTCTGTATCGTAGCTGTAATAACCACCTGAAATACCTAACTCATTAAACTCAGTATCATGTGCTAACTCTAAGAATGTGCCATCTTCTTTAAATACGGCAATAAAGAAATGACTGTCAAATGAGCCATCATAGTATCCCCCGATTAAAGAATTCGACGTACTATAAATTCGAGTAAACTCAACGATCCCCTCACCTTCTACAACTAAATTCAAGTTATCACCATCAATTGTAGCCAAAGTAACAACTTCTTCATCAATCCCGAATACACCATTGGTATCTTCAGTTAAAGTGACTGAAAGCTGACCTGTCGTTTCATCCCAAGTAAAATCACCAATTTCATAGCCTGGATAGCCGTCTTCTTCATTTAAGTCTGGTAAAGCTTGAATATGAATCCACTTGCCATCTTTAATAATAACGGCAACATCAGGCTCATCTGCAACCTGCCATGCACCATCAAGAGGATGAACAGTCGCGGGACGTTCTATAACAACTTGTTCTTGAGCCATAGCCTCATCGAAGTACCATGCCTGCTTAGCATCTTCTGTACAGCTACTTCCTTGACTGTAAACACACACAGTTAAGAAATCGCGGTCAAATTCAACGACCTCAAATACCCATTCATTAGACATCAACTTACCACTTTGCAGTGCATAGCTGTTTTGCATATACGCGCCTTGATAAGTTGTTGCTATTGAGTACTCAAAAGCACCTGAACTTTTGTCAGTGATAGTTGCCAACTCAATGGTTTCTACCCCAAGCTCTTTTGGAGTATAGAAGTTTGAGAAGTAACGATAGCTTGTATCATCTTCAGCATACATATGCTCCCACCAATACGGCGCAAATCGACTTACACCATAATCGCTTGAAACAGAAAACTCTCGAATATGAGAAGCATAATATCCAGGCATTTCGGTGCCATCCATTTCAAATGCACGGTATTTACGATAGGTAAAGAAGTGCTCGCCATCTTTTGCTAGCAGCTGCTGTGTAAACTCAGTATAGACAGGGCAGCTATTGTCGGGTTTATCACAGGTTGCCGATATGCCTCCGGTGTCGGTGTAATAGTTATTTCGAACAAACACACCTTCGCTGTTAATCTGCCAAGAGCGATAATGTTGATTAAGGCTAAAATTCATTAAGCCATCATCATATACATCGTAATGGAGATCAGGTTGCGCTGAATTTACACCTTGATAAATAGTCCATTTACCCAACACATCACTGTTTGTAAGCTGCAGCGTGTTATCTTTTACAAATAACCCTGTACTTGTAATACTTGAATCATCCGTTTTAGACATTAAAGAAGCTGCGAATTGGTAACCGACATTCATTGATTTTATAAACCAGAACGAGTAGTCAAACGTAAGTGACTCATCGGTGCTAGAGATCATCAACCGGTTATCAGACACTGACCAAGTAATCGCAACCGGTGCATTGCTATTATTGATAAGTGTTCCCGTACCACCTTCAACTAAATTAAAATTTACGGCACTGCTGTAGCCGTGAAAATCAGATGTATTATCAACATACCATGAACCGACTAAATCGGCTGCGGCAACATTTAAGGTTTGTGTTTTATCGATTAACGTACGATTCGCGGTCAACTCTTCTGTCGATATTATCTCAGTCGTTGATTCGTTTTTCGTTTCAAACGCTGAATAAAGCTCAACAGTTCTATTAGCGTCATTTTCAAGTAAAATGCGCATATCCAAATCAGTTAAGTACTCGCACATTTCTTCTTGAGTCACTGTACCTGCATCAAAATAACACGATACTTTGACTGGTTCAGGAACAGTAATACTGACGACATCATTGTCCTGTGTCCAAGAGAATGAAGCATTAAAATTAATAAAAACATAACTGCCCGTTCCATCAGCGTTAAAATTAATCTGACCCGCGCCAAAACGCGTGTAATACTTGGGCGCCATAACAACATAGTCACCCACAACACTGCCAAATGAGTTATCAACCAACTCTTCATCGTCTTTAATGGTTTCTTTTACTGTTTCTATTAAGGCTGGATCTTGACTGTTCACGGTGTTGATAAAGTCATCAATACTCTCGCTGTCACTGACTAAATCAAGCGTAGACTCTACCCCTTCAGGTAAGCTGTAATCAGGATTATCAACAATAATTTTAATTAACGCTGATAGCAGCAGTTTTTCGTCAGCATCAATCGCAAGCAAGGCTTTGTCTAATGCATCCTCAGAATCAACCGTGTCGTTATCACGACTAATAAGAGCAAATTCAGCAGTACTTACATTGGTAATATTGACACCAAAGTTTTCTTCTTTGCTCAGTGTTCCATCTTCGCCTGCTTGCGAGATTAAAGTAGCAATCGACTTAAGTTGAGAAACAAACTCTACACCCGGGTTGATGGCGTTATCGCCTAGCGCAACAAGTTTCACCAGTTTATTAGCAAAAGAGTCGTCTACTTCAACATCAACACGGTAGCGGCCTTGCTCATCAGCAGTAATCTCAAATAACTCATCACCAATTTGTACCGCCACATTTGAATTTATAATGGGCTCATCCGTTACAATACCTGTAATTGTGACACTGAGCACTTTACGCTTTAATTGAATAGTGACTTGTGCATTAGCTGATGCACCATCGTCATCGGTGACGGTCACAGATAACACCACATCCGCATCATCTTCAATTGCAGGTGCCGTTATCGTTAGGCTGCTACTGTCACTACCCGACAAAGCTAAATCAGGACCAGAAATCTGCGACCATGCATAAGTACTAATAGTGCCGTCACTATCAGTTGCTGTTGCTAGAAGCGTTAACTCGCTACCTTCGGTGAGTGTTTCATCGCTGCTTATTGATACTGTAGGGCTTTTATTTTCTGCAACTGGCGGCTTTTTATCCTCGTCGCTATCGCTTCCACTGCCACCACAAGCGGTTAAACCGACAAGACTTGTCGCGAGCAGTAGCTGTTTAAAGTGATTTATTAATCGTGAATTAGGAGGGCTCATCATGTCATTCCTTACATTGATTGCTACGTAGCCCCCAAAAAGAGGCAACTGCACAAACAGTTGCCATATCTCAAGGGAAGCGAAATCTAACAATTATGAACAAAGGCGGGATCTCCGTGACTTCCTTAACCATATACTGAGTTCAGCTATGTTTGCCCGTCAAATATGAACACGTGAGATCCCATCAAAACGGTTCATCTTTTGTTAAGTTTTATAGGTTAGATGAGATGCAAAAATTATGTATGCTTGATGCCGACAAAAATGTACTCAAATACGACATAACAATAAAAATCAATAAGTTAAAAGTAGTGATACTGATATTCTTTTGCCGTCATACCATATTTTACTTTAAAAAATTTCGAGAAATGTGAGCGAGATGAAAAACCAATATCGTCAATCACCAAACTAATTTGACGACCTTGGCGTAACAACTCGGCAGCTTTTATGAGTCGATAATCCCGTAAATATTCACTCGGTGTCATGTTGAGAAACACTTTTAACTTACGCTGCAACTGACGTTCACTCAGTGCGAGATGCTTAGCACAATGCGTCATTGAGAATCCTTGTTGCTGATAATTTTCAGATACATAGTGCTCAAGCTTTTCAAGTAACTGTTTATCACGCGGATCAACGGGAGTATCTGCCTTTGGTGGGCTTTGATCTGGCACCTGAATCACATGCTGTTGAGCATATTGATTAACCCAATCAATCCAATTTTCGACTTTTAATAATAATTCTTCCCTGTCAAAAGGCTTGGTGATTACATCCAGAGCATGTTGTTTTAAACCGCTTACCCGCGTTTCATAGTCTCCTTTAGCAGTGAGTATTATCACGGGAATATGGCACGTAACAGGGGAGCTATGTAACGCATCTAATACGGCAAAGCCATCCACTTTTGGCATCATTAGGTCTGTCACTATCAAATCTGGCACTTGGCTTTGCGCTATTTGCAAACCAACGTGGCCATCTTCTGCCAGTAATACCTGATAACGCGGGTGTAATTCAGTTTTTAAATAATGACGCAACTCATCATTATCCTCGATAACTAGTACGGTAGGTTGCTCACAATTTTTCTTGGCTTTAAGGTTCTCACTGTCGATACTCACCGAGGTTGCCTGCTCGAGAGCCTCAGCTAATGGGAAACGAAGCGTAAATGTTGTGCCTACCGCTAAGCGACTAACAAGCTGAATGTCGCCTTGATACTTATCAACGAGACGTTTCACAATGGCTAACCCAACACCACTGCCTTCTACATTGGCTTGGCTGCTTACACGGTAAAAGATATCAAATACTTTCTCTTTCTCCGCATCAGCAATCCCTTTACCTGTATCGGTCACCTCAATAAAGGCATTGTTATCATGCGTTGTTATTTTTAAGCTTACACTCCCTTGTTTTGTATACTTGAAGGCATTGCTGAGTAAATTGCTTAATATAGTAATTAGCCCCTCTCGGGTGCTTGATATAAAAATTGCTTCTTCTATTTCAACATAAAACTCTACTGATTGCTCACCGAGTACAGAAAACTGTCCTGCAACCTCACGCGCAATCGCAGACAAGGATACAACCTTAATAATCTCTTCATTGCGCTCATCATAACGGGTCAATGTTAAGAGTTTATCGACCAGATTTTCTAAACGTCGACTGTTTCGTAATACCAAGGTTAACTGCTCACGTTTATCTGTGTTTTTTTCATTAAAAATAAGACGCTGCAATGGTGCGATTAACAAACTAAGTGGCGTACGTAACTCATGAGATGCATGCGTAAAAAAGCGCACTTTATTTTCAAGCGAATCACTAAGCGCATCAGCTTGCTGTTCTATCAGCGCTTTTTGCTCTGCAATTTCATCAGTGCGCTCATTGACAAGTTGCTCTAGTTGATACTTTTGTTTACGGATCCGATAGGTCCAAAGCACCGTTAATAACCACACCAAACATAAGACAAGTACTGCACAAACAACATAAAAAGCAGGGCTTTGCCACCATGGAGCCAGTACTTTGATATTCAATAACAATGGGGCGAGTGCGTTCGCTCCACTTTCGCTACTTGCTTTAACGATAAGCTGATAACTGCCAGGCGGTAAGTTGGTGTAATCTATTGATAAGTAAGGACCCGTTACATTTCTCCATTGCTGTTCAAAACCTTCTAAACGGTAAGAATACTTATTAGTTTTAGGTTCTGAATAATGCAAATAACTGACCTGTAAGTGCATGCGTGTAATATCGGCTGGCACTGTGACGATGCGACTCTTCTCGATTTGGTAAAGGCTACCGAGCTTACTCCCAGCAGAAATAATAAGGTCTTGATCGTCAAACTGTAAACGCGTTAATGCTAACTGCCCACCTTGTTTATTCTTAACGAGTGTTTCAGGGTTAATAACACTTACACCTTGGGTGCCGCCAAACATTAACCGGCCATCTCGCATTTTTAGATAGGCGCCGGCATTAAATTCATTGCCTTGCAAACCGTGACGAGCTTTATAACTGGTGATTGCAAAATTCTCTGGATTTATTTTAGCTAATCCATTGTTTGTACTTACCCAAACCATGCCATCATTGCCTTTTAATAAGGCATAAATCACTTGATTAGGCATACCATCTGCCACATTAATAACCTTTACTTGCTGGCTATTGGTGTCAATGATATTTATTC
Source organism: Pseudoalteromonas lipolytica (assembly GCF_900116435.1). Classification (GTDB taxonomy): domain Bacteria; phylum Pseudomonadota; class Gammaproteobacteria; order Enterobacterales; family Alteromonadaceae; genus Pseudoalteromonas; species Pseudoalteromonas lipolytica. Next base: position 13,819 of record NZ_FPAZ01000018.1, on the reverse strand, counting down.
CATTAGACGTCGCTAACCACATACGTGAACCTTCCTGTAAAAAGGCTCTCACCGTATTATCAGATAAAGCAGATGCGGGGTTACCTTTGCGATAATTAATTAAAGAATCAGTCGCAAAGTTATAGTAATACGCCCCATCCCCATCGGTTGCTATCCACATGTCTGTTGCGGAGCTTTGATATAAGCTTGTCACCCTTGCTGTAGGTATGACTAATTGAGAATGTGCCTGTTTTTCTGAAAAACTGATAAACCGACCTAATTGCCTATCAAAACAAAATAATCCACCACCATTCGTCCCTACCCAGACATTATTTTTCTCATCCACCAGCAAGGCGTAAATACTGTTTTCAGTTAATCCATGGCTCCCTTCATCAGCTCGAAAATGTGTCACACTGCCATCTTGGTGGAGCACATCAATGCCCTGCTGCCAACTACCAACCCAAATGTCTCCATTTAAATCTTCGGTTATCGCTTTAATTGCGTTACTGGTAATTGAATTGGGTAAGTTGCTCGCCACGAGGTGTTTAATACGGTTTAATTGTTGATCAAGGATATCTATCCCGCCCCCCCAACTGCCATACCAAATACGTTGCTGCGAATCTTCAAATAGCGCCCAAGCATCTTTACTTGAAAGCGGTGTCGGTTTTTTTAATTTACTGAATTGAAGTGAAGCAGGATCTAGCTTGCTGATACCATTGGCAGTACCAAACCACATAATATCGCTACTATCACGGTAAATACTGTAAACTCGGTCGTGCGCTAAGCTATATCTGTCAAATGGGTCATGGGTTAAAGCAGTAAACGTGTTGGTTTTGCGATCAAAAATATTGATGCCGCCCCCTCGCGTTGCAAGCCATACTCGACCTTGCTGATCAAACTCGATATCACGAATTTCGTTACTGGTTAACCCGTGCTCTGAGTCGCTCGATTTAAGCCATTGCTGCATCGATTTTGCTGATAAATCAATCTTAAATAACCCACCGCCTTGACTGGCCAACCATATTGTTTCGTCATTTGCCTGCTTTATCGCAAAGATACTCGAATGAATGCTAGGTGGCTTTGTAAATCCATTCAACAACGTACTGACAGGTTGTTGCTTAGCTAGATCATAATGAATTAATCCTGCACCATGAGTACCTAGCCACAATACATCGTGTATTTTTGTTATCGCATAAATAGGCTTTTTTATATCCCGCACTAGTGGGGTCACTTTTTCATTGCGTTTATTGTAAGCGAATAAACTGCCATCATACGTGCCGATATACAGCACGTGAGAATCAACAAACAAACTGGTAATACGGTAGTCTGTTAAAATGGGCGAAGAAAATTGGTAATCGTATAACGGGAGTTGATTTACGCCCCCATTGCGGGTGCCTATAAAAAGGTGCGATTCGTTATCGAGTGCAAGCGGATAAATGTAGTTATTCGTTAAACTATTGTTTTCTCCTGTTGACGAAAAAACAATAAATTCATTCCCATCAAAGCGGTTTAACCCTGCTTGCGTAGAGAACCATACAAACCCCTGCTGATCTTGTTGAATATCAAATACAACGCTTTGTGATAAGCCATTATCAATACTGAAATTTTGAAACGCAGGCCACGCAAAAGGTAAAAAAAATAGACTAAAAAGATAAATAAGAAACCGAGTCATCCCTAAAAGCTACACATTTATTATTAGTTATTAATAAAGAATAGTTCAGTTCAGTTAACATTCATAATAGTTCCCCATTTTAACTACATGAAAGAAAAGCTTTTATTATAGTCGGTTCTAAAGCTCATCACGTTTAAGCCCAATAATACCGCTATTGTTTCAGGCAAAAATACGTTGATGTGTATCTAATAATTTTAGTTAATTTAATTTCAGTGGGTTGCGGAGCAGTAAATAATGAAAGCAAACCGACGACCTTCGGGTCATAAACCTGAATTTCAGGCATAAAAAAACACGCGGTGGCGTGTCTGATCATGTTTGCTAATTTAATTTCAGTTGGTTGCGGGAGCCGGATTTGAACCGACGACCTTCGGGTTATGAGCCCGACGAGCTACCAGGCTGCTCCATCCCGCGCCTGAAATTATTAAGTTTACTTTTCTTCTCACTTAATTTAAGAAGTCAGCCAATTCAAAGAATTGGTTGCGGGAGCCGGATTTGAACCGACGACCTTCGGGTTATGAGCCCGACGAGCTACCAGGCTGCTCCATCCCGCGCCTGTAATCTCTTAGTAACATAAGCATGTTAACGATGCCCTGTACCAGAGAGAGCGCTATAATATAGCAAAAAAATTAGAAATCAAGGGTTATAATAATAAAAGCGGTTCAAGCGAACAAAAAGCACACAAAACTACTCTAAATAGCACGTTGATGAGGACTGATCATTTTTTGCCACTCCCAATCTGGGTGTCCCATTACAATAAAATCAGGATTCTCAGTACTTTCTCGTTGATTGTAAGTCAGTGGGTTAAATTCAGCGTCAGTAATGCATCCGCCAGCTTCTTCGACAATTACTTGAGATGCACCAGTATCCCATTCACCTGTTGGGCCAATACGTAAAAAGCAATCTGCTTTCCCCTCAGCAATAATGCAAGCCTTTAATGAACATGACCCTAATGCTACGGTGGCAAACTGAGTATTTAAATATTGACTGACCGCCTCAATTTTTTGCCTGCGACTCACCGCTAATGTTAAGTTATCTGGCGTTGCTACCGAAATTTGCTTATCTTGGCCATTTTCACGTTTAAACGCACCATTTTGATAACTTGCGAAATACGTCACTTGTTTAGCTGGCCAGTGTATAACGCCTAAGACGGGATGATTGTTTTCAATCAACGCAATATTTACCGCAAAGTCGCCACTTTCTAAAATAAACTCTCCCGTACCATCCATAGGATCTAGCAACCAATATCGCTGCCAATGTTTCCTATCTTCAAGTGCTGGAATAGGCGTCTCTTCAGACATAATCGGAATATCGGGAGCCAACTTTCTTAGGCCTGCCATCAATACTTCGTTCGATGCCAAGTCAGCTTTCGTTACGGGTGTATTATCTGACTTTTCTTCAGCACCAATATCATCTTGCTGATAAATAGCCATAATAGCCTCACCTGCCTGCTCAGCTAAACGAATGCACGGTTCTAAAAAATTATTCATTGCCCGCTCCTGACTCTAGGTACTTTGTTAATAATAGCAAAGCTGCAACACTTCGTGCTTCAGTAAAGTCATCTTGTTGTAATAAAGATTGCCAATCTTGTATTGGCCATTTAACAACAACGAGCGGTTCAGGCTCATCACCAGGTAACGTTTCTGGATAAAGTTGCTCTGCATAGAGAATATGCATAGTGGCATTAAAGTAACTGGGTGCCATCGTTACTTTTTTTAGTGCAGAAAAATGCTTCGCACCAAAACCGACCTCTTCTTTAAGCTCTCGGTTTGCGGCTTGCTCTGGTGTTTCTCCAGGATCAATTAAGCCCTTAGGAAAACCGAGTTGATAGTCGTTCGTGCCTGCACAATATTCCCTTACTAATAGCAATTCATTATCAGCTGTAACGGGCACAATCATCACAGCTCCCCGGCCTCCACCACGAATTCTTTCATACTGCCTTTGTTCATCATTTGAAAACTTCAAAGCCAGAGATTCAACAGTAAATAGTCGGCTTTTGGCGACGACTTCGTTAGACAATATTTGCGGAGGTGTTGGGTGCTTTTTCTGTGTCATTGGCATTAATTTGCTATCATGTCAGTTACACTCATGATAAATCTTTTAAAGTGAATTGCCTATGTTAAATTGGTCAAAAATCGATACAGTACTGCTTGATATGGATGGCACTCTGCTCGATTTGCATTTTGATAATTACTTTTGGCTTACCGTTATTCCCGAACAATATGCATTAAAGCATGGACTCAGTTTAGAGCAGGCGAAAACAGACATTTTTCAACGCTATCAAAAAGTAAGCGGCCAAATAAGTTGGTATTGTTTAGATTACTGGCAACAGCAACTCGATTTACCCATTATGGCGTTAAAGCGTGATATTCAGCATTTAATAAAAATTCGCGAAGACGTCCCCCCTTTTCTAACCGAACTTAGAAAAACAGGCAAAGAATTAATCTTACTTACGAATGCCCACCCAGATTGTGTCATGTTAAAGTTTGAGTTAACGGCAATAGACAATTATTTAGATGGCGTTATTTCAACCCATCAATATGGTGTGAGTAAAGAACATCAACCTTTATGGCAGCAAGTGCAACAAGAATGGCAGTTTGATAAAGCGCGCACTTTATTTGTTGATGACAGTCCCGCAGTGCTCGATGCGGCCAAAGAGTTTGGCATAGGCCATATACTTGCGGTTGCCAACCCTGATAGCCGACAACCGCATAAACAGTTCGATGGCTATTTATCTACCACCGACTTTCGTGACTTCATGCCCCTAAAATGAGCATAAATAGGTTTATTTAGGGTAACGCTGCTCTAAGCCTTGATAGACAAGCTTTGCAAAATCAGCATGCTCCGTATCGAGGCTTTTAACGACTTCAACTAAATGCTCGTTATCTTCTTGACCGTTCCACACCTTTATATAACTGCCATCTTTGTAACCATGATCTTGGCGGAAGAAATTAAGTGTATTTTTGCCAACATAGCCACGATATAAATCGTCGATATCCATGCCAATTTGCGCCATACATCCAGCGAATGCGGCAGCATTAAAACGCTTTTCAGCAACGGCGGTTGCAGCCAATAACTCAAGCGTTTGTTTAAAATCGTCAGCTTGCTCAGGCGCACTTAGTTCAGCTTCAAGTTGAGCGGCAAGTTGCTCGTAACTTGTTTCCCCGTCGATACGCAGTGATAAACCAAAATGGAAAATGTCGACCAGCTCCAAAATAACTTGCTCAGTATCTGGGGTTTGTTTTTTCCACCATTTCCAACCATAGTGGTCGAGCATTTCAGCACACTCAACCCAAATAGCACGATACCATTCAAAACCTTGGCTAAACCATTGCTCATGCACTTTTGTATTCATGGCATTTTGCATCTCAAGCATGACAACGATTTTTTGTAAATTAGCAGACATTTTTAATCCCAACTTGCATTTTTATTTAGCTATATACTACAGATAAATTCAGCATTGATGAAATTAAAAAACAGCTAAGCAGGTCTTCATAAGCAGTTGAAAAAATAATTGAGGAATACCATGCTGAGAACCCTTCTTGTTAGTGCATTACTTGTGCTATCTAGCCAAACACTTGCAGCCACAGCTCATAATATTGCTGACTCGGCAGAGCACGTCAGTCCACTATTGCCTGGATTAACAATTCCAGATGTTGATTTAAAAGACCAAAACGGCACAACCGTTTCTTTAAAAAAACGTTTTAAAGAAAAAACTACCGTATTAATCGTTTACCGAGGTGGATGGTGTCCCTATTGTTCCAAGCAATTAGCCAACGTACAAAAAATTGAGGATCAATTAGCAGACTTGGGGGCACAAATTATTGCAATATCTCCGGATAGTCCAGAAAAGCTAGCCGAGACTAAAATAACCTCTGCGAACTATCAACTACTCTCTGATGATAGTTTGGCATTGAGCCAAACGTTGGGATTGGCATTTTATCTCGATGACAAGACCGCAAAAATTTATCGCAACAAGTTAGGGGTTAACTTTGTATCACTCGATGGCAAAGCACAGGTTGCGTTACCCGTTCCTGCTGTTTTTGTAGTAGATAAGCAAGGGCTTATCCACTTTCAGTATGCGAACCCTAATTATAAAGTTCGTTTAACAGAAGACGTATTGTTAGCCGCAGTTAAATCAGTGAGCGAACAATAAACACACTATCGAGTGATTAATTAAGTAGGGCTTTAAGCCCTGCTTAACGACCTTGCGCAAACGCGTGCCAAGACTCAATTAAATCAACAAAATCCTCAAAACCGCAGCCACTGCTTAAGCCATCTTCTTCAAGCATTAAATCATCATCCTGATACGCCATGAGATCTTCATTATCTTGATGAAGAGCATGGGCTTCAAACAACGCTTCGTCCTTACTCAAAATCAAATCTATTTCTTGGCCTTGCAGTGTTAAGGGCTCATGGCTATTTTTAACGGCGGAAATTAGCGCCTGGACCATCGCTATTTTTTCTTTGCCTATTTCTTCATTCAACCAACGACCGATAACCGCATGTTCAGTCGAAATTTTAATACGTAAACCGCTCATTGGATCGCGGATAAATTGATATTCCATCGTAAATACTCACAACTCTTGATGCAGTAATTATATCGGTTGCGGCATGCAGTAGCGAGTTCAGAAGGCCAAAAACAACACTAGCGCCCAATGGCGCTCGTATAAAGCTAATTTGCCGTTAACTATTCGATGATTGTATTATTCAATGAATAATTCCAAACTTTATAAAAATAAAAGGCATAGCCTATGCCAAAAGTTATAATTGAAATTAAAATCCAAAGAATTACATGACCAATGCTTCCAAACATATCTGTTTGGCACTTCATCTTCCTAGAAGCGCCACTTTCATCAACAAAATAGCTTCGATTTAGTATAAATTTCGAAAATGAATATGGAAAAAAGAAAGCCCCTATTCCGAAAGTTATTAGGATAATGAAAAACCAAATAATTATATGACCCAAAATATCAATTGTACCTACATCCGCTTTTATTCTCATTTTTAACTCCTTAAATTGTAGATATATTTATGCCTTCTTGCACAAAGCTATTACTACTTTACTGATAACAAACATATGCGAATATTACCACTAAAATTTTAATAACTTGCCAAAATAGCTGTTTATAAAAACAGTATTTTATTTAGCCTTGCATAAACACCTGTTATACTCCTCTCATTATAGATTGAAAAGGCGTAACGATGGACGTTTCTGAATTACTCGATGGCTTAAATGACAAACAACGGGATGCAGTCGCAGCCCCATTGCAAAATATGCTAGTACTTGCTGGTGCAGGTTCTGGTAAAACTCGAGTACTTGTTCATCGTATCGCATGGCTAATGCAAGTTGAGCAAGCCTCTGCCTACAGTATTTTTGCCGTCACCTTTACTAATAAAGCTGCAAAAGAGATGCGCTCTCGCGTAGAAGAAACCTTAAAAGCGCCTGTTGGTGGCATGTGGATTGGCACTTTCCACGGGTTGTCTCACCGTATTTTGCGTGCACATCATCGTGAAGCAAAATTACCTGAAAGCTTTCAAATCTTAGATTCAGACGATCAGCAGCGAATGATCAAACGCTTACTTAAAGCAATGAATATCGATGATAAAAAGTGGCCAGCGAAACAGTTTAGCTGGTACATCAGTGCTAAAAAAGACGAAGGTCTGCGCCCTAAAGATATTCAGGCTTGCGATATCAATGAGCAAATGATGCTGAAAGTTTATGCAGCATATCAAGAAGCGTGCGATCGTGCTGGTTTGGTCGACTTTGCAGAAATTTTATTACGCTGCTACGAAGTACTTAACAATCACCCTACGCTACTGCGTCATTATCAGCAGCGTTTTGCTCATATGTTGGTAGACGAGTTCCAAGATACCAATACGATTCAATATGCTTGGTTAAAGCTGCTAGCAGGAAACACCAACAGCATTATGATAGTAGGTGATGATGACCAAAGTATCTATGGTTGGCGCGGTGCACGTATTGAGAATATTAAACGCTTTTTAACCGACTTCGAAGCCGAAACCATTCGTCTTGAGCAGAACTACCGCTCAACAGCCACAATATTAAAAGCCTCCAATGCGCTAATTAAAAATAATGCTGAACGCATGGGTAAAAGCCTCTGGACCGATGGTAACGAGGGTGAACCAATTTCGGTGTATGCCGCTTTTAACGAATTAGATGAAGCCCGTTTCGTAAGCAGTAAACTGCGTAGCTGGCTAAATGCTGGTAATGCCTTGCAAGATGCCGCGATTCTATACCGTAACAATGCGCAATCTCGTGTACTCGAGGAAGCCATGTTACAAGAAGGGCTTAAATACCGCATTTATGGAGGCATGCGCTTCTTCGAGCGTCAAGAGATTAAAGACGCCCTTTCGTACCTGCGCTTAGTGGGTAATCGCCAAGATGATGCCGCCTTTGAGCGCGTTATTAACACCCCAGCTCGTGGCATTGGAGATAAAACCCTCAGCCACATTCGTGACTGTGCGCGGAACGAGTCTCTTCCTCTGTGGTATGCTGCAAAAGCCATTATTGAACAGCAGCATCTATCTGGGCGTGCAGCCAGTGCAGTAACAAAATTTTTAGAGCTGGTTGAGCACATTGAAGACAAAATCAGTGATCTTACCTTAGAAGAGCAAGCTAAATACGCGATTCAAACTTCAGGGTTGATGGCCATGTACCAAGCTGAAAAAGGTGAAAAAGGCCGCGCTCGCGTAGAAAACTTAGAAGAGCTCATTAGTGCCTGTGGCCAATATGAGCTACCTGAAGACGAAGAATTCAGCTCACCACTGCAAGGCTTTCTTGCGTACACTTCTCTCGAATCAGGCGAAGGTCAAGCCGATGAGCACGAAGATGCCGTACAAATGATGACACTTCATTCAGCAAAAGGCCTTGAGTTCCCGCTTGTTTTTATGGTGGGTGTTGAAGAAGGCATGTTTCCTTCACAGCAAAGTAATGAGGAGTCTGGTCGCTTAGAAGAAGAGCGCCGTTTGTGTTATGTAGGCATGACCCGAGCGATGGAAAAGCTGTACATTAGTCACGCTGAAACTCGCCGTTTATATGGCCAAGAAAAATACCACAGCCCCTCTCGATTCTTGCGCGAAATGCCAGAAGACTGTGTTGAGGAAATTCGTATCAAAACACAAGTTTCAAGGCCCCCAGCCGCAGGCCGTTTTAGCTCATCAGTCACACATGCCGCATTTGAAGACAGTGGCTTTAATTTAGGGCAACGCGTTTTACATGCAAAATTTGGTGTAGGAACGGTACTAAATTATGAAGGCAGTGGTGCACAGTCACGTATTCAAGTGAACTTTGATGATTTAGGCAGTAAGTGGCTTGTTACTCAGTATGCAAGACTTCAAGCCTTATAACGACTACCTAAGCATGCTCATCACTGAGCTGACGATTGCCAAGCATCGTCAGCTTATTGTGGTGCAAGGTGATGCAACCTGGTGTTATGCATTTGCCAATCAACTGTCACTGCCAAACACGTATGTGTTTAGCAGTTGCCATCAATTAAAAAATAGCGCCTTCCCAAAGCATGTTCATCAAATTCTTGGACAAGAGTTTCAACACGCGATTTTTGATGGTTTTAGTGGACTGTATGCAGATAAGTTAGCCGCGCTTGCCGGTACAGTTAAAGCCGGTGGTGTGTTTATTTTATTACTCCCGAATGACCCAACATGGGTCGATCCTGCGCTTGAAAACGTCACATCGTTTGGACAAACAATAACGCATAGTTTCTTTAATGAACGCCTAACTACATTATTAGAGTCGCAAACACACATTTTTAAGCAGCACATCACGCCAACGACATATCAAACAATACACCCACATCACGCATTAATTGACTTCTCTCAACAACAGGCGTGTATTGAGCAAATAATTAAAACAGCACAGGGTCGCGCACATCGTCCTCTCGTAATTAGTGCTGATAGAGGGCGAGGAAAATCAGCCGCATTAGGCCTTGCAGCTGCTGCATTAAAGGATAAAAAAATACTGCTGTGTGCGACTCAAGTTAAAGCGGTGCAAACCACATTTAAACACTTAGCTGAACAACTTAATGTCCCTTTGCAAGCCAATTGCAAGCAACTTGCAAACCTAAGTTATAGTGCTCCTGATAACCTCCTTAATGAAAAACCTCAATGCGATCTGCTATTTATAGATGAAGCTGCAGCTATCCCTGTTCCTATGCTAATGCAAATTTTACACTCGTACCCACGTATTGTGTTTGCTAGCACCATGGTCGGTTATGAAGGCAATGGCCGCGGTTATACACTGCGCTTTTTACATTATTTGCGCAGCCAGTTTAAGTCATTAAAGACAATAAACTTAGACGCACCGATCCGCTTTGCAAAGCATGATCCGCTTGAGTACGCCATACGCGATTTATTACTGCTTGATGCGCAATACAATCAAGTCGCTAGTTCGTTACCTTTGCAGTTCGAGCAGGTTAGCAAGGAGCGCCTTATTCGTGATGAACACTTATTAAGCCAAGTTATGGCACTCCTCGCGTTAGCGCACTACCAAACCAGTGTGAGTGATTTACGTCAATTGCTTGATGCACCTGAATTATACTTATTTATTTGCCGACAAGCAGAAAACCTACAAGCCGTCTGTTTAGTCGCAATTGAAGGGGGACTATCGCAAGATATTGCAGAGCAAGTAATAACAGGCGAACGCCGCCCGCAAGGGCATTTAATGGCACAAACATTAACTCAGTTAACGCATGATACGCAGTGGCTAACAGGTCACTCTGCACGCGTTGTGAGAATCGCTGTAGCACCAGAGAGCCACCAACAAGGTATAGGATCTGCCTTATTAGATTTTTGCCAACAACAACTAAGTACGTGCGATTTCTTTGGTGCAAGTTTTGGGGCAAATGCGTCATTAGTTAGGTTTTGGAAAACAAATGGTTTTCGCCTTGTAAAGCTAGGTTTTAACCGTGATAAAGCCACTGCAGAACATGCTGCACTTGTTATTAAGCCATTAAAAACACAAAGCAAAGCAGTCACAGAGCAATTAAAAGAAGAATTTAAGCAAGACCTATCCGTGCAACTATTTGGGCATTTTAACTCTTTACCATGGCAACTAGTTGATGAACTACTCTCAGGCTATTCAACAATAGGTTGCTCTTCAGAAATGCTTAATAGAGCAGACAGGTTACTCAACAACGACGTTTCACTCTTTAAATTACAACCCTTACTGTGGCAGCTTATTTGGCACATGCCTATTAGTCTAAATTTACTCGACCAAGATACAAAAATGATCCTTATTAGACTAGTATTACAGCAAATTGATGTGAAAAGCGTAATTGATGAAGCACACTTCACGGGTAAAAAAGAGTTCGACATTCGGTTCAAAAAAGCAGTACACGATTGGTATGCCCAGTTTACTTTACTTAATAAGAGCAACCGTTAAGCGCCTAGCGATTTGCTTGCTTTTCGTGCCTATTATAGGAAACACTCAACATACACAGCCACCTATAAAATTAGGGATGTCTACCGCACTAACTGGTCCTGCAAAACACATCGGCGAGCAATTAGCACTGGGTAGTACAATCTATTTCAACAAAGTAAATGCACGTGATGGAATACATGGTCAAAATATTGATCTTATTCTTGCTGATGACGGTTATGAGCCTAAAAACACCGTTGTAAACACACGACAATTTTTATTTAATGACAAAATAGACGCTATTTTCGGCTCGATGGGTACACCGACTGCAAATGCGATTAAGCCCCTTTTAGATAGACATCGAGTGCCCTTCCTGATGCCTTTTACTGGTGCTGACTTTCTCCATAACCAGTCAATGCCAAACGTCTTTAACTTACGCGCAAGCTATCAAGATGAAGCGATAGAGCAAATTAATTATTTAGTTCAGGAGCGCAAGCATAAAAAAATAGGGTTGATGATCCAAGCCGATGAGTTTGGTTTTTTAGTTGAAAGTAACTTAATAATGGCACTGCAAAAACACGATTTGGTACCGGTTGAAGTTGCACGTTTCAAACGAAATAGCGAAGAGATATCAAAGGCACTAGAACAACTTAAAGTTAGTGGAGTCACCGCAGTATGCATGGTAGGCACTTATCAACCATTAGCCGAATTTATTAATACTGGATACGAGCAAGGTTTCAAACCCGACTATACCTCAGTATCATTTGTGTCGAGTTTTGATTTATACTCTCTCATTCACCACCCAAGTACTATTATGGTAACGGAGGTTGTGCCAGACCCCAATCAGTGTGACAACTCCTTATGCAAGCAATTTAGAGCAGATATCAAGCCCTATAACACAAGCCCTAACAGAATTATTTTTGAAGGCTATTTGAATGCAGTTGCGTTAGTGAGCGCCGCACAAAAGTGCACAACACCGTTGAATAATCAATGCTTGCTGACTGAACTAAATAAGCTCTTTAGTGATACGTCTGAGTTTGCCGATTTATTTAACAATCAGACAAACAACACGGATAAAAAGATCTACCGATCCTATTTTAAAAGTAATTGAAATTAACTACTGCTAAATCGAAATAATGTTCTATGCTTTAAAGACTTAACAAGGCTTTGAGGGAAATATGGATCTGATTAATTTTCGTGTTGGGCAAAAGACCATTTCACTTAAGATTCTCGATATTCTTCTAACAGAACGTTACGAAAATAACCTGACATCTTTGCCTAATGAGAATAAAAGCTTCATTGGTGTAAAAGATTACATGGAAACACCCACGCCCATCTTTGATTTAGGCATTGTACTTAATAACCAATCAACCAATAAGACAAATGCTGAGCTCACTGACTTATTGGTTGAAAAAGAAAAAGATCACCAACAATGGTTGAGCGCACTAGAGCATAGCCTGCTCACAGGCGCAGCCTTCACAAACACAATTGATCCGGATAAATGCGATTTTGGCCGATGGTACAACAGCTTTAAAACTGACAACGAAGACCTGCAAAATATCCTCGATAAGTTCGACACCCCCCACAGAGAATTGCACGCCATGGCGCGCGAATTCTTAGACCTTCAAAAAACAATGACCAAAGAAAACGTTATTCGTTTATTTGAAGAAAAGAAGCGCCAAGTGTTTAATCAGTTAATACGCTTGTTTGAGTCTGCAAGAGAGCAGATTATTCTGGATTACAAGCCTATCATAATCTTTACCACTAAAGATGGCGTAACTCCTCATATAGGCCTCCTCGTTGACAAGGTAGAAGACAATATCAATGTAAAGAAAGAGGATATTAAACCGCTTGATAAGCTTACCTCCGTAGGTTTTGATGTTGATCCTCAAACTAGAAATATGATGCGTGGTTTAATCAAAATGAAAAACAAGCATAGTTTGTTACTCGATCCTAGCGCCATATTCCGCCCTGAGCATTTGATGCGCCATGAAGCCGAAGAGACCGAAGAATATGGCTTGTTTTAATAACTAGCAATGAATCACTATCTCGTTGGAACAGCTATAGCCGTGAATGTCTGTGGTTATGTGTGAAAGGCATAATCATTTTTCGGCACTCAAGTGCCTCTACCTTCTAATTAATTGAGCCAGATGTGAAATGAGCGATTTAGAGCCCCTTGCACTTCTGTCATCGTGATTAAGAAGCGTAGGAGCGGCTTTAGCCGTGAATGTCAGTGGTTATGTGTGAAGGGCATATCAGACACTTTCGGCACTCAAGTACCTCCTACTACGCGCTAATTAGGTTAGCGTAAAGTGAAGTAGTCCATTTTAGAGCTCTCCAATCCTGTCATCATGATTAAACAACGTTAGAACCGTGATTGAACATCGTGATTAAGAAGCGTAGGAACGGCTTTAGCCGTGAATGTCAGGGGTGTTGTATGAAGGGCATATCAGACACTTCGGCACTAAAGTGCCTTATATGGACTCCTCCTATTGCACAATACCCTTCGTTAATTTTGTTAGACTGCGTACTTATATGCGGGCTCATAATGAGGAGCTACCTCGGCCCTATGATGTTTTCGCGCCCTTGTGCCTCTTCTCCTACTCGGTGTTTTAACACACTAATCACTTTACAGGCTATCAAGGGTGGGTCTAACCGCTTAACGCAGGTTCTTGGTCAATACAGTTATTTCTGTTATCGAAGACTAAATGTTAATTTGCTAGTAGGCTTGGTTCATAACGCGTGCCCTTTTTCAGCATGGCATACGCCGTCCG
>NZ_FPAZ01000021.1 GCF_900116435.1 Pseudoalteromonas lipolytica | reverse complement strand
AATTGCCGAGAACAACTAAATAACTAAATTTTTGCCTTGTTATCAACGCGGTTTTATTGCCTCAAAATAGACCACTTAATTAAGCGGAATGGTATAAATTTGGGTAGTCAAATATCCATCGTTATTTAGGTGAAGTATCTTTGCTGTTTACAGCTTGCTTATGCCTGGCATAAACCATGATTTTTTATCACCTTATAACTGTATTTGAACTAAGGTGAATTAGAGTGGTGTTGTTCACACGTTAAAACGAGTTAGCTTAAGTGATACACGTAAAGTTGTTGTTAGGGTTTTTAAATAGCCTTTGCCGTAAAGAAATCTAAGCAGTGGGGATTTCTGAATTGTTGTATTTAATTTACACTGCTAAAATGTAACAAATTTTAACCTTCTTATTGGCATCATTCTGAATAAGCTATTCTTATTTTTCATTGCGTTAACATTTGCTTTCCTTTCAAGTTGTGCATATGCAAAGCAGCTCAAAGCAGGTATCGTTAATTATAACTTCTTTCCTTATCATACACGTGATGAAAATGGCCGGTTTTCGGGGGTCATCGTTGGTTACAGTAATGAGATTGCGCGATTAGCAGATGCTGAATTAGAATATCATGTATACGACAGTCTCGATTTACTGTTAGATGCGCTTCAGGCGGGCGAAATTAATTTTACTGTGGGTCTTAATAAAACCCAGCAACGTAAAAAGCATTTTTTATTCTCTTCCGCATTTATGGAAGCCCCACGGGGCATTGTTGCAAACCAGTCTATTGCTAATGATGCATTAAAGAATTTAGCGAGTCTGCGTTGGGTATGTATAACGGGGAGCTCACACTGTGAGTATTTAGCCGAAAATGGTGCTTTATTCATAAACCGATTTATTCAACCTGAAGATGCGATAGACAAGGTTGCTGATGGTACGTTTGACGCGTTTATGGGGGACTATTCAGTGTTGTCTCACCAATTAAAAAATCACTCTAAAAATAACTTAAAGGTTGTTAGTCCTATTTGGCTCGAGAGTGAAACCCTTCACGTCATGTTTAATAAAGAGGAAACCGCATTACGAAATCAAGTTAACTCGGTACTCGCCTCTATTTCACCTGCAACTAAACAGCTGTGGGAAAGTTCTGCCAGTGAAGAATACATCGCTGCAAAGGCATACAGTAAATTCAAGCGTGATTTTAACCGTATTGATGCACAGCAGAGTACTAACTATTTACTCACATTCTCGTTTATTGATGGTTTATACCCCGTTAATTCAACCAGTAAAACAGGCGAAGCTACTGGGTATTTAAATGATACTCTTGCATTGCTCTCACAGAGAAGTGGCATACAGTTTAAATATATACCCGCTGCAAATAGTAAAGAGTTAGAAAAGCTATTTCTTGCAAATAAAATCGATATCATTCCATCGATGACACCTGACAAAATAGATGAAGGAATATTAATTGCGTTACCCTCACATTATAGCTTCGAAATGGTATTGGTTTCTAAGCGTGCGAGTAAAATTCGCCGTATTGGTTATATTGAGGCGTTTGCAGATCCTAAAGAAAAATTAGTTGGTAGCGAGCCTATCGAAACCGTGTCATTTGACTCAATTCAAACGCTTTTCTATGCACTACGAAATGATGCTGTTGATGCGGCTATGCTACCGCAGAGCATTGCAGCGTATCAGCTAAACCAGTTTTATATTGGTGAGTTTTATATCAACCCTAAATATCGATATACACAGCCAATTTATTTTTTAATTAATAGGCACTTTTCTGAATTAACAACGTTGCTAGACAGTTTATTTAAAACCTTAACCAGTAATGATTTTAGCCATGTAGTAAACCGTCATGGTATTTTTAATATAGAGCGTGGTTATGATAAAAAAACGGTCAATATCACTGCAATTTTGGTGTTGATTTTAGTTGTTTTATCACTGACTTACTTTATCAATCGGCGTCTCAATATAAATAGGGAAATAGCGAGTCGTAAGCAATCAGAACAGGCTGCACTGAGTAAGCTTAATTTTACGCAAAAGTTAATTGATGATTTACCCACGATGGTTGTTATTCAGGATCAAGACCAAAAACGCATCATGTGGAATAAAGCGTATAAAGATAATTTCGCGCATCTTTGGGATGACGAGCAGCAATTTTTGCGCAGTGATCTTGCAGTCGTTAAAGAATTATTAGATCAAAATAAGCAAAGCCTTACTTCGGGTAAAATAATTAATCAACATATCCGCTTCACCAATAGTCTGGGTAAACCACTCGAGTTGCTTTATACAAAGAAGCCTTTTTTGGGGATTGACGGCCATATCGCAGGGATCATGACTGTGATAACTGATGTCACAGAGCATAATAATCTGCAGCGAGAAAATGAATCTGTTCAAAAATTATTAAAGACGATCACGGATACGATACCCGGCGGGGTATTTCAATATGAATACTATAACAATGGTGAGGGGTTTTATACTTACATAAGTAAAGGAGCGCGAAGCCTTTTAGGGATTACATCTCGAACCATTAACCAACGCGGTATGACAGGGTGTATTTCACCGCTTATTGTTGATGAAGACAGAGTAAAAATTGCGAAGAGTTTTAAGCGAGCGGCAAAGCGTAACTCAATGATTGATATTGAGTTTAGGGTTAATAACTTAGGGCAGAAAATATGGTGTCGTTACATTGCGACAGGCGAAAAAAATTCTGATGATCAACTTCAAGGCGTTCGCTGGAATGGTATATTGCTTGATATTAGTTTACTCAAGCGTCAGCAAGCAGATTTAAGTAAAGCAAATCAACTGGCTCATCAGGCCGATTTAGCTAAAAGCCGATTCATCGCGACCATGAGTCACGAGTTAAGAACCCCCATATCTGGCATTAATGGTTTTATTGAACTACTGCGGGCTTCTTATTTAGATGAAGAGCAGTTCTACCTCGTAGAACATATTGACAGTGCGATTTCGAAATTACGTAACTTGGTTGATGACATTTTATATTTTGCAAATACAAGCTCAGGTAAAATTGAAATCGACTGCCAAGATGTAGATCTCGAGTCCCACCTGTGCCGTGTTTTAAGGGCGCATGAATATTTAGCAAAACAAAAAGGTCTCGAATTCCGTTTAACGTGGCGAACAGCTGCTTTTACTCAAGCGCGTATAGATGTAAGTCATTTACTGCAAGTTTTGTCTAATATTTTAAATAATGCCGTTAAGTTTACTGAGAAAGGCGCGATTAGCTGCGACGTTTTATTTGAAAAACAGACCTTGAAGATTGAGATATCCGACACCGGCGCAGGAATGACTGCCCAGCAACTTGCGCATACTTTTACACCCTTTGAGCAAGCTGATAACTCGACAGAGCGACGTTATGGCGGCACAGGGCTCGGTTTAACACTTGCTAAGCAATTAATAGAAGCGATGAAAGGTGAAATTAATATTTCCAGTACATTTGGAAAAGGTACGAATGTATTTATTTCGGTTCCTTTGACTAAAGTCGCTAAACCTGATTTAGCAGTGAGTTCTGTTTATTGGTCTGTGTGTACTCAGAATCATTTATTACTGAATAATTTAGCAAGCATGGGAGTTAAACATAATCAGCTCAGTCATCCTTTAGATGCTAACGTATTTCAGCAAGTTGATAATATGATTATTGATGAAAAGTATGCCATTGAGCGATGGGGTAAAAATTGGCAAAAGAATATTTGTAATATTGAGAATAAATACATCATCGTGGCCAGCGCTAATGATACTCAAACTCCCGCAAAATGTAGTTGCCATATTTTACTTGTTGATCCTCTTTATCCCGATTTACTCAGAGAGCTGGTTAACAATGTTCATTGTGGTGTTGACGTATTACCACACAGCCTCACAACTGCGTTGCATGGGCAGATTCTAATTGCAGAAGATAATAAAACTAATCAGCTTCTTTTAGAAAAACAGTGTCAAAAATTAGGCATAAAAGCCGTGATGGTTGAAGACGGTTTAGCCGCATTAAAAGCCCTAGAAAATGATAATTTTGATGTATTACTAACTGACTGTCATATGCCTCATTTAGATGGCTTTAAATTAGCTAAACAGTTACGCGATAAAGAAAAGTTTAAGTATTTACCGATCATTGGTTTTACTGCTGACGATTCACAAGAGTGCCTAAATAAAGCGTTAGATGCAGGCATGAACAGTGTGTTATTTAAGCCATATAAACTTAACGAGTTATATAATCGTTTAGCCGAGTTTATTGAGGTAAATAAAGATGAAATACAGGTACAAGATGAGGTGCCAGTATCAAACCTGCAAGGTATAAAAGATAAACAACATTGGTTAAATGTTTTTGGTAATGAAAATGATGCTAAAACACTAGCAGAGGTGTTTATTACGAGCTTGAAACAAGATCTAAACACGCTAACTGCACATGTGGATAACCAAGATATAGAAAAAATTCCCCCAGCTATTCATAAACTTAAGGGGGCTATTGTGATGTTGCAATACCCACCATTATCAAAAGTTATAGTGAGTACTGAAAATCGCTTTAATCAAGAAAAAGAGACGTTAATAGTCAGGGAATTAATTGTAGAGTTAAGCGACGTGATCGAAAAAATAAAGTTATGGTTATAATAAACTTAAATTAGATTATTTTATTTTTTCACCATATACTAAGCTGTGTATTGATATGTATCTTTAACTTTTATAATTAAGAGAGCTTTAAATGAAAGAAATCCGATCTTTTGTCAAATCTGCGTCTTTAACTGAACTTGAAAAAGCAAAACAGTTAATTGATTCAGCTATCGAGAAATATACTCAACAGCAAGAAGCTAAAAAAGAAGTACTCGATCTGTTAAAAGAAAAAGGACTTACATTAGAAGATTTACAAGATGTAGTAGGCACAGATAAGCGTACGAAAGTAAAACCTAAATACCGCATCGAATACAATGGTGAAATTATTGAGTGGACAGGCCGTGGTAAACGTCCTAAAGCATTCCAAGGTGTTGACTTAACTAAGCACCTCGCTTAATTTCACCCATATGAACTTTTAGGGAAGCACATGCTTCCCTTTTTTGTCTTTATTACAGCACAAAATAATGAAATACGTACTTAGACCTTATCAGCAAGAGGCCGTACAGCGAACGGTTAGTCACTTTAAGCAATCGGACGAGGCTGCACTGATTGTATTACCAACAGGCGCGGGCAAAAGTTTAGTGATTGCTGAATTAGCACGTATTGCTAAACAGAAAATTTTAGTATTAGCACATGTTAAAGAGCTCGTAGAGCAAAACGCGCAAAAGTACATCAGCTTTGGTTTTGAAGCGAGTATCTTCTCTGCAGGGCTTAAACAAAAATCGCTTAAAGAACAGGTTACGTTTGCAAGTGTACAGTCACTAGCGCGCAATACGGCGCAACTTAGTGATACGTACTCATTGCTCATTATTGATGAGTGTCATCGCGTCAGTGGGGATGATCAAAGTCAGTATGGTCAAGTGATATCCAGCCTTAAGAAACAGAACCCCCGGCTAAAAGTATTGGGGTTAACCGCGACTCCTTTTCGTATGGGAATGGGGTGGGTTTATCATCATCATTATCATGGCTTTGTAAGGGGAGATAAAGACGCACCCTTTAAAAAGTGTATTTTTGAGTTACCGCTTCGTTACATGATTAAACATGGCTATTTAACGCCGCCTCATGAAGTAGACGCAGCCATAAGCCATTATGATTTTTCATCTTTACCCAGCGACTCATTTGGACGCTATAGTGCTGAAAATATGAATGCGCTCCTCAAAGATAATACCCGCGCAACGAAGGCGATTATTGAGCAGGTTATTGACTACAGTGAGCATCGGCACGGCGTCATGATTTTTGCGGCAACAGTCATGCATGCCAAAGAAATCGTCGGCTACTTGCCAACTGACAATACCGCATTAATTACTGGTGATACAGATAACAACGAGCGCGACACTATCATCAATCAATTTAAAGCGAAAAAGTTGAAATTTTTGGTCAATGTGTCTGTACTCACTACCGGATTTGATGCGCCGCATGTCGATTTTATTGCCATTTTGCGTCCAACCGAGTCAGTCAGTTTATATCAGCAAATTGTTGGCAGGGGGCTTAGATTAAGTGAGGGGAAAAAAGAGTGCTTAGTGATTGATTACGCAGGCAATGGCTTTGACCTATTTTACCCAGAGGTGGGCAGTAAAAAAGCCCAGAGTGACAACGAACCTGTGCAAGTACTGTGTCCTGGTTGTGGCTTTGCGAATATTTTTTGGGGAAAAACAGATGCCGCAGGCAATGTCATTGAGCACTTTGGGCGTCGCTGCCAAGGTCTTCTAGACGATGATGATGGCACGCAAATACAGTGCGACTACCGTTTTAGATTTAAAGAATGTGAGCAGTGCGGTGAGCAAAATGATATAGCAGCGAGGCAATGCCAAGCTTGCTCAGCCATGATGACAGACCCCGATGATAAGTTGCGTGAAGCCCTTAATTTAAAAGATGCGTTGGTGCTTCGCTGTAGTGGTTTATCGGCACAACTTATCGCAAATGGGCTGTTGAAAATTAGCTATTTTGATGAGGATGGTGCCAGTTGCGACGAAGTTTTTAATCTTAGTAACGACACAGGCCGTTTTATCTTTAACAAGCAATTTGGTCGGCGAGCTCAAGGGAATAGTGCCCCGATTACCTGGAAAACGGCAGAACAGGTTATTGAACAACAACATGTATTGGTCGCGCCAGATTTTGTTATTGCCCGGAAGAACAAAAAGTATGGTTGGAAAGTTGCCCAGAAACTATTTGATTATCAGGGTAATTATAGAAAAGCCAATCAATTAAAGTAACCAACGCCTGCCATAAGCAGGCGTTATGTCGCGTGTTTATTCGTCAGCCATTAAACCCCAACCATCACCATAGCCGTTGTGGCTATTTGCGATGCTCTCGAGGTATTGTTCAGTTTGGCTTAATAGCGTGTGGTCAGGAACCATTTCAACACGTGTAACGACTTCCCACACCCCGGTGTCGGGACACTTTACTAACTCTGTTGCAGGCGCTAGTTCATCACTTGCAATTGCCGTTGCGAACTTTTCTGCTTCAGGTTTTTGTTCAAAAAGAATATAGAAATCTATTACTTGCATGCTGGTTAAATCAACACCAGCCGCTGCAATTTCTGCTAATAATTGACCATTTTCGTCGTCAGTGAAATGCATTTAATCGCTCATTCATTATAAATCTAGGAATTGTTAGCTATTGTAGCGAAAATAATTGGTTAACGCGCACTAATTTTAACACTTCAATTATGTCAGTGGCTATTTCACTGTGCTAGTATCATTTTGTATTTATCTGATTTATGACACTTTCAAAAAAGTAAGGATATTTTTTGTACATTCGGCATTTCTTTTTTGTCTTTTTAATTTTATTTTTTTCACTGAGTAATAATGCATTTAGTGCTGAAACGATCATCAAAGATTATAAAATTCAAGGGGTCAATGGCGACCTTGAAAAAAACGTCGCGCTTTACATTAAACCATTAATAGATGAAAAAACGTCTAAAGCCTTGCAGCGTCATGCTAAAAGCCAAGTAAAAGCGAGCTTAAAAGCACTGGGGTATTATAAGCCTGTCGTTAAAATAAAATTTGATAACGCCGAGCAGTTGGTCATCGTTGATATAGAGCGTGGGCCAGTGACACGTATATCCGACGTCGATATTACCATTAGCGGGGCCGGTAAAGCGGATCCTGAGTTTATGGTTGCTGTAGATGGTATTAGTTTAAAACCGGGTGATTTTTTAAATCACGCTAAATATGAAGCGGCAAGGAAGCGTATTGAAAGTCAACTTTTAGAGCTGGGGTATTTTGATGCTAAATGGCATGCACATACCTTAGCTGTATCTCTTAAGAAAAACAGTGCGAAAATTACCTTCAATGTTGATACCGGTCCTCGTTATCAATTTGGTGAAATAACGATAGGTAATCAAACGCCAGCTGAAAAATACATTCGATCTTTAGCTGAATTTAAGGCAGGTCAACCTTACAAATCAACAGAAGTATCCGACTACAATCTAGCGCTCTCGAGTACCCCTTATTTTACGAGTGTACGAGTCTATGCCGACATAGCAAATCGAAAAGATGGCAAGGTGCCAGTGAATGTTGATGTTTTGCACAAGCCTGCAAATAGTTACGAAGTAGGGGGAGGATTTAGTACCGACCTAGGCCCAAAAGTGCGTTTTAAATGGTCTAAACCGTGGATTACACAAGACGGACACTATCTCGAAAGCAACCTGAATGTCTCTGAAAAGCAACAAGACATATCGTTAGGTTATACTGTGCCGGTAAATGATCCAAATGATGATTTATGGCGTTTTTCAGTCGGTTATAAGCTCGAAGATAAGCTGACGAATGATGTATACAGTAAAATTTTAACAGCCCAACTGCAGCGCCAGTGGTTAACTGATGATGAGTGGGTGCGTACTGCCTTTTTAAGACGCGATAGAGAAACCTACCAAATTGGCGATGAAGAGCAAAGCTCTAAAATGCTGATGCCAGGCATTAGTTATGCGAAAAAAGACACCGAAGGTGGCACAACACCTTACGAGGGTTATCAATGGCTTATATCTGCTGAATTTGGTTTAAAAGACATGTTTTCAACGACAAATATTTTGCGACTTCAATTGCAGAACGCTTGGCTTACAACCGTTGCTGATCGTCACATGATATTTTTACGTGCTAATTTGGGGGCCATGTTAGTGGATGATATTGACAATGTGCCTTTTTCACTGCGTTTCTATGCGGGGGGGGACCAAAGTGTCCGTGGTTTTGCATATCAATCAATTTCTCCTGAAGATGAAAAAGGTCGCCTTATTGGGGGGAAATACCTAGCCACTGGAACTGTTGAGTATAACTATCAATTTGCAGAACATTGGCGAGCTGCCGTCTTTGTAGACAGTGGTACAGCGACTAATGATTTTACTGATCGTGTTGAAGTAGGTGCTGGTTTTGGTTTTCGTTACTTAACGCCCGTTGGACCCGTTCGCATTGATCATGCGTGGGGGCTGACAAAAGAAAGTAAAAGTACCCGTTTAAGTATTACCATAGGGCCTGAAATTTAATGAACAAGTTTAAAAAAACGACGACGATTTTATCAGCCATATTAGTCAGCGTAGGCGTCATACTTTTTTGTTTATTATTCACCGCGCCAGGAAATCACTTTATTGCATATTCAGCTAATAAATTAGTAGATGGCTTGAAGATAAATTTACCGAGCGGGCGTTTTTTGTACAATGATGCATTCGATATCTCGTACGATAAACAAGGACTTAAGTTTTCAGCAAAACAACTAAAAATTGATTTGTACTGGTGGGGGTGTGATGGTGTTTGTGTAGACAACTTAAGTGCGCAAACAATAGATTTAAAACTTGATACACCCCCCTCTTTGGCAGAAAACCCACAACCAACCGATACAGAAATGACTGACGGTGAGCCCACCACGGCTGAGCAAATAACGTTGCCGATAAATGTCACAGTTAAACGCATTGCTGTTAATCGTTTTACCTTGGAGCATGCAAGTGCTGATGTGACGGTGAGCAAATTAAACCTGACAGCCTATGCATCACAATCTGATATCAACGTACACGCATTTACTATCGCCGATATTGCAGTTGCATTGCATGAAGTAAAAGAAGCCCCAAAAAGTGCGCCGCTGAATGAGCTGCCAGCTCTACCATCACTTGATTTTACCTTACCAATTAATGTGCAATTGCACGCATTTAAGGTCGATAAAGTTGCAATAACTCCTTTTGCAGCTGAAAGTGCGCACGTTATTAACAACATTGAACTTGAAGCGATAGCGAAAGAGAGTGAAATCAGCGTCGAGAAATTGGCTGCACGTTACATTGACTGGCAGTTGAATACCCAGTTTCATGCGCTTTTAAGGGGTGATAATAAAGTTGATGCCTCGTTGTCTGTGGTTAATTCTCAGCACCAAGCAACTCTTGGCTTAAATGGGCGTTTAGGGGATTTAAACTTAAACCTCACTACGCAGGGTCAATACCCAGCTACACTGAGTGGTCAAGTCAATCTACAACAAACGAATTACCCGTTTAGCCTAAAAGGTGGCATTGATACGTGGCTGTTAGACACAGAAGCTGCGCAATTACGTTTATCTGACCTTGCTATCAGTATGCAAGGCGATGCGGATGATTACGCCATTAATGTGAATTTAACAAGTCGGCTAGGTGCATACCCTGCGATGTTAACTGAAATGCAGGCAAATGGAGGCCTTACACGAGTCAAAATTGATCAACTAAAGCTCAGTGCTAACGACAGCCAAGCTACGGTTAACGCATCAGCAGATTGGTCTGAGGGCGTGACAAGTCAGTTTTCAGGCACGTTAAGCGATTTAAAAGCTCAGTACTTAACGGATGCCGTAAGCAGTAATTTATCTGGCAAGTTTAATGGCTCCTTCACTCTAAAAGACGAGGATTGGCAGCTAATCTTAGCAAACACAGTGATTGATGGCACAGTAAATGATATCCCTGTGAACGTCGCCTCTGACTTTAAACTCGACAGCAGCCTTCACGCGAGTTTTGATAAGCTTGAGCTTAAAAGTGGAAATAACGAAATTACACTATCGGGTCAAGTCGATGATACATGGCTTGTTGACGGTAAAATCCGCCTTGATGCAAGTGAACAAAGTGTGCTTCCTTTGCAGGGGAAAGGAAGTGCAGATCTTAAATTGCGCGGAGCACGCCTTGAACCGACAGCCAATGTGAACTTGCTCCTCAATACTTTAAGTTATCAGGATATCCAAGTTGAGGGTTTAGCGTTAAACGGGCAGTTTGATTATGCTGCGGACTGGCAAACAGAGATATCGCTTATTTTGGATTCAGCTAGTTTTGCTGAGCACAAAATTAATCAGATTGAACTTAATGCCTCAGGTGACAAAACGGATCACCATGTCGTATTTTTACTGGATGCTGATCAAGGTAAAGTGTCGTTTGATTTAGATGGAAAGTTCACAAAGAACACGTGGCAAGGGGCGTTAAGTCAAATACTTGTTACCGATAATAAAGTTCGTTTTGGAACAGATAAAGCCATTAATGTCAGTGTAAATACGCAGACGCAAGACTTTAATGTCTCGGCACACTGTTGGCAAAGTGAAAAGTCTCAGTTGTGTGTAAACACCTTGCAGCAAACAAAGCAATTGGGTCAACTTAATGCGCAACTTGGGGCGTTATCGATACCAGAGTTTAAACATTTCTTACCTGATAATCTCGATTTAACCGGCTTAGCGCAAGGTGAGTTTGTTGCCAACTGGCATAACGCAGAGCTAAAAACCCTGCGAGCTAACATTAATACGCAAGAACTAGCTGCATCACTAATCGATGGTGCGACAGTTTATAAGCTACCGATTGAGGTCTTCAGCCTGTCTGCGATAAGTGATGCAGAAACGGCGAAGCTTGAAGCGACACTCGACTCATCAGTACTTGGAAAAGTAACCTCACAAATTAATGTAGAGGATATTCAAAATCAGCAATTACTCTCGGGTGATCTGGTTATTGAAAAAATTCTACTCACGAATATACAGCCTTTTATTGGCACGTTAGAGCAGCTAAATGGTGATATTAAGGGTCAGCTTGCCTTGGCAGGTTCATTAAAAGAGCCACTCATTAATGGTGAGCTTAATGTTGACAGCATTAACTTAGAAGGAGCAACGCTTCCTGTTTCATTGCAAAACTCACAGGTGAATATCGCTTTTAATAATCAAAGTGCGACAGTGACTGGTGAGCTAAAAGACCGTGAAGGGGGAGCGCTAAAGTTATCTGGGGGTGTTGATTGGCATGCAGATTTACCCGATGTAAATTTACAATTGCAAGGCAATGAGTTCTTTGTACGTGCGCAACAAGATGTCACCTTTAAAGTGTCGCCTGAGCTCACTATGTCATTAAAAAATAATGCCTTTAACCTTGAAGGGCAGGTTGTTGTTCCGTGGGGGCGGATTGCCATTGAGGAGCTACCCGAGGGGGCTGTGCAAGTCAGTGATGACGAAGTCATTGTGGATATTGAACAACAACAAGCTGAAAAAGTTCCTTTCGATTACGCTATCAACTTAAAGGTACTGGTTGAAAGAGACGTGCGTATTGATTCATTTGGATTACAGTCAAAAGTCGAAGGGGATATTAATATCAACATGGACCAGACGACACCGATGATTGCCACCGGAGAATTAAACCTTGTTGAAGGAACCTACCGCGCTTTTGGCCAAGATTTACAAATACGGACAGGTCAAGTTGGCTTTAGTGGCTCTGTAGATAAACCGTATTTAAATATTAAAGCTATTCGCAACCCTGATAACACCGCAAATGGTGTGGTTGCGGGTATTACTTTAACCGGGAATGTGGAACAGCCATCGTTAAAAGTGTTCTCAGAGCCGGCAATGGATCAAGCACAAGCATTGGCTTACTTATTGAATGGTCAGCCACTTGACGAAGGGGACAGCTCAACCGATGCAATGTTGACGCAACTATTATTAGCGCAAGGTGTTAACCGCAGTGAAGGTGTGGTATCTAAAATTGGCGAAAGCTTTGGTTTATCGGATGTGAGCTTGAGTTCTACAGGCAGTGGCGATGATACTAAAGTTGAAATATCAGGCTATGTTACGCCCGGTATTCAAGTGAAATACAGCGTGGGGATTTTTGATTCATTGAGTGAGGTGGCAGTGCGCTATCAACTCTTGTCACAACTGTATATTGAAGTAACCAGCGGTCTTTATCAAAATGTTGATATTCTGTATAAATTTGACTGGGATTAATAGCCATACCAATCTGCAATAAGACTTAATCATGTTGAGGGACTAAACCTGTCGCTGCCTGTGTTAAAAATGTCTGATTTACGACTGCATGGATGCAGGAGGTAGAGCAATGCAGGAGCAATTGCAGTGAACACCTCAATAACGACATTTTTGCCTTGTTATCAACGAGGTTATATTGCCTCAACATAGAGCACTTAATTAAGCGAATCGTATCACAGTGCGTTGGGGTATTTTTACTTGCTTAATTGTTAAGAAGTTAATAGGCTGAATTGTCAATTACTTAAAAGATAATAATAATGAAATTTAGTCTATTAACGGTATGCGTTGCTGCACTTTTAACAGGGCCTATTCACGCTGCTGATAACGTTGAAAAACGCTCAGCAGCTGAAACTATTGAAACCGCAGATGAGTCTCAATGGCGCATTGTGCAACCAAACAACGTTCTTAAACTTACTCTCCCGACGGGTGCCGCGTATATTGAGCTCAATGATGGCTTGGCGCCTTTGCACGCCAAAAATATGCGACTACTCGCCCAAGAAGGTTTTTATCAAGGGCTGAGTATTTACCGCTTTGTTGAAGGTTTTGTCGCGCAAGGTGGTGACGCGAATGAAACAAAGTCGGTTAAAAAGGCGAAAAAAGCGCTGCCTGCTGAATTTTACTTCAAAACGGATACACCACTGGCGATCACTGAATTAAAAGGCCCAGATGGTTACGCAGTAAAAACGGGCTTTCTAAATGGGTTTGCGGTTGCGCAAAATGAAAGTCAAACACAAACATGGCAAGTGCATTGCCCCGGCATCTTTGCAATGGCTCGTGATAACGATATTAACAGTGGTGGCACAGAATTTTATGTCACGATAGGTAATGCACAGCGCTACCTAGACCGAAATATTACAGTGTTTGGGCGTGTATTAGAGGGGATGGAGCACTTTAATCAATTAATGCGAAAGCCCATTGAAGGTGCGGTATTTAATCCTATTACAGATATGCAAGTTCTGGCTGATATTACAGACATTGATACAAGCCAGTTTAAAGTAATGAAAACAGATTCAACTGCTTTTAAACAGTTAATCGATGCGCGCAAAAATCGAGTAGAAGATTGGTTCGTTGAAAGTCCACATTACATCGACGTATGTGCCATGTCTATTCCAACCGAGCGAATAATGCCAAGTAGCAGTAATACTTAATCATTTTGAGGGATTAAACCTGTCGCTACCTGTGTTAAAAGTGTCTGATTTACGACTGCATGGGTGCAAGAGGTAGAGCAATGCAGGAGCAATTGCCGAGAACACTTCAATAACGACATTTTTGCCTTGTTATCAACTCGGTTTGATTGCCTCAAAACTGTTCATTTAATTGAGCGAATTGGCATAAATAAGCCATGACCACCCAATAGATTATTTGATACAATGGTTGCCCTATTGGCAAATAACTATAAGGGTATCGGGTGGTTAACCTAGGTCCGCTGTTCGGCGAATTAAAAACATGCTTACGCAAAGATCAATTCATCCTCAAAAAACGCCTGCATGGCATCAAAAAAATAAACGATGAAACAAAGCAAGCGAACATAGCGCAAAAAATCGCGGATGATATTGCTCGCTCACAGCAATTGCGTGTTCAACGTATAGCGGCATTACCAACAGTAACCTATCCAGAGCAACTTCCTGTTAGCCAAAAGAAAGAGGATATTAAGCAGGCGATTGCCAACAACCAAGTGGTGATCATTGCAGGTGAAACTGGCTCGGGTAAAACAACACAAATTCCAAAAATGTGCTTAGAGCTTGGTCGTGGGGTAGAGGGCTACATAGGGCATACTCAACCAAGGCGTTTGGCAGCTCGCAGCGTTGCTAACCGTATTGCTGAAGAGATGCAATGTGAGCTTGGTCAGCAAGTCGGTTTTAAAATTCGTTTTAGTGATCAGGTCTCAGATAATAGTTATATAAAATTGATGACCGATGGTATTTTGCTGGCTGAAATTCAGCAAGACCGCTTTTTAAATCAATATGATACGATTATTATCGATGAAGCCCATGAGCGTAGCCTAAATATCGATTTTATTTTGGGCTATTTAAAGAATTTATTGCCAAAACGCCCCGATCTAAAAGTCATTATTACCTCAGCAACCATCGATCCAGAGCGATTTTCTCAGCATTTTGATGACGCCCCGATTATTGAAGTGTCAGGACGCACTTTCCCTGTAGAAGTACGTTATCGCCCAACTACAGAGATTAATAAAGAAGAGATGGAAGCCGATGGTGACCAACTGCAAGGTATTTTTGATGCCGTTGACGAGCTGTGTGACGAAGGACCCGGTGACATTCTTATCTTTATGAATGGTGAGCGTGAAATACGCGACACTGCCGATGCGCTTTCTAAACGCAACTTAAAAGGCGCAGATATCCTGCCACTCTATTCGCGTTTATCGAATGCAGAACAAAATCGTATTTTTGCACCGCATTCACGTCGCCACATCATTTTAGCCACAAATGTGGCAGAAACCTCGTTAACCGTGCCCGGCATTCGGTATGTTATTGACCCAGGCACCGCGCGAATTAGCCGTTACAGCTACCGTACTAAAGTACAACGCTTACCAATAGAGCCAATTTCACAAGCCAGTGCCAATCAGCGTAAAGGCCGTTGTGGTCGTATCGAAGCGGGTATTTGTATTCGTTTATACAGCGAAGATGATTTTAATTCGCGTCCAGAATTTACTGACCCTGAAATTCTACGTACTAACTTAGCGTCGGTTATTTTGCAAATGCTAGGCCTTGGGCTGGGCGATATGCAACAATTTCCGTTTGTACAAGCGCCAGACAGTCGTAACATCAATGATGGTTTAACGTTACTCGAAGAGCTTGAGGCGGTTAAACCAGCTAAGCGCCATAAGCAAACTGAGCTGACTAAATCAGGACGTAGTTTAAGTCGTTTACCCGTCGACCCGCGTTTAGCCAAAATGGTGCTAACCGCAGACAGCCTTGGGGCATTGCGTGAAGTCATTATTATTGTTGCTGCGCTTTCGATTCAAGACCCTCGTGAGCGACCCCAAGAAAAGCGGGGGGCAGCTGATGAAAAACATGGCCGATTTGATGATCCAGATTCAGACTTTATCGCATTTTTAAATCTGTGGAATTATCTTGAAGAGCAACAAAGTGAGTTAAGCAATAGTCAGTTTAGAAAGCTGTGTCAAAAAGACTTTTTAGCTTATATGCGTATTCGAGAATGGCAAGATATCGTTTATCAACTGTCGACCGTGTGTAATGAAATGGGCATGAAAGCAACAACTAACGTAGCCGACAGCGACCGAATTCATCAGTCACTCTTAAGCGGTATGTTGAGCCACATTGGTTTTAAAGACGAAAAACAAATTTACAAAGGCGCACGTAATAGTCAGTTCCATATTTTTCCGGGCTCAGGATTATTTAAAAAGAGCCCTAAGTGGATTATGGCTGCGGAGCTGGTGGAGACAAGTAAACTCTACGCGCGTATAAATGCCCGTATCGACCTTAAATGGGTTGAAGGTTTTGCTCAACATTTAGTGAAGCGCAGCTACAGCGAGCCTCATTGGGAGAAAAAACCGGGTGCTGTTATCGCCTTCGAGCAGCAAACTTTATACGGCCTGCTTATTGTTAATAAGCGTCGTTGTGTATACAGCAAAATTGATCCTAAAGTGAGCCGAGAGCTGTTTATTCGTGGCGCTTTGGTTGAACAAGAGCTTGGTCAGAATGAAGGCTTTTTACAGTATAACCAAGAGCTTATTGATGATATTCAAGTGCTTGAGAATAAGTCTCGTCGTCGCGATATCTTAGTGGATGAGCAAACACTGTATGAGTTTTACGACAAAAAAATTCCTGCTGATATCAACAATCGTGCGGCATTTAACGCCTGGTGGAAGCAACAAAAACAAAAAGATAAACGCTTTTTGCACATGTCACGTGAAGCGTTAATGCAGCATGGTGCTGATCATGTCACCGAATTTGATTACCCAGATACATGGCAACAAGAAAACTTACTCTTGCCGCTGACGTACCATTTTGATCCAGGGCAAGCTGTTGATGGTGTTGCGGTTCAAATTCCGGTTGCATTACTTAATCAAGTACAAGAAACCGGCTTTGATTGGCATATTCCTGCGTTTAGGCATGAGTTGATTTGCGCATTAATTAAGTCATTACCAAAAACACTACGCCGTAATTTTGTTCCAGCTCCGAACTACGCCGATGCTGTATTAGCGGCAATTGAGCCTATGCAAGGCAATTTAATTGACGCCATAAGCACTCGTTTGCTGCGTATGACAGGGGTACGTGTTGAGCCAGACGCTTGGGATTACTCAACGTTGGCCCCTCATTTGCGTTTGCAGTTTGAAGTTCGCGATGAGCACGATAAGTTACTTGCTCGAGGTCTAAATTTGGCTAAGCTGAAAGCTCAGCTTCAGGGCAAAGTCACCGATACCTTATCAAAAGTGGCTGATAAAGGCATAGAAAAAGCCGACTTAACACAGTGGAGCTTTGGTGAGTTACCAGCTTCCTATGTTAAAAAGCAAGGTCAGTATGAAATAAAAGCGTTTCCAGCTTTAGTCGATAAAAAAGACTCCGCTGCGGTTGAGTTATTTGATAACGAACAAAAAGCACAGCAGGCGCACCAACAGGGCTTACGTCGTTTAGTGCTTTTAAATGTACCGTCACCGATTAAGTATTTGCAGCAAAATTTACCTAATAAATCTAAGCTTGGGTTGTATTTTAACCCCTTTGGTAAAGTGAATGATTTGATTGATGATTGTATTGCTGCAGGTGTTGATAGTTTATTGATAAAGTACGGCAACATTCGTACTCAGCAAGCATTTGAGCAGGCTAAAGAGCAAATTCGTGGTGAGTTGGGCGATACGGTGGTCGACATAGCAACGCAAGTTGAGCAAGTGCTCAGCATTGCTCACAGTCTTAATAAGCGTATGAAAGGGCGCGTAGATTTAACCATGATCACTGCTCATGGTGATATTAAATCACAATTACAAAGCCTCGTTTTTAAAGGGTTTGTAAGTCAGCACGGCGCGGCAAAAATGGCGGATTTAATTCGTTATTTAAAAGCGATTGAACGTCGTCTAGAAAAACTCCCTGTTGATCCTAATCGAGATCGTTTATGTGTACTTGAACTAGAAAAAGTGGCTGAACAGTATCAAAAACTGGCGAATAAAATTCCCAAAGGAATGCCCGTACCTGATGAAATCAGGTCTATTTTTTGGATGCAGCAGGAATTACGTGTTTCTTTATTTGCACAAACACTAGGGACACCTTATCCTGTATCTGCAAAGCGTGTTTTAAACGCAATCAAAGAATGTGAGTTATAATTCAGTAAAGGTATGCGCAATGAAACAGTGAATTCATTGCGCTTGAATTAGTAACACAAATGCTAAAAGGAGATTATGTGGGCATAGAAAAGGATAAACCGATTGCAGTTCCAGCAGACACTTCACGTCGAGTACGACCAGAAATTTTGGTTGTTGACGATGAATATTTTAACTTCGAAATGCTCAAAGCAACCTTAAGTAATGAGTTTTCGTTAAGCTATGCAGATTCAGGAACATCGTGTTTGGCATCGGCTATTGCAAACCCTCCCAATGCCATTTTATTAGATGTGTGTATGCCTGGTCTTGATGGTTATGACACGTGTCGGTTATTAAAAAACACCCCGGAAACAGAAAATATCCCCGTTGTTATGGTATCTGGCTTAGAATCTGAACTTGAGCAAAAAGCAGGATTTGATGCTGGATGTGACGCCTATGTAGTGAAACCATTTTCTGTAAAAACACTCATAGAAAAAATAAAAGCACTTGTGTAAGGAGGCGTCATGTTCCATGAGGAAAAGCGCGATTTTCGCCGCATGCAAATTCATACCCCCGCAAAGTTAATACCTTTAGAGGGCGAAAATAGTCACACCGAAATAGTCGTTACATGCACTGATTTAAGTGCAACAGGCTTAGCAATATGTTGTGATGAAGTATTAGAAATTGGCAGTGTTTACCGAGTGGTGATTGCCTCTACGAGCACAGCAATCACCTCGTTTGATGCAACAGTTAAAGTTATTAGAGCAACCAAGGAGCAAGATGGCTCCTTGAGTGCAGGACTTGAAATTGTTCACTTTAACTAGGTTTTAGCTGTTTTAGTACACTTTACAGATAAGGCCTTTTAGGTAAAAACCTTCGGGGTAGCTGCCAGCAATAGGGTGGTCGGCAGCTTGGTTTAATCGTTCCATAATCAGTAAATCTTTACCTGCATCTAGCGCTGCATCGGCAACCACTTTTTGAAATAAGTTTTGTTCCATTAAGCCAGAGCACGAGAACGTTAATAAGGTGCCACCGGGCTTTAGTATTTGCATCGCAATCATATTAATATCTTTATAGCCGCGACATGCGCCGGTCAGCTGTGCTTTATTGTCTGCAAATTTAGGCGGGTCCATCACGATGGTATCAAACAGCTTGCCTTCATCACGGTATTGACGCAGTAACTTAAAGACGTCTTGCTTAACAAAGTCGACTTTATTCAAATCTAGGTTGTTGTGCTCCACATTGCGTCTGGCGGTATCGAGCGCAGGTTGTGATACATCCACATTGGTTACATGCTGACAGCCGCCACGTAATGCGTACAGCGAAAATGTGCCAGTATAACTGAAGCAGTTAAGCACTGTTTTATCTTTAGAGAAGCGTTCTAGAGCCGCACGACTGTCACGTTGGTCTAAATAAAAGCCTGTTTTATGACCTTCTATAATATCGACTTCTAGCTTTAGGCCGTTTTCTTCAATTAATACGGGCTCTGTCGGTGCATTACCCCACAGAACACCTTTGATTGGATCTAACCCTTCTTTTGTTCGCACGTCGACATCAGAGCGCTCGTAGATATCGCAGCCAGGAAAAATAGCCATTAGTGCCGCGACTATTTCGCCCTTATGGCGCTCTGCACCTGCACTGAGTAACTGACATACTAATACGTTATCAAACTTGTCGATTGTGATACCCGGTAAGTAATCAGACTCCGCAGCACTTAAACGAAAGCCTGTTAAGCCTCCCTCGCTGATCACTTGCTGGCGTGCATCGTACGCACGGCGAAGACGCTTTTCGAAGAATGCTTGATCAATCACTTCGTTTTGGTCAAAGCTCCATACACGTGCGCGTATTTGTGACTCTGGGCTGTAAGCTGCAATGGCGAGAAACTTACCGTCATTATCATAAATAGTAACCGTATCACCTAGTCCTGGTTTACCTTTTACTTTTTTAATGGCTTTAGAGAACACCCAAGGGTGTTTTCTTTTTAATGATTTTTCTCGTCCAGCTTGTAGGTAAATAGCAGATGACATAGGGATTCTCGCGTCAAACAAAAGGGGGCATAGTTTAATGAAGCACTGGCAAACATACAATGAATGTTTTGAACAAATCCAGTAACCACGTTAAAGTAAGCATAATTTCAATCAGTTAATGGTAACAGCCGCTTTATGCAGTCAAAAATAGACTTTGCAGAACTTGAAACCCAGTGTCGAGATTTTATTTTATCTTTACTTCATGCCGATGTGGCACACGACATTAGCCACATTGAGCGAGTGGTGAGGGTTGCAAAACAGCTGTGCACTGCAGAAGAGGCTAATATGGCAGTCGTGTTACCCGCAGCCTGGTTACATGATTGCGTTGCGGTTGCTAAAAACCACCCTGATAGAGCGAAAGCGTCAACAATGGCTGCCGACAAAGCGTTGAGTTTTTTATCATCCATTAATTACCCTGAGCAATACTTTGCCGCAATTCATCACGCCATTGTTGCACATAGTTTTAGCGCTAACATCGCTGTACAAAGTGTTGAAGCACAAATAGTCCAAGACGCTGATCGAATGGATGCATTAGGGGCTATTGGGGTAAGTCGCTGCATGAAAGTGGGTGGCTCGATAGGGCGTTATCTTTACCATAAAGACGATCCATTCTGTTTACATCGTGAGCCTGATGACACTAAATACACGCTTGATCACTTTTTTATTAAACTATTACATATCGCCCAAAGTATGAATACTCCCTCGGCGAAAGATGAAGCAAAAAGACGAACAGAGTATATGTTGGCCTTTCTAGAGCAACTTAAATCTGAGATTGGTGAGTAACCATGGGTATACCTTTATTAAACGGGGTTGATCACTGCCATTTAAATGTTGATGATTTGACGCGGGCAGTGACATGGTACCGTGATGTGTTAGGTTTTTCTGTGGTTCCTGAGCTTGCTTTTTGGGATGAAGGTAAAGGTCCATTAACCCTTGAAGATCAGGCAAAAACAATCCGTCTCGCATTATTTGAAGCGCCCGGCAATAGTAAAGGGATCGCTTTTAGTGTAAACGCAGAGCAATTTTTAGCGTGGCTTGAGCATTTAGCTCAATTTAATATAAAAACGGTGATTGCCGACCATGGTGTGACTTATTCTATGTATTTTAAAGACTGTGCTGGCAACAGTCATGAAATTACCTCTCATGATTATGAGCAAATTAAAAAGGGCCTTGAGTAAGGCCCCTTTTAATAGGTATAAACTAGCGAGAGTAAGTGTTTTTAATCTCGATAATTGCGTCGATTTGGCCAATGAATAAATCGACGAGTTGGGGATCAAAGTGTTTACCTGATTCGGCTTGTAGCAGCTCTACTGCTTTTTCAACCGGCCACGCATCTTTGTATGGGCGCACAGAGGTGAGTGCATCAAATACATCAGCAATACTGACGATACGACCTTCAATGCTGATCTCTTCTCCTTTTAAACCAAGAGGGTAACCCGTACCATCCCACTTTTCATGATGCTCCAGTGCAAGCTTATGAGCGAGCTGTAATAGGGGAGAGCTTGAATTTTCGAGTATTTTTGCACCAATGACAGCATGTTGCTTCATATGCTCAAACTCGTTGGCATCTAAACGGCCGGGTTTTAAAAGTACCGAATCAGGTATGCCTATTTTGCCAACATCATGCATAGGGGCGGCTTGTTTCAACTGTTCAGCTTGGTATTCAGTCATACCATAAGCTAACGCGAGTACTTTGCTGTAGCGACTCATACGGGCGATATGCTCACCTGTATCTGTGTCTTTATATTCTGCCGCTCGGCCTAAGCGATTAATTAAATCAATATGGGCTAATTGTAATTGCTCGGCCTGCACTAGCGATAAATGTGTTTTCACTCGGGCTCGCACAATAGCAGGGCTGATGGGTTTGGTTATATAATCAACAGCACCAAGTGAAAAGCCTTCGGACTCATCTTGTTCATGGGACAGTGCCGTGACAAATATCACGGGAATATGAGCTGTTTCAGGGTTCGCTTTTAAAATTTTACATACCTCGAAGCCATTCATATCTGGCATCATGACATCCAGTAAAATTAGTTTTGGAGGTTCATTTTCAATGAGCTGCAGAGCTAAATCACCCGATTTAGCAAATGATAACCGATAGTCATTTGCAAGAACTTCACGCATGACCTTAAGATTTGCGGGCTCATCATCAACGACAAGAATTCTTGCTCGATCAGTAATTTGACTCATGACTGCTCCTTAATCAGCTGCAATGCGGTGCTTTAAATTGGCTAATGCAGTACTTGCTGCATCAAAGTCAAAGTTATCAAAATGTCCAACTATCTCTGCGACTGCGTCTTTATACTCGACAGGGGCATTGTTTTGAACATCACTCAGTAGTTCATCATCTATTTCAGCATGCTCGGCTTGATTTTGTAGTGCCTCGATGTGATTTAAAAATACGCTTATCGATACCGCTTGCGAAGGTGTTTTATCAGTATTAACCTGCTCTTGCTCATCGAGTAAAGTAGCCAGTGCTTGCCACTCTTGATAGCACGCAGTTATTAATTTAGAAAAGTCTTCTTTACCCTGTTCTTTTTCGGCCAGCGACAATAAATACAGTAATTTCGTTAGTGTCAAATTGCCCGCCACACCTTTTAGCGTGTGTAACAGTGTCGTTTGTTCAGATGCATTAAGTGTTGACTCTTTTAAACGTAGGATACTCTGCTGATGATTAGCAAGAAATAAGCGTATTTCAGTATTAAGCTTTTCTTTGCTACCCCACATTTGGATACCTTTAACATAATTGATATGTTGCTTTGCTTTGTTATCAGGCTTAGCTGTGATGTGCTTAATTTCTAAACCGAGCACTTTCGCTATCTCATGATTAACTTGTTGTATATCGACGGGTTTGTTTGCAAAGCCATTCATACCTGCTTGCTTAGCTGTGAGCTTATCTTGTTGAAGCACGCTGGCGGTCAACGCGATGATAGGTGTTTTCTTTAATTGTTGTTGCTGCTCTAATTCACGAATTTTTTTACAAGCAGTTATACCATCG
The DNA here is from genome assembly GCF_900116435.1 of Pseudoalteromonas lipolytica. Classification (GTDB taxonomy): domain Bacteria; phylum Pseudomonadota; class Gammaproteobacteria; order Enterobacterales; family Alteromonadaceae; genus Pseudoalteromonas; species Pseudoalteromonas lipolytica. The sequence continues at coordinate 46,619 of NZ_FPAZ01000021.1, read as the reverse complement.
CATTCAGGCATGTGGATATCCATTAAAATGATATCGAAGCTGTGTTGTTTAAATTCAGCAATAGCCTCTAGCCCATTTTTTGCTTTATACACTGTGTGGCCAGCTTGTGAGAGTAATATGTTTAATAGCTCGACATTTTGTTCAATATCATCAACCACTAAGACACGAAGAGGTGGTAATGTAAGTAGGTTATTACTGAGTTTATCTACTTTATTAATGTCGCCTTCTTGCAAAGGAAGAGAAAAGAAAAAACAACTGCCTTCGCCTTCATTACTCACGGCACTTATTGTGCCTCCCATAAGCTCGACCAATTGCTTGCTTATGGTGGTGCCTAAGCCTGTGCCGCCAAAGCGACGCGTCATCGTTCCATCGGCTTGTTCAAAAGGTTGGAAAATTGCTTTCAAGCGGTGTTTTGCAATGCCAATCCCAGTGTCTTGCACCTCAAAAAAGAGCTGATTGTTTTGTGTCTTACTGACACTAATCGTGACAGAACCTGATTCTGTAAACTTAACCGCATTACCAATTAAGTTATTGAGTACTTGACGAATACGCGCGTCATCACCGATATAAATTGGTGCGACATCATCAGCAATTTTTAAATCTAATAACAGGTTTTTGCGCTTTGCTTCAAGCCAAAAGGTAGAAACGATGTTATCGAGAAGGGCTTGTAAGTTAAAGTGCTCGTGATGAATATCGAGTTTGCCTTTTTCTAATTTTGCCGAGTCTAAAACATCGTTTAGAAGATGCAATAATGAGCGTGCTGCGGTATTTACGGTAACGATGTGCTTTTGTTGTTCTTTATTAAGTGGGCTGTCCATTAAAATATCGCTGAACCCGATAATTGCATTCATGGGCGTGCGAATTTCATGGCTCATATTTGCCATAAATGCCTGTTTAGCTTGTGCAGCGGCTTCAGCTTCTTGTTTTGCGTGTTTTAATGATTCTTCATAGATATGGCGTGCGGTAATATCAACTAATACACCATCAATCCACTGAACTTCAGAATCATCCGTTTTGTTAATAGAACCTTGATCTAATACCCAAACGACCTTACCGCTGCGATGGCGTATGCGATACTCAAGTGCATATTGATTTTTTTCAGAGATTGCTTTTGTCATGATCTCATTAATATGCGCTTCGTCTTCTTTATTTATAATGTCAGCAAAACTGATGGCTTTTGACGTAAATTCTTCGGCAGTATAGCCCGTTAGATCAAATACATTGGGACTAATGAACAGCATGCTCCAATGGTCATCGAGCAAACAACGAAATACAGCGCCAGGCGTGTTATTCATTAATGTGCGATATTGCTGTTCTTTTTCTTCTAGGCTGCGTTGTAATGCGCGTTGTTCGGTTAAATCGGTTATGAAGCCCACAAACAACGTTTCTGCATCGGGTTGTTTCACTTCACCAAGACCTAAGCGAATAGGGAATAAATGACCTTCCTTGTGTTTTGCACACACGTCGCGGTTAACGCCAATCACTTTTTTAAGAGCGTGGTTGCCACTGTTTAGCAAATAACCATCGTGCTGAGCCGCAATGTCGTCATCCATCAACACTTTCACGTTCTGACCGAGCACTTCTTCTTGTTTCCAGCCAAAGATACTTTCTGCAGATTTATTAAAGCTTAAAATAATACCGCGACAATTAATTGTCACAATACCATCGATTGCCGTACTTAAAATGGCATCGAGTCGTGATTCTTCTGCCGATTTTTCAGCAAGCAGCATACGATAGCGCACCATACCATTGATAATCGCAACGACAGCGGTTAATAACACGGTAGCAAATGACACCATGGCAGCAATAAAAACAAGATTGGTATTGTCTGTGTTATCGGATAAAAAAGGGGAGGTCGCGACAAATCGCGTTGCAGCCATGCCCATGTAATGCATACCGGCGACAGCAAAACCTAAAATAATGGCGCAAATAATCCGGTTTTGTAATGCGGTTAAATTTTGAAAGTGGTCGTTCAAATGAAAGCGAGTATACAGCCCAATAAATGATAAAAACACGGCAACAAAAATGGATGCAGCAAACCACATAGGGTCATAACGAAGTAATGGGCTCATTTCCATTGCCGCCATACCCGTGTAATGCATGGTACCAATACCTGCGCCCACTAACACAGAACTCATGAGTAACTTTAACCCTGCGGGAATATGTGCAATGTCTTTACTGCGTATTAGTGACATACCTGTGTAGCAGGCTAAAAAAGCAGGAATAAACGAAAAAAATGTCAGAGCAGGATCATAGTTAATGGTTGTGCATAAAGAAAATGCAAGCATACCAATAAAGTGCATACTCCAAATTCCGCCAGACAAGACTAGAGAGCCGGTTGCATTGCCTAGTTTTCTGTATGATTCAAAGCGGGTTTTATTGGCTAAATCAATAATATGCAATGAGAAATATGCAGCAAAAATAGCGGTAGCAATCGAAAGGACAACTAAACTAGGATTGTACACCCCACTTATGATTAAGCTTGGATTTTGATCGGTAATAAAAAATTTCGCGAGCATAATAATTCGTTCAGACTGCAAGTAATGTCAGTCTAATACAATTTGCGCTAGATTTAGAGAAAAAAGATATGACAGACTAAGTAGGATTTATTTCATTAGCTATATTTAATTAGAAAATACTTAAGTGTGAGATTACCCATGCGCAGGACTGAGCAGACACTCGTCGAGCAAATGCAAATAAATGATGTTGAAATTCAGCATAGAATGAATTTATTAGGGCTCTCTTCACAATGCTTAGCATCACTCATTAACTATAAACCACTTATCGAGTCGGCGATTGAGAAAATGGTTGATGAGTTCTATAAAAAGCAAACAGAAGTCGATGAAATTTCATTACTTATTGGAGATGCTGACACACTGACACGTTTAAGAGATGCACAAAGACAATACATTATAGATTTATTTTGTGGCTGTTATGAAAATGATTACGTTAATAATCGGCTACGTATTGGCATGGTACATAAGCGAATTGGGGTAGAGCCCAAACTTTATTTATCGGCGGTATGTACCCTTAAAGAGCTCATTTTTGATGTGTTAAGAAACACCATAAAAGACCATGCAGAGCTAAATCAAACATTAACCATTATTGATAAGCTTATTTATTTTGATACAACATTAGTGTTTGATACGTACATTGCGAGTCTTGTTGGCGAAATAGAAAATGCGAAACGAAGAACAGAAGTGTATGCGAAAGGGCTTGAAGAGAAAGTGGCGCAGCGTACACATGAACTTGAAAAACTTGCCAAACTAGACCCCCTCACAAATTTGTATAATCGCCGAGAAATGCAAGAGTTGTTTCAGCGAGAATTAGCAAGAGCGCGCCGTCAGAAGCTACCTTTGACTATTGTATATTTTGATTTAGACAACTTTAAATCAGTGAATGACACACAAGGGCATTTGAAAGGTGACGAGGTATTAAAATTCATCGGGAAATATCTTAAAAAGAATACAAGAGAAATAGACATTGCCTGTCGTTATGGGGGAGATGAATTTTGCCTGATCATGCCAGATTGCGACGTAGAAAACACCATTGCGATATGTAATAAGCTGATCGTTGCTTTTGAAGCAAAATACCCCGCGTTACATTTGAGCTTTGGCATTATTTCAGCGCCTTTAGACAGCACAGTCGGTGCTGAGGAGCTTATAAATCGTGCTGATCGGAAAATGTACGAGGCTAAAAAGCATCAAGGTTCTCACATAATCCATTAACGTGTCATACGCTTTACAAACACCACCACAAACAGCGCTAGCGAAAAGCTGCCACAAAATGCTTCAATCGCTGCTATGAGCCTTGATAATCCAATGGGGGTAATATCGCCATAGCCTAGCGTTGTAAAAGTAACAACACTAAAGTAAATGCTGTTTAAAAGTGCTGATACGTTATCATCGAACGAATTATCAAAACTAAATCTAAGCAATGAATCTTGATAGCTGACACCAAATAAAAAGTAACATATTGCGCAACAAACGATAAGAGACAGACTAAAGCGAATGACATTTTCAGGTTTTTCACCATAACCACATAACATGTCAATAAAGCTGGAAGTAATTTGTTTCGTTGATCCTTTCGGGTACTGTGCGTGGCGCATTCTTAATTCTTTATAGGTAAAGTTACCCGCGAGCTCGAAAAGCCCTTGGTGTTCAGACGCTTTACGTAAATTTCTGTATATTTCTTCGGATTGTTCAAATAAGTCGCGCGCAGTCGAGTATTGCCTATTTCGACGAGCTTTAAACGCCTCGGCTTCTTGTAGTAATTGTTCGCCTAAATCGATATTATCAATGCGGCTATCACTGAGTTTAACCCCAAGTAGGTTGGTATTTCGCAAATCGCAGTAGTGTAAGCTGGCGCTATGAAGGTTCGCTTTCATTAAGGATGCATTGGCAATTTTATTGTTGAAAAGATGTGCCCCCGACAAATTGGCTCGATAAAAATTGCAGTAAGAAAGATCATAACCTTCTTCATCATCTTTCTTTATTAAATTTAGACCCACTAAATTTGCACGTTGTAATTGCAGACCCTGAAGTAACCCGCCCTTTTTTGCATATCGTTCAAGTTTTTGAGTCAGCTCTAAGCCTGATTTATCAAATTTATTATCATGCCAAAAGCAATACCCAGAACCCATATCGGTTTCTTGACACGTGTTACCTGTTGGTGAAATGTAGCTACAACACGGTTTATCAGGCATAAGAATAAAAACTTATTTATGAGTCATCTTTATAGATTAGCAGGTATTTTACGGGGTAAAATATAATACAAAGATTTTATTAATTACATTGGCTTATTTTGTTTGAGTACACGTTAAAACGCAGTAAACGTAGAAAAACTGTCGCGATTAAAGTCGCTGAGCAGCAGTTGACTGTGTATGCACCTCACTTTGTCCCGCGTAAAGATATTGAAGCGTGGTTAAAAACAAAGCAGCATTGGGTTGCAGAGCAAGTTACTAAACAATCATTACACGCTGAGCAGTGTCAATTTCCCATTAAAAATTCGCAAATCAAGCTATTTGATCAGGTAATTCCCCTTGTATTTAAGCAAGAAAATTGCAGCCAATGGTATCAAGACACTGATACTCATGAATTAACCCTTGCTATTTCACCGCGCGTTAAACTCACAGACGCAAAGTATCTTGCATTGATGGAAGAGTTTTTACATGACAAGTTAGAAACCTACCTTGAGATGCGTATACAAAACTACTGTATTCAAATGAGAGAAGCGTTACCAACACGCCTTAAAATTCAACATTACAAGTGGCGATGGGGCAGTTGTAATCGCCAAAGAGAGTTAACCTTTAATTTGCACTTAGCCAGTGCGCCCCTATGGGTTATTGATTATGTTGTTGTTCATGAACTTGCGCATTTAAAGCATATGGATCACAGTGCGGCATTTTGGCAACGGGTGAGTGAGTTTTATCCCGAACATAAAAAAGCAAGCAATTGGCTGAAAGTGAATGGTCCATTTTTACGCTGGCTCTAATACTAATCCGCAAAAATACTTAATCATTTTGAGTGATTAAACCAGTCGCTACCTGCGTTAAAAATGTCTGATTTACGACTGCATGGATGCAGGAGGTAGAGCAATGCAGGAGCAATTGCCGAGAACAACTAAATAACTAAATAACTAAATTTTTGCCTTGTTATCAACGCGGTTTTATTGCCTCAAAATAGACCACTTAATTAAGCGTAATGGTATAACAAAAGGATAATTCAATTGAAATAGCTGTATTTTTAGTTTAACGATTTAGGAAAAGAGAAGTAAATAATAAGATGAAAAATAGAATAGTGAATTAGCAGAGAAGGAAAGTGGTGGAGGGAGCTGGATTCGAACCAGCGAAGGCTGAGCCGTCAGATTTACAGTCTGATCCCTTTGGCCGCTCGGGAACCCCTCCACACTAATTTTTATTGCATTTGGCCCCACTTAACTGAGCGTAGAAAAGTGGTGGAGGGAGCTGGATTCGAACCAGCGAAGGCTGAGCCGTCAGATTTACAGTCTGATCCCTTTGGCCGCTCGGGAACCCCTCCAATGCAACGGCGCTGATAATAGCAAACTGGCTCTTTAAGTAAAGAAAAAAACTAAAGAAAAATAGATTAATGCCGATAACTGGTTAATCTTGAAACTATTCGGCCAAAGTCTATGCAAATTGATGGTTTGTTGCTCAACGAGAGTCAACTTGATAATCGTCTTAACAAAAGTGTTCATGAACACCGCCAAGGTGAGTTTGCCTTATTATTGGCGATGCTGTCTCATGATGCGCTTGATTTTAGCCAGTTTCATTTACCGAAAACAGAATTAACCGATACTCAGAGTTCAGAACACGTACTCAGAAATGAGTTAGGGGCAGGCCCAAAACAACCATTAGCGCCTGAACAATATGATATGTTAATCGGGCAGAATAATGGGCTGCGACTTTTACAAGGTGGCTTGTCAGATATTCGCCTACGTAATTGTCTCAGTCCTGAGCCGCTTGCTATCCGCGATGATAAAAATCATGTGCCGTTAGAAGTTATCGATAACTGTGAGCCAGCAGTCAGAAAACGCTATTACGATAAAAACGCACCCACAGAGCGTATGCAAATGGATGCAGCTGCGTTTTATGACAGCTTAACGGACGAGGCGATTCATCAGCCTTTGCAATTGGCAACTGCTTAATTAATTGAAATTGTCATACTCGCCTTGTACGCTACACTTACAAAGATAGGTAAATTGGTGCAAATCAGTAAAAAGTACAGCTAATTTTTTATGTGCTTGTTATAATGCGCCCAAATGGCTTTATGCCATTATCATTGAACCAAGTTATTAGGACTATAATGAAGAAAACATTCACGCTTAACCATGAGAAAATTAAATACCCTCGCATGGTTGATGCAGCTAAGCACGAAGTGAAGAAGTATTTAAAACGTGAGCGTAATAAAACTCTCCCAGAAGATGCCGATTACTGGGCATTTGATTGTAAATTTGGAGAGTCAGCTGACGACGCGAAAGTCGTTCATGTGGCGGAAATTAATAAATGCATTAGCGATATTGAAGCAAAAGGGCTTACATCGTTTTATGTCGAGATTCTAGCGCGTCCAGCACAACGCCAGTTACAAGAATTTGACGAAGAATAGTCGTTATAATTCATAGAATTTAAGAATGGGCCTTGAGGCCCATTTTTATTGTCTGAAATACAATGACATTATTTTGTGTTGATTTATATCACATGCCCACCACGCAACGGCTTTCCCTACAATGGCTAGTCAAGGTTTAGATTGGCTATATAAAAAGTGAATAGCCGTGATTTAAATTGCGTGACACTTTTTATATTTTTTGCCGCTACCGCAAGGGCATTCATCATTACGGCCAATTTTAATATCAGCAACGGGCGTTATTTCACCATCAAGGTAACGCCATAGTCCATTTTCTTTAATAAAACGCGATTTCTCGTGTAACTCACAATACAAGTTTTGGTAAAAGTAATTTGCTTTAAATTCTACAAAACCTTCTTGCTCGTTATATTCAGTATCTAAAACGCTTAGCTTGGTAAAACGACAGCTATTAGCAAAATCTTTGATTTCGCTAACAGGGTTAGCGGTTTGTTGGCTTTGTGCGTATGTTGTAAAGACATATTTTGCATCTTTTAAGGCATAAGCACTAAAGCGAGAACGCATAAGTTGTTCCGGCGTTTGCGCTTGGCTATCGCCTGTGTGCAAAGGTTGGCAGCAAAGCGAGTAATCTTGTTTGCTGCCACAAGGACAAAGGGAGTGTGTGAGTGATGTCATAACAACTTACCTAAAACAATAAATTGCTATTTTAGCAAGCCTATTGTGGCTGCGGTACTAAATTGTTTAATGGGTTGCTTTTGGTGAAGCAGTAAAACTTTGCAGATGCATGTTCTAAATTAAGAGTCATAGAATCTAGTTGATTGTTGCTGACAATATCTGTCCAGGTGATCACTGCGGCAAAGTTACCGTTGTGCAGCGCCGAACTTAACACATATTCAAGATTCACAAGGTGCTTTTGTCTGATCACTAACAGTTTACTGGTGTCGATTGAACATGAATCGAGTAATGCTTTACTTGGCACATGATCAGGTGCAATTAACAATGTCCACGCACTTTGACTGTTATAGTGATGTAATACCTTTAATAGCTCAAATGTTGCTGAAATTTCGTCTTCAATTTGAATTAAATTAACCGACGCTTTGTCGTTATCTTGTTGATAGCTTTTAACGGTTCTTAAGGTAATTGGCTGTAACATAACTTTCACTCACTGGTTGTTTATACAGTATGTGTATACAGTAGTTTATACAGTGTTTTTGCGCAAGTGTTTTTTTGCTATTTTTTTAACCAATTATTCAGTTTTTAATAATTTTAAAAAATTAAATCTTTAAAAACAATTGGTTATTTTGTTTCTTTGCAGTGTGATATTTTGTTAAAAATGGATGAAATAATATATACAGTGTTTTATATCGAAGTTTATACAGTAGTTTGTATGCAGGATATTTGAGGTTTATACAGGTGTTTTGATAAAGAAGCCGGTGTACACCGGCTTCTAAAATTTAGTTTTTCAAGTACGTATTTAAAAACTCAAGGTACGCGTTTGATGCTTTGATACGGTTTTCTTTTTTAGTAAAACCATGACCTTCGTCATCGAACAACACGTATTCTACGGGGACACCATTCGCTTTTACTGCGGCAACAAGCTCATCACTCTCAACTTGCAATACACGAGGGTCGTTTGCACCTTGAATAACCATCAGTGGTTTCGTAATGTTTTTAGCATGGAAGAGGGGAGATATCGCTCGATGGCGTTCGCCATCAGTTGCAGGGTCACCCATTTCATCGTACAGCGCTTTTTTAAAGCTTTCCCACCAAGGTGGTATAGAGTTTAATGTTCTTACCCAGTTAGTTACGCCAAAAATATTAATACCTACTTTAAATTCTTCAGGTTCGAAAGCCAGCGCCGCTGCCGTCATAAAGCCACCGTAACTGCCACCCATAATGCCAATTTTATCAGCATCAACCCAGTCTAAGCTCTGTAAGTGCTTTTTCCCGTAGACAATATCTTGCAAATCGTCTGTACCATGCTTTTTATCATCTAAATGGAAAAAAGTTTTACCATAGCCAGAGCTACCGCGATTGTTTACAGCAAATATAGCATAGCCATGATTAACTAAGTGCTGCTGCATTGCGCTGTAACCTGTGCGGCTCTGGCCGCCCGGACCACCATGCACCCACACTAGAGCAGGCACTTTATTATTACTATTAGCCTGTTTGGGCTTATATAAAACGCCAGGGATTTCTAAACCGTCAAAGCTTTTAAAACGCACAATCGTGCTTTCAACGAGATCATTTTGATCAATTGCATCGCTTAAAGTATGGGTCAGTTTTTTTGCTTTCGTTTCGCCTAATTGCCAAACAAATAAGTTACTTGGCGAGGTATCTGAATTTAGGTAAAACGCCATGCTCTTTTCATCAGCTGAAAAGCTTACACCACGTAAATTGCCCGGGGGCAAGGCAGGCATATCGATTTGTTTATTGGTTTTTGTGTCAATGATTGTCACTTTAGTACTGGCATCAGCATTAACCCCACTTACTTGGTAACGCCCTGATTTTGAGAAGTAAATAAAGCTGACATCCCAGTCATCTTTTAGGGCGGGGCTGTGCTCACCTGTCGTTAAGTCATAGCGCCAAACCTGTGAAAATTCACCTTTTGCATCGGTCGAGTAATACAGAGACTTGCTGTCTTTTGAGAATGTTTCAGGGCCATATTGCGCTTCATTATCATGACGAGTGATTAGCTCAGGTTTGAGCGTTTTTTTCATTGTATCGAGAATGAACACATCACTGTCTTTATTAGAGTTATTTTTTGATAAGGCAATAAAGCGGCCATCAGGGCTAATCGCCCCGACATCTAGACCAAGAGTATTTTGATAAACAGGTGTTATTTCATAGCGTGAACTGTCTACGCGATATAAATCCATAAACTTAGGATCGCGTTGATTACTCGTTATAAAAAAGTGTTTGCCATCGTCTGTAAAGCCCGCAAAGCTGGCACGAGTTTCATCGCCAGGAGTCAGGTCTTTGACAGTGCCGTCTGTCTCACGTACATAAATATGATAGCGCTCGTTCCCGCCTGAGTCCTTGGTAAATAATACGCGCTCATCGTTTGGAAAATAGCGAACAGCATAGGTGCTGTCTTCAAAGTTTGTTAAACGTTTTTTGTTCGCTGTTTTAATATCAATTTCGTAGAGGCTATAGATGCCGCTTTCATCACTGCTAACAAGGATTTTGTCACCTTTAGGTGAAAAGCTGCTGCCCATAATTGAAGTGGTATCAAAAAATGTTTCAGCGTCATACTGTTTAATAGTGTGTTCTTGTTGCTGACTAATTGCGCTGGTGGTCGTTTGGTTTGATTGTGAACATCCTGCTAATGCAAGGCTTAATGCACACGCAATAGTTGCTAGTTGAAAACTCGGTTTCATTTTAATTATTCCTTATTATTTTTCCGTTATTGAGTCTTACTTGTTCAATATATAAACGCAAGTTTTGCAGCTAAATAATTGTTACAAAGCATGTAACTTTTTAGGGACATTGCTGTGTTACAATTTAAATTTCGCAAAGGAATGGCAATGATAGAAATAAAAAATCTCAATAAGCGTTTTGCTACAGCAACCGTGTTCGAAAATTATAATAAGCAATTTAACAGTAAGAAAATGTGCTTACAGGCGAGCAATGGGAGTGGCAAAACCACGTTACTGATGATAATTGCTGGCCTTGAAAAATCACAGTCGGGGCAAATAATGTATGCTAATAAACAGCATAGTTCACCACAAAAGTATGTGGCTATTGCCAGCGATCGCATTTGTTTACCTGATTTTTTAACGGCTCAGCAAATTATTCAACTGACCTGTAAAGCCTTAAATGTGCCTGCGCCAATTGACCTTATTAACGGATTTAAGTTCAGCGAACACTTACACACCCGTTTTAGTGCATTATCGACAGGCAATCAAAAAAAATGCCAGCTTATAATCACGTTTATGAAGCGGGCGCCTTATTTGCTTTTAGATGAGCCGAGTGCAGCACTTGACCAAGCAAGTATCCATTATTTACTAAATTTGCTTGATAACTATTTAAGTGATAAACCCGATGGGCAAATCATTTTAACCAGCCACGAGCCAGATGTGTTTTTACACCAAGGCTTTGAGTGTACGCCATTATGATAGAGAGCTTGTCACGTTATAATGCATTAATGAGCTACCGCTATTTAGCATATACAACTGCACTTAAGAACTTACTGGCGCAGCTTAAAAACTTTGGTTTGTTGTTTGCGTTAGTGCTTGGGCCTGCGGTTTTAGGCATCGCGCTGTTGTTATTTTTGGGGCTGGGTAAAATTGTAGACAGCCATGAACATGCCCGTTTTAGCGCCCAGTTAGCTTTGCTCTATCTGGCACTGCAAGCCGTTATGTTATGGGCTGTTGCTCCTGCTATAACAAACTCAGAAAATAGAGCCTTTCAAGCACATATCTTTAAGCCTGCTTGGCTAATTTTAATCGACTGTAAGCTTTTACTACTCAGTAATGTGTGGTTAATGGCAAGCTTATTGATAGCCGTTGACCTTCGTCTTCAGCAATGGTTGCAGGTTCCTCATTTTATTCTATTTATGCTGTTGCAGTGGCTGTGCGGTTTAATGGTAATTTATAGACCTTATTCGCTATTTTATGGTTTTTTAGCGTGTAGTATTCTGGTTCTTTTACCGTTTAGTTTAGATTCCTTACACTACCATAGCGGCTTTTTAATTGGTTTTATGGGGAGTTTATTTTTTCCTAACATGAACCTCAGTCATAAACGTGTGGTTAGTTCACTCACTTCATTTTGGATTAGTTACTTTTTGGAGCACAGCTGGAGTGTAATTTGGCGAAGTGCTTTGTTTACTGCAAGCCTATTAGCCGCAGTGCAACTAGTTGAAATTCGTAGCGACTTTAATCATGCGATACAGGTTATGGTGTTGGCAAACTGTGTATTACTAGGTAGTTCATTACAGTTTGATTGCTTTGCTGTGCTTCAAAAATACCGAGTGTTTTTTCAAACAAATGGTCAGTACAGACGGTTTTATTTAAGTCATTTTATACCCAGTTTACTGTTTTATGGTGCAGCGACATTGGCGGCAATGCTTTTGTTAAATGTTTTACAATGGCCGCTGGTCGCTTTGGCTGCTGTGTGGTGCTTTTTACAGCAGCTTTTAGCGCAAAAAAAACCAGCGCATTATGCGCTGGTTTGGTGTGTTATAACAATTGGAATAGCGTTAATTGCTTAAGCTGCATCAGCTTTGCTGTTATTTCCGCTACGTGCAGCTTTACCTGCAATGAGGTCAGCTGGGTCAAAATCGTCTACGTTAATTACATCGAGACGAGCTTTTTCAACAGCAGCTAATTTATCAGCTTCGGCTTGGCTTAAAATGCCTGCTTCAAGGCCCATTTGTGCCACTTTATCAAGTTGGAAGAAAGGCAGTTTTACACCTTTTTCGCGGCATACTTTATCAAATAATGGTTCAACTTCTAGTACGTCTTTAAGCGTTTGCTCTTGACGGCCCACTAAGTTAAGTGGCTCATTTTTAAGGTATACATAACTTGCTAAACGGTTACGTGTTTCGCTAGGTACTTGTAATAAGTGTGCGAGTTTGTGCTCAAGCTTATCTGTTGGTTTGCGTACTGGGCGACCAAATGGGAATAACATGATTTTAAGCATCGCACGAAGCGCAGCAGACGGCATGTTATTAATTAAGTCAGCCAGTGCACGTTGGCAGTGATAAAGGTGATCTTGGCAGCTCCATTGAACAAGCGCAAAATCTTCTTTTTTACGGCCTTCGTCGTTGTAACGTTTAAGTGTTGCAGACACTAGGTATAAGTAGCTTAGTAAGTCACCTAAACGTGCTGAGATACGCTCTTTACGTTTTAATGAACCACCAAATACAGCCATGCTGATGTCAGACATTAATGCAAGTGAAGCACTAAAACGTGACGCTACGCGGTAAAACTCTGCGGTTTCATCTTTGTACGGCGTACTTGTAAAGCGCGCACCGGTGAATGCTAACCACTTAGTACGTACTAGGTTCGAAATGGTAAAACCAATATGACCCATAAGTGCTTTGTCGAATACTGCAAGTGCTTCTTCGCGGTCTTCAATCGAGCATGCACCTAGTTCAGTAAGTACGAACGGATGACAACGAATTGCACCTTGACCATAAATGATCATGTTACGCGTAAGAATGTTTGCACCTTCAACTGTTATTGCAATTGGCGCACCTTGGTAACCACGGCCTAAATAATTGTTTGGACCAAGCATAATGCCTTTACCACCGTGAACATCCATGCCGTGAATGGTTGCTTCACGCATTTGTTCTGTTAAGTGGTATTTAATAATAGCTGATACCACTGACGGCTTTTCACCAAGGTCAACGGCACCGGTCGACATGCTGACTGCGGCATCAGAGCTGTAGGCATAACCTGCAAGTTTTGCGAGTGACTCTTCAACCCCTTCCATTTGACCGATAGGTAAACGGAATTGACGACGAATGCGGCTGTATGAACCAGTAGCAAGTGCGATGGTTTTAATTCCACCCGTTGAATTAGACGGCAAGGTGATTGCGCGGCCTACCGATAAGCATTCAACCAACATACGCCAGCCTTGGCCAGCCATTTTAGGGCCACCAATGATGTAATCTAGTGGAACGAAAATATCTTTACCGCGAGTAGGACCATTTTGGAATGGAACATTTAGCGGGAAGTGACGACGACCAATTTCAACCCCAGGGGTGTCTGTTGGGATGAGCGCACAAGTAATACCTGGTTCTTTGTCATCACCTAATAACCCGTCTGGATCTTGTAATTTAAAAGCAAGACCAAGCACTGTCGCAACAGGTGCTAGGGTAATGTAACGTTTATTCCATGTTAGGCTAATACCTACCACTTCTTCACCATTCCACTGACCTTTACATACGACACCGTAGTCAGGAATAGCACTCGCGTCTGAACCGGCTTCAGGTGAGGTTAGGGCGAAACATGGAATTTCTTGACCACTTGCTAAGCGTGGTAAGTAATGATCTTTTTGCTCTTTAGTACCATAGTGCTGAAGCAGCTCACCTGGACCTAACGAGTTAGGCACACCAACAATTGAAGAAAGTAGTGTTGATTTACTCGTAAGCTTTTGCAGTACGCATGATTGTGCAAACGCAGAAAACTCTAAACCGCCGTATTCTTTTTTGATGATCATGGCAAAGAATTTATTATCTTTTAGATATTGCCAAACATCTTGTGGTAAATCGGTTAATTCATGAGTTGCGTGCCAATCATCAAGCATGCCACATACTTCTTCAACAGGACCATCAATAAAGGCTTGCTCTTCAATGGTTAGTTTGGGTACTGGGTATTGATGTAATTTATTCCAGTCAGGACGGCCGCAGAATAGATCTGCTTCCCACCATGTTGTACCGGCATCGATTGCTGATTTTTCTGTATCCGACATTGTCGGAGTGACTTTTTTAAATGCAGCAAAAATAGGCTTGATAATGTATTGTTGACGAATGCTAGTCACAGAAAGTGGCACAGCAATTAATAAGAATAGTAGCCAACTAATTGCGCCAAACGCGCCAGCAAAAGTGCCAACAAGTAATGTCGCAATGGCAATACCTAAGCAGGTATTCCAGCTTGCTCTGTGGTAACTCGCAATACTAAGCAGCACGAGTAAACCAAGTAAAAATAAGAGAGTCATTGATTATTCCTTAATAGAGGTCAGACCACCTCTCTTAGAGTAGCGCTAGATACGCTAATTATCAAGAGGTGGACACGGATAAAACTAATTTTACCTGTTCATTTTTTTACAGTGTAAACCATGATGAGCAGACAACCAGATTGGCATTCGGGTTTATTATTGCGATTTAATAAATAATAATGTTGGTAAAAGTAAAAATTTAGCGTGTTCAACCAGATAGTTAATAAAATACAAATAGGGTAGTTGCTAATAGTGTCGCTATGTTTAACAATAACTGCTGGCACAGCTTCGCTATTAATGCCATTCCTTCATTTAGTTTTATAGGTAAAGAGTTCTATGTGTGAGTTGCTTGGCATGTCTGCCAATGTACCAACGGATATTTGTTTTAGTTTTTCAGGCTTATTAGAACGTGGCGGTAACACCGGACCACATAAAGATGGCTGGGGCATTACTTTTTATGAAGGAAAAGGCTGCCGTACGTTTAAAGATCCTGAGCCAAGCTGCCAATCTGAGATTGCGAAGCTTGTTAAAGCGTATCCTATAAAGAGTATTTCGGTTATTAGTCATATTCGTCAGGGCAATCGTGGCCGCGTGTGTCTTGAAAATACACACCCATTCACGCGTGAATTATGGGGCCGCGAAATTACTTACGCACATAATGGTCAGTTGTCTAATTATCATGACTTAAAGCCTGATTACTATCGGCCAGTTGGCAACACCGACAGTGAACTGGCTTTTTGCTGGCTACTCGATAAAATTCGTGAAAAGTACCCTAAGCGCCCATCCAACATGGCGTCGGTTTTCCGTTATGCCGCAAAACTCGCCCATACTCTGCGAGAAAAGGGGGTGTTTAATATGCTATTAACGGATGGCGTGTATGTGTTGGCTTATTGTACTAATAATCTGCATTGGATCACCCGTCGTGCGCCGTTTGGCAAAGCCACATTAATTGATGCTGATATGGTGGTTGATTTTCAAAAAGAAACCACACCGAATGATGTGGTTACTGTCATTGCAACCCGACCACTTACCCACGATGAGCGCTGGCAAAAAATGGAACCAGGTGAGTTCGTGCTATTTAAAATGGGCGAGAAAATATAACGATAAAATCGAAGCGCTTTTACGGCGCTTCGTTACTCATTTCTTGCTTAACCGCAGTCGGCGTACTCACAGGTGCTGTTACTGTGAATGAGTTAAGTTGTACTTCAAACTGTTCCACGCCTTTTTCGCCTTTCCACATACGCACTAACATGTAATCCATTTCGGGAGCAAACCAAGCAAGGGCTTGACGTTTATCGTTATCGTATAAGCGTTTTACTTTAATGGCTTCAATATTGCCGATTGGTAAAGAAATCATTTCGGTGCCAATGACTTCAAAGTCGTAGCTACGCAGATTTCCTTTTTTATCTACTAATGGGTATGAAAGCTGGGTTTTACCTTGCTTTAACTCTTCGCGTACTTGAACTTGGTACGACAGAGAGTCTTGAAAATCATCTGACCAATCAAATTTTAGCGGGTATTTACTTTGATTACTGTTCACTTGCTTTTGTGCAGCATCAAATTTTAATGTGTACTCTTTATCAGGTCCTGTACCAGAGCGCTCCATTGTGTAGCTTAAAGGCGATACTTTTTGATCTTGATAGGTAAATTTTGAGGTTTCTTTTCGTGAATCAGAAAATATCATCCATTCGATTTCACTATGATAAGTTAGCACATAGCTATCGTTGGCTGTTTTTTTAAGTTCGCGTACTGCTTTACCATGGGTTTCACCTTTACGAAGTACATCGTATTTGGCTTGGTATTGAGTGAGATCGCCAGCTAAAACACTGGTAGGAAGTAATAAAGTGCCCACACACGCGAGTAGGGCACTTCGATTTTTATTCTGGGTAGTGCGCGCCGTGTGCAGGAAGTTGTTTTTCGTCAAAAACTGCATAATCTGCTTCCATCTTGAGTCGTTGTTCACTGAACCACTTGACCACCAAAGGATAGATTATATGTTCTTGCTGATGAACACGTTGTGCGAGTGTTTCTGCGGTATCGTTTTCGAGTACCGGCACTTTGGCTTGAAGCACAACGGGACCACCGTCTAGCTCTTCTGTCACAAAGTGAACACTAACGCCATGAACATCATCTTTTGCGTCTATAGCTCTTTGATGGGTATTCAGCCCTTGGTACTTAGGCAACAAAGAAGGATGAATGTTCAACATTTTTCCTTTAAATTTTTGCACTAAGTTAGGTGTTAGAATACGCATAAAACCAGCTAATACAACCAGATTTGGTTCAAAACTGTCAATAATGTCCATTAACTCTACATCATAGGCCTCGCGTGAGTCAAAGTCTTTATGGCTAAGTACACGTGTTTGTATACCTGCATTCTTTGCTCGTTCAAGGCCATAGGCGTCGGCTTTATTACTAATTACAGCGGCGATATCGGCGTTAATTTCACCACGTCCACAGGCATCAATGATGGCCTGAAGATTCGAACCACTACCAGAAATTAATACAACAAGACGACAAGGGGCCATTAATCACGGCCACCTAAAATTTCAACTTGCTCTTCGCCAGCTTTTGCATCTTGGATTTCACCGATATGCCATGCATTTTCGCCAAGATCTTTTAGAATCGCTAAGCTTTGGTCAAGTTTATCGGCTGGAACAACTAATACCATGCCAACACCACAGTTAAATGTACGGTACATTTCGTGAGTTGTGATGTTGCCATTTTCTTGTAACCAGTTGAAAATTACAGGCCATTCCCAGCTGTCACCTTTGATCACTGCTTTTGCAGATTCAGGTAAAACACGTGGGATATTTTCCCAGAAACCACCGCCTGTGATGTGCGATAACGCGTGAACGTCAACCTGCTTAAATAACTCAAGAAGTTGTTTGACGTAGATGCGAGTTGGCTCTAAAAGGTGATCGCCCAGTGTTTTGCCATCTAGGTCAGCGCTTGTGTCAGCACCTGATACTTCAAGTACTTTACGAATTAATGAGAAGCCGTTTGAATGAGGACCACTTGATGCTAGAGCGATTAATTGGTCGCCAGCAGCCACTTTAGTGCCATCGATAATTTTTGACTTTTCTACAACGCCGGTGCAGAAACCAGCCATATCGTAGTCTTCACCTTCATACATACCTGGCATTTCAGCAGTCTCACCACCGATTAACGCACAGCCAGAAAGCTCACAGCCTTTACCGATACCTGTTACAACATCAGCTGCAGTGTCGACGTCTAATTTACCCGTTGCATAGTAATCAAGGAAAAATAGTGGCTCAGCACCTTGTACAATAAGGTCGTTTACACACATAGCAACAAGGTCGATACCCACTGTATCGTGCTTTTTAAGATCGATTGCTAAACGTAGTTTTGTACCAACACCGTCTGTGCCAGCAACCAGGACAGGCTCTTTATAGCCAGTTGGTAGTTCGCAAAGTGCGCCAAAACCACCGATACCGCCCATTACTTCAGGACGTTTGGTTTTTTTAACGACGCCTTTAATACGCTCAACAAGTGCATTACCGGCATCGATATCTACGCCCGCGTCTTTATAGCTAAGAGACTGTTTTTGTTCGCTCACAGGTTTTCCTCAAAAAAGTTGCATGTGGGTTGCTTAGAAACGCGCGTATTTTACAACAATTGCACTGGCGCGGCTAGTTGAAAAATCACTTTAACCGACTTGACAAGGACAGTTGTCCGCAAAATGAGAATGAAGGTGTAAGGATAGAGGCGCCAGTGTGTTCTGGCGCCTAAATAAAGAGGGGTAAAATTGGTTAGGCTTTCGCCGTTAAAATAGCCCGCAGAGGAGCAGGGTAGCCCTCAATCGTTTTGCTGGTGTCGGTGGGGTCTAAAAAGTCAACCAGTGACTCGTTTTCCATCCACGGGGTTTTGCGTTGTTCTTCAAGTGTGGTGATTGCACAATCTTTAACTTGGACATCTTTAAAACCAACGCGCTCCATCCACAGCTTTAATGCTGCCGTACTTGGAATAAACCACACGTTGCGCATTTTTGCGTAACGATCGGTGGGCACAAGTACCGTGTGTTCGTCACCTTCGACAACCAGCGTTTCTAACACTAATTCACCCCCAGGACGAAGCTGTGCTTTTAATTGGGCTAAAAAGTCGATAGGCGAGCGACGATGATATAACACCCCCATCGAAAACACGGTATCAAACGCTTTAAGCTCTGGCAGTGCTTCAACACCGAGTGGTAATAAGTGAACATTGTCATCTTGGTGGTAATGTTTAATCGCTTGAAACTGGCATAAAAATAGATCAGAGGGGTCAATGCCCACCACAAAGTTGGCACCTTCACCACGCATACGCCATAAGTGATAACCAGAACCACAGCCAATATCAAGTACTGTACGGCCTTTTAATGGCTCAATATGCGGCAACAAACGATCCCATTTCCAATCGCTGCGCCATTCAGTATCAATGTCGATACCGTGTAAGCTAAATGGGCCTTTACGCCAAGGCATCATGCGTTTTAATAAATGGGTGAGCTGCTTTTGTTGACCTTCTGATAACTCATCGCCTGTGCCTATCTGTACTTTATCTTGCAGGTTTACATGATCCGTAATGATTTCTGGTAAGTTTTTTAATACCTTTTGCCATTTGGGTAAATCACCATGACTTGCTTCTTGCTCCCAATGCTTAAGTTGAGCAGGCAAGGTTTCGAGCCAATGACTGAGCGGGCTTTGTGCTATTGCAGCGTAAAATTGGTTAAACCATTGAGACATGAAATACTCTTTATATCGTTGTGCTGTTACTTGATGGCAATCATCGAGCAGAAATTAAAACATTGGTACCATACTTGGGTTTGGCTAAAGCCAATCTCAGTGAGGCGTGCTAAATGAGTACTCAAATGATCAGGGCGCATAACATTTTCAATCGCAGTGCGTTTTTGGCTGATCTCAAGTTCTGAGTAACCGTTGTGACGTTTAAAATCATGGTGTAAATCAATCAGCAAATTATTGCATTGCTCATTTTCACCTTTAATTTTTTCGCTAAGCAGCAACACGCCACCGGGCTTTAAATTAGCATAGATTTTCTCAAGCACTGCGTGGCGCTTTTCAGGCGGAATAAACTGCAGGGTAAAGTTCATTGCTACAACAGAAGCATTTTCGATGGCTAAATCGTTAATATCACCAAGGGTAACTGTAACGGGAACTTCAGAACGAAAGCCTTGTAAATGCAGTTTACAACGCTCAACCATGGCTTGTGAGTTATCTACCGCAATGATATTACAGTTATCTGTACGAATATTACGGCGCATGCTTAATGTTACAGCGCCTAACGAGCAGCCTAAATCATATAGGTTTGAGTTACTTTGTGCGTACTCACCAGCTAGTTTTCCCATGGTACTAACAATAGTGGCATAACCCGGCACCGAACGCTGGATCATATCTGGGAATACTTCAACTACATGTTGGTCAAAACTAAAGTCTTTAACCGCTTGCTCAGTGGCATAAATACTGTCTTTTTGCGTCACGTGAACAGTCTCTTTAAAAAATAATACCGCTATTTTAGCATTTTTAGCTGGATAGTCAGTGATAAATTCAGTAGCTTGGCTAGAATTATCAATAACAAGTACAAGAAAGAGAAGTTTAATGACTAAAAGCAAAGTGATCAGTACAGAAGATATCTTATCAACTCTGTGTCATTCAGTTACCGGCGTATTATCGTCAGCAAGTGGCAATAAAATTAGCTATTCGGCTATGGTACAAAAAATTACCCGTACCTGCATGCGCCCAGATATAGGTTGTTTTGTATTGTTCGATGGTGGTTTTACAGGCCTGGTGGTAACAAACTTCACGGCACAAGCGGCGATGGAAATTTACCATGATTATATGCGCAGTATGGGTATGCCAGAAGAAGAAATAGCCAATAGCCATTTATCAGACGACGTTGCCAACGTACTTGGTGAGCTGATGAACCAAATCGTGGGTGATTTTACTTCTAAAGTACGCGACCAATTGCATACGTCTATCACCCAAAACCAACCTAAAATGATGGCAATCAACAAGCAAGTACAGATTTCGGTTGATACCACTATGGATAGACCACAAGCACGCCGCGTGACATTCACTACATCGAAGCAAAATATCTTCTATCTTGAGCTTGCGATGGATAAAACTGAGTTTATCAAGCTTCATGACTTTGATATTTCAGAAGCGGTTGACCCTGATGACATCATTGAAAACGAAGCAAAACAAAAAGCTGAAAAGCAAAAAGCAGCATCACAAGCAGACGATGCCGATGATGATTTTATGGCTGAACTTGGTTTGTAACCGGGTTCGTAGGTTGGTTGAGCGTAGCGAAACCCAACGACATGAGCTGTCAGCCATCAGCTTTCAGCCGTCAGATAAAATAGAGGCGCGGTTTAGACCGCGCTTTTTAACATTCTCGGCAGAATTTCATAGTACTTTTTGTAACCATGTTTTCTCATCTATTTTTAGATAAATTGCACTGGTATTCTCTGAAGCCAATAATATCCCGTTAGGAAAAGAAGTTACTCTAAAGTTAAATTGTTCTGTCTGCATCATTGAAAAAATAGAAACATATAAATCGTTTTTTGAAGCTTGAATATCGCCCTTAGACTCTAAAATATTCAACATCATTTCAAATGCTTCATCTAGGCTCATTGATGAGTTTATAGTACTGGAAGAAATTGCTTCAGCACCTCGACACTCTGAATACAAAGTAGTGTCACCTAGTTGGATCGACTCTGAACATTGCTCTGCTTTTACGCAGCCAATAGAAAGTAATGATAAAGAAAGCAATAAAGTGAATTTTATTTTAACGTGCATAATCTACCTCTATTCTCCAACCTCTCCACTGTGAAAATATAATTTCAAGCATCCTTGGTGTTCGACTGAAATTATCTAAAATTGATTGAATGTCCCACATTGTTTTTACCTGGGTAGCAGTAGAGTATGCTGTAAATAAAAACCCAGTTGCTTTAGGCTGCGGCAATTCTGAGGCTAACTCTGCAATAATACCTGATACAGCAACTGGGCTAGTAGGATCCGCTGCATTTAAAATTTTGGGAATTATTTCGCTCGCTAAAAGCTTATTCATATCTTCAATGAGGGCTATTTTTATTAATCGAGCATATGCTTTGTTAGAGCTAATTTGATTAAACTTCGCCCTTGTAATTGAGCCTTCGTATATCATATCTGCGGCAATTGCAATTTCGACTCTACCAATTTCAGAATTGGGTGAAATTTGTAAAATCTTGTCTCTAAAATAAAGTAAGTTGTGCTTTATAAAATTATTATCCATATATCAATCCTTGATTAGATTTATTTAGTTCCTGTTATAGTAACCGTGGTAATGAGAATTTAGCAAATATAATTTCTTTAATTAATTGTGTGAATGTATTTAGTATGTGTGATTGATTTAATAATCGAATATTTATCTAGCAGTAAAAGACGATTGAAGACCAACGGTCAAAAATTTAAGCATTTACATATAAGTTGTTAATGAAGAAGTGTATTGTTATTTCAGTTTTACTTTTGATAATAGCCTAAGAACACTTTTCTTTGTATATTATATAAATATTTAAACTTCAGGAATCTCTATAAATTAATTTTACTATTTAAATCAATAATTTAATTTATCTCAGTTGTTTGCTTTTAAAAGTCTAACCTCCTAAAATGCGCCATAAGACTTAATGTTTCTGATTTTATACTCATAGACTTTAGGTGATTGAAAAACGGGTGACAATAAAGGTTTTTTGTATGTGGGTTATGGTAAATATGTAAGGTCAAGCTACCATCTTGTATATTTTCAGCATTAACCTAACAACGCTTATTGTTGTATTTTTTGTTCAGTTGTCGTTTTTTATCAAAAATATCTGCTTTTATATTGCCTGTATTTACACTAACCCATGTAACTCTGTCACCGAACATCGCTAGTTTTATTTCTTCTTGAGGTGTGCAACTAAGAGTAAGAAAATCTCGCACGTCTTGAATTATTACTAAATCTGCATCATTTGATTTGCATTTGTTTCTGATTTGCTGCCCGTATTAACGAACGAAATCGTTTGCCCAATTTAGATGAGTCATAAGCTTTTGTTTGCTCATTTTGATTGATTTCTTGCAGAAGTTCCTTTTCTGCTTCGTTGTCCGTGATTTCTTTCACTTCAACAAAAATATTTTGTTTTCGGCCCTAAACCACCTACTTCAGTAGGTGGTATCATCATTTAGGCTTTGCCTGAAAAAATACTCATATTAATTCCTTACTTGTTAGTTTTTATATAAAAATCTGGAGTTCTTTTATCACATTCAGGAATGCGTATTGAGCTAACCTCAATTTCATTAAAGAATCTAATAGTGTTTAATTCATACTTGGTCATTGTTGAAGTTATCTCGAAGATATTACAAATTAATATTGAGTTGCTAGGCTCTACTACCTGTAAAGTCTCATTTCTATTTTTACATATAAATATCAAATTAGTTTTACCACTTACTCAGCTCAAAGCTATTCTTTAAAGCCTACATTCATCCAATTTATGCTTTACTCATAAAGCCTAAAAAGGATTTGATGACTGCATGAATTACTTAAAAAACGTTATAACTAAATTTGTTTTCATGATGCAAAAGCGCCCAGGGTTAATGGCGGTGTTAGCGTTTTGCAGTGGTGTGGCAAGCTATGTATTTGTTGAGCGAAAAGAATCGTTTTCGCAACTTATCTCTATTTTGTTATTAGTCACTTGGTTGTGGTTGTTAATAGATAACTGGCTAAGAGATAAAGTAGAGGAGCGTTTTGGTGTGGCGGTGTCGCCCAACGTGGTGCGCTTTGCGCTGCAAGTTGTGCAGCAAGAAAGCCTGTTCTTTGCCTTACCATTTTTCTTAGCGGTGACAACCTGGGATCATGGTCAGGCTGCGTTTACCGCCTTAATCATTCTTTGTGCGTTCGTTTCTGTTGTTGATCCCCTCTATTACAAAAAGCTCGCAAGGCACAGTGTCTGGTTCAGTGTGTTTCATAGTTTTTCTTTGTTTGTCGTGTTGTCGGTTACCTTACCTATTCTATTAAAATTAACGACCAGTCAGAGTTTTGAAATTGCGCTGGTGACAGCGGTTATTTTAACTATCCCGAGTTTAGGAAACTTGATGCCGAATGCAAAATGGTGGCGTTTCCCGCTGTTGGTGCTATTGCTTTGCGCTTTAAGTGCCGGGCTTTGGCAATTACGAAGCTTTGTGCCGCCTGCGGCACTGCGTTTAACCGATATGAGCGTGTCGTATCAGCTTGATGAACAAGCCCGTAAACCAATAGAGCCTATCCAAAAGTTAACCGAGTATGATTTACATCAAAAAGGTCTATACAGCTTTAGCGCAGTTAAAGCCCCGAGAGGTTTAAACGAAAAAGTCTTCCATGTTTGGGTGCATAATCGTAAAGAAGTTGAACGCATAGCCCTGGATATTTCCGGCGGTCGTAAAGAAGGCTATAGAGCATGGAGCCACAAAACGAATTTCCCTGCTAATCCCGCAGGAAAATGGGTCGTTAAAGTGGTTACCGAATCAGGGCAGCTGATAGGTCAGAGAAGGTTTGAGGTAACTGAAGTTTAGCTGTCAGCTTTCAGTTTTGAGCCGAAATGAGAGGGGGCAATTTTGCTTGAACGTTTATGAGGAACATATTGCTATGAACCAATAACTTAATTATTGTAAATATTAAGTTTAAAATTTTTGGTAAGAAAAGCATGACTAGATATTTTCAGTTTACTGTGCTGGTTACAGCAGTTTTATACTCGACGTTTTTTCTTACCGTATATTTGGCAATATATTTACTCTGAAGACATTTCTTACTTATTATCTGCTGCAGGAACAGGTGGAATTATCGATCCTCAAAGCTCGTTTCCATATATTTACTCAATGGTATATGTATTAAGTCTACTTGGTCTTTATTTATACAAAAAATTAGCAAAGTGGTTATTTTGTTCACTGACTGCCTTTAACTTTCTTGTTAGCCCTTACATTCTTGGGCTGTATGTCACAATGTATTTTGATGCATCTATTGGTTATTTACTTACTCTTTGCGAAGGTGCATTGATTTTAATGCTCTTTAGTGATGATGTTATAAAAAAGCTTAAGTAAACAGTCTATTTTTGGTACTAGATCTCATATTATTTTTACTTATAGCATTAATAAGGGTTTTTCCCTTCACCTACCAACACACTGAATATTCTTAAATCAAGCTCGAGTTGATGGTATTGCGGCTCCATGTGGCAACAGAGTTGATAAAACGCTTTGTTGTGGTCCTTTTCTTTAAAATGTGCAAGTTCGTGAACAACCAATGCTTTTAATAACGGCTCTGGTGCGCATAGTAAGTCGCTGTTAATGGCTAGGTCGTGCTTACGCGTTTTGCCTTGCATACGAAAAGTATGCGTACCTAACGCATTGGTGACCATATCGCCTTGTTTTTTAAACGCGGCACGACCAAAAGGCAGGGCGTTTTTAAGGTAACGTTTTTTAAGCTCGGTTGCATAATTGTATAAGGCTTTATCATTGGTGATGTTATGCGCGTCAGGGTATTTACCTTTTAAATACTGTGCGGCTTTGTCATTACTAAAAAGCTGTAATACTTGGTCAACGATATGGGGCGGGTAACCTTGAAAATAACGGCTGTAGTCTTTCATATGCACTCTGAAATTAAAATAAACTGCTTTGGCTGGCTTCTCGCTCACCTGCAAAAGGCGCGAGCACCGGGTGATTATAACCTAAATCTTGGCAAAATTGCCTCGCCAATAGTGGCGATTCGCGGTTATCGGCGGTATGAAAAAACACATATGGTGATTTACCTTCTTCAAGCCATTGTTTTATTTTTTTAAGCCAAGGTTGGTAATACGATTTGTATTCATGGTTAAGGCTTGCAATCACAAAGCGCAGCATCGGATTACTGCCCGTTGCTATAGCATGGACAGGTAAATAAGGCTTTTTCTGTTGCGCATCAATCAATGCATCTGTTTCTGCGGGCACTGCAAATAAAGCCCGTGTATCCATACTTATGCGATTAATGTTGTTTTCAATTAGTAGCTGATTAAGGCGAATTTCAGCATCACCTTTTTGAAAAAACGCGGGGTGGCGTACTTCAACACCATAATTGAGGTGTTTGGGTAACTGGGTAATAAAATTAGTCAGCAGGGGCAGAGCATTAGGGCCAAAGGCACTTGGTAACTGCAACATAATTTGCCCAGTTTTGGCAAAAATAGGTTCAAACAGGGTCAGCCATGCATTTAGCTCATTGTTTATATTGGTGAGCTGTAATTCGTGACTAAAACGCCGGTGAAACTTAAAAGTAAATTTAAAGTCTTCGGGTACAGCATCGCACCAGCGTAATAGTGATTCGTGACTTGGGTCAGCATAAAAGCTGGTATTGCCCTCAACCGAGTTGAAGGTGTGCGCATACTCGTTGAGCATGTCGGCACTTTTACAGTGACTAGAAAGTAAACTTCCTTTCCATGCGGTGCTAGACCACTGTGGACAACCTAAGTACAGCATTAAATCAACCAATAAATTTAAACTGCGCGTAGTGTAACAAAAGAAATGAATGCTCAGAAGTCAGTGCGCATATTTAGGCTTCTTGGCGCACTGCTGGCACTCGCATTTTGAGATGGTTTGGGTATAATGCTCAGCCTTAAATGATTACTTTGTATAGTGGCTTTTGCTCTCAAAATAGCGAACTCTTAAGAGCAGGCGGCTATAAGTCTTTAACTGACAGGAATACTATGCGCTCTATATATTGCGGACAGCTAAATAAATCTCACGTAGATCAAGAAGTTGAACTATGTGGTTGGATCAATAAACGCCGTGACCTTGGTGGACTTATTTTCGTCGATTTGCGTGACAGAGAAGGGCTCGTTCAAGTGGTTTTTGATCCTGAAGTAGAAGGATTAATGGACACTGCGAATAAACTACGCCAAGAGTTTTGTGTGCAGTTAAAAGGTGTTGTTCGCGCACGCCCTGAAAGCCAAGTAAATAAAGACATGGCAACAGGTGAAGTTGAAATTTTAGGCACAAGCTTAACTATCATCAACCGTTCAGAGCCATTACCTCTTGATTTTAATCAGCAAAACTCTGAAGAGCGCCGTTTAAAATACCGTTACCTAGATTTACGTCGTCTTGAAATGAGTGACCGTATTAAACTACGTGCAAAAGCGAGCAGCTTTGTGCGTCGTTTCTTAGATGACAATGGTTTCTTAGATATCGAAACACCCGTACTTACAAAAGCAACACCAGAAGGTGCGCGTGACTACTTAGTACCAAGCCGTGTGCACAAAGGCAGCTTTTATGCATTGCCTCAGTCGCCACAGTTATTTAAACAATTACTAATGATGTCGGGTTTTGACCGTTACTATCAAATTGTTAAATGTTTCCGTGACGAAGATTTACGTGCTGACCGTCAGCCAGAATTCACACAAATCGATTTAGAAACGTCATTCATGAGCTCTAATGAAGTTCGTGCGATGACAGAAAAAATGATCCGTGAAATGTGGCAATCACTGCTTGACGTTGATTTAGGTGACTTCCCTGTCATGCCTTACAGCGAAGCAATGCGTTTATACGGTTCAGATAAGCCAGATTTACGTAACCCAATGCAACTTGTTGATGTTGCTGACTTAGTCAAAGACGTTGAATTTAAAGTTTTCTCAGGCCCTGCAAACGACGAAAAAGGCCGTGTTGCCGTGTTAACTGTACCAGGCGGTGCAGAGCTTTCTCGCAAGCAGATTGACGACTACACGAAATTCATCGGTATTTATGGGGCGAAAGGCCTTGCATGGATGAAGGTTAACGACCGTGCTGCGGGCGTTGAAGGTGTACAATCACCAATCGCTAAATTCTTAAATGAAGACGTGATTAACCAATTACTTGAGCGTACTAATGCGCAATCGGGCGATATCATTCTATTTGGTGCAGACAAACGCAACGTGGTTAACGAAGCAATGGGTGCGCTACGTCTTAAGATTGGTGTTGATTTAGGTATTACAAACCTTGATAGCTGGAAACCGCTATGGGTTGTTGACTTCCCAATGTTCGAAGAAGACGACGAAGGTACATTACATGCGGTTCACCACCCATTCACGGCTCCAAAAGAAATTTCGCCAGCAGAGCTTGAGGCAAACCCTGCCGCAGCAATCTCTGATGCATACGACATGGTATTGAATGGCTATGAAGTAGGTGGTGGCTCAGTACGTATTCACAACGCCGACATGCAAGAAACAGCGTTTAGAATTTTAGGTATTGATGCGCAAGAGCAACAAGACAAGTTCGGTTTCTTACTTGACGCCCTAAAATACGGTACACCACCGCATGCAGGTCTTGCGTTTGGTCTTGACCGCTTAGTTATGCTGTTATGCGGTACTGATAACATTCGTGACGTAATTGCATTCCCTAAAACAACGCAAGCATCATGTTTATTAACAGATGCACCAAGCAAAGCCAATGCGGATTCGTTAACAGAGCTTGCGATTAATGTGGTTGCAAAAGACGCTGAGTAATTCTTAATAAACTGAATTATAAGCTTTAATGAAAGCCCTAAGGTGTACCCCTTAGGGCTTTTTTGTGTTTAAATTAATTTTTATATGGTGTATTTCAAGGAGTGGGTATGAATATAAACGCCAGCTTTATTAATTACTTAATGCTTATTTTAGTTCCGTTTTTTGCTGTAATGAGTTATTACCTCGGTAAACGTAAAACGACAACCCCTATCATTGTCGCTATTATCGGTGGTTTGTTAGGTTTAATGCCTTTATTTGGTCTGGTATTTATTGCTGTACTGGCGCTTAAAAAAGATATTGAGACGAGCGCGTGATCACAAGCCATTCGCTTTATTTTGAACACACCTTTGAACACACCTTTGAAGTAAACCTAGCAGGGCAAACATTTTCGCATTGCGAATTTGAGCAATGCGAATTTATCGATTGCGACTTTAGCCACAGCCAGTTTGAAAACTGTCGGTTTATAGAATGCGAGTTTAAAAACTGTAATTTAGCGGCGCTTGGGCTCAAGTATACCTCACTTGAAGAGGTGAGCTTTAAAGCGTGTAAATTAACCAGTGTACGCTTTACAGATGTTGATTGGCCGCTGCTTGCCACCCGTGCCCCTGTGAGTTTTATTGGCTGTGAACTTAGCCATAGCAGCTTTTTTGAACTCAGTTTAAAGGCCTTAAAAATGCGCAGCTGTTTTGCCAAAGATGTTGATTTTAGGCATGCGGATTTATCATCTGCTGATTTTACTGATACTGATTTTCGTGACAGCGTGTTTCAACAAACGAATCTCAGTAAAGCTAATTTTATTGGCGCCAGCCATTTTGCTATTGATATAACCGCTAATAATATAAGTAAAGCTAAATTCGAGCGTTATGCAGCTTTGGACTTACTCGCCGGGCTCGATATAGAGCTGGTGGATTAAGTACCATTACTAATAGGATTAAGGAAAGCCATGAATTTAAGTCCCACCTCCTTGGAAGGAAAATTTATTAAATTAGTGCCATTAACACCAGCGCA
Organism: Pseudoalteromonas lipolytica; assembly: GCF_900116435.1. Classification (GTDB taxonomy): domain Bacteria; phylum Pseudomonadota; class Gammaproteobacteria; order Enterobacterales; family Alteromonadaceae; genus Pseudoalteromonas; species Pseudoalteromonas lipolytica. The sequence continues at coordinate 17,348 of NZ_FPAZ01000021.1, read as the reverse complement.
TCGTGATGCACTTGTAAATGCAGCCGCAGATGGTGAGTTGTGGAAATTATGGTTTACCTCTGTGCCCAATGAAGAGCGAGTTGATGATTATTTAACCATGGCATTTGAGCAACAAGCTCAGGGCCGAGCATTACCATTTGCAGTTATAGACCAGCAAAGTGGCGAGGTTATCGGTTCAAGCCGTTTTTGTAATATTGATACTAAAAACCGCCGTTTAGAAATTGGTTATACCTGGTATGCCAAGCGCTTTCAGCGCACAGCCGTCAATACCGAATGCAAAAAGTTACTGCTTAATTATGCTTTTGAAACGCTGCATGTGATTGCTGTAGAGTTTCGTACTCATTGGCATAATATGGCATCACGCAATGCTATTGCACGTTTAGGGGCTAAACAAGACGGTGTACTTCGAAACCACCAAGTAATGGCCGATGGGCATGTGCGTGACACGGTGGTGTTTTCAATTATTGATGGCGAGTGGCCGATGGTTAAACGCAGTTTAGAATATAAATTAGAGCAGTAGAAAGTGTTGACTCTAAGAAAAATAACTTTGTTATTAGCGTTTACGCTTTTTGGACAGCGAGCCATTGCTACTGAAACTGAGGTTTTGTTTGATACCCAACGATCGCGCCATATTCCAGTGACGATAACGCCTATCGATAGTAAATGCACCGCGCAGAAAAAGTGCCCCGTTGTTTTTATTGGCGCAGGTTACGGTATGGCGCATACTGATTATCAATTTGCGCAGCAGGTTTTTCATCAGCATGGCTATTTAACGGTTGAAGTTGCGCATGAATTAAACGGTGACCCAAGTTTAAATCCTGAGCCGCCTTACATGACGACGCGGATGGAAAATTGGCATCGCGGTGTAGAAACGCTGGTGTTTTTAGTGAATGAACTTAAAGGGCGTTATCCTGCGTATGATTTTAACCAGTTAACCTTGTTTGGGCATTCAAATGGCGGCGATATTGCAGCCTTGTATGCCGCTATTTACCCAGCGAAAGTGAGTAAAGTGATCACCCTTGATCATCGTCGTATGCTGATACCACGTAATAAAAACATTGCTGTGCTTACGCTACGCGGCAGTGACTACCCTGCAGATGACAACGTATTGCTCACACAGCAAGAGTTGGCTTTATACCCTGTTACACAAGTAACAATGGCAGGTTCTCGCCATAATGATATGTATGATGGTGGTCCAAAAGTACTGGTCGAGCGTATGCGCAAAGAGCTCGATGCGTTTCTATCACGCTATTAATTATTTTTGATATTCAGTTAAAACTGGGCATCAATATCGCTGCGGAAATTAAAATAGCCCATCTCAACGAGGTTGTTATACACACCTTCTATATTTAGTGGCAGCCATTGTTGATACATTTTTAAATGGCTGTATTTCTCTAAAGTAATTTCTTTTTGTAAGGTTGAGAGTTTTTTGCCTGCTAACATGCCATCGCGAACGGCTGCATGTAAGTCTTCAATATAGTGTAAGTACGACACCACATCATCGCGGTTGCCAGTATCAGCGTGCCCACCTATAAACACAGCAAAAGGTGGCTCATTAAGAATGGCCTTTGTGGAAGAGAGCATTCCGTTAATATCGTACCCTATGAGGTTTTATAAGGCATGCGGCCAAGTACAATCCAATCAACAACGTAAAGTACATTAGCTGGCATAAAACGCATACTGACATTACCTCGGCCATTATTTGGCCCGTAGTAATTGAGCACAACGTAACTCTCACCTAGGTTCAACGTTAATGTATCGCTAAATGTCAGATCAGGCAGGGCTGTCGGCACTTTATTCAATCTTAGGTCGTCAGCGGCAAACTTATGAGAAACGACGGTGGTGTTTTTATCAATGAGTTCATTACCGCCCATGGCATGGTCAACATGGCTATGGCTGTACACCATGTATTTAATGTCGGCGTTAAACGTTTTCTTTATATAACTTTTTAAATATTTTGCGGCATCACTATTGAGTGGGTCAGTCACTAATGCAACCTTATCAACGATCATAAAGGCGCTGTGGTAATGGCCGGCACTAAAGCGGTATATATTGTCTTTAATATTTTCAACCTTATAGCTTGTCTGTTCTACTGCAAAGGTATATTGACCGAGTAGCATTAGTAAGCTGAAAAGTACAAGGTGAAGCCTGGCGAACATAAACAATCCTTTTACGTTGAAACGTATCTAAATAAGCACATTAAAGTGCGTTCTAGCGTGTGTATTATAGTCGATAAAGTTTAGTTGATCTGTGTCAAATTTCAGGAACTCAGCCTGTAGGGGAGGACATAAGTCCTTATATTTTTAACTGCGTTTCTCTATCCTCGCGAAGCGCTATAATGAAGAAATGCTATGCTTAGCACAGACTTCTAGAACCTTATTCACTGGAAAAGACAATGCAACATTTACCTACCGTTGATTATAAAGCGAGCGATGCGGCCGCTCAATTTGTTGAGTCACTAAGAAACACAGGTTTCGGTGTATTAAAAAATCACCCAATTCCTCAGTCATTAGTTGAATCAATCTATAAAAATTGGCAAGAATTCTTTAATTCTGAGCAAAAGCATGCGTTTTTATTCTCAAAAGAAACACAAGATGGTTATTTCCCGCCGTCTGTGTCTGAAGTTGCAAAAGGCTTTACCGTAAAAGATATTAAAGAGTACTACCACGTTTATCCTAAAGGCCGAGTGCCCGCACAATTAGAAGAAGAAATTCGTGAGTACTATCGCTTAGCCAATGAGTTTGCAGCCACACTTTTAAGCTGGGTTCAAGCTGAAGCACCAGAAGACGTGCGTGCTAAGTTTTCTATCGATCTTAAAGATATGATTGCAGACTCTGAGCAAACACTTCTACGTATTTTACATTACCCCCCCATGACGGGTGATGAAGAGCCGGGTGCGATTCGCGCCGCTGCACATGGCGATATTAACTTATTAACTGTTTTACCAGCAGCCAACGAACCAGGTTTGCAAGTACAAACAACAGATGGCGGTTGGTTAGATGTTCCGTGTGATTTTGGTAACCTGATCATCAATATTGGTGACATGTTACAAGAAGCGTCGGGCGGTTACTTCCCATCGACTATTCACCGTGTGATCAACCCAACGGGTAAAGCGTCAACGAAATCACGCATTTCGTTACCGTTATTCCTTCACCCGCGTCCAGATGTTATTTTGTCTGAGCGCTATACTGCCGATAGTTATTTACAAGAACGTTTACGTGAGCTAGGCGTTAAGTAAAAGCAAACGACTAGAAAGAAGCGGCTCAGGCCGCTTTTTTCGTCTTTACTACACATACCAATAAATCGCCGTTATAAAATAATTCCATGCATTATTGGCTATCATAGGTATAATGCGCGCACTTCGGCAATTCAGCTGACTTTTTGAATTTGAGAGACACTATGAGTTTTGATGGCTTAGGATTATCACAGTCTTTAGTTAATGCAGTTTTAGAAAAAGGCTATGAAACACCTACGCCTATTCAAACACAAGCGATCCCTGCGATTATAGCGGGTAGAGACGTGATGGCCGCGGCGCAAACCGGTACAGGCAAAACAGCAGGTTTTACTTTACCGTTAATCGAGCGTTTAGCCAAAGGCAAAAAGGCAAGTGGAAATCGCGTGCGCGCGCTTGTGCTTGCACCTACACGTGAGCTTGCATTACAAGTGAGCGAAAACGTAGAAGAATATGCTAAGCATTCTAATATTAGTTCGTTTGTGGTGTATGGTGGCGTTAAAATTAACCCGCAAATGATGCGCCTTCGTAAAGGTGTTGATATTTTAGTTGCAACACCGGGACGCTTACTGGATTTACATAATCAGAATGCGCTCCAGTTTGATACCTTAGAAGTGTTAGTGCTTGATGAAGCCGACCGTATGCTTGATATGGGCTTTATTCACGATATTAAACGTATCATTGCGAAGTTACCTACGCAGCGTCAAAATTTGATGTTTTCAGCGACGTTCTCTGATGAAATACGTGCCTTAGCAAAGGGACTTATTAACGACCCAGTCGAGATTTCTGTAGCAGCTAAAAACACCACCGCAAAATCTGTGTCACAATCGGTTTACGCGGTTGATAAGTCAAGAAAAACAGCCCTACTGAGCCATTTGATTCGTACCAACAATTGGCAACAGGTATTAGTTTTTAGCCGTACCAAACATGGTGCTAACCGTTTGGTTAAACAGTTAGAGCGTGATGACATTGTGGGCGCGGCTATTCATGGTAATAAATCGCAAGGTGCGCGTGTTAAAGCGCTTGAAGGTTTTAAAAATGGCGAAGTACGCGTATTAGTTGCCACAGATATCGTAGCCCGAGGGCTTGATATTGTTGAGCTGCCACACGTTATCAATTACGACTTGCCGAATGTGTACGAAGATTATGTACACCGTATTGGTCGAACTGGTCGTGCAGGTGCTTCTGGGCATGCTATTTCGTTTGTGACAGCCGAGGATGCCATTGATCTATACGGTATTGAACGTTTTATTGGTGAATTGATCCCGCGCGCGACTGAAGCGGGGTTTGAACCAAGCAATCCCGTGCCTGAAAGAGAGCTTGATGCACGCCCAATTAAACCTAAAAAGCCGAAAAAAGCCAAACAGCCGTTTTCTAAGCCGAAGTCGGATAGTAAAAAACCAAATAGCAATGGCAGTGGCATAGGTCCACGCCGTGGTGGTTCGGGAAAAAAATCTAATGCCACTAAAGGAAGTGACGAGCAAACACAAAGCCCATGGGCTAAGCGTCAGTCTGTAGGGGGGAATGCTCAACGCAAACGTCGCCCTAAAAACGGTGGCTCAAATAACAGCTAATTTATCGGTTGATTAATAAAAAGCGCGCCTATTTTGGCGCGTTTTTTTATGGGTCTGCAAAGTCACACTGCTTTGAGGTAATTAACCGCTAAGCCAATGAATAAAGTCATGCTGACACTGAGTAAGGTACCGAGCATAACGTATTCAGTCAGTTTTTTATCTTTACTGGCACTTAAATCACCAAAGCGGAATACGGATTTTGCTGCAAGTAAAAAGCCAACGCCTGCAAATTGGTCCAGTAAGATAAATGTTAGCATTAATACGCGCTCAAGCATGCCGATACTTTGTCCTGCGGCTGGTAAACTGCCAGTGGCGCTAAAGCCAGATGTGATGCGCTCTAACATCATGCGAATAAACACCGCTGTTGGATTTAAAACCAATAAATAGCCACACAGCACCCATAATGTTGCCGGTTGCATCAACCATTCCCAGCTATGTGTAAAAAACTCATCGTTGTCGCTTAACCATATAGCCAGTAACAACAAGATAACTAAATGTGCAAGTTGGTCGACAATAAAAGGAACCACGCCTTTACTTGAGTAAGATTTAGCAAGGTCGATTACATAGTGTGTAACCATAATTACTGCCGTGGCGATAACGACGCTTGAAAGCGCTTGCCAACCATAATTAAACTCCCAAAGTAATAGCACCAAAAATGAGCTAACACCGTGGGTGAGCACGTGTAAGTAAAGTTTACTGGCACGAAAGTGGCGTGTATTTCTGTCATGCACCCAGCTCATGGGTTGCCAGTAAAAGTCGGCAATTAAATGCGCTAAAATTAAGCTTACGATAAGTAATGAAAAACTCATGTTGTCATTCCTTTGAGTGTGGTTTGGCTGTACTGCATAAAACGTTCAATTAATTGGTAGTGAGCTAAATTTAAAAGTTTTGTGACATTGGCTCGGCTTGTTGCGAGTTCTTTAGCAAGTTCGGCATGATTGTTGTGTTCTGCTGTTAAATAATAAAATAACGCATTTGCTTGTTTTTGACTCATTTTTTCAAGTAATACTTCAATTAGTTCAATATTGAGTAAAAAACCCTCGTCAAGGGGCTGATTGTCTATTTGTAAAATGAGTCGTTGATGGCCCATATTATCTAACCCCCGGCCAGATAGAGTATAGGCACTGCCTGTGGCTGTTTTTATATCAGCCCGTGGATTATCAACCTTTCCAATGGCCAGGCTTTGTCTGAGCTCATAATTAGCGGCTTTCATTTGCAAATATAAAAGTATCGCCGCACAACATACTGTATCAGGCGTCGCTAGATGCAGTTGCATAGCATCGCCGCGGTAAATGGTATAGTCAGCGTCGAACCGATTAGCAATAAAGCGTAGACTCTGATCAAGCTGATACAGCATCGCGTCGTATTCTTGCTGGGGGATTTTTTGTGACTTAATTAAATCACCACTGATCACCGCTATCATTATGGATTTCCTTTTTAAAGTAACTTAATTCGGTTACATCGCGATAAGTAACCAAATTCGGTTACTTTGTTTTATGTAACCAATTTAGGTTACTCTTTCGTAAATTTCAACCAAGATATGCTACAGTGTGATCAAACCACTAAGAATAGAATCAGTATGCAAGCAGTTGATAAGCCAAAAGTCGGCATTTTTGTTGATGTGCAGAATATTTATTATACCTGCAGAGAGAGCTATAAAAAGAATTTTGATTACAATGCCTTCTGGGCGAAAATGAGCGAACGGTATCAGATTGATTGCGCGATTGCGTATGCAATTTATCGCGGTGATGAGAAACAGTCTCAGTTTCAAAATATTCTCCGTGCGATTGGCTTTGAGGTAAAACTTAAACCTTTTATTCAACGCCGCGACGGGAGCGCAAAAGGGGATTGGGATGTTGGTATCACCATTGATATGCTTGAGCATGCAAAACAACTCGATAAAATGATTTTGCTCTCCGGCGATGGTGACTTTGCCTTATTGCTTGGCCACCTAGCACACAACTACCACATTCCTTGCGATGTGTATGGCGCTGAATACCTTACTGCCGATGTGCTTAAACACGCTGCTGCTGAGTTTCATTGTATTGATGATTCTTTGTTGCTCGGTAAGTGAAGAAAAATTATTCCATAATAAATAAAATATTTAAATAAAGTATTATTTCAGCTAAGCTAACATGAGTTACACTGATTACAAATAAAGGAAACGTGGTTTGTCAAAACCAGATTTATGCCAAAAAAGGTGTGAATGAAAGCGTTATCAGCCATCCTTGGTGGAGAATTAAAATTTCTTACCTTTAAATAAAGCTATTTAATTCAGTGGATTATGAATAAATATGAAACTAATGCTAATTTTTATAAAAAATATAATGACAACGCTGTCATTTGTTGTGTAACATTAAATCAACATGGGTCGAGATGATTTCGCATTCAGATAAGAAAAAAAGTGCGATTGAGACAAAAACTAAACGAAGGTTAGGGGTCGTTAAATGATGGCGAAGAGTGTGAGTGAGGACCAGTTGTTTATTGGTATTGATGGTGGCGGAACGAAATGTCGAGCAACTATCTACTCTGTTAAACAGGGTGTATTAGGAACCGGCCTGGGTGGTCCAGCGAATCCATTACATGGTTTGGAACGCACACTTGAATCAATCATGGTTTCCACACAGCTTGCGCTTCGAGACGCGGGATTACCCCTTGAAACGGTTCATCAACTTTATGCTGGCTTAGGATTAGCGGGTGTAAATCTTCCGAGCCTTTACGATAAAATTATGGAATGGGATCATCCATTCAAACAAATGTTCTTAACGACCGACTTACACACCGCGTGTATAGGGGCACATGAGGGCAGTGATGGCGCTGTTATTATTACAGGCACGGGCTCATGTGGTTTTTCATGCGTAAATGGTCGCACGACTAACTTTGGTGGCCACGGTTTTGCGTTAGGTGACAAAGGAAGTGGCGCATGGATGGGCTTAGAAGCAATTAAAGCCGCATTACTTAATTTAGATGGCTTAGGGCCTTCAACGAGCTTAACAAGAGTGATTACTGAACATTTTTCTGCTGAAAATGCGATGGGTATTGTTGAGCAAATGTCGGGACAGCCTTCAAGTAGTTATGCAAAACTAGCGCGCTATGTGTTTGACGCTGCTAATAATGGCGATGCGGTTGCCACTGCTATCGTTCAAGATGGTGCTGATTATGTGAGTAAATTAGCGCACCGTTTACTTGAAAATAAGCCTCCTCGGTTATCGATGATTGGTGGCCTAGCAGAGCCCCTTAATAAATGGCTTGATACTGAGATAGCAAAACGCGTAGAAGCGCCTATTCAGCCACCAGAAATGGGCGCTGTGTATTTCGCACAACAATCAGTGCTCGAACAAAATCAAGAGGTTGCTCTGTAATGGCTACTTATCATGCTACGTCATTGTTTACCGGTGACGAGTTTTTAGAAAATGTTTTTTTTAGTGTTGCAAATGGGGTGATGACATTTGTTGATGCTGTTGATAATGCGATTGAATTAGATGGCTTAGTCGCTCCGGGTTTCATTGATGTACAAGTGAATGGAGGAGGCGGTGCCTTCTTTAATGCTGAGCAAACAACAGAATGCTTAGACCGAATAGCGAAAGCACATGGTCAGTTTGGCACTACGGCACTGATGCCCACCTTGATCACCGATAAAGTTGAAGTAATGGCGATGGCGGCTGATGCAACAGCCAAAGCACTTGCTGAGGGGGTACCTGGGGTACTAGGAATACACTTTGAAGGCCCACATTTATCATTCCCTAAAAAAGGCACGCACAGTGAGCAATTCATTCGACCAATAACAGAACAAGAATTTGCGATTTATGCACGTCAAGACTTGGGTATAAAAATGGTGACCTTGGCACCTGAAAGTGTCAGTACCGACGACATTGCTCGTTTAATCGAATGTGGTGTAAAAGTATCTATTGGTCACACGAATGCTGATTTTGCGACAACGAATGCAGCACTTGCAGCGGGAGCCGATGGGTTTACACACTTATTTAATGCTATGTCAGCGTTCACTTCTCGAGAGCCTGGTGTTGTTGGTGCCGCGCTTTGGGATGATAACAGCTGGTGCGGATTGATTGTTGATGGTCACCATGTACACCCATCATCAGCCAAGTTGGCAATTCGTACCAAGCAACGTGGGAAAATCATGTTAGTCACAGACGCGATGCCACCTGTGGGTACAAATGATATGGAATTTGATTTTTTTGATGGTCGAAAAGTAATTCGAACAGGTGATCGTTTAAATTCAACGACGGGCGAGTTGGCGGGCAGTGTATTAGACATGGCAAGCGCGGTGCGAAACACCGTGAATACCTTAGATGTTAGTTTAGCGGAAACATTACGCATGGCGTCACTGTATCCTGCACAGTACCTCGGTTTAAAGAAAAAAGGCCGCTTACTAGAAGGCTATGATGCCGATTTTGTCGTACTTGATGAGCATCAATGTGTGACAGCTACTTTTATTGCTGGTAAAGCGCTGTAATTAACTTCCCTGGTAAAAACCCCCGCCGTTGTATCGCGGGGCTTTTTGTATTCGAGGTAATAACATGACAACAACACACCCTACAAAAAAACGTTTAGCCTCATTAGATGCGCTTCGTGGCATGGACATGTTTTGGATATTAGGTGGTCAGTCGATATTCGCAGCGCTATTTGTGTTAACAGGCTGGACTGGCTGGAAAGTATTTGAAGCACATACTGTGCACAGTGCCTGGCATGGCTTTACTTTTTATGACTTAATTTTCCCGTTATTTATTTTCTTATCAGGCGTTGCTATGGGGCTTGCACCGAAGCGCATTGACCACTTAAGTTGGGATGAGCGTAAAGTGTATTACCGTAAGGCAGCTAAGCGTTTGTTATTATTGTGCCTATTAGGGATTTTGTATAATCATGGTTGGGGCACAGGCATGCCTGTGGCGCTTGATGAAATCCGTTATGCCAGTGTACTTGGTCGCATTGCGATCGCGTGGTTTTTTTGTGCCATGCTAGTGTGGCACACGAGTCTGCGTACTCAAGTTATCACGGCATTGTCTATTTTAGTCGGTTATTGGGTCCTTTTGTGCTTTGTGCCAGTACCCGGTGGCAGTGCAGGGGACTTATCTGCAGCGGGGAGTTGGAATGCATGGTTTGATGCACATTTATTACCAGGCATTAGCTATCAAAACCGTGTCGTTGACCCAGAAGGCGTGCTGTCGAATGTTCCAGCGATTGTTAATGCTTTAATCGGTGTGTTTGCAGGCCAACTTATTGCCCGAGCTCAGCAAATGGGTGAATGGAAAATGTCGGTGATACTGTTTGCCTCAGGGGTTATCTGTGTGTGTTTAGGCTGGTTATGGGACTTACATTTTCCGGTAAATAAAGAATTATGGACGAGTTCGTTTGTATTGGTCACTGTTGGCTGGAGTGCGATGTTACTTGCTGTGTTTTACGCGCTGGTGGATATTCTGCCAGGCCAGCGAGCAGCGTATCCATTTGTGATCATTGGTGCTAATTCAATTATTATTTATTTGGCATCAAGTTTGGTGAATTGGGGCTATGTAAGCCAAAGTGTGTTTGGTGGAGTGATCCGCTCAACACCAGAAATATGGCAGCCTTTAATGAGTGTTATTGCATTACTGGCCGTTCAAATGCTGGTGTTACATTGGATGTACCGCCGCAAAATTTTCGTGAGTGTATGACAAAATAGCCCCATATTTTTGTCGAAAACAGTTATTTTTTATTCACTTTTACTTTACAAACTTAAATCTAAAAGTGATAATGACAGCGTTGTCATAATGGTTGTAGTCACTGTACCGTATCCTGGCAGTGGCTTGATCTAAAACCCAATTAGATTGCACGTGTGGTTGGGTTTTAGATCCCATTTTTTTCCAACTTAAAATTAGAGCTAATCGATATGCAAATAGTGATTCTTGATGATGCCGCACAAGTCGCAGCCTATGGTGCTGACATCTTTGCAAAACAATTATTAAAAAAGCCAGCGTCAGTACTTGGTCTCGCAACAGGTTCAACACCTGTTGCGCTATATCAAGAACTCATTACTAAAAATAAAGCGGGTGATATTTCCTTTAGCCAAGCGACAACATTTAATTTAGATGAATACTTAGGTTTAACAGGTGAGCATCCACAAAGTTACCGATACTTTATGAATGAGCAGCTGTTTAATCATATTGATATCGATAAAACCAATACGCATGTGCCGCCAGGGGATGCAGAGAATCCTTTGGCTGCGTGTAAAGACTACGAGCAAAAAATTGTCGATGCGGGCGGCATCGATGTGCAATTACTGGGCATTGGTCGTAACGGTCACATTGGCTTTAATGAGCCGTCGTCAGGGCTTGCATCACGCACACGTGTTAAAACACTGACTAAAGCAACGATAGATGATAACGCGCGTTTTTTTGCTGAGGGCGAATACCAGCCTCATTTATCAATTACGATGGGGATTGGCACCATTCTCGACGCTAAAAAAGTGGTGCTGCTAGCTACAGGTGAAAGTAAAGCCGATGCTGTACATGCGATGGTTGAAGGCCCATTAATGGCGAAATGCCCAGCATCAGCATTGCAGCTACACAAAGATGCAGTGATTATTATCGATAAAGCTGCCGCAAGTAAATTAGAAGATTTGGCGTTTTATCAGCACATAGAGGCTGAAAACCAAAAATTACAGGCACACCTAGCGAGCTTGTAAAATTGTGAGAGAGCATAAAAAAGCCCATTTGGGCTTTTTTTATGCCCGTTATAAATTGGGTTTATCATCAGCTTATGGTAATTTCGTAGACGAACCTTTTTAGGATACTAAAACGTAGTTTCTTTAAATGGTTAGAGTAGAAGATGTAAATTATTTCAAAGGAACGTCATGCTGAATTACTCTCAAATGCCATTGGACCGTGCATCAAATCGTCGCAAAGATCCTAAGTGGCTAAAGGCACAAATAAATTCGCAAAGCCGCTGGTTATTAGTTAATAAAAATCAAAGTTTATTCGTAAAAGATACGCCGCAAGTATGTTATTTACGCTTATCGCGAGTGGATCATTTAGACTTATCAAAAGGCATTTTGCTTGGCCTTGATGAGCAGGACATTGCTCATTTTGCATTGGATGTAAGTGACGTTCCAGAATCGGTAATAGCTCCCGTACTTGATGGTGCTGAATTTGTTGATATTCGCAAGTTAGGCCCTCAAGTTGAACTTAAACAAGGCTCTATTGCAGCCCTTGCCAGAGGTTTATGCTTTTGGCATGCAACGCATCGTTTTTGTGGTCGATGTGGTCATGAAAATAACATGGTTGAAGCGGGTCATTCACGCTTATGTGAAAATCAAACCTGCCAACATCAAACATTCCCGCGCACTGATCCTGCCGTTATTATGATTGTAACAAAAACCTTTGCTGATGGCGTTGAGCGCTGTTTACTGGGCCGCCAAGCAAGTTGGCCCGAAGGGGTTTATTCAACGCTTGCTGGATTTGTTGATCCTGGCGAAACGTTAGAACAAGCCGTTGCACGCGAAGTAATGGAAGAAGCGGGGATTGAGGTGACAGACATTCAATACATTGCCTCTCAACCGTGGCCATTTCCTTCCTCTATAATGTTTGGTTTTATGGCAACCGCCGTGTCAGAAGATATCTTAGTTGATAAAGACGAATTAGACGATGCGAGATGGTTTAGTCGTGCAGAACTTAATGAATTTGGGCAATGGCATGAACAAGGCAATCACCTTAAGCTAACGCGACAAGATTCTATTTCACGATTTTTGGTTGAGCACTGGCGCAACCTGTAAAGCAGATTGGAAAACAAATGAAAAAGATAAATAGAAATACCCAACTCGTCTCTGCAGGGCGTAAGAAAGCCTATACGCAAGGCGTTGTTAACCCGGTAGTGCAACGTGCGTCAACGGTGGTATTCGACTCAGTTGCAGAGTTAAAAGAAGCAGCAAAAAAACGGGGTGATAAAACACTTTTTTATGGCAGACGAGGAACAACAACACACTTTGCATTACAAGAAGCCATCGCTGAACTTGAAGGTGGCGAAGGCTGTGCGCTTTATCCATCAGGCGCTGCTGCGATTAGTAACGCTTTATTGTCGTTTGTAAAAACGGGTGATCATATTTTAATGGTCGACACGGCTTATGAGCCGACACGCGACTTTTGCGATAAAATACTGGCGGGCTTGGGCATAGAAACCACTTACTACCCGCCAGGCATTGGCGCGGGCATTAGTGCGCTTATAAAAGACAACACCCGCGTGCTATTTTTAGAATCGCCGGGCTCAATCACCATGGAAATTCAAGATGTGCCAGCGATGGTTGCTAAAGCAAACGAACGTGGTGTGATGACCATGCTTGATAATACGTGGGGGAACGGTTTGCATTATCGCCCACTTGAGCACGGTGTTGATATCAGTATTCAAGCTGCAACAAAGTACATTGTTGGTCACTCCGATGTAATGATGGGTGTGGCGGTTTCAAACAAAAAATATTGGCCAACATTAAGAGAAAACTCATATTTATTGGGTCAATGTACCTCAGCAGATGATGCGTATTTAGCATTGCGCGGCCTTCGTACGATGGCTGTGAGATTAAAACAACATGAGCAAGCTGCAATTGACGTTGCAACATGGCTTGAAACCCACCCATTGGTTGATCATGTACGCCATCCTGCATTCGAAACATGCCCAGGGCATGAATTCTTTAAGCGTGACTTTGATGGCAGTAATGGCTTGTTTTCATTTGTAATGAAAGCAGGTAATCAGCAAGCCATTGATGTATTTCTAGATAGCTTACAGCATTTTAAAATGGGCTTTTCATGGGGAGGATATGAAAGCCTCGTCACGGCAAACTTAACCATGAAAGGACTGCGTTCTGAAACAGGTTGGACGCAAGGCCCTGTGATACGTTTACATATAGGCCTAGAAGATGTGGCTGATTTGCTAGCCGATTTAGATCAAGCACTCGCCATTTATGAGCAGCACCTCTAACTTAAAAATATACTTTGTTACATAAGAGCCGTTTATCGGCTCTTTTTTTCTGGTAATTCAAGCTGTTTCACCTTAGTGTAAATTAAATATTAAAATTCATTAAGGATTATGAGTGACGCAGTTACATCCTAAACGCCTTGCGCAAATTGCACAATTTGAGCTTGTAAGACTCTTTTTAACCAAAAGAGGGTTACTAGCCGTTGCCGCATTTGCCATTTGTTGGTTATTAATTTTACGCTACCCCATAGCGCAATCTGTTAGCTTAATAAGTTCGCCAGATTTTGCCGATTTTGCGAGGCAAATGTTTGGTGCTATCGGAATTAGTAAACTTCTCGATTGGCCAGAATCAGAGCTTGCGGTGTATTGGCTTATTGCTTTGTTTAGTTTTCCTGGTTTTTGTTTATTTTTATGCAGTGACCAAACCGTGGGAGATAAACAACGCGGCACACTGCGCTTTTTATCCTTGAGAGCGACGCGTAGCGAAATAATTATAGGTCGCTTTTTAGGGCAGTTATTAATACTCACCGTACTTTTATTTGTGACCTTAATGGCCACTGTTTCGATGTTAGCGTACCGAGAGCCGAGCTTATTTGTATCTGGGCTTAGCCGCAGTGTTGTTTTATTACTGCATTTAGTGATCACCGTTATGCCATTTATCGCGTTAATGAGTTTTTTAAATACGTTTGCACGTTCTGCGCGATTATCCTTTGTTTTGGCTATTTTATTTTTTGCAGCAGGGAACATTATAATTGGTCTTTTAAGCTGGCAATGGCCTATTTTTGAGGTGTTAAATTATCTGTTTCCAGGTTATCAAATTGACCTTATGGCAGGGCAAAGGGCAGGGCTGATGTTAGGTGTCGGTTTACCTTTGCTGCAGACAGCTGTTTTGTTAGTTGTGGCTGAGCGTATTTTTGCAAGGAGTTCATTATGACCGTATTAATTCGTGGCGAAGGTCTATCGAAAAATTATGGCAGCAAACGCGCGCTCGATAATGTCAGTTTCGAAATTAGTAAAGGGGCACCAGTGGCATTGGTTGGGCCAAATGGAGCCGGTAAAACAACGCTATTTAGTTTGCTCTGTGGTTACATTTTACCTAGCGCAGGAAGTTTATCGGTAATGGGACATAAACCGGGCAGTGCGGCCTTGTTTGGTAAGCTCACTGCATTACCACAAGATGCTCAACTGGACCCGCGCTTTAGCATTGCCCATCAACTTAATTTTTATGGTCAATTACAAGGCTTAAGCAATGCGGTACGCAACAAAGAAACCGCACGCGTACTTGAGCTGGTTGGTTTGGCTGAGGTAGCTAAACAGCGCCCTGATGATTTATCGCATGGCATGCGCAAGCGCGTCACAATTGCGCAAGCATTAATAGGCACACCTGAAATCGTGATGCTAGATGAAGCAACCGCTGGCCTTGATCCGATTCATGCGCGTGAAGTGCGCGAGCTTGTCAGTACACTTAGCAATGAAGCGACTTTTATTTTGAGCTCGCATGATTTAACTGAACTCGAGCGTTTATGCTCTCAAGTGCTGCATTTAGACCAAGGTGTGTTAAGCGAGCATCAAGCTCGTTCAACAAGTCAGGACAACAAACATTATATCACTTTGCAACTGAGTCAATTATACGACGGTGTAGAGACCAAACTATCAAGTTTGCCAGAGGTCAACCATGTCTATATGAGTCAATCAAAAGAATATGTTATAGAGTTTGAAAAGGGCGCTGACCCATTTGATATCAATCTTCTTCATTTTTGTTATCAACAAGGTTGGCACTATCGCCAATTGGTTAATGGTCATACACTTGAAAATCAAATATTTAATAAGGAGAGCTAATCATGGGTCTATTAAGTGGGTTAATGGGGAATGCAAGCGAAGTCGATAACAGTGACTTAGAGCATTTAATTGCCAATACATTAATTGAAGGAGAAAGCGTACAAAAAGCCTACAAGGTTGTACGCGATATGTTTATCTTTACCAATAAAAGACTAATCCTTATTGATAAACAAGGTGTTACTGGTTCTAAAATGGAAATTTTGAGTATTGCTTATTCAAAAATCACCAAGTTTAGTAAGGAAAGTGCCGGTCATTTTGATTTAGATGCGGAGTTGAAAATTTGGGTTGGGTCAGATCCAACACCAATCACTAAAGACTTTAAAGCCGGAGATAACATTAATGAAGTTTATAAAATTATAAGCCAATTCTCTATATAAGGTACTGAACTGCTTGTTCTTTTCTAGAAAAAGGGGGCTTTGAACATCCGTTTAAGCCAACTTTTTCTTTACATTTACCGACACTTTATTACAATTAGTATAGTAAAAACAAGCGCTTAGTTAAGTTGTTGTTCAGTTTTCTCACGTTAGCATGTGCCCACATTAGCCAACAGGCTAGTTTTTAATAGCAATAAAACAATGTTAATAGGGAAATCTGTTTATGAAAAAGTTAGCAGTTATTATTTCAAGTATGCTTCTGTCAACTGCCGCGACTGCTGCGGATAGTTATCAATCAATTAGCCATTTAGGGTATATGGACACCGATGGCAACGACACTGTGAGTGTTGATTCAACTTACTACTTTGCTCCAAAGACGACATTAGGTCCGTATGATCAATTTGAATACATCAACAAAACAACCAACGTGTATGGTTCGTATGCTGATGATGACTTTGGTGATGTGACGGGTCTTGGCGGTGAGTACTTTGTAAAAGATTTCGTATTTGGTGCGGGCTATAACAATTATGACTATGGTTCGAGCACAGATGTATTTAACGTATCTGCGGGTTATTTCTTTAATCCGAACCTACTGTTAAAAGCGACATTTATCGACGTTGAAGACGGTGAAAATTCGGTGATGTTTGATCTTAAGTACAATCACCAGCTAAACAGCACAGATTACGTGGGCTTCACATTAACAGCGGATGATGACTTTGATTATCGCGCAGTGAATGCGAAGTACTTCATGGACCTTAAACAAGGTAATTACTTAACGGTTGAAGGGACTATCTCTGATACTGATAATGCAGGTAGTTCATGGGAGTTAGGTTCTAACTACTATTTCTCAAAAGCAACATCGGCATTTGTTACCTTTAACAAAGAAGATGATTACAGCTTTGGTGCTCAACATTATTTCAACAAAAATGTGGGCTTAAAAGTGGGTTATGCAAACAACTGGGATGACTCAGATTACGATGCATACTTCGCAAACGTTAGCCTGCAGTTCTAATCATTTATTTGATTATATGAAAAAGCCCGCATATGCGTAATGCAGATCAGTTAAGCATATTTTTATGATCACTTGACTGATCTTTTCATAGCTTCACAATCCGATATTAGAAATAGTATCGGATTTTTTTATGTCTCTAATTCAACACTTCGATGATATGTCCTCCTTTTTAGATGATGTACATACACTCGACAAACTTAAGCAGGTTCTTGACCCAGATATTCTTGAACAAGCATTTGAACATGCGGGAGTTGCCACTGTTCGCAGAAGGCGGTTACCGCTAGAAGCTATTATGTGGTCTGTAATTGGAATGAGTTTATTCCGAAACGAAACTGTGTGGGATATTGCTAACAGACTCG
>NZ_FPAZ01000048.1 GCF_900116435.1 Pseudoalteromonas lipolytica | reverse complement strand
GTTAGAATTTGATCCCCGTGCGCTTAAAGAGTGGCGTAAATTAGGCGCAACCGTGCGTGAGCAGTTTAAAAAGAAGTTAGCTGAAGTGCTGGAACAACCAAGGGTTGAAGCTAACCGACTACGAGAACTCCCAGACTGCTACAAAATTAAATTACGTCAAGTTGGGTACCGGTTAATATACCAAGTGCACGATGAAAAAGTGTCGATCCTTGTTGTTGCGATAGGCAAAAGAGATAAATCAGAAGCGTATAAAGACGCTGGGAAACGAGTTTAACCATTTTTTGGTACTTGCACTGAATCTGAGTGTGAACCGGGTAAAATGATACACTTTGTTGGGCACAAACGATGAGTTTGTACTGAGAAAACCTATTTAACATAAAAACCGGTATGGGCTATCGCCCCCTTTTTGATGGTTCAGGCGGTGTTTTTATCGAAAGGCATTTTTTGAGGTGTTTTGTAGTTCTAAAGGGTCCTTGCTCAGCCAAATCTTTTGGCGTAACCTAAGCCCTAATAAAACAAAACCCCGATATTCATTTCCAACTTGGCGGGAGGGTATGAATAATCAGGGTTCGAGATAATTCCGAAAAATCGAAACTATATAATCTCAGAGAGAATAATAACACATGGATCATACTTCACAAGCCAAAACCGCCATAAGCGCGGTGAGAATTGAATAATAGCGCACAACAGCTCTCACTTTTTGAGCAGCGTTTACCCAAAAAACCGTACCATACCGATGAATTCGCGAATGGCTTAGCGATTGCGCGTGCCCAGAGCGCGATTAAGTCACGTTATATCCAAGCAAATGGCCCAACGCATAAATACTGGTTGGTGTTTGACGTAGACAAACCGAATGCATCCTTAGATTGGTACGATTCAGGTGCGCCCGCACCCAATATCGTTGCAACAAACCGTGATAACGGGCATGCACATTTGATTTACGGCCTTGAGGTGTCTATCCGAACGGCACCCGATGGTCGTAGTGCGCCACTTCGCTACGCAGCAGCCGTGGAAAGCGCGCTGAGAGAAAAACTCGATGCCGATATAGGTTACGCAGGCCTTATTTGTAAAAACCCCTTAAATCCACATTGGCAAGTCTCTACATGGGAACCGTGCTTGTATGATTTAGATTGGCTCGCTGATTATGTTGATTTGAGCGCCTATAGTGGCCGTAAACGCCTTCCTGATTATGGGTTAGGGCGTAACTGTAACTTATTTGATTATCTCAGTACGTGGGCTTACAAAGCGATTAGACAGGGGTGGCCTGAATACGAGCGTTGGCTCGAAGCGTGTTTAACCAGGGCTGAGGGCTACAATAAGAAAACGTTCAAAGAGCCATTACCGCAGAGTGAAATTAAAGCCACAGCGAAGAGCGTAGCACGGTGGACGCATAAGAACTTTAGCGCAGCCGGC
>NZ_FPAZ01000049.1 GCF_900116435.1 Pseudoalteromonas lipolytica | reverse complement strand
TTCGCGCCCTTGTGCCTCTTCTCCTACTCGGTGTTTTAACACACTAATCACTTTACAGGCTATCAAGGGTGGGTCTAACCGCTTAACGCAGGTTCTTGGTCAATACAGTTATTTCTGTTATCGAAGACTAAATGTTAATTTGCTAGTAGGCTTGGTTCATAACGCGTGCCCTTTTTCAGCATGGCATACGCCGTCCGAACTGTTTTATTTGCTAACGCAATGGCGGCGCACTTCACACCGCGTCTTTCAACTAATGCTTTGAGCCATTGCTCTTTTTTCGTTTTTGGCTCGCGATGCTTTAACTGACTGATGACCGCTCTGGCCCCCAGAAATAAGTGACTTCGTAATATCATCTCTCCGCGGTATTTGGCTATATGACCTATTCGCACTTTTCCACCACTTGAGTGCTGACGTGGGGTGACGCCAATATTGGCTGCTGCATTACGTCCGCTCGTAAAATGGGTTGTGTCACTTAAGCTAATTAATAAACCAACCGCGGTGATAGGCCCTACGCCCTCAAGAGCCAGTAAGCGTTCACATTGCTCATCTTGTTTTACTAAGCCTGTCAGTAACTCATTTAATGTTTCTTTTAATGTTGATTGGGCTTTAAATAATTCATAGCACTGCGCTATACACTGCCTTAAACCAGCGGTTAACCCATTATCGCTATCTTCTAAAATCTCAGGGATAGCCTGCCTAAACGCGCATTCTGATTGCTTGATTACAATTCCAAATTCAAGTAACAAGCCTCTGATTTGATTCGCCAACTGCCGTTTCTGCTTTTCAGCTAACGCACGCATTCGCTCTATCGACTGTAGGCTTTGCTGTGCTTGTGTCAGTGATTTACACGGGCGAACATTGGGTGAGAAAGAAGCCGCAGCTATTGCAATAACATCGTTTGCATCTGTTTTCTGGCCAATCCTAAATGCTTTGACAAATCGAGGGTCTAGAATCACGACTTCATGACCAACACTACGCGCCTTGCGTGCCCAATAATGAGCACCGCCACATGATTCCATAACAACTTTACAACGAGGAGACGTGGTGAGTATCGACAGTAGCTCTTTTCTGCTTACCGCTTTATTACTTTGTAGTTTTTGATGAAAAAATTGACCGACTTGAAAAACATTTTTTGCCAAGTCGATACAAATTAAGTTAAATTTTGACATGTATGGATTCCTTATTGGTAAAAGTGGTTTTGCAATTTCTTTATACCGTACTTACCCTATTTAGGGGAGGAGTCCATACATCTCCTAC
>NZ_FPAZ01000051.1 GCF_900116435.1 Pseudoalteromonas lipolytica | reverse complement strand
ATTAATGGAATGGACTCTCTCCACTCCCCAACGGCGTCATAATGCGCCATAGTAGTTTAGGGTAAGTTTTAGCGTAAACAAAGTAGAGAGAGTCACATGAATAAAATAACAATTGGATTAGATATCGCCAAGAACATTTTTCATTTAGTTTGGTTATCAAACTCGGGAAAAGTGCTCAAAAAGAAAAAGCTCAAACGCACTAACATGAAAGAGTATTTTTGTAATTTAGAGCCCGCAATTGTCGTCATGGAAGCGTGTGGCTCATCAAACTACTGGGCACAAAGTATTCAAAACTATGGTCATGAAGTGAAAGTTATCGCTCCACAATATGTAGTCCCTTACCGAAAAGGAAATAAAAATGATTTCAATGATGCAGAAGCGATAGCTGAAGCTTCACAACGAGTGAATATGCGATTTGTGCCAATAAAAAGTGTAGAGCAACAAGACATTCAACTGTTGCACCGTATAAGAGAGCGGCGAATAAAATGTAGAACGGCCTTAGTGAATCAAACCAGAGGCCTCTTAGCCGAATATGGTATTAGCCTCTCGCAAGGCGTTAATCAAGTGAGAAAGTCTATCCCCTATATTTTAGAAGATGCGAGTAACATGTTAACGCCATTGTCTCGTCGATATATAGCCAGTTTGTATGATGAATTAATTGAGGTAGATAAGTTAATCACGGATTTGGATAGCGAGATAAAAGCTTTAAGCCATCAGATAGAGCAGTGCCAGAAATTAGAAACAATGACAGGAATAGGTCCCATCATCGCAACAGCTTTGTATAGTGCAATAGGTGATGGTAAAACCTTTAAAAGTGGGCGTCATATGGCAGCCTGGCTGGGACTAGTTGCCAAACAGCATACGACTGGCGATAACCCCAAGTTAAAGGGAATAAGTAAACGAGGAAATACTTATTTGCGAACTCAGCTGATTAATGGTGCCAGAGCTGCGTTAGTCAAATCGGGGAGTAAAGCTGACAAGGTAAGCTTATGGGCAAATAACCTGCGGGAGCGGCTGCCATTTAATAAAGCAGTGGTTGCATTAGCGAATAAAATGGCGCGAATGGCATGGGCGATGACCGTAAAACAAGAGAGGTACAAATTTGTATAAAAACATTAACCGCAATTAAAAGACAAAAGTTCAATAGCAAAAATTGCAAAGATTGAGATTGACGGAAAACGGTTCATAGCCGTCCTATTTAAACCTGATAATACCAAAGG
>NZ_FPAZ01000052.1 GCF_900116435.1 Pseudoalteromonas lipolytica | reverse complement strand
CTGATCATTGGGACTGAAAAATTCTCTCGATATGTGCAACATGATGCCTCAACACATGAGTGTTCAAGCTATATTGGCGGTGGAGCCCTTAAGCGCCAAAGTTGAAATCTCTCTGAATAACGTAATCGTCAGTTCTTATTTGTTTTGACTCAATCAGTGGCGGCGCTCTGCAAGAATTAGCGGTAATTGGTGAATCTTGCTTATCCAAATGCCAGAGTATCTTTTGGATGACGGCAGGCTCTGTAATGCATGCGATGATTTTGACATTCGCCTTTGTGCAAGCTTCGCAAATGGTAATGTCAATGTTGAATACACGTTTTAACCTCTGTGCCCATGACATGCTGCGCGCCTGGTAGGGCTTATCTGAATCTTTCAGATGCTCTGCTAAACGAGGGCTGTTCTTGCCGCGTTGTGAAGCAGTTACTTCTGCTCGTACATTGGCATTTGGCGCAAACACGCCATAAAACCGCGTCAGATTCAGTCTAGGCGGTGGTACCAAGGCAGCTAGCTTACTAATGAAGTCAATCGGCGAGAAGAATACGTGAGTCGTACCATTGCTGTAGGGTGTCTTGAGTTCGTATCTGACATTACCTGTCGTTGTGAGGCTTAAGCGTTTTTCGCTTATTGCAGGTCTTGCGATGTAACGACACAATCTTTCTAGTTTTTCTGGTTGATCTGCATCTGCGAAGACCCCTGCATGTAGGCTAAATCCAGCTATCTTTGCGAGTTGTCCTAAGTGATCAGGATCTTTTG
This sequence comes from Pseudoalteromonas lipolytica, assembly GCF_900116435.1. Classification (GTDB taxonomy): domain Bacteria; phylum Pseudomonadota; class Gammaproteobacteria; order Enterobacterales; family Alteromonadaceae; genus Pseudoalteromonas; species Pseudoalteromonas lipolytica. The sequence goes on along the minus strand of NZ_FPAZ01000052.1, from coordinate 252 downwards.
CTGGCATGGTTTGCAAAGTAAACACTTTTTTACCAGTATCTGCACCAACTGCGATCCGGTAGCTGACCGAAGCAGCTTGCAGTGGTAACAAGCTGTCTTCATCGTTAATTGGCAAGTCCAGATAGGTATTGTCAATGTCGCGTTGAATTAGCCCTGCTTTTTCGAGATATTGTGCGATGCGCTGGCTGATGGTGTTTACCAACGCCTCCATATTGGAATGACTCGGCGCTTTGACTCGCTTAAATGTCATTT